>JAPPMO010000016.1 GCA_028873975.1 Chloroflexota bacterium
TCCGCCGGAAATCTTAACATCGGAAATTTGGCAGAGGGGAGGATCCCTGAGTCTATTTTCGAGGGCGTCGAGATGCCAGTGTCTATACTGCTGTCAACTCCTTCCCCGAAGCAACAACTATTCACAACAAATATTCGTCGATTCTATGCGGACGAGAAGGCAGATTTTTTGGCTGGAATATCGTATTGCTATCATCGAATCATAATCGACAATCACCGTATCGGAAAGTTTGGAGATCGGACTGAAATTAGAATCTACGATAAAGTATCTTCCTTCAAAATTTGCCTCGGAACGCTTGCACTAAATGCAGAGGGAGTAACTCTCTACTACCAAGAAGCCTGTCGCTATTGGGCTAAGGCTGCAGACAGGCGGCCATATTTTAGGAAGAACGGTAAAGAATCTGTTCCCTCACACTGGCGAAGCGTCCCAATGATGTCTAGAGAGGCGGCAGCTTTTGCAGCATGCGTTCTCAACTCATCCCTGTTTTACTGGTATTATTCGGCATTTTCTGACTGCGAGCATATCAACGACAAATTGGTAAGGAGATTCCCTATTCCACTGATCTGGAACAAATCAAAACATAACTGGATAACACTCTGTGAAGATCTCATGGACAGTCTAGATACCAACTCCAAGAAGAAGCAGGTTTCAACCAAGCAAGGTCATATCATCGAATACAACGAGATTTCCGGGTCTTCATCAAAGGAGAAGATCGATATTATCGAGAAAGAACTAGCCAAAATATACGGCTTGTCGGCCACAGAACTAGATTTTATTGTCAACTACGATATCAAGTATCGCATGGGTTCAACTGGAACAGAACCTTAGGCTCAAATTCTGGCTGAGATTTGGGGTCTTCCCGCGAAACTGGAAAGACGGTTATATGTTCAGGCCGTATCACTCTCGGACCTCAATCGTTCCGCCGACGGAGCTAGGGGCAAAACTCAGAGTTCGGCACATCGTTTGATTTCTGCCGTCTAGTCTCCTACTCTGGAGCCGCTTGGGTGAGTCTGCGGGATAGCCCGCGTAACGTGTGGCGGACTAAGCTCGCGTCCGTGGGCAGCTCGACAGGGATCAGGATGATACCGGTGTTGAGCGCGGTGACAGCAGAACACCAGAAAATGCCGCGATGCTGAGCTTGGCTGGCTCTAGCCGCGCCGCCTGGCGAGGCTGCTCGCTCGGACACGGCTGAGGGCAGCCGGTCGCGCTCGGACGATGGCCGCAAGGCGTCTTGGGAAGAGAACTGGCCATCGCTCTCGGTCGAAATCACGGGACATCATCAACGAAAAGATACTGCCGCAGCTCGAAGCGCCGCATCGCCGTTGAGAATGGCTCTAACCTCCAATTACACTGCCACTTACAACAGTAATCGACTTCTCGGTGTTGCACGATGTGCCGAAGTGCCGAAGTCTAAGAATATGAAACCTTCGTGATGATTGGAATTCAGGATCTCTGAATCTGGAGCAGGGCAGCGGGGGTACCGGTTAGCTTCCCGAACTCTCGGGAGTGATCGATTCCGCGTCGTGATATCTAGGCCTTCGAAGCTAGGCAGGGTGCGCGACATTTCTGTGAAAGCTAAGCTGCGGCCCGCTCGTCCCAGTAGTCTGCAAAACGATTGGAGACCTGTGCGCAGCGAAGGGCGATGATCGAGTTGGCACCGTCGACGGTCCAGAACATACCGGATCGCTTTAAGCGACCGGCGACCACACTGCGGCACCCGGCTTCAATTACTCCAGAGCCGACGAAGAGATCCTGACGGCGGAAATCGGCATAGCGCATGCGCTGGGCATGGCCCTCGAAGTAGGCTGCCTCGGTGCGCAGCTTCTCGAGCACTTCGGGCGCTTCGGGCCGGAGACTGCGCAGGAACCGCACCAAGTGCTCGATGCGCCCCTCGTCGAGTTGCTTCTTGCGCCGGCGCACCCAGCGGCGGCGCTGCTGGCGGTCCTGCGGGAACAGTTGGCGGCCCAACTCCCACAGATGCTCGCGGGCGTGGTAGATGTCGACGATCTCGATGGCGTTGGGGAAGTAGATGTGGCATAAATTCCAGATCCAAGTTGCTCCGTCGCCGAGTACCACCACGCGCTCGGCGCGGTGCAAGCCGCGCCGCCAAGCCTCGTCGTAGACGCGCCGCCCGAACGCCTCGGCATCCTCGATCGCGCCCGTGTACGTGGTCGAGTTCTGGTCCCGCACCGGCCGGCCCTCGGCGTCCAGTACGGTCTGCGTGAAGACGCAGCCGAGCTTGACCTCGCGGGTGCGCGCCGCTGTGCCGTCCTTGCCCTCGCGCCCGGCCGCGGCCGCAGCCGTGACCGGGATGCCGGTGCCGTCGATCTCGATGTAGAAGTAGAACGTGGGAATCGGCTCGCCGCTCTGGGGCGGGAATCCGCGCAGGGCCGCCTGCAGGCGGGCCGACTCGGCCCGCGCCGCCAAGTCGCTGCCAATTGCCTCGGCCTGCCGTTCGACGGCCTTGACACTCACCGCAATGCCCGCCAGCTCTGCCAGCAGTTCGCGCCCGCGCGCGAACGGCGTTTCGCCGCCGACCACGGCCAGCAGGCGGCGCACGCCCGGCGAGTACTGCGTGCCCTCGATGTCCAGGGCGCGGTCGAACGGCACCGTGCCGCGCCAGCAATGCCGGCAGTGATAATACAGCCGCTGCAAGCTGACACTGCCCAGCAGGCTGACCAAGCGCTTGGGGCGCGGCCCTTCGCAGCGCATCGCTGCGCCGCAGGCGCACAGCGGCGCTGCGCTGGCGTCCCCGGATTCTTCCAGCAGTTCCTCCAGCAGGCGCGCCCCGGCCCGCTGCAGGGCCGCGCGCGTGGCCTCTTCCAAGGCTTCGAGGTCAAAGCTGCCGAGGCGGCGGCGGGCCTTGACGATCACTTGCAGCAGGCTGCCGACCTCGGCCTGGACGGCGTCTTGGATGGCGCGCAGCGTTTTTTTTGGCACGTACGGCGCCGCCTCCAGATCTGGGGCCTCTGGCGGGCGCAGCTGGCAGATTTGCTCGTTGAGCTCGACGAGTTCGGAGCTGAGCCGCTGGAAGTGGCGGAAGGTGGCCACCTCACGCTCGGCCTTGTGGATCTGGGCGGGCGAGGAGAGGGTGTGCTGGACGGTCTTGCCGTCGCGCTTGTAGGACAGGCGCACTTGGGGGCCGTGGCCGGGATGGTCGTCGCGGGCGCAGGCGCAGTTGGGCTTGCCGCAGCGGCGGAAGGACGCATGGACAGAGCCGCGTCGAAAGTCGCCGAGCTGGGCGATTTCGAGCAGGATTTGCGAGCGTCGCGCTTCGAGGTCAGGCAGGGAGTCGGGCATGGGGCCTCCTTGACTGAGAGTAACAAATACACTCAGACAAGGAAAGCCTCTTCAGCAAAACTCGCATGATTCACGGAAATGTCGCACACCCAGCTAGGCATTGATTCTTGACCAAGGCGCAACAGCAAGGGTATTCTGGGTAAATTGGTACCTTGTAGCTCCGAGGTGTTCAGTTCGGAGAAGAACAAGCGTCGATTACATCTGGAGGACTGATCATGGGCGGCGAATTCCTAAAGGCTGAACGCGTACCGCTTAAGGGCGATCCTGAGCGTAGCGAAAGGTGGGTACAAGACATCATTGAAAAAGATCCCTCAATTCTCGGGATTGGAGACCTTGTACTGCGTACTGCAGAGAAAAAGCAACCCCGCGCTGGACGCCTAGATCTATTGCTTCAAGACCCCGAGACGAAACAGCGCTACGAGGTAGAATTACAACTTGGTCCAACGGATGAGACTCATATCATTCGCACAATTGAATACTGGGACATTGAGAGGAAGAGGTACCCGCAGTATGAGCACTGCGCCGTAATTGTAGCGGAGGACATCACAAGCCGATTCCTAAATGTCATTTCTCTGTTTAATGGGACCATACCTCTGATCGCTATTCAGATGCAGGCTCTCCGGGTAGGCGATAACACCACCCTAGTGTTCACAAAGGTGATGGATGAATTATCACGAGGATCTGTTGATGAAGACGAAGAGGCCGAGTCGGCACCAACAGATCGAGAATACTGGGAACATCGGGCTACTAAATCTACCGTTAACCTAGTTGATCATGTGCTCGGAATTCTACATGGATTAGATTCGACACTCAAACTGAAGTATAACAAGTTCTATATCGGTCTAGAAAGAGATAGACAACCTTACAACTTCGTGATATTTAGGCCGAAGAAACAACATCTCGTGTTCGAAATAAAGCTACCTGATTCGGAGGATATCGACAAGAAAATTGATGATGCGGAACTGAACACACTTGAATACGACAAGCGATGGGGTGCCTATCGTCTTCGTCTGACCCCGGCGCACATCGAGGGGAAAGCGGATGTCCTCAAGGAATTGTCAAAGCTTGCTTATGATCTCAAATCCGGTGCATGAGCAGAGTTCGTTGCATCGTTTGATTTGTGATGTCTAGTCTCTTGCTCCGAAACTGCTTGGGCGATCCTGCGGGATAGTCCGCGGAATTTGTGGCGGACTAAGCTGGCGTCCGTGCTCAGCTCGACACGGAGCGGGATCACACCGGTGTTGAGCGCAGTGACAGCAGAACACCAGAAAATGCGGCGATGCTGAACTTGGCTGGCTCTAGCGACGTTGCCCGGCGAGGTTGCTTGCTCAGACACGGCTGAGGGCAGCCCGTCGCGCTTGGACGTTGCCCGCAAGGCGTCTTGGGAAGAGAACTGGCGGTTGCTCTTGGCCGGAATCACGGGACATCATTAACGAAACGATACTGCCGCAGCCCAAGGCGCGGCATCGCCGTTGAGAATGTCTCTAACCTCCAATCACACAGCCAGTTACAACAGTAATCGACTTCTCGGTAGGTCGCACGACGCTATCCGCTGCTTGCTAGGACGACGCCCAGTGCGTTGTGTGCCGCATCGGCATCGCGCTTCGTCAATCTTCCGAGCCTACGGATGATCAACGCGTCATCAAGCGTGAAGAGCTTGAAGCGGATTCTGCACGGGACGTTGAGGCCGGCGTCCTGCCAATCCGCGATCACCACGTCGCTCGGCCAACCACTCCCGGTTGAGGTGATCATGGCCAGTATCAATTGCCGATGATTCCGATTAAAGTCTGCCGATGAGATGGTCAAGGCAGGTCTGCGCTTGACCGTCCCTCTATCTGAGAACGGAAAAGGGACAACGACCACATCGAATGACTCAAAGGTCACGCCATGCCTCCTCGTCCTCGGGAGAAACCCACTCAGTCAAGACTTTGGAGAGGCCCAACACGTAGTCGTCCTGCCCCGGTGTTGCCTTGCGTACCACCAGATGATCCCCCTCGATTTCGAAAGTGATCACATCGCCCTCGCCTAAGTCGGCCGCCTCACGGATGCCCTTGGGAATTGTCGTCTGGCCTCGCGAAGTAATCTTTGCAAACTCCATATCCTTACTATACTGGATTACTGATTTTTCAGAAATGATGGTAAGACAGGGCCGCACTTCTTTGTCTGCCAATCCTCCGTGCCGTCCTCGCCGCCGAGCCCGATTGCGGCACGATGCGGTCTGCCGGCGCTCTGGCCGCTGGCAACAGACACAGCCGGAGCGGGGTGTACGTCAAGAATCTGAGACCGGCCTAGAAGCAGGCTGACTATTTTCGTTC
>JAPPMO010000100.1 GCA_028873975.1 Chloroflexota bacterium
GGCACAGGCGTGTCGGTGTCAGTCGGCACAGGCGTGTCAGTGTCAGTCGGAACCGGGGTGTCGGTTGGGACGGATGTGTCAGTTGGCTCCGGCGTATTTGTATCAGTCGGCATTGGCGTGTTCGTTGGGACGGATGTATCAGTTGGCTCCGGCGTGTCAGTGTCAGTCGGTATTGGCGTGTCAGTTGGGACGGATGTGTCTGTTGGCGCTGGCGTGTTCGTTGGGACGGATGTGTCAGTCGGAATAGGCGTGTTGGTTGGAACCGCTGTTTCGGTTGCCGCCGGCGTGCTGGTTTCCGTTGGATCTGGTGTATGAGTTGGAACTGCCGTATTAGTCGGGCGCGCCGTATTGGTCGGCTCTGGTGTATGAGTTGGAACTGCTGTTTCTGTCGGAGCTGGCGTGAAGCTCGCCGTTGGCAGCGCTGTATCTGTCAATGTCGGCTGTGGCGAACTTGTGTCAGTTGGCTGCGGCGCGCTTGTGTCAGTCGGCTGGGGAGTATTGGTATCGAGCGGCGCCGGGGTGTCTGTTGCCGTGGGATCAGGTTCATCGGTCTCTGTTGGCGCGTCAGTGGCGATCGCTAAAGCGTTCTCCCTTGGCGCGTCGGTAGCGGTTGCAGTTGGGGCATCAGTAGCGGCTCGCAACTCGGTTGCTGTGGGCAATGCGGTCGGGCTCGGCGCCTCTGTGTTCGTTGGCAAGGGCGTGCGCGTATGCGTCGGCGTCGACGTTGGCGTATCCGTTGGCAGGGCTGTATCCGTCGTCGTGGGAGTGGCGGTCGGCGTCGGGGGCAGCGCAATCGTGAAGGGCAGCGTAACTGTCGTACTCTCTCCACCGGCATTGCGCACGGTTACTTCGACTTCGTGCTCGCCATCTCCCAAGTCTTCGGCCGGAATCGTGAAGACCTCGTCGCGGATGATTTGGGGCGGTTCGTCGTCGAATGCGACCTCAATCTGCGTGATGTCCGTTTGACCACCGGCGCGCACTTCGACATCCTGGGCTCCCTGCAAGATCGCGTCAATCGCTAGGCCGCTGAGTTCTACTGTCGGCGGCAGCGCGGCGACTTCAAATTGCAGCGTCTTGACGATTTCCGCGCCCGCGGCATCTACCGCGCGCACGGCAATCGTATTCCTCCCTGGCGGCAAGTCGGCGGGATCCAAGGTGAATTGCATCCGGTTGTCTTCAACGACAACAGCCAGGCCGGGATCGGTACTTATGGACGTGATGGGCGACTGCCCGGTCGCCAAGGCACTGCCAACGACGGAGTCGCTGATGACTGTGTCTTCCGCCAGCCCTTCGATTTCCAGGCGCGGCGCAATCACATCCACATCGAATTTACTGTCTACCGTCGTGCTCTGGCCGCTGGCGTTGGTCGCGCGGATGCTCAGCGTATGCTCCCCGGGGCTCAGTTCAAAGGGATCCAAATTGAACTCGTAGGGCGCTTCGTCATCCACCTCGAAGAGCTCGCCATCGACGAAAAACTCCACCTTGGTGATCTCGGTCTGGCCGCCCGCATTGACTCTAATCACTTCCAGATCACGGACTTGGGCGCTGGGCGCGGCTTCGAAATCTTCGGATACGGTCGGCGGCAGCGCCGCAACTTCAAATTCTCTAGTGAGTCGCCCGACATCGCCTTCGATATCGCTGACAGTGATATCCAGCCGGTGTTCGCCGGGCGCCTCCCGGGCCGGTTCAATCGTGTAAGTCTCTTCTGTAGAAACGACTTCGCCATCAAGCGCGATTTCGATGCTTTCGATTTCCTGGTCGGCCAGGATCTCGACCTTGATCTGTGTATTTTCCTTCAATGCCTCCGCGAAAATATCGTCGGGCAAGAACAGCAGGGGGATAGGGATAGGCGCACGCAAAGTCGCCATGCCCGATGTGTAGCGGCCGTCCGGGGCGGTGACTTCCAGAGAAAAGTCATAACGCATGCCGTCGGCCGGAATATCGACATCCAAGGTGATGATATATTGCGTGCGGAACAGGTGAGCCAGGTTCTGGAATATGGCGAGCAGCTGCTCCGGCCTTGGCGAGTCGTAAAATGCGGCGTTCGTTTCCGCCGAAACCGCTTCCAGGAAGCGGCGGTCAACCGACCATCCCAAGCCAACCGTGTATACAGGTACGCCGTTGACGGTTGCAGCCTTGATGCTTTCGTCCCGATTGCGGACGCTGATATCGCCGTATTCGCCGCCGTCGCTCAATATCACGACCGCGCGGCGCGGGAGAGGGGCACGGTTCGCGGTCTCGATGCCGAGGAAGGTCGCGTCGTAGAGCGCGGTTTGCCCGCCGTATGCCAGGCTGTCGATGGCGCGCAGAAGCAGCTCCCGGTCCGTTGTGTAATCCACCACCAGCGACACCTCTGTGCTGAAGGTGACGATGGCCACCGGGTCATTCGACCGCAGGGAATTGACATATTGTCTGGCCGCTTGTTTCGCTTGCCGCAAGGGGCGATCAGCCATGCTGCTGCTGGTATCAATCACCAAGACGCTGGCGAAGGCCAAATCATCGTCGGTGACGTTTTCGACGCGCGTCACATTGGCCAAACCGGCCAGATCGCCAGCGATCGAGAAGTTGTCGACATCCAAGCCGGAGACGAGTTGCCCGCTGGCGTCGAGAATGCTGGCGTTGATGGAGACATTTGACAGTTCCGTTGAATCGATGCCGATGATATCCAGCGAAATAGCGGCCATGTCCTGCGTGTTGACCAAGCCCAAAGGCAGCAGCGCGATCATCACGGCAAGTGCAACCCTGCAAATTCGCTTCACGTCATGTTCTCCGAGGTGTTGGCGGCACAATGACAAGGCTCAAAACTAACCCATTCACATGGCTTTGTCATCGGACGGCGCAAAATATGCAGATTATAGATACTTTCAGTGACGATTAACAGTTGGAAGTGCGTGGGTATAGGTCAATCGCATCAAATTATTTTTTCGCCACAGCCGCTCGGCGGCAGCGAATTTGGGCTACCGCGCTCACAGAAAATAATAAACTTGCTCGGCTACCGCAGATCGCGGTTCATTAAATAAGAGGCACAGAAGAAGAACCAGGTTAATCATGCGAATTCTGCGGGACATTCCAAATAAAAACGTCGAGTCACCCTTCCCTGATGATTCGGGGAAGGGCCGGGGACGGGGTAGAGAAGCGGCGTTTTCGCAATTCTCATTACTTACTTATTGGAACTTCTGAGGTCACAGAGTTGAGGGTGTTTTGACGACTTATTCTCTAAATCCCCACCTGTATCTTGCAAAGTCGCCAGGGAAACCACATCTGTCGCTAAAAGGCATGTCTGCAATAAGACAAGAGCATTGATTTTACTTGCTTTTCTCGGTGTCGGCGGTCAGTGTCTACGCGACCTGCGCGACCCTCGGTGGTTAAATTTGAGCCTGCTTTGGCTAAGTCGCAGCGATATTTATTCTGGCGCGAATGCGCTGGCCTTGGACAAATGTCAGATGGCAAGCCCGGGCAGCAATGCTAGAATGGCAGCCATGATGCCACGACTGCTGCTTTTCCTCGCGCTTGTGACTCTCGGGATTGCATCTGTTGCAGCGCAAGATACCCAAAGCGTCCTGCTCGCGCGGATAAACAGCTTGCGGCGGTCGCAGGGATTGCCCCCCTATTCCATCAGCGTTGCCCTGAACTCCGCCGCCAAGAACCACGCGATCTGGATGGCGCGCACGGGCAAGGTCAGCCATCAACAAGACGACGGCACTGGACCGCGGACGCGCGCGCGGAACGCGGGCTACTCCTCAAACTGGGTAAGCGAGAACATTTATCGAGGCTTGCGGGCAAGCGCGCTTGAGGCCTGGAATTGGTGGCTGGGATCTCCCATTCATTATGCGGGCATAACCAGCCCCAATTATGACAATGTCGGTGTTGGCAGCGCAAGCGGAGAATTTGGCACGGCTTACGTGCTCGTATTTGGCAATTCGCTTGGCCGCGTGCCGGCCTCCCGGGCAAACGGGACGCAGTTGTCCGCTGGACTTAATGCGCCCGCCGCGCCTTCGTTTGTATTGGGCATTGATGATGTGGGGAACATCAAACACGAAATCCAGACCGGCGACACAATCGGCAACATCGCGCTCATTTATGGCTATACTTGGGCGGATATCCCTTATATGCTCGAAATCAATGACATGGCGCTTGATGACATACGTCTCATTCAGCCGGGCGATGTATTCCTGGTACCGCCCAAGGATGGCACTTTTACACCTGCCCCTGCTACGCCTGCGAGTACACAGGACGCGCAACCGCTCGAGAGGCCAGCGTCAGCGGCGACGAGTACAGCCAGGCCATTTCAAACTCCCCCCGCAACTCCTTTTGCATCGCCGGTGTTTCGCATCGGCCTGCCGCCCGGCGCAGCGGGCGCGCCGCCGGCGCCAAGGACCGATCCACAAGCCGAGCGCGACTTGTCGCTGCCGCTTGTCCTGGCAGCGGCGATTGTCCTTCAATTGGGAATCCTTGGCGGGGCTGTGCTGGAACTGGCACGACGGTCCCGTTAATCGGCGGCGCTATCGCTGCGCCGCTGAACGCGCCGGTCAACGGCGACAATTTCAGTCGCCTTGACTATGAGTTCGCTTTGAATCGTAGCCATCTGTTCGATGGAATACTTCATATCGTTTTCGATCCACCAGCGTACAAGCTCGATGACTGACGTCGCCAGATGATTGATGGCAACTTCTTGCGGGATGAAACTCTCGTCGCGCGAGACGTATCGAGTCTTGATTGAGTTTGAGATGGCCTCCATCACGACCGCGATCGCCTTGTGGTCTCGGGGCAGATTTGCGAATAGTGAAAATATGCCCGGATTCTTTCTGATATGTCCGAATGTGATCAAAGCCTCTTCATAGGAGGTCATTTCGGGCTTGAGCAGATCCAACATTTCTACCAAGCCCGACTGCAATACATGCAAGAGCAGATCATCCTTGCGCTTGAAGTGGCGGAAGAATGTGGCATAGCCTATTCCTGCACGCTCCGTCAACAGTTTGATCGTGATAGCTTCATAACCAAACTCGAGAGCAAGCGAGATCATCGCATCGCTGAGGGACTGACGAGTGCGCAAAACACGACGGTCGAGCTTTTTCATGGAAGCAAAGTTACCTCGAACGACTTGAGCAAAAGCACGGATGAGTCTCCATTATTTGTGAGAGAAAGTGAGGACGATGCGGTCCCTGCGCGCAGCGATGCACTCATAAATCGCGGGGAATGACAAACGCAATTGCACCGAATGCGATATTACAACATGCCATCCGCTAATAGTTTTGGCGGTTAATGACTCAACAATAAACCTATTCTAATGTAATATCAATATTTCATTTAGAATCGCCTCGGGCAGCGGCGCATTTCAGATTATTGGCAAGTCAAGCGATTTTGCCCGGTCGAAAGCATGACCAACCAAAATGACACGACGAACACAAAGTAAATGAGGCATTTCTTCAGTAAGTGCAGGAAAATAATGCAAGTTTTGCTAAAGCAACGATTCTGTAAGGCTTGTCCGCTACTGAGTCGACATTGATCAATGCAAATGTAAAGAAG
>JAPPMO010000029.1 GCA_028873975.1 Chloroflexota bacterium
TCAGTGTCTACGCGACCCTCGGCGCCCTCGGTGGTTAATGATCAGTCCAATTTCGTACCATGTCAGTTGCTTCATTTTGATGCGATTGCCCTGACCATTTGCCCGCCCTGCGCCGTGATGAAGGTCCTCGTAATATCAGGCTAGCGATGACAAATCTAAAGGACCCTCACCAACTGTTCGCGTTCGGGACCCACGCTGACGCTTTTGATCGGAACCTCGCATAGCTCGGCGACGCGCTCGACATAGTTTCTGGCGGCTGCTGGCAATTCCTCAAGCGCGCGACAGCCGGTGATATCGTCTCGCCACCCGGGCAGCGTTTCATAGACGGGAACAGCGCGTTCCAATTGCTCATTGGTCACCGGAGGATATTCGTGACGCTTGCCGTCTATTTGATAAGCCACCGCCAGTTTCAGTTCGTCAAAACCGGACAGGATATCCATTTTTGTAAGCATCAATTCACTCAAGCCATTGACGCTCGCGGCATAGCGCAGCATAACCACATCAAGCCAGCCGCAGCGCCGCGGGCGACCTGTTGTGGTACCAAACTCATCCCAAAAATTGGCGCCAGTGCCGCGCAAACGGTCCGCGATTTCCCCGTTCAACTCCGTTGGCATGGGACCGCCGCCAACCCGCGTGCTGAAAGCCTTGGCAACGCCGATCACGCGCTCGACAAACAGTGGGCCGACTCCCAGCCCGGTCAAGGCGCCGCCGGCCGTGGGCGATGAGCTCGTGACGAAGGGGTAACTGCCGTGATCGATATCAAGCATGGTTCCCTGCGCCCCTTCACAGACGACGCGCTTGCCGGCCTTCAAAGCCTGGTGCAGGTAGATGGATACATCCTTGATATAAGGACGCAGATAATCGGCTGCTTCCAGGTAGCTCTCCACAGCCTCCGCTGCATCCAAGGGATCCAAACCACCCTGCTGTAATTCGGCATTCGTGGCCGCGACAGCGAGGCTCAGGCGCTCGGCAAAGACTTCGATATCGAGCAGCATATCGCCTGTCCTGATGCCGGCGCGGTTGGTCTTGTCCAGATAGGCGGGCCCGATGCCGCGCAGCGTGGTGCCGATCTTCTCGTCGCCCAGCGCGCGTTCTCTGGCTTTGTCCAGCTCAATATGAGCGGGCGTGATGATGTGAGCGCGCGAGCTGATGACCAGGCGATCCGGACTAATGTACAGCCCCTGTTTCTTGAGAGATTGAATTTCTCGCAGGAGATTGACCGGATTGATCACCATCCCGTTGCCCATGATGGAAACGACGTCCTCGTGCAAAATGCCGGAGGGCACCAGATGAAGTTTGTATATGTCTTTGCCCAGCGCCACGGTATGTCCAGCGTTGTCCCCACCGGCATAGCGGGCCACGATATCGGCCGACGAAGCCAGCCAGTCGACCGCGCGACCCTTGCCTTCGTCCCCCCACTGCGCTCCTATCAATATCGTAATTGGCATATCAGTTTGTCTTTTTGCCCCCCAATCCGGTCAAAACTGGCCTTGGCGCGACGGATCGCCCAAGCTAAAAGTGATCTGTTTGTCGCCCCAGGTTTCGATGTGTTGATTCGGGCCCAGGACCAGAGCGGAACCCTTATCAATTGCGACGCCAACTGCATCCGGTCGCTTTTGAAAGAGCAATTGCGCCGTCTCCGTTTCGAGGAAGCTGCTCACATCAACCGCCACATAAGCCTCTTCTACGATCTTCAACGCGCTTGCAACTTGCCCGGACGGGTCCAAATAATAAGAGCCGGCCAGCGTTGCGGCGGCGCCTTCAAACAGAACCAGCGCGCCATCTTGAAGCGCCTCTTTGATGGCATGCGCAACTGTTTGTGTCATAAGCCGCTTTAAGCGGTGAAGGTCATCGCCCGCTTCTATGACGATCATGCCAGCGCCGCTCAGGCGCTCATGTATTTCGTTATTGTCCTGATCTGCGAGATCAACCAGATAACCTGCGGGCGCGCCCAATTCCGCCAGGTCGTCCATCAGCGCGTCGCCATAATCTTCCGCGAGCGAAATATAAGCGACCGCGCCGGAGGCGTCGCATCGACTCAAAGCCAGGGCGCGGATCTCGCTATGAAGATCGGCGCTGCCAGAGAGCACCAGCCAGCCGCAGGACTCCAGCCAGCGAATCGGAAGGCCGTCCAGCATCTAGGCGTCCGCTCCCAAATAATCCGCAATTAGCGCCGACATCATGCCGACGCTGAGGGGAAGAACGTCTTCGTCAAAATCGAAGCGCGGATGATGATGAGGAAAATCAAGTTCGCGTCCGTGATTTGCCGAACCCACGAGCAGATAGGCGCTGGGATTGCGTTGCATGAACAAACCAACGTCTTCCGATGCCATCCAGGGCTGCCGCACCACGTCAATGGCATCGCCCAAGCCGGAAAACACCGAGCGCGCGCGCGCAGCCACCTCAACATCGTTTACGATCGCGCCGATCCCAAGGCCGAAGTTGACATCGGCTCGGCAAGCCATGCCCCCCGCCACGCCGGTTGCAATATCGTGGATGCGCGACTGGATCATTTCGCGCGTCTCTTCGCGGAAAAGACGGAAGGATCCGCTAAAGCTCACCGTCTGCGGGATGATGTTGCGGGCGCTGCCGCCGTGCAATTCTCCAATCGTCAGCACAACTGTGTCCAGAGGATCAATGTTTCGGCTGACAATCGACTGAAGCGCGACGATGATCTGGGCGCTGCAAACGATGGGATCGGCTGTCTGATGCGGCATTGCGCCGTGGCCGCCTTTTCCGGTAACTGTTATTTCGAAGACCCCGGCCCCCGACATCGTGGGTCCGTCGACTACGCTCACCGTACCAACCTCCAGATCATTCCAGAGGTGAATGCCCAAGGTGCGATCCGGCGCCGGCGATTCCAGCGCGCCGTCGTCAATCATGGAACTCGCGCCGCTGCCGACCTCTTCGGCCGGCTGAAAGACAAACTTGACCCTGCCGCCCAGTCGCTCGCGGTGATTGGTCAACAGCTTGGCGATGCCCAGCGCTATCGCGGTATGGCCATCGTGCCCGCAGGCGTGCATGACCCCCGCCGCTTGAGAAACATACTCGGCTTGGTTTTCTTCCTGGATCGGCAAGGCATCCATATCGGCGCGGTACAAGATGGTGGGACCATCGTTCGCGCCTTCCAATATGCCAATCACGCCGGTTTTCCCCACGCCGGTTTGCACTTCCAAGCCCAGATTATTGAGTTCCTCAGCTACAATACCGGCGGTACGATGTTCTTGATAAGCCAACTCCGGATGCCGATGAAAGTCGCGGCGTCTGTCTATCAACTCGTCGCGCAAGGCCTCAGCCTCTGCCAGGTAGTCAATTGTCATGTTTCCCTATCCTAGGTTTATGACGTGAAATCTTTCGATATGGCGCGGATATTCGGGAGGAGAATTGGGATCCAGCGTACCCTCGCGTATGCGCTCCGCCATTTTTTCCATATCCGAAATCTGACTCTTGTGCGCATAGAGCGAGCGAATCTTGGTCTCCAGGGCATCGGAAACATCGACGGTCAGCGTAGGCTCTGCCGCCCCGGCAATGTAAACGGTCGGCACTTTATGGGGACCCAAGCCCTCGTCCCGCTCTTGCTCCAGAAAATTCAGGCGGTCCCGCGCTGTCGGGAAGACCGCCTCCAGGGTCGCCGCGCCTATCGCGCGATGGTCTGGGTGGTTGAGGCCGCGCGTGCCGCGCCAGAATACCGTAGGATCGAGTGTAACGACGATGTCTGGCTTGGTCAGGCGTATCACCCGTGTGATATCACGCCTAAGCTCCAAGGTCGGGAACAACTCGCCGTCCCGGTAGCGCAGGAAGATAACTTCCTTGACGCCGAGCACAGCAGCGGCTTCGCGTTCTTCCTGTTCCCGGATCTCTGACA
This sequence comes from Chloroflexota bacterium, assembly GCA_028873975.1. GTDB lineage: Bacteria > Chloroflexota > Anaerolineae > Aggregatilineales > Phototrophicaceae > UBA6055. Next base: position 3,866 of record JAPPMO010000029.1, read on the forward strand.
GGCGCGCGTGGGTCATGTCGGGATCGGCGCTGCCCTTGTCTCCACTGGTAGCGACAAGAAAGGTAATCTCGGCGCCGTCAGCGGCCCACTTGGCGAAGGTTGCGCCAGCAAAGAACTCCGGATCGTCGGGATGGGCGAAGACGCCGAGTATCCGTTTCGCGCGTCCCTTGTCGTTATCTGTCATATTGTGGCATTCCGTGGGTCAGGTTTAATCGCGGTTATTTGGCCGCTTGGCGGAAGAATCCTCACGCCGACGGGATCGACGCCGTCCGCGCCGCCGCCTCGAACTCTTGCCCGACTCCGCCGACTTTTCGCGGGATCGGCGCGGCCGGCGCTCGCGTTCGCCGTCTTCTTCCGTTTTGGATGGCGTATCAGACTGTCCGGATCGCGCGCGACGGGATGCCACCACATCCGCCTGACGCTGCCCAACCGGCAGACCGCACTCGCAACTGCCGTCGCCGTGTTTGTCACACGGGGCATGCGCCTTTTCAGCCAATTTTCGGAATTCTTCCAGCGGGATGATTTCCTCTCTCGTGACGATTTTTCGCACCCCATCTCCCAGATCCACCATAACAGCGTCGCGCAAGGGAAGCTGGTCGGTGACTCGGGCTTCCCCGTGCGGGGTGCCGACTCGTTTGTTGCGGCGCGGCAACTTCCGCCGCGCTTCCACGTATTGTTCGTACTCATAAACAAGACAGCAACGCAGCCGTCCGCACATACCGGTGATTTCCGACGGGTTCAAGGAAACGCCTTGCGCCTTGGCCATTTTGATCGATATCGGACTGAAATCGGTCAAGAAGGTGCTGCAGCAGCGCGTCTCGCCACAGGCGCCGAAACCGCCCAGGAGCTTGGCGACATCACGCGGGCCGATTTGCCGCATTTCGATGCGCGCGTCGAATTTGCGTTGAAGCCGTTTCTGCAACACGGCCGTATCAATCTTTTGCTCGGCGCTAAACAGAAATGTGATTACGCTTCCGTCATAGTTGTATTGCGCGGCGACGAACTTGACGCCGGCAAGACGCCGCAAGTTGGCGGCGGTTTCCTTGCAGGTATCAAGAGCTTCCGCTTCTTTCGATTCCCAATGCTGTCGTAATACCAGGTCGCGGGGGGTAGCCTGACGCAGGATCTGCCGTACCGGACGATCCGAATCGGGCGCGGTAAAGCCCATAACTTGGCCCATCTGCCGGCCGCGCAAGGTATCGACGATGACAAAGTCGCCCGTCTTCAACTCAGGATATGTCGAATAATCAAAATGGTAGAGCTTGCCAATCTTTTGAAACCGTACGCCCGCTACGAGTCTCGAACCTTCCGCATGAACCGTAGCCATACATATTCGCCTTCCGCTTATGCCAGCCGCTCGGCGCGTAACCGGCGTATTTGGGCTACCGCGCTCACCCAAAATAATAAACCTGCTCGGCTACCGCAGATCGCGGTTTATTAGAAAAGAGGACCGTATCGACATAAGGTCGGACAATCCGGCTATCGCGATAAAAGATACGGGTACACGAATGCTTGCACTTTACTTGAAAACAGCCTCGAACGCAATATCGACAAGTCTAAATTCAGAGCAATCGCATCAAATTTTTTTCAACACAGAGAGCGCAGAGCGCACAGAGTTCGCT
>JAPPMO010000101.1 GCA_028873975.1 Chloroflexota bacterium
CAGAGAAATTTCACGAAAAACCGACCCACCTCAACACGGGACTATACACCTACCGAGTTTGGGACGGAGGCGTGCTGACGAGCCGCTTGGCACTTTTTGATGCCCGAAAGTAGAGTAGGTCTTAGAACTTTTAAGCGCCTCTGCACCGTTGTTACACTGGCTCAAGAGTACAATCAATGATTTCCTTTGCTAGCAATTCTCGCTAGTATCATATTCGTTTACCTCTTGCCCGTTTTCACGAACAGGTTGTGTTTTCGTGGCTGCCCCGAAAAACGGGCGAGTAGCTCGGTGGTAAATGACAAATTGATGCTATTACCCTCAATGACCGGGCCTGCCGCTAACAAGACGCCCCTGGATATGATAGAATATCGCAGTTTCGCACTTGGCTCGCTCTCGGCCGACTCGTATGTCTTGATATGGAGAATTTGATGATAGCGGAGAAAACAAAATTGATTTCGCCTTACGGCGGGGATTTGCTTAACTTGCTGACGCCCTCTGACCAGCTGGCGGACAGGATGTCCTATGCGGGGGAGTTGCCCTCGCTTCAGGTAAGCTCGCGCGTGGCTTGTGACCTGGAATTGCTGGCGGTGGGGGCCTTTTCACCCCTGCGCGGATTCATGAACCGAGCCGATTTTCAGTCTGTCCTGGATACAATGCGCCTGAGCGACGGTACGCTTTTCCCCATGCCGATCGCCTTGCCGGTTGATCCGAAGGAAGACATCCGAGTCGGCAGCGATATTGCCTTGCGCGACAGCCGCAACAATATCCTGGCGATCCAGCATGTGGAGCAACTTTATGCCTGGGACCTGGAAGAAACGGCGATCAAGGCTTTTGGCAAGTTCGATACGCGACATCCGATCATCGCCGAAATGCACCGCTGGGGCAAGTTGAATATCGCGGGGGAGCTGGAAGTCTTGCAGTTGCCGCATCATCCGGATTTCGCCGAATTGCGCCGGACACCAGCCGAGACGCGCGCCGTGTTGGAAAGTTATGGCCATGAAAACGTCGTCGCCTTCCAGACGCGCAATCCGCTGCACCGCGTGCACGAGGCTCTGACCAAACGCGCCGCAGCCAGCGTGGACGGGGTGCTGCTTTTGCATCCGGTTGTCGGCATGACGCAGCCCGGCGATGTCGATCACTATACCCGCGTCCGTGTCTACAAGACGCTCATCGACAATTACTACGAAGAGGACCGCAGCCTGCTTTCGCTGCTGCCGCTGGCGATGCGTATGGGCGGACCGCGAGAAGCGGTTTGGCACGCCATCATCCGCCGCAATTATGGCGCCAACCATCTGATTGTCGGGCGCGATCACGCGGGACCCGGCGCCGACTCGCTGGGCAATCCCTTTTACGGACCCTATGACGCGCAGGACCTGGTCTTGGAACATGCGGAAGAATTGGGCGTTAAACCACTGCCCTTCACCGAGATGGTCTATCTGGAAGATGAGGACAGGTACGAAGAACGGTCCAAATTGCCGCAAGGCGCCAAAGTGCGCAAGATATCGGGCACACAGGTGAGGGAAGATTACCTGGGCAAAGGCGTGCCGCTGCCGGCCTGGTTCTCCCGTCCGGAAGTCGCCCGCATCCTCGCGGAAACTTATCCGCCGCGTCATCGGCGCGGCTTGTGCTTATGGTTCACCGGGCTCAGCGGTTCCGGCAAATCAACTACGGCGGAGCAAATCGTCAATCTGCTGCTGGAAAAAGGGCGGAACGTTACTGTGCTTGACGGCGATGTGGTGCGGACGCATTTGTCCAAGGGCTTGGGCTTCAGCAAGGAAGACCGCGATACGAATATCCGACGCATCGGATTTGTCGCTAGCGAGATTGTCCGTCACGGCGGCATGGTGATCTGCGCCGCCATCAGCCCCTATCGCGCGACGAGAGAAAACGTCCGCAACCGCGTGGGCGAGGGCTTTATGGAGATTTACATGGCGACGCCGCTTGAATATGTCGAAGCGGAGGATGTCAAAGGCTTGTATGCCAAGGCGCGGCGCGGCGAAATCAAGGGCTTTACCGGAATAGACGATCCTTATGAACCGCCGCTGAACCCTGATTTCGTATTGACCGCGGAGAACACCACCGCCCAAGCGAATGCTCGCCTGGTCGTCGATCGCCTGGTCGAGCTGGGCTATGTTCTGGCAGACTAGGCGCGACAGCAATTTTCTTCCCGTTTAGGGCATCGATTGAAGGATCTTGCTTTCTTCCGACTTCAGTTCGCGGCGGATGACCGTTTTTTCTAGCTCAACCGCGAATAGCACGACAGAAGCGGCAAGGAAGCTGACGGTTATCTGGGCCAAGGTCAACGCGCTGGTATCGAACAATTCTTGTACGAAGGGCGCATAGACCACTGCCAACTGCAAGAGGAATGTCGACAGCACCGCCCAGAACAAGAGCCGATTGCCTTTGAATCCAGTACGGAAAAACGAACTGCGATCGCCGGCGTGTATCGCCATGACCTCGAACATCTGCGTGAATGCCAGGACTGTGAAGGCAATAGTCCGGGGAATCCGCTCGACGCGATTGAGCAATTCGCGGCTTGGGTCACCCTGGTTGAGATGTCCCTCGCCTTCGAGGAATTGCGAGCGGGCCGCGCTGCCGCGCCTGGCGAGGAAGGCGATTTGCGCCTCGTCCCCCCAGGCGTCCCATTGTTCCGGCACGTATGCTTCTCCGGCGAGCGCGACAATGTCCGGGCGGTCCAGTTTTTCCAGACCCAATGACGGGCTGCGCGCATCCAACCCGATAATCGCGTATCCCCAAACATAGCTGCCTAGAGTCAAGATCGCGATCAAGATGCCGACCCAGATAATGTGTCGTCCCGTACCACCCGCGAAAATGCTCTCGTTGATTGGCCGCGGTCGCCGCTGCATGACGCCGGCTTCGGCCGGTTCAAAACCCAGCGCGATGGCCGGCAATCCGTCCGTGACCAGGTTGATCCAGAGTATCTGGATGGCCAACAGTGGAATGGGCAAATTGATCAAAAGCGCGACGAACATCACCAGTATCTCGCCGACATTGGAACTCAGGAGATACTTGATGAATTTCTTGATGTTGTCGTAGATGGCGCGGCCTTCCTCGATCGCGGAGACGATGGAACGGAAGTTGTCGTCGGTCAGGATCATTTCCGCGGCGCCTTTGCTGACATCGGCGCCGGTGATGCCCATGGCGACGCCGATATCCGCCTGTTTTAGCGCGGGCGCGTCGTTAACGCCGTCGCCGGTCATGGCCACGATATTGCCGGTTCGCTGCAGCGATTGCACCAGCGTGAGTTTGTGCGCCGGCGAAACGCGCGCGAAGCAAGTCGCGCCTTCAAGGGCTATCGCCAGATCATGCCCGCTCATCGCATCCAGCTGCGCGCCAGTGATCGCCTTCTGATCGGCGCGCAGGATGCCCAGATCTCTGGCGATGGCTTCGGCGGTCAATGCGTGGTCGCCGGTGATCATGATCGTGCGGATGCCCGCTTCTTTCGCATGTCGAACTGCTTCGCTCGCTTCCGGACGCGGCGGATCAAGGATGCCAACCAAGCCAAGCAGCGTGAGCTCACGTTCGATACTTGGGATGGGCCCCTCGGGAATCTCGCTCAAGGATCGGCAGGCGACGCCCAAAATGCGCAGTCCATCATTGGCCATGCGGTCAACGCGCTCCTGCCATTGGCGGCGACGACCTTCGTCCATAGGCTTGGGACCGTCAGGCGTTTGTTCGGCTTTCGCCCACTCGATCAAGTTGTCGGGCGCTCCCTTGGTGATTGCCAGGTAAGCCGCGCCCGGGAACAATTGCGCCGCCGAGGCGCTGGAAACCTGGTGCATCGTCGTCATGGCTTTGCGGTCGCTGCTGAAGGGCAGCTCCGCCACGCGCGGCAGGTCCTGCTCCAGGCGCTCGCGCGTCAAGCCGGCTTTTTGCGCCGCCACAAGCAAAGCCGCTTCGGTGTTGTCTCCCACAACTTTGGCTCGGTTTCCCGAGGATTCAGCTTCCAGATAAGCATTGGTCGATAGAGCCATGGCTTGCAGCATGCGCAAGACCATCTCGTCCTTCTCGGTGTCTACAGTCGCAGCCCGCCGCTCGGGGTCCCGCGTACCCAAATAGGTCAGCTCCCCTTGCGGCTCGTAGCCGGATCCGTGAATGTTTATCTCGTCGTAATCTGGCAAGACCAGGATCGTTGCGGTCATTTCATTCCTGGTGAGGGTGCCGGTTTTGTCCGAGCAGATGACGGAAACCGAGCCCAAGGTCTCGACTGCCGGCAGCCTGCGAATGAGCGCATTGCGCTTGACCATGCGATTGGCGCCGAGCGACAGGCCGATGGTGACCAGGGCGGGCAATCCTTCTGGCACTGCGGCGACGGCCAGGCTGATGGCGATCAAAAACATCTGCTCGGCGGGTATGCCTTGTACGGCGAATCCCACCGCGAACACGATCGCGACGACGATCAGGGCGCCAGTCGCCAGTACGCGACCGAGTTGATTCAAGCGCCGCTGAAGAGGCGTGACGCCTTCTTCGACTTGCAGCAGCATGGCGGCAATGTTGCCGAGTTCGGTGCGCAATCCGGTCGTCGTGACGACCATTTCCCCGCGACCGAAATTGACTGCCGTACCCATGAATGCCATATTGCTTCGGTCGCCAAGGGCTAGTTTGTCCGAGGCGATCGGAGCTGTATCCTTGCTGACTGGCAGCGATTCGCCGGTGAGCGCCGCTTCTTCAATTTCCAGATTGATCGTCTCGATGAGTCTGCCGTCTGCCGGAATGCGGTCCCCTTCGGCAATGAGCGCGATGTCGCCGGGAACGAGTTCTTCGGCGCTGATCTCGCGCACCTGGCCGGCCCGCCGCACCCGGACCCTCGGCACTTGCAGTCGGCTTAGGGCTGCGAGCGCCTGTTCAGCCTGGTATTCCTGATATATCCCGAGCATCGCGTTCAAAGCCACGATTGCCAGGATGACAATGACGTCGGTCGCCTCGCCCAGGATCGCCGAAATCGCCGCCGCGACAATGAGAATGACGACCATGATATCGGCGAACTGCGCGAGTATGAGTTTGAACCAGTTGACGCCTTCGTCGGCGGGAAGGACGTTTTTGCCATATCTGCTTTGGCGCGACAGGACTTCAGCAAAATCCAGGCCAGCGGTCTTGTCAACGCCCAGCGCGTCCAGGGTCTGATCTACAGTTTGTTGGTAGACTTCGGTCATCGACGGCTCCCACCGATAAACCGGGCGTACAGGACTCCGAATTCCAGGGGCCGCGCGCAATGATATGCCAGCGGACTGGGAAGCTCTACTCCAATTCTTGGGGTGAAGCGTCCGCGATAGGCGCCAGCATGTCTTCGTATCCAGCTACTTCGGCTCGTTTTGCCCCAAGATTATATGCCACTTTGTTTGATTAAACGAAGCGGCAGCGCTCCCGCCATCGTGAAAAACCCAGGCGCCCACGATTCATTGGCTATTGCCATAGCACTTGTTTCTGTCTAGTATCTGAACCAGGTATTAGGCAACTGAAAGCGCCCTATCAGCATGAAAACCATTGATCTGAGAAGCGACACAGTTTCGCATCCGACCCCGGAAATGCGGGATGCGATGGCGAATGCGGTTGTCGGCGACGATGTATACCACGACGATCCCACAGTCAATCAATTGGAAGCCGATGCCGCCGCCATGCTGGGCAAGGAAGCGGCTGTCTTTGTAACCAGCGGCACGCAGGGCAACCTCTGCGCTTTACTGGCGCATTGTCAGCGAGGCGATTCGATAATCATCGGCGATACGTCGCATATCTTTCGCTTTGAGCAAGGGGGAGTGGCGCAGATCGGCGGCATTCTGCCGCATACGATTCCCGTGCAGGCGGACGGCAGTTTGCGCTTGCGGGACATTGAAAATGCGATTCAGCCAGACGATGAGCACAAGCCGATTACGCGACTGGTCGCCCTGGAAAACACGCATAACGCGGCGGGGGGCATGCCCTTGTCCGCCGAGTACACGGCACAAGTTTCCAGGCTGGCGCAAGAACGCGGTTTGCTACTGCATATCGACGGCGCAAGGATCTTTAACGCCGCTGCGGCCTTCAATGTTGATGTGAAAGAGCTGGTGGCGGGCGCTGATTCTGTCACTTTTTGTCTTTCCAAGGGGCTGTGCGCGCCTGCGGGATCGATATTGCTGGGTTCGCGAGATTTTATTCGCCGGGCGCGCCGAGCGCGCAAGGCGCTTGGGGGCAGCTTGCGACAGGCGGGCATCCTGGCGGCGGCCGGTTTGATTGCTTTGCACAAGATGAAAGATCGCTTGCGGGAGGACCACCGGAACGCGGGCTTATTGGCCGAAGGGCTCAGCGAGATACCGCAAGTGATCGTCGAAAAGCACAGCACCAACTTCGTCTATTTTTCTTTGGCGGAAGACGCTCGCATGACTTCAGGCCAATTTGTCCGCTTGTTAAGCCAAGAATATAATGTCTTCATGTCGCCATACGGGGGCGAAAAAGGCTCAATTCGACTGCGCACCCATTATTGGATTGACCAGCGAGCGATTGATACGGTACTTGCAGCGGTGAGAACCATCCTGAGATGATAGAAGAGTCTCCGCGCGATCTCGTAAACGAATCCCCAGACATAGAATCAAGGGGCGATGAGGCCATTCAAACGGCGCCAGTTGAGAGCGCTTCCTCCGGGCAATATCGCGGCGCCGCGAGCGATCCGATTTTCGGATTCATGATTGCGGCCGCGCTCAGCGTTGGTCTCAGTCCTTTGTTGCCGGATAATGCCGATTTGCGCTACACGCTTGCCTGGGGCGCGCTTTCCGGGGTGAGCGTTCTATCCTGGTTGCTGGGCAGCATGGAGCGCATCGGGCATGAAAGGCCGGAGAATATCGGCTGGGGCTTGCTCTATGGATTGCTGCTGGGCATCCCCTTCATGGTATTTTTGCGTCAGCCATTCCTGGAACCAGCCACAGCGCAAATGTTCCCGGGGATGACTGCCGGCAGCCTGCTCGCGTTTCTGGTGTTTGTGATGCCAATATCGGAGACCTTGTTTTTCCGCGGCTTGCTGCAAAAGCAGTTGCCCTTCTGGGTAGTGGGCGTCTTGGCAACGCTTTGGAATATAGTCCTTTTTTTCCCCGTTATGTGGCAGACGGTGATACGGTTGCACGCTGTAACGGCGGTTATCGTTATCATCTTGCTATTGATGAATATGGTGTTTGTTTACGTGCGCGAAAGAAATGGTTTGGCAGCTGCCTGGGTCTGCCAGATTGTCGCCAATCTGGTCATCCTCTACGTGCCGTTTCTCTAGGCGCCTGCGGGCGCGGGCATGGGCATCCCATTCTCTAACGGGCGGCACAGAAGCCAGCGCTGGACTACCGGGATTACTCGGCCAAGTGTTCCAGTGGATCGGGCTTGGGGACCGGTTTGAAGAACCCCGCGAAGAACATCAAGGCGAAGCCGGCGATGAATCCGCCAATATGCGCCCAATGGGCGACATCGGTCTCGACGCCGATCCATCCCACTTGCTGCAGAATATCCATCAAGAACCAATAACCCAGGAAAAGAAAAGCGGGCGCGTTAACCGACCAGACAAATGGACGGAAGAAACCGAGCATCGTCTTGACTTTGGCGTCCGGACGCAAATAGAGGAATCCCCCCATGACGCCGGCGATGGCGCCGCTGGCGCCAATGACGACGCCGGTATCGGCGACTGTGCAAATGGTATTGCCAAGCATGACGTGCGCGATCGTCGCCACAACCCCAAATGTCAGGTAGGCGACGACAAACTTGATGCTGCCCAGGTAGCGCTCGACTAAGCCGCCAAAAAGGAAGAGAAACCACATATTGCCCAGCGCATGGGCGACGCTGGCGTGCAGGAACATGCTGCGGAAGGCGTCAAGCGTCGTCGTCCCAAAGGACTGTTCGCCGATTTTGCAGACTTCCAGGCCGTAGTTTTGCAATGCAGCCTTCAAGAAGCCTTCGCCCTGGGCATCCACTGACAGTTCCCACAGAAAGACCAGGATATTGATGACGATCAGCACAATGGTGGCTTTGGGAAGTTTTTTGTCTCGTCCGATTACCGTTAAAGGAAACATGGCCGCGCCCTCTTGCTCGCCCTGACTTATTTACGTTATCACAGCATTTTGGTTTCGCGCAAGTCACCTCCCGCGTTGGACGGTAGTTTATCCTTTTCGGTTGAAACAAAAAGCTTAACCACCGAGGCCACCGAGGACACTGAGAATTGGTTGCGAAATAGTCCTTTTCTTTGTGTCCTTCGTGTCTTTGTGGTGAAACTGAATGTGGCTCAATTGAATTTCAACCGAATTCGATACATTACCCATTGGAACGGTTTCATTCCTTGGCTGAATGGCGGCTTGCGCTCATTGGGGGCGCGATGAAAAAGGAGATGACAAAGATGAGCGCCAGCCCGGTGAAGAATCCGCCAACATGGCCCCAATGCACATTGATTCGCGGCGCCACTGAACCAACTTCGTAGAAGAACTGCATGAACAGCCAGTAGACCAGATAGACCCAGGCGGGTGCATTAACGTCGTATCCAAAAATCTTGAGAAAAATGATCTTAGACCTGATTCGCGCGGTGGGGAAAAGGAAGAGGAAGGCGCCGATGATTCCCGAGATCGCTCCGCTGGACCCGATCATGTATTGCGGTTCGCTACAGAGCGCGCCATCAAAGAAAATGTGACCGAAATGCCCGCCGAAACCGACGATGAGATAAAAGGCGAGGAACTTCCAGTGCCCCAGGTGCTCTTCGATGCGAGCGCCGAAAACGTAAAAGATAATGATGTTGGAAGTAAGATGCACAAAGCTCATGTGGAGGAAGATGCTTCGCATGCCGTCGATCACTGTCTCGAGCGGGCTCTGCAGGCTCACGGCGCAGATGTTCAAGACATAACTGCTATATACCTCTTCAAGCGACAATCCGCCGAAAAAGGCATATAAGAGGACATAGACGAAAGCCAAGACATTCGTGACTGTGACAAAGAACGCCACGTAGGGTCGATAATCCGATTTGCCGACAATCTTGTATGGGATCATCCCGCCGACTCCTAAACAAGCGCTGGAACCAGCTTAGCATAAAGAATTGGGCATAGGCAAATTGACCCGAATGTTCGGCGCCGGCCGTTGAAAAGCGCGCTTGTGTGTCCTAGCGCTGGTCCAGGGGCGTCCAGCTGAGATCACAGGGTCCAACATAATTTGCCTTGGGGCGGATCAGGCGTCCGCCCATCTGGCCGATAATATGCGCCGACCATCCGGCAATGCGGGACATCACAAAAAGGGGCGTGAACATGTCGACATCCAGATCCAGGGTGTAAAGCACAATCGCGCTGTAATAATCGACATTGGGGTAGAGATTGCGCGAGATGAAGTATTTGTCCGCTCGAGCCGTTTCCTCCAGCTTGACGGCAATATCGTACCACTTGCGCTTGCCCGAGCTTTCCGCCAGCGCTTTGGCGTGCCGCTTGAGAATGCCGGCGCGCGGGTCATTGGATTTGTAGACGCGGTGTCCAATCCCCATGATCCGACGCTCGCCGGTCTTGACGTATTTTTCGAACCAGGGAACGACGTTCTCTACTTCGCCGATTTCCAGGAACATTTTCATGGCTTCGGCGTTGGCGCCGCCATGGGCAGGTCCCTTTAGCGCGGCGATCCCACCAACAACTGCGCTGTGCATATCCGAGCCGGTCGCGGTAATGACTCGGGCGGCAAAGGTGCTGGCGTTCATGCCGTGTTCAGCGAGCAATACCAGATAGACATCGACTGCGGCGCTGGCGGTTTCATCGGGGTCTTCGCCCGACATCATGTAGACGAAGTTCTGCGCCAAAGTCAGATCCTGGCGCGGGGGGATCGGTTCCAGTCCTTTTGTAATGCGCATCCATGCGGCGCAAATCGTCGTGATTTGCCCGGTCAGCCGCAGCGCCTTGGACAAAGCCCTGGCTTTGTCTGTCAGGTTTTCCGCGTCCTGGTCAAAGGCGGAGAGCATGGACACGGCGCTACGAAGCGCCGCCATTGCCGGCGTGCTAGCTGGCAAGGACTTCATCATGTCTATGATTGGATTGGGAATGGCGGCGTTCTTCGCGATATCGCTCCGTAGCGCTTGGTATTCGGCTTGCTTGGGCAGGCGCGTGTAGTGAAGCAGGAACAAGACTTCTTCAAAGGATGCGTTTTCGGCAAGTTCTTCAATGGCATAGCCGCTATAGATCAGTTTGCCGATTGTTCCGTCAATGAAGCTCGTCGCAATATCCGCTACGACGACTCCTTCTAGCCCACCTTTACTTGCCATCTAGCGAGTCTCCTTGTCGATTAGGGTTTCCCAGGGTGTGTTCCAATCGCAGCACAGTCGCCGCCGCGTCAAGCAGTTGCCGTTCTCACCACCCCGGGTTGGTCGCAACTGTTTGCCCGTTGCGCGTTGAGCCGGGCGCAGCCCGATCGTTGCATTCAGCATTAGATCATTAGCCGAGATTATCATTAGACAGGGAAGTATAGCACTGTCAATACGCGCCTTCAATGACAATCAGGAGAATAGGCGGGGCAATCGCATCAGATTGTTCTAACCACCGAGGACACAGAGAACACCGAGAAAAACAAGTAAAATCAATGTTTTTGTCTTGTTTCAGACATGCTTTTGAGCGACATATATGGTTTCCTGGCGACTTTGCAATATACAGGTGGCGGATTTAGAGGAATAGTCGTCAAAACTCCCTAAACTCAGTAGGAACAACAAAGTCATGCTAATGCACTCCAAAATAAAAGTCGGCGGTAGGGGAGAGCCTTGGCTCGCCCGCAAAACCTAACCGCAACGATGGGCGAGCCAAGGCTTGCCCCTACATTGACCTTACAATTTGTTGCATTACTTAATTGGAATTGCTTTTGTGCATTTGTAGTGAAATGATTATTTTATTTCAACCGATTTCGATACTGTAGCGAATGGTTAGCAGGTCAACAGGCCGGGAATCAGCGATCCGCGGGACGCGACTCACAGGAGAGATCTACCGTTGCGCATCGTCCCCGAAAGTGCTAATCTATGCGCTATGGTGAACTGTAAAGCGACTCATTCCGCCAAAACCGGCTGCCTCTGTTGTTGCAGCAAAAGGCTCCGTAATATCTGGCGCGTGGGGATTTCCGCTGATTGAAGACGTCTGGTCAGCAACCAGCAATGAAAGAAACGAGAGTCAACGCGCGAGGGTTGGCTCTTTTTGATTGCGGCAACAGGGAAACAAATCTAGCATGACGGTTCGTTTAGGAAAGCTCCTTCAAAGTCGGATATTCGAGCAGATGGAAGATACCTATCCCAACGAAGGCGGGGGCTTTCTTTTGGGCGAGCTGGAAGACAATAGCACTGTTATCCGTGACATTATTCAGGTCGATAACGTTTTCGAGGAAGAGGAGCAGTATCATCGTTACGCGATGACCCCACAAGACTGGATGCGCCTCGAAGATGAAGCCGACGACCGTGGGCTAACGCTAGTGGGGTATTATCACAGCCATCCGGATTCGCTGGCGATCCCGTCCGAGTATGACCGCGAACACGCTCTGCCGAATTTCCTGTACATCATCACCTCAGTCGAAATGGGGCGGGCGACCGATATGCGCGTTTGGAAGTTGCGGGCCGATCGAAGCGTCTTTGATAGAGAAGAACTTGCTGTGCTTGAAATCGATTAGTTGAGGCGCGATTCCAGAAATCAAGGCCGCATAGCAGATAGATCGCGGCATAAGAAAATAGAAGGAGAAGAGAAACATGGCGAGCATACGAATCCCAACGCCGTTGCGCGCTTACACGGGCGGCGCATCCAACATCGACGTTATTGGCGGGACGGTTGGCGAGGCGCTGATGAACTTGGTAGACGCGCACCCGGACCTGCGCGTACACTTGTTTAACGACGACGAACTGCGCAGCTTTGTCAATATTTTCATAGACGACGAGGACATCCGTTTCATGCAGGGTCTTGATACGGAAATAGCGGAAAACGACAGCCTGCGCATCATCCCCAGCATCGCCGGCGGAGGAATGGCCGCTTGGAGCTTGATGGAGAGGAAATGATGACCAGGCTACATAGTCGCATTGCGGATTTGAACAATGAGGAAGTTAAGCGTTACAGTCGCCATGTCATCATGCCGGAAGTCGGCATCGAGGGGCAAAGGACTTTGAAAGCCTCCAATGTCCTATTGATCGGAACCGGCGGATTGGGCAGCCCATTGGCGCTTTATCTCGCCGCTGCCGGCATTGGACGCATCGGCCTGGTAGATTATGACGTAGTTGACTTCACGAATCTACAGCGCCAAGTGATACACGGCCTAAGCACCGTTGGCGCCTCCAAGCTGGATAGCGCCGCCGATCGCATGCTCGACCTCAATCCAGATATCGATGTGGTCAAATACAACGAGCCGCTGACATCCGAGAACGCGGAACGCATATTCGGCGAGGACTGGGACATTGTCATTGACGGTACGGACAACTTCCCGACGCGATACCTGGTCAACGACGCCTGCGTGAAACTGGGCATCCCGAATGTCTACGGCAGCATTTTCCGATTCGAGGGTCAGCTAAGCGTGTTTTACGCCGAGAGCGGTCCCTGCTATCGCTGCATGTTCCCCGAGCCGCCGCCGCCGGGTCTGGTGCCAAGTTGCGCGGAAGGCGGCGTTCTGGGCATATTGCCCGGCACGATCGGCACCATGCAAGCGACCGAAGCGATTAAGCTGTTACTGGGAATCGGCGAGCCGATGATCGGCCGAATGATGCTCTACGATGCCCTGGAAATGAGTTTCCAAACGATCAAGGTGCGCAAAGATCCGGACTGCCCGGTCTGTGGCATCGACAAGGCGGATGTTGTGCTGATCGACTATGAGCAATTCTGTGGCATGCCGGCGCACGATCATAGCGAATTCAGCTCGGCGGATGAGACGGAGGAACTCGACATCAAAACCGTCACCGTGCATGATGTCAAGTCCGCGCTTGAAAACGGCGACGATGTAGTCGTGATTGATGTGCGGGATCCGCATGAATGGGACATCAGTGTCATTGACGGCACGGTGAAGATTCCCAAGCCGGATATCCAATTGGCGAAAAACGGGATTCAGGGCGGCCGCCGACTGTGGGAAGAGACGGTCTTGAAGGAGATCCCGAAGGACAAGACCTTGTACTTGCACTGTCGGTCAGGTGTACGTAGCGCCGACAGCATAGCCTATTTGTCGGAAATCGGTTATGACCTGGACAAGATGTTCAATGTCGAAGGCGGCATCCTGGCTTGGGCGGACGAGATTGACCCGGATATGCCGAAGTATTAGGCTTCCAGTAAACTTACCACTGGCTGCATGTGAGGACGACTATTTTCACCGGCTGCGCGAATGTCGTGAAGAAATAGGCGCTTTGCTTTCCTATTTTTGATGATGTGGCGGCCCTCGACCTGTACGCGGTCGCCAAAATACGGCTTTACCACATCTTCCGCCAAACCTTCGGGAACGACGATCTGCCACCACTTGCCGTCGTCGTCGAACAGTTTCACTTGATTTTTTGTCGCATCCGCATATTGCAGCACACCAACAACGGTGTCCCTTTCCTCTGTTATTCTGTATTCGTCCGCGACAGATTCTTCGTCAAGCGGCAAAACCATTTCGTTCAAATTATCCCTAGTGCTGTCAAGCAAGATGCTTTGGAATTGCCCTTCAATTTCGGCTTCAATGCCAACTGCAGTTATAGTGTCTCCGTCAGGAGCAAGCTCTTTTGCCAGTCCGAACAGATTTTGCAAGTATCTATCATCATTCAAGTCACTCTGCAGTCTTGAAATTCCACCGGCGTTCACGAGTCTTAGATTCTCTATTACCTTCAAACGAACACCATCAAAATAAGAAATGCCTGGAAAGCGGTTCGGACCGACATGGGTTACGGTCATCCCAATCCTGTAACTTCCAAATGACGGTACAGTTGCAAGAACTCGATAATCTTGATCTACTTTACGACGGTTTCGAAATTTGTATCTGTTAATGTTGCCAATCGTGTTACGAACCAAAGTCGAAAAGTTTAGGATGCGCTTTGAAAGCATTGAAGGATCAATCAAGCCTCTATTCGCTTCTATTCCCTGCAATGTCATAACCAACTCATCGTTTTCAAGCTGGTCTACATTTTGTCCATATTTAACTGCGAGTCTCACCTTATCAAGTAGGTTATACAAATCTTCCCGCATACCTTCGTTACGAATCTGTCGCATGCCTTCTAGAATAAGTTCCTCAGCGGTCTGGTGCTCTCCGCAACGATATGCCAAAGTCGCCGCGCTTCTGTGCAGAATCGCAAACATATGATGAGATGGATCTTCACGAAGAAGCCGCGCCGACTCGGATTCCTTTTGAAAAGCTTGTTGAGTGAGCTTCAAGTATGTAATTTCATCGCCATCGAATCGAGCAATGCGCGCCTTGTTAGCAAGCTGGGATGCTTCGCGGTGTAGTCTAACGCTCTTCTTGAGATGCGGTTTTGCTATCATTTTCAGGCATCCTTTGTGTAAAGTTCACCAATGGCGTTTCAAACTCTACAACTATGATAAAGGCCGGTGTTCCGTCGCTGTCCGACTGCTTAGTTTGTTTAATCTTCTTTTTGACCCGTGCTTTGAAGATGCTACTTGAGGACGGCGGCAGGATTCCGGAAACTTCTAATCTGGCCAAATGCTGAGGAAAATCGTCCTCGTCTTCACAGTCTAGGCTTTCCTTGGTTCCCAGATAATAGTCGATACCTGTACCACGACCGGGTCTTGTATCGACTTCCGACTGGTCAACTACAGTAAATGGAGTGAACTTGTCAACCATCAAGAATGCAATGCCTTCCGCCGCCCATTCCCCAAGGCGCTGCCGCTGTCTCCAAGAACGTATTGTCGAGAGTTTTTCCAACTCAGTCCATTGAAGAACTAACGTGAATAGCGGTTTCTCTTGATCCTCTACTTCACATATAACCGAGACGGGATGACCGGCCTCTGTTAGGGCAATTTGCGCAGCCCGACAGGTCGCGCTGCAATGATCAACGTCTAGACAGCCAATGCCGTTTCGCAGATGCTCTAATTCGATTATATTTGATTCGCTCATCTAGCTCTTGACTCGGAGACGGCTACCTTTGCATGTGCGGGTCGGATGATCCCTCGTGATCGTTTGTACAAAGTACAACACATCCCGACTGTTCCACCAGAAAATCCCCTCCCAATTATTGGGAGGGGTTGGCTTGAGGTCAACCCGCCATCAGACCCCGCATAACGCTATCGAGCGCCTTTTTTGAAGGTCTCAGGCTCGCCTCATCAAGGCGCGCCAGGGGCGTCGAAACCAGGGCTTCGGTATCCGCCAGTGTGGGACGCGGCTCCTCGTAGTAAATCAAGCCAGTAGAGAATATCTGCTCGCGCAGAGACTGCTCCAGGACATCAATTGCCATGCGCCGATTGCGCGGGTCGTGATCGTTGTCCAGCTTCTTTAGCCGAATGAAACTGCCGTCGTGCATTTCGACATCAATGACGTCACCGGCTTCATAGTCGCCGACTTCGATCTCTTCCTTCGCATCCACGTAGTCCGGGGCAAGTATCTGGATCTCGTGCAGCGGGACCTCGTTGTCCTTGCCGTAGGGAAAGCTCTTGGTTGAAGTTTCGGCATTGTTGAAGGTGACGCAGGGGCTGATGATATCGAGTACGGCTGTTCCCTGATGGCGAATGGCGGCCTGCAATAGCGCCCGTACTTGTTTGGCGTCGCCGCTAAAGCTGCGCGCAACGAAGGAGGCGCCCGAGATCACCGCTTCCAGGGCGAGATCAATCGGCGGCATTTCATTCAGTCCGTAGTACTTCAAGAACTGACCTTCGTCCGCCGTCGCAGAGAATTGCCCTTTGGTCAATCCATAAACGCCGTTGTTCTCAATGATGTAGACAAAGGGAACATTGCGGCGGATCACATGCTTGAATTGCCCCATGCCAATGGATCCGCTGTCTCCATCGCCGCTGACGGCTATGCAGGATAGTTCTTTGTTCGCCAAGAGCGCGCCGGTCACGACTGACGGCATGCGACCATGCAAGGCGTTAAAACCGTGCGATCCCCCCAAGAAATACGCAGGCGTCTTGCTCGAGCAGCCAATGCCGCTCACTTTGATGAACTTGTGCTGCTCGATGCCCATTTCATAGGCAATGCTGATTATTTGGTTCGAGATTGAATCGTGACCGCAGCCGGGGCACAGCGTGCTGGGGCGGCCCTTGTATTCATTTCGGCTCAAACCTAGTTGATTGACGCGAGGTGGCATGATTAACCTTCCTGTTCTTTCAAGTTCTCGTATATCCAGCTCGGGGTCATGGGCAGACCATCGCCCAGCGCCAGTGAACGGACATGCGAGATGTCCTCGGGTCTCTCGATGTGCAGGAGCTGGTTCAGCTGGCCATCGAAATTGTTCTCGATGACGAAGACGCTCTTGTGAGAATGGATGAAATCGCCCACTGCGGATGCAATCGGCAAAGCGCGGACCCGCAAGTAATCGGTTTGGATGCCATCGTTCGCCAGCCAGTCGCGCGCTTCGCGCACTGCGTCTTCGTTGGTGCCAAAGGTGACAATGCCGATGTCCGATCTGCTGCTGTCGTCGATGATCGGACCCGGCAATTTTTCCCGCGCTGTATCCATTTTCTGTCTAAGACGGTGCATATTCTCGACCCAATCATCGCTGCGTTCGCTATACGTGGCCATGACATCGTGGCCAGTGCCGCGGGCAAAATAAGCGGAGAAAGGATGATCGGTGCCGGGAACGGTGCGATAGGGAATGCCATCGCCATCGACATCCATATAACGGCCCCACTTGCCATGTTCGTCGATGAAGCTCTGGAGTTGCGCCGCATCGAGCACCTTGCCTCGGTCGATGGGCTGGTCGGGGTAATCAAAGGGATCAGATAGCCAGTTGTTCATGCCCAAGTCGAGGTCGCTGATGACAAAGACCGGCGATTGCAAGGCTTCGGCCAGGTCAAAGGATTTCCAGCCGAATTCGAAGGCTTCTTTCAGGTTGCCCGGCAGCAGGCAAAGTTGCCGGCTATCCCCATGACCCAGGAAATGCGTGAAGAGCAGGTCGCCCTGGCTGGTGCGTGTGGGCAAGCCGGTGCTGGGTCCCATGCGCGTGATATTCCAGAATACGGCCGGTATCTCGGCAAAGTAAGCCAGACCGGCGAATTCCGCCATCAAGCTAATGCCGGGACCGCTGGTTGAGGTTAGGGCGCGGCTGCCGGCCCAGCCGGCGCCGGTGACGATGCCGGCGGCGGCCAATTCGTCTTCAGCCTGCACGATTGCGATGGTGTTTTCTTTGTTCTCGTTCTGGCGCAGATGCCGGAAATTGATGATGCCGTCGACGAAACTGGTGGAGGGTGTAATCGGATACCAAGCCACAACATTGACCCCGCCGAAGACCGCGCCGAGCGCACCGGCGTCATTTCCCGTCATCATGATTTTGCCGGTCGTCCCATCCATGCTTTCAAAGCGGTAGGGATCGGTCTTTTCAATGTTTTCGGCGGTCCAGTCGTAGGCGAGTTTGATAACATCATGGTTCATCTTCGCAGGTTTTTCTTTGCCTTTGAAGTTGGCCAGCAAGACATCGTAGATCAGATCGAGCGGGATGTCGAAGAGCTTGGCGACCGCGCCGACATAAGTCATATTCTCGACGAGCTTGCGAAATGCCGACGGCACGTCGGTCTGTCTCATGAGCTTGGCGACAGGAATCTCGTAATAGGAGATGTCATCGCGCTGTTTGATGACGCGGGCGATCTTGTCCGTGGTGATGCAGACGCCGCCGGGCGGCAAGTTGGCGACATCTTCGGTAGCGGTGCCGTCGTTATAGGCCACGACGATCTCTGTTATTGCCTTGCGCGCCGTATAACCGTCTTTGCTGGCGCGAATGGTATACCAGGTTGGCAGTCCCTTGATGTTGGACGGGAACAAGTTCTTGCCATTCACCGGAATGCCCATCCGAAAGAGGGACATCACCAGCACGTTGTTGGAGGTCTGGCTGCCGGAGCCGTTTTTGGTAGCGACCGAGAAGGCAAAGTCGTTGATCACCGGCTCTCTTGTATCCACTTTGGGTTGAGACTGTAAATTTATGGCCATAGCTTCCGCGCAGCGATTTGCGCATGACTCCTTTCAGACAACATGGTCAAGATTTTCCCTCCATCGGATTGTCCGTTCTTAACCTCTTTCCATTTCCCAAGAGGCATTGCCCGGCTCGTGCCGCAGCAGCCGCGTATGCTCTATGAAAGCCAATCGAGCGTCGTCGAAACGATTGTTTTTGATATGCCCCAAAATGATGGCATGATAATCCCAAACCCGTCGCAGGTAGCTGTAATCCATATAACGATTGATGCCGACTTCTTCGTACAAATCCCAATAAGCTTCGAGAATGCCGAGGACAAAGGTGTTGTCCAGATGTTTGAAGACGGTCAAGTGAAAGAGGCGGTGTTCGGGATTCGGGATGTGGATGGGCGGGGAATCCAGCTTTTCGTTGGCACCGTCTATGCAGGCCTGCATGACGTCAAGATCTTCTGTGTCCAATAAAGCGCATGCTTCGCTCCAATATGCGGATTCCACATGGTTGCGCAAAGAAGCGAAGGACTCGAAGCTTTCACCGCAAGCCATGGCATATAGCGCGCTGAGGCGTACTGCCGGGGTGAAAGCGTAATCCTTGACGCGGGTGCCGCGCTTGGATCGCACCTCGACCCAACCCATGGTTCGCGCCACCTCCAGTTGCTCGCGAACCTTGTTGGCGCTCATATCAAGATGCGAATCGTTGGTCAGTTCCTGAATGGAAGGCAAGCGATCGCCGGGTTGAAAACCCTGCCGCACGATGTAATTCAGGAAGTCAGAACCGAGGTTTATACCGCTCATTCATCAGATGAATACAATCAATCAACAGATATAATGAATTATATCATTGCATGATCCAGTTGTCTATAGCTTTGGTCGTAGAATTTGCGATTTAACGGCTGCTGTTGCGAGGCGATGCCAACTAACCGGATCGAAGTTTCCGCATGCGCTCCGCGGCTTGTTCGAGGGTCTCGTCGCTCTTGCAAAAGGCGAATCGGACATGATTTTCGGCATGATGGCGGTGTTTGCGGCTGAAGAATGCGGAAGGCGGTATGGTGGCGACGCCGATCCGCTCAATACAGTGCCGGCAGAATGCAACATCATCGCCATCAAAGACATCGGAAAAATCGCCCATGATGAAGTAAGTGCCTTCCGGCTGAATCGCGGTCATGCCGGCGGCTTCAATCACTTGCATGACCAATTCGCGCTTGCGCGAATAGAGCGCTTGATACTCTTCGTAGTAGCTGTTGCCCAAGGTGAATGCGTAGGCGACAGCCGCCTGCGTAGGGTGATTGGTCGCGAAAGTGATGAACTGGTGCGCGCGCCAGACACCGGTTATCAATTCGGGAGGACCGTAAACCCAACCGATCTTCCAGCCGGTCATGCCGAATGTTTTGCCCGCGCTGCCAATTGTCACTGTGCGCTCAAACATGCCATCAAGCGACGCGATGGCAACGTGCTGGTGTCCCTCAAAGATCAGGTGCTCATAAACCTCGTCGGAAATCACGATGACATCGCGCTCGATGCAAAGATCGGCGATCAATTGCAGTTCGGCGCGGGTGTAGACGCGACCGGTCGGGTTGTTGGGCGTGTTCAGCAGGATCGCTCTGGTCTTGTGGTTAAAGGCGGCGCGCAGTTCCGCTTCGTCAAAGGTCCAGTTTGGCGGGCGCATGGGCACATAGACGGGGATGCCGCCCGCCATTTGCACGCCCGGCACATAGCTGTCGTAGTATGGTTCGATCACGATCACTTCGTCGCCGGGGTCGACCAAGCCCATGATGGCGCTGTAAACCCCTTGCGTCGCGCCGGCTGTCACGATGACGCCGGTATCGGGATCGACGTCGATGTCGTAGAAGACGCTGGCATGCTTGGCCACGCCCGCTCGCAGGCTGGGCAGACCCGGGCTTGGCGCGTATTGATTGGCGGTGTCGCCGTTCAGGGCGCGGATGGCCGCGTCGATAATCTCTTGCGGTCCGTCGAAATCGGGACGACCTTGGCCAAGATTGACCGCCCGGTGCTGGGCGGCGAGTTGATTGATCTCGGTAAATATGGTTGTTCCGAAGGGTTCGACGCGTTTCGCGTAACTGGGCATTTATCGTTTCCTGTATCGCCTTGGGAAGTTGGAATCTGAACATCGCCTACTATAACACAAGCTCCGTCAGTCCGCGCCTTCCAGCAATTGCTTCGCCATATCGATCCCGCGCTGAAAATGAGGATTGTCCTGGCGTGACCGGACAAAGACAAATGCCAGTTTTCGCGCCTTCGAGAGTTTAAGAAGATCCCGCCAATGGCTTTGATACTTGACCGGCTTTCCTGCTTGCGTTTTCCAACCCTTGGCAGCCCACTTCGCGATCCAGTGGTTCATCCCCTTGGAAAGGTATTCCTGCGCTGTCAGGACGGTGACGCTGTGATCGTCCGGCAGCGCCGCCAGGCAGGTATTCGCCGCAATTAGCAGGGCTTCCAATTCGCTGGTATTTTCGAGCGAAGCGCCATACTCCCGCACTTCTTGCTCCGAAACGGTCACGGCAGACCAAGCCGCCTTTTTCCGTTGCGAAGAATAGCGCGTCGAGAGATAGACCTGTATGTCGCTTTCAATCGCGGGGGGCGGCTGATCTACAGAATTCGCTTTGGGATGCGACAGCCGATTCTTTTCCGCCACCGCGATGCGATCGCAGCGCTCGTTGTAGCGGTGGCCCGAATGCCCCTCAATGTAAAGCCATTTGATTTGATGGCGCGCCGCCAATTCAAAATACCGCTTCCACAAATCGGCGTTCTTGCGGCTTTTTTTCGCCCGGGTGGCGATATTAATGACATATTGCGAGTCGCTGACGACGGTTACCTGGGACGGACGCTTGAGCGCATTGAGACCTTCGATGACTGCTGTAAGCTCCATTTGGTTATTGGTGGTCATTTCCCGTCCGCCGCGGAGTACCGATTCTTTGATGACGCTGCCGCTTTCGTCGGTCGCGCAAAGGATAGCAGCCCAGCCGCCCGGCTGGTTGGGCGCGTGGATGTCACAGGCGCCGTCGGTGTAAATGGTGATTTGCATCTCGTCTACCGTTTGCATAATATAAGCGTGCAGTCTAGCATACAGGGACGCAGGCAGAAAGACATCGAGATCTATGGCGGTTGACCAAGCGTTTTTGCAGCAGAAGCGCTACGAAGCCTTCTTAAAGATCACGCAAACGGTCGCTGGCGCGGCATTAACGGGCGCGGTCCCGGGACCCACGCTGGAACTGGCCAAGCAATTGGGCATATCGGTGGCCGATGCCTGGATGTGCCTGGACATTTACCGCAAATATTTCGATCAAGCCCTTTCGCGACAAGACCTATCCCGTATGATGCAAACAACTGGCGTCGTTGTATTGAGCGGGGGTATCGCCGGCTATGTCGGCATCCGTCTCGCTCAGGCGGCTTTAAGCGAAATCCTTGAAAACATACCTATCGCCAATTCGATCATCACATCAATCGCCTTCGGCAGCTCAACCTTCATTATTGGTTTGGCTTGGCTGGCAATTGTGGAACAGAATTATCTGCTGCGGCAAGCGGAGGGCGATTAGCTGGCTCCCAGGGCAAATTGTTTCACTGACAGTTGTCGAACCAGGGCCAGCAGCAGCAGAGCCAGCGCGCCGCCTCCGATACTGACGAGCAAGAATCCCCCCAATCCATAGAGGAATCCCGAACTTAAGGTGCCCAGCCCGGCGCAAAAGGCGACCAGCATGTCATTAAACCCGGCGACGCGCGTTCGGTCGGAACCGCTAAGCGCGTCGGCAAGCATGGACGAGCCGGCGATATAGCCGAAGTTCCAGCCTAATCCGAGCAAGAACAATCCCAGTAGCAGGTAAGGCAACTGCGTCGAAAGCGGAGCGATGATCGCGGAAGCCACCAAGGTCAATGCCGCCACGACCATCATCGGAATCCGTCCGTAGCGATCAATCAGGTAGCCGGTCACAGCCGAAAGCCCAAACATGCCCAGTACGTGCGCTGATATCACCAGGGAAACGGTGGCGTTGCTGTGGTCCGCGCGGTGCATGTGCCAGGGGGTGATGGTCATCAGGGTGCTCATCACTGTTTGGCAGATGAGCATGGACAGTATTGCGAGTTGCACATTGGGCAGCCGCAGCAGATCCATGAGTTTGTGCTGGGTATCCACTTGCGCTTGATGCTTGCTCTGGGAGGCGTATTGTCTGGCGACGAGCGCCGGTTCCGGGCGCAGGAAGAGAATGCTGATTAGAAATGACAAGCCATACATTAAGCTGGCCATCACCCAGGGTCCCGTTGTCAAGCCTCCCCGAAAATCCGCGGCAGGCATGAATCCAGCCGCCAAGGCGGAGTTGGCCAAAGCGGGCCCATTAGCCAGATCAAGGGCTAGCGTTCCAGCCAGTTGCGTGCCCGGTTCGATCAGCCCGGGGCCAAATATGGCGCCGATGGTGCCGGCGAAGACGATCCGTCCGATCATCTGCGCGCGTTTTTCGGCGGGGAACATCTCGCCGACCACAAATCGGCTCATCTGCGCCCCGGCTCGGGCAGAGCCCATGCAGGCTGAACTGACCAGCAACAAGGCGAAGCTGCCGTTCAAAACCGCAATCGTGCCCAGGACGCCGCCCAGCGCGCCAAATGCGTAAGCGGTGCTGATCCCCAGACGCCGGCCGAAACGCCCCATGTAGAGGCCGAAAGCGTAGGCCATGATCGAATGAGAGAATGTGACAACCGTTGTCGGCATGCCGGCGGTGCTGTCGCCGCCGCCAAGGATGCCGGCAGCGATGGAATGCAGGGTGAGGATGGCGATTTGCGAGGCGGACATCAGGCTTTGCGTGATGAAGATGGTAACCAGCAGCCGATGACTGGTTCGCAAAGGATACATGAAGGGCGCTCCGGGCGAAGGTCGAGATCTCGGCGGCAACCTTATCTCTAAATAGAGAGGTATTCAACTGCCAATGACGCGCGGTTTTTCGCCGCTTGACGAGTCGGGGCGGCAGGGAAAGTGGACAGCGCGCCGTATTTGACGCGCTGCGCGAGAATCAACTTCGCGGCAATAAGCCTACTCGGAAAGGAAGTTTCGCAGGACCGTGTGCAGGATGCCGCCGTTGCGATAGTAGTCCACTTCTACGGGGGAATCGAGGCGAACGATGGCATCAAATTGAGTCTGCGTTCCCCTGTCGTCCGTCGCGGTGATTGTCAATCTGTCCATTGGTTTAATGTCGTCGGCGACTGGAATATCATAAGTCTCGTGCCCGGTCAGCCCGAGCGAGCGATAAGATTCCCCATCGGCAAAGGTGAGGGGCAGCACGCCCATCATCACCAGATTGCTGCGGTGAATGCGTTCAATGCTTTCGGCAATGACCGCTCGGATGCCCAAAAGCAGCGTGCCTTTCGCCGCCCAGTCGCGCGATGACCCCATGCCGTAGTCTTTCCCGGCGATGACAATCAGCGGCGTGCCGTCTTCCTGGTACTTGAGCGCGGCCTGATAGATCGACATTTCTTCCATGGTCGGCAGGTAGTATGTCACGCCGCCTTCGCTGTTTGGCACCAGCAGATTGCGCAGACGCACGTTGGCGAAACTGCCTCTGGTCATCACGCGATCGTTGCCGCGGCGCGATCCAAAACTGTTGAAATACTGCGGACTGACGTCGTTGTCGAGCAGGTATTGCCCGGCCGGACCGTTAATAGCGATGGCGCCGGCTGGAGAAATGTGATCGGTCGTGACCGAGTCGCCGCCCTTGACCATGACGCGCGCTCCGGTGATGGGCTGGATGGGCGGGGGTTGATGCGGGAGATCGACAAAGAAAGGGGGTTCCTGGATATAGGTGCTGTCCGCTCGCCATTCGTACACTGGCTCGTCAGTGCTCGGGATTGCGTTCCATTCCTCGTTTCCTTCGTAGACATTGCCATATTGCTCGATGAACATCTCGGCATCCAGGCTGTTCTGCAGCGTGGACAGGATTTCGCTTTGAGATGGCCAAATATCATTGAGATAGACGTCAAGACCATCGCGATCCTGGGCGATCGGCTCGCTGCTGAGGTCGATATCGACGGTGCCAGCCAAGGCATAGGCTACGACCAGCGGCGGAGAAGCAAGGAAATTGGCGCGGACATCGGGCCCGATCCTGCCCCCGAAGTTGCGATTGCCGCTCAAGACCGAGGCGGCGACGATATCGGCCTGGTGTATCGCCTCTCGTACTGGTTCCGGCAGCGGGCCGCTGTTGCCGATACAGGTTGTGCAGCCATAACCGACGGTATGAAAGCCGAGCGCTTCCAAATGCGGACTGAGGCCGGCTTTGTCCAGATATTCCGTGACCACTTTGGAGCCAGGCGCCAGGCTGGTTTTGACATAGGGCTTGCGGTTGAGTCCGCGTTCGTTGGCTTTTTTGGCCAGCAAGCCCGCCGCGACCATGACCGAGGGATTGCTGGTATTGGTGCAGGAGGTGATGGCGGCGATCACCACGGCGCCGTGCTTAAGATCGGCTTTGTCGCCATTGCCCCGGTAGCTGCCGGTTCTTCCCAACTGATCTGCCGTAAGGGCGAAACCCTGTGGTCCCAAGGGCGCGGTCAGCACTTTGTTGAACGCGGGCTTCAAGTCCTTCACCAGAACGCGATCTTGCGGGCGCAAGGGACCGGCAACGCTTGGCTCAACTGTCGCCAGGTCTAGCGTCAGATAGTCATTGAATTGAGGATCGCTGGCGTCGTCGCTGCGAAACAGGCCCTGTTCCTTGCAATAACGTTCGACCAATTGCAGGGTCGCTTCGTCTCTGCCAGTACGGCGCAGATAGCTGATGACTTCGTCGTCCACCGGGAAGAAACCCATGGTCGCCCCATATTCGGGCGCCATGTTGGCGATGGTCGCGCGGTCGGGGAGGGTCATGCTGCTGAGCCCGGGCCCATAGAACTCGACGAACTTGCCAACCACGCCTTTTTGGCGCAGCATCTGCGTCACAACGAGTACGAGGTCAGTGGCTGTCGAGCCTTCGGGCAACTGTCCCATCAACTTGAAGCCGACCACCTCCGGCATCAGCATGTAGATTGGCTGGCCCAACATGGCTGCTTCCGCCTCGATGCCGCCAACGCCCCATCCCAGCACGCCCAAGCCATTGACCATGGTGGTATGACTGTCAGTGCCGACCAGGCTGTCCGGCAGCGCTACTTTTCCTTTGCCCTTCGGATCGTCGTAAAGCTGCACGACTTTCGCCAGGTATTCCAAATTGACTTGGTGAACAATGCCCGTGGCCGGCGGCACGACCTTGAGATTCTCGAAGGCTTTTTGCCCCCAGTGCAGGAACTCATATCGTTCGCGGTTGCGCACAAACTCCATTTCCGCATTGCGCGCGATGGCATCGGGCTGGCCGAAGAAATCGACCTGTACCGAGTGATCAATGACCAAATCCACGGGCACGGTCGGGTTGATCTTCTGCGGATCGCCACCCATGCGCGCCATCGCGCTGCGCAAGGCAGCAAGATCCACGAGCGAAGGCACACCGGTGAAATCTTGCAGAATCACCCGCGCCGGACTAAAGGGGATTTCGGCTGGACTGTGATTATTGGCATCCCATGAGGCCAGATTTAGCACGTCGTCGGCCGTGAAGTGTCGTCCGTCCTGGTTGCGCAGCGCGTTTTCCAAGAGGATCTTGATGCTGAAAGGCAGTGAATCAACATGCCCGACGCCGCTCTCCGCTAGCTTGCGCAAGCGGTAAATGACGGCCTCGCCATCTCCGGTATCGAATCTGCCGCGTGCTCCAAAATCGTCGCTCATAGGTCCTTCCTTCGTGACTATTGGCTGCGAATTTGCAGCGGTCCTGCGAGCCTGCCAAGGCTTGCCAAGCCGCCACGTTTGGCAGTATCCATTCTACCAGAGTTCAGGGCCTGATGTTACCGTATCTCCTATTGCGAGCCAGGGCAATTGCATCAAAATGTGGCGACTGACATGGTACGAAATTGGACTGATTATTAACCACCGAGGGCGCCGAGGGTCGCGTAGACACTGACCGTCAACACCGAGAAAAGCAACGGAACATAGCTCATGTTATGTTTCAGGCTTGCTTTTCAACCACAAATGAAGTTTCGCTGGCGACCTCGTCGTATTCAGGTGACGGAATTAGATAGCAAGCAGACAAATGAACCTAAACTCGGTGCTCTCGGTGTCCTCGGTGGTGAAAAAATGATTTGATGCGATTGCCCTGATTGCGAGCGTATGTGTTTTCCAGCGGCGGGCGGCTTGCTTTGAGATCGGAAAGAGCCGACCGAAATGTCTAATACTGTCCTTTTACAAACCGTCGACTGTGCATTAGACTTTTGGCATGTTTAGCGAGGAATCTTCGTCGTAACACGAGGCTCAGGGGGATATGGCAAAAAAGGCAAGTCGCACGCGGGAAGCCAGGCAGCGCCGTCAAAAACAGCGCCGTCAGAATCGATGGATGATACTGCTGTTGGCCATTGTAATTGTGGCTATTGTGGCTGTCGCTATGGTGGTTGTTTCCAATCAGCCGGTCGAGGCCCATATTCCACCCGACTTAAGCGAGCGATACGATGGCGTTTCAAGATCGTTCTCGGTGGCGGGCTACCCGCAGCTGGGCGATTTGAATGCGCCGGTCACCTTGGTGGAGTACGCCAGCTTCGCCTGCCCGGGTTGCGAGGCGCTGCATAGCGATTCCTTTGACGCCATTCTCGATCGTATTCGAGGGGGGCAAGTTCTGTTCACTTATGTTCCGATGCAGACGGGTTCAATCCCGAATGCCCAGGGCGCGGCGCGGGCTGCCCTATGCGCCGGGCGGCAGGGCATGTTTTGGGAGATGCACGACGTACTCTTCGATTGGCAAAGCCTCTATGCAAACACCGCGTACTCGCAGAATCGACTCCTGGCCGGCGCGGAGGGACTTGGCCTAAATACGACCACGCTCACCGATTGCTTCAACTCGGCGGCGATTTCGGGAACGCTAAGCAGCGCAATGACCGAGGATGTTGCAGGCACGCCGACCCTGCAAGTCAACGGTGTGACTATCATAGCGGAGCGCGCTGGGAGCGTCCCATCGACGGCTGAGATACTCAAAGCGATTGACGACGCCACGCCGAATAATTGGGGCATGCCCGACGAGCCGCCGGAAGACTTCGCAGAGGAAAGCGCAGACCTGTCCGGTCAAGAAGCGGAAACTGAAACGCAAACGCAGGTAGAGGCAGGAGAGGCAGCCGAGGAGCTAGATCCCACTTCGTCCGCGGGTGCGGCGCTGTCCGCAGCGGACGCTGAAACGCCCGCAGCCGCCGAAGAAGACGCTGCCGAAGAATCTGCTGGAGAAGAAGATTCAGGCGACTCGGATGCAATCGCAGCTGTCGAAGCGACCGCCACGGTCCAGGAACCGGCACCAGAGCAAGAGCAGGGCTTGGAAGCAGCCGCAGAAGCGAACGACGGTTAGCGGCTTGGCGCCCGCATCCGTTTCGGCTCAGTGATTATGTCTAGCGCTTGGCGAGCATCGGACCCAGGCGGCGTCCGCCCAGAATGTGCATGTGAAGGTGAAAGACCTCTTGTCCGCCGTCTTCGTTACAGTTGACAATCAGGCGGTAGCCGCTTTTGGCAATGCCTTCAGCACTTGCGATCTTGGCCGCAACGGTAAACAGCCTGCCCATAGCCGCTTCATCCCCGGAGGAAACATCATTGACGGTAGCGATCTCTTGCTTGGGGATGATCAAAATGTGCACCGGCGCTTGCGGCGCGATGTCGCGAAAAGCCAGTACCAGGTCATCTTCGTAAACGATGTCTGCCGGTATCTCCCGGGCGATGATTTTAGAGAATATCGTGCTCATGTTTGGTCTCCGGTCTTCGTCTGGCGGGAGGACTTACATAACCATTCCGCCATCAACGATTAGCGTTTGGCCCGTGATATACGAGGCCTCGGCAGAGGCCAGGAAGGCGACCGCCTTGGCAATATCTTGCGGATTGCCCATTCTGCCCAGCGGAATCGCTTCAATGGCTCTGCCGCGGAGTTCGGCGCTCAAATCGGCGGTCATATCCGTTTCCACGAAGCCGGGCGCGACCGCGTTGACACGGATGCCGCGCCCGGCAAGTTCCTTCGCCAATGACTTTGTAATGCCGACCAGGCCGGCTTTGCTGGCCGCGTAGTTGCTTTGGCCCGCGTTACCGGCGATGCCCACTACGCTGGTGATATTGATGATGCTCCCGCTGCGGGCCCGCATCATGCTGCGAGCGGCTTCCCGACAGCATAGCCAGGCGCTGCGCAGATTGGTTGAAACGACGTCGTCAAAGTCCTTTGGCTTTAACCTCATAATGACATTGTCCTCTGTGATGCCGGCATTGTTGACTAAAATATCAATGCGCCCATGCTTCGCCAGCACGGTCTTGAAGAGTGCGCCTACTTGGTCAGCGTCGCTGACATCGGCTTGCATGGCTTCCGCCGCGCCGCCGGCTGCAATTATTTCCCCGATCAGGTCTTCAGCCGCGGCCGCGCTGCGGTTGAAGTTCACCGCCACAAGCGCGCCGCGCGCGGCAAGTTCAAGGCATATCGCGCGCCCGATACCGCGGCTGCCACCGGTAACAAGCGCGACCTGGCCCTCAAAATCGGACATTGTTACTCTCCTGTCCTTTGCAATCCTGAATAGCCGAAACTCAGGGCAATTGCATCAAAATGAACATGCGCTACAATGATGACATTACAAACTTAAATATAACCACAGAGACACAGAGAGCACAGAGAAAAATCTTTCATTTCTTTAGGAAACGTGGAATTTCACTTTGATTTTAGATTCCACTTTGGATTTCACGACAAGCAATTTCATCCATTTGTACGTCATTCCAGAGAAGTTCTGCCCTGAAAAAACTTAAACTCTGTGTTCTCGGCGCCTCTGTGGTGAAAAAATAATTTGACGCGATTGTCCTAAGCCGAAACTATAACCTTTGGCGGAAATTGCGGCTAGGGTGTACCGCCGACCCAGCCCAAGAGTTGCATCTGTCCTCTTAGAGCAGCGGTCATATTGACGCTGCCGAAGCCATTATAGTTAGCGACGTAGACATCGTTTCTGCCGTCGACGCGGGGGTTGACCCCGCTGAAGGCGATATACTGGCTGTCTGGCGAGAAGATCGGGTCGCACATGCTGGGCGGCGGGTTGCCGGTGGCGATATTGCGGTAAGTCTCCGCTTTGACACGGGCGCCGTAAGGGCATTGACCTGCGGTTCCGCCGATGGCGATGCGCGTCCCGTCCGGGGACCAGGCCGCGGACATGCCGAAACGCGGAAAGTCCAGCTCGGAATCTTGTCGCAGGATGGCGCCGTCGGCAGCCAGGAGCATTAATTGATTTGCCTCGTCGGCAACTTGCAAAAGGACCGTTTGACCGTCGGGAGACCAGGCTTCGGACAAGTAACTGGCGCTGGCGCTTCCGTCAATGGGTCGTACCTCGGTTACGGCGCCTGTCACGATGTTTGCCCGCCATATTCGCCGCCGCGGATCTAGCAAGTCGAGCGGATTGCCGCTCGCGAAAGCCAATAGCCGCTCGTTGATCCAGTAGGGCGGCTCCGAAACATATACGTCGCTAATCTTCTTTATCGCGTTGGTCTCAAGCTCCAGTACATAGACCTGGCCTTCGGTTGGCGGGGGCATGGTCGCGGCGTCACAGGCATTTTCTTCGCCCGGTATCCAACTGGGACAATCAGCGCGATCGGAAACAAATGCGATGTAAGTCCCGTCGGGGGACCAGCGCGGCCACAGGTCATAAGAACCGAGCTCCGTAATGTTGCGACGTCCGGAGCCGTCTTTGGCGTACAAGAAAATATCAATATCGTAGCCGGTGGTCACAGACACTGCCAGTTGGCTGCCATCCGGCGACCAGTCCGGCTCGATATAGAATCCACGCTGCACCAAGGGACTATCGCCGGGCAGCACTCTGGCCGCGAATCCGGTCGAGAGATCGAGAATATAGAGGCCGTTGCTGCGCTGTCCTTCATCTCGTTTGACAAATGCCAGGGCGTTGCCGGGCTTGGCCGGAAAAACCTCCAGGCGGGTATTTGAAGCCAGTTCCAGTATGGGGATACGCGCGCCCGGGTTTCTTGGCGGCGCAAGATAGAGCGCTTGGATGCCGGTATTTGGCTGCGCAGTCGCAATGTTGGCAATCGTCTGTTGATTGTTGGTGTTGAGAAAGACCACCATGGGGTTGGCAATGCCGTCCTTGACGTTGTCTGGAATATCGGCCATGACCCAGTTGTCGAAGACAAATCCGGCGACGGGGTAGGGCGTGATGCTGGCGGTCGGGGACGGCGTAAAAGTATGGGTCGCGGTGAAGGTAGCTGATGCGGTGGGCGTCAAGCTGGGGGGCGCTGTATTGGTTAAAGTCGGCACCAGAGTCGCGGTATCGGTCGCTGTAGGCTTGGCTGTCGGCGGCGATGTCGCTGTCGCGCTCGGGCTTGGCGCAGGCTGGCTTAGAGCGCTGCAGGCGCCGAGCAAAACAGCGAAGAAGGCGCTGACGAAACAGGATCGCATAGCATACCTATAGGGCGGATTTTCCTCTTACCTTACCATAGCTGGCGACCAGCTATTCAATTTTACAGGTTCGATTGACCTACGTTTGCGCCACTATTGGCGAGAGCGGGGCCGCCAGCGCGCCGATTTGGGCAAGCGGATGTTTATTCGCCTTCAGGATTGTCGCGTTGCCGTTTCTCGGCGTCGATATCGCGTTGTCGACGCGGCGGCGGGTCGCGCAAAACAAGGTCAAGCGCCTCTTGCATGTCTTCGACGAATACCACCGAAACATCTTTCTTGACGGCTTTGGAAAGATCGCGCAGGTCTTTTCGGTTGTCTTTGGGCAAAATGATCTGCGGGACATTGCGCCGGCGCGCGGCGAGCACTTTTTCCACGACGCCGCCGACAGGCAAGACGTGACCGCGAAGCGTGATCTCCCCAGTCATCGCGTAGTCGCTGCGGACTCGAGTTTCGCTAAATGCGGAGACCAAAGCCGCCGCCAGCGTAATGCCGGCCGAGGGACCGTCTTTATGTACGGCGCCTTCGGGCATGTGAATATGGATATCGTAATTGTCAAAATCGTCGGCGGGCAAGTTAAAGTCGTGGGCGCGGGAGCGCAAGTAGCTAAGCGCGATATGCGCCGATTCTTGCAGGACATCGCCCAACTGCCCGGTCAACATCAGGTTGCCCTTGCCCGGGACCAATGAGACCTCGATCGTTTGGATATCGCCTCCGTTTGGCGTCCAGACCAAGCCGCTGACAATGCCGACGCCATCGGCGCGATTAACGCGCGAATCCAGTACTTGCGGCGGGCCCAAATACTTCTCCACGATTGCCGGGCTCATGCGCCGGGGATGAACCCGGTCCGACGCCGTCTGGCGCGCGATCTTCCGACAGATCTTGGCGATTTCCCGTTCGAGATTGCGGACGCCGCTCTCGTAAGTGAAGTGTCTGATGATGTGCTGCAACGAGGCTTTGGAAAAACTGATGCCGGCGGATGATATGCCGTTGGCTTCCAACTGTTTCGGGATCAGAAAGCGCCGCGCGATCTCGATTTTCTCTTCTTCGGAGTAGCCTTTGAAGTCAATGACCTCGAGTCTATCTTCCAGGGCTTCGGGAATGCCATCGAGATCGTTGGCTGTCGTGATAAAGGTAACTTTCGACAGATCATACGGGACTTCGAGATAATGGTCGATGAAAACTTGATTTTGCTCCGGATCCAGGACTTCCAAGAGGGCGGAGGCTGGATCGCCGCGGAAGTCCGCGGTCATCTTGTCGATCTCGTCGAGCATGAACACGGGGTTAACCGTTTCCGCGCGCTCCATTTGCTGGAGAATGCGCCCGGGCATCGACCCGATATAGGTCCTGCGGTGCCCGCGGATTTCCGCTTCATCGCGTATGCCGCCGAGGCTGATGCGAAGAAACTTGCATCCCAGGGCATCGGCGATGCTCTTGCCAAGCGATGTCTTGCCGACGCCTGGGGGGCCCACGAAGCAGAGAATCGGGCTTTTCATTTTGTCCCGCGCCAGTTTTCTGACAGCGATATGTTCGATGATACGCGTTTTGACCTTTCTCAGCCCATAATGGGCGCCGTCGAGAATGTCTTCCGCATGCCGCAGATCCAGATTTTCTTCGCTTGTGACATACCAGGGCAAGGTCAATAAGCGATCCAGGTAAGTGTGAATGACGCCGGATTCCGGCGACATGGGCGGAATGACGCCAAGACGAGACAGTTCTTTCATCGCCTTTTCGTGGATGTCTTCCGGCAGATTCGCGTCTTGAATCTTTTCAGCCAGTTCGCGCAACTCCTGCTGGAAGATGTCGCCATCGCCCAATTCCTGTTGGATAATGCGCATTTGCTCGCGCAGATACATTTCGCGCTGGTTGGCGGCGATTTCGTCTTGAAGGCGGGTATGCACTTCCTCGTGGAGCTGGCTGTCTTGAAGATCGGCGCTGACGGCGGCAGACAGCTGTTCCAGGCGCTGCGCAATATCGAATTCTTCCAAGAGGGTCTGCAGCTGCTCCGGTTCCAGCGGCATGATAGCGGCCAGCGCGTCGCAGAGCTGCCCCGGTTCTTTCAGGGCGAGGATATACTTGATCACACTGTCCGGCACGGACTCCAAGAACTGGCTGGAAACTTTGAAAAAATCCAAGAGCGACATGCAAAGCGATTCGACGCGCTCGGATTGCTTGAGCTGTTCTTCGACCGTGAAGGCGCGGGCGACGGGGAAGGACGCCAGCTCGTCAACATCCGTAATCCGAACGCGGCGCCTGCCCTGAACAAGCACGTGGATGTTTTCACCGTAGGCGTCGGATAGTTGGCCCGGCGCGATTTCGGTCCCGATCTCGTGAATATGCGAAGCTGTCCCCCCGCCATTCAGCGCGTGTCGCTGTTTGACCACGATGAGGGTTTGCTCATGCTCTTTGGCATAGCTGACTGCCTGAAAGTTCGCCTCTGTGGTGATCGGAACCAGGCTCACTACTTGTGGAAAAACGACTCGGTCATCCAGCACGAGCAGCGGCAGTTGAAAGGCGCCGTCGCTGTTTGGCTCTGCGCTCTTTATCGCGGTGATATTTCTGTTCTGTTTCGGATTCAAGGAATTCTCTCTAGTCTCGTGTACCAGTCCCAGGACCAGGAAGGGAAGTTTAGCCCAAACGCACCGCTGGTGTAAAGTATCGGGTCTTGTCGCTATGAGACGGGATCGCTAGACTTGCCATGCTCTGGCAATTAATGAGAATGTGGAGTCTATGCGCGTCCATTCTGGATTGCTGCTTCTAGCGGCTGTATTCGGCGCGGTGATTGTGCTGGCTGTGGGGAGTCTTCTTCTTTCGCCGCCTCTGCCGCTGATCATGTATGCCGGTTTCGATCGAGACTCCATTAGTCCCGACGCCGATGGCGAAAACGATATTGCCGTATTTGAATACCGCTTGTCGCGGCCGGCAACGATTGATTTGTCTTTGACGGAGGACGGCGGCAAGACCTTTTTCTTCCGCAATGGGCAAGCCCGCGAAGCGGAAGAGTACAGCGTCCTCTTCAGCGGCGTTGTGGATGGATTCCTGCTGGAGGGCGAAACTGTCGTCGGGCATGTGGAACGGCGCTTGTTGCCTCAAGGGACGTATACCTGGCAGCTCAATGCGCGGACCGAGGCCGGCGAAGACGTGAATGCCAGCGGCCGCCTGCTCGTCCAGCCAGGCGATTTTCCCTTGCCGGTCATGTCCACCTTTACCGTGTCGCCGCCGGTGTTTTCGCCAAATCAAGATGGCGTGGATGATCGCGTACAGATCAACATATATCTGGAGACGGATGTCGAGAGCCTGGACGTATACCTGGTTGATTCGGCCGGTGTCAGGATTCCAATTTCCGCTCGCGTAGAAGAGCGCAATTATGGCGAAGCGGGCAGGCACCGCTTCGACTATGAAGGGGGGATTGACCTGGGTGTTGATCCACCGCCTGACGGCGCCTATCAGGTCTTGGCGCTGGCGCAGGATGCCGTCGGTCAGCGGATTCGACAAGAGACCAGCTTAACGATCGAGACCGGCGGGAAACCCTATGCGGAGATCTCTCCTCAAGCGATCGGCGTTGACGTTGCTTTTGATGTGCAGCCCTATGAAGATCGCTATTTCACATCACGCGACTATGCTGGCACCCTGCTGGGGTTGCCGGAAGATAGCGAGTCCCTTGCCTATTCCCAACAGATCACGATTCCGAAGGGCGACCTGCTGGTATTCCGTTTGTCCGTTGAAAACTACGGCGATGTCCCTATTCGAACGTCCGGACCGCCGCCCGGCACCGTTTACCAGCAAGAACAGCAAGCGGCGACCTTGGGCAGGTTTGACGAGTCGGGGGCTTGGAGGATCGGCATACAATGTTCGACATCGCAAGCCAGCTATCCTTATCGCTGGGCTATCGCCGCGGCTGACAAATTAGTTGAGGTCTTTGACGAGGCGAGCGGCAACACGTATTCATACTTGCCAGCAAAGGAGCGCGCGGTGGTCTGGGGCGCGATCCGCATGACGACCATTGAAGCGCGTAATCCCCAGAACTGCTGGGCGGGCTTGATTCACGAAGACGTCGCGATCAGCCTGCGCAACAATCACGTCGGCGTGCGTTCGATCATGACTGTTGATCCGGGCGAACCCGCCGGTGATTTAGATGGATAGATGCTCCAGCCTGGCGAAGTAACAGCCGCTCGGCGCGTAACCGGCGAATTTGGGTTACCGCGCTCACAGCAAATTATAAACTTGCTCGGCTACCGCAGATCGCAGTTCATTAAATAAGAGAATAACAAACTCGTTCCTTGCATGAGCAAGGGGGTTTATTAAAAAGTGGATCTGGCAGTCATCATCGTCACCTGGAACAACGAGGCGGTCATCGCCGATGCCCTGGGCAGCCTTCAGGATGACCTGTCGGCGAACTCGATGAGATACGAAATCCGGGTAGTCGATTGCGCATCGACTGACGCGACAGTCGCTGTGATCCGACGGGATTTCCCGGCTGTGATTTTGACGACCTGCGATGAAAACATCGGTTTCGGACGCGCCAATAACCACGCGATGCGGTCGATCGGATTTGAAGAGCGCGGCAGAGAGAGGGACTTGCCGGGCGCGGTCTACCTTTTGAACCCGGACACCGTGACTCACACGGGGGCTACAAAAGCGCTATTTGACGCGCTATTCGCCGACGCCGGCAATGGCGTCGTTGGCGCGCGGCTCAGTTTTGCTGACGGCAGCTTCCAGCATAGCGCTTTTCGCTTTCCCGATCTGCGGCAGATCTGGACGGAACTGTATCCAACCCCGAGCCGCTGGATCGACGGTTCGTTTAATGGGCGCTACCCAAGATCAAGCTATGACGCTTCAGATCCCTTTGAGGTGGATTTCGCCTTGGGCGCGACCATGATGTTGAGGCGCGAGGTCTTGCAGGAAGTCGGTCTCTTTGACGAACAGTTTTTCATTTACTGTGAAGAGGTCGATTGGCAATGGCGCATACGCGAACATGGCTGGCGCATTCTCTGCGTCCCGCAAGCTCGTATTACGCATCTGGGCGGGGGAAGTTCGTCGCAAGCGCGTCCTGCGAGCCTGTTCAACTTGTGGAAGAGTCGCTTGCAACTTTATGACAAGCATTACCCGCCCTGGAAACGCTGGATGGCTCGCAGACTTGTCGCCCGTGGCTTGGCACGCCGGATGGCTTCGATGCCCTCCAGCGAAAGCGAGTTGATCGACGCCTGCCAGCAGGTGATCGAGTTGGCGCACTCATGAGGCAGCTGACCGCCATCGTCTTGACCTATAATGAGGCGGAGCAAATAGGGGCTTGCGTCGACGCGCTGCGATTCGCCGACAGAATCCTGATCTTTGATTCCTATAGCAGTGACGATACCGTCTCCATCGCGCGGCGATCCGGCGCTGACGTCTTGCAGCGCAGTTTTGTCAATTATGCTGATCAACGAAACGCGGCGCTTGACGCGGTGGAAGGGGAGAGCGAATGGGTCCTCTTTGTCGATGCGGATGAACGCATCAGCGCTGACCTGGCTGCCGAAATACGACGCAAGCTGTCACATTCTGAATTCGCCGCTTGGCAACTGCCGCGCCACAATTACATCTTTGGCAAATTGACCAGGGGGGCGGGCTGGTATCCGGATTACCAAACGCGACTGTTGCGATTGGGTCAGGCGCGCTATGACCCGCAGCGGCAGGTCCATGAAGTGGTGATGCTCAATGGGCCAATCGGCACGATGGACAATCCCATTATCCACTACAACTATCAGAATGTCGCCCACTTCATGGACAAGCAGGAGCGATACCTGCGCTTTGAAGCGCGGATGCTATTCGATAAGGGCGCAGTGCCAAAGTTCCGCAACTTTATTTTGCAGCCGCTGCGTCAGTTCCATTTACGTTACGTTACGCTCAAGGGCTACCGCGATCACTGGCATGGCTTGAGGCTATCCCTGTTTATGGCTTGGTATGAATACCGAAAATATCGCCGCCTGGCGGAACTGCATTCTTCGGAAAAGCCGTAAAGCGGCGTCGAAACGGCTCTGCTATTGTGTTACGAGTATCCCGTATCCGCCGTTGTCGCGGCGATACACGACATTGATCTGCTCGGAATCCGCATTCATGAACATATAGAAGTTGTGGTCAAGCAATTCGAGTTGTTCGATTGCTTCCTCTTCGGTCATTGGGATCATTTCCAGGGCCTTGCGCCGGACGATTTCCGTTAGCGCCAGGGCGTCTTCGGCATCAACGTCCTGGTATTGCGGCACATCTTCGGCCACATCAAGTTCGGCAATGGTGGCGCGGTACCTGTCCCGTACACGCTGGTTCTTGGCTTTGCGCTTGCTTTTGAAGCGGTCGATTTGGCGGTGCAGCTTGTCTATGGCTTTGTTGATTGCGAAGCGAATTGTATCGCGGTTTTCGATGTTCATTTTCTCTTCCGCGCGCAGTATCGCGCCGCGCGCGTGTTGCACCGTGATTTGCGCAATTGCCAGATCAGCGCCGCGATGCGTGCGGATGATTGACAGGTCGACGCCGACGTGAGCGATATTGGGCAGATAGCGATCCAGTTTGTCAATCTTTGACCGCGCATAGCTATCAAGCGACTCCGTGATTTTGATCCCGTCTCCGTGAATGCTGACATCCATTGCCAAGCTCCTCGATTTTCAATAATTGAGTCAAGTATCCGGCATTTGCGTGCATGCTGTCAAATGAGCGCGGCTTTTCGATCGAAATCACGCGTCACAATTGACGCGCATGGTCAAGCATAACCAACCGTGAGCCCGTATACCGCCCTTGCTCCTTCCCTCTTCAAGGCTCGCGCGCACTCATTCAAGGTAGAGCCGGTAGTTACTACGTCATCAATCAGCAGTATGGCGAGGCTTTTGACCGCGTCCGCGGCCTCAAAGGCATCCCTGACATTTGCCATTCGCTGCTCGCCACTCAGGCGCGCTTGTTGGTCCGTTTCCCGTATGCGACGGATAAAATCGCTTCGGCAGGGAATACCGCAAACGTCGCTCATGCAGGCGCCGAGCATCTCGGACTGATTATATCCGCGTTCATCCAGTCGTTTTTCCGCGAGCGGCACCGGAATGATCAGGTCAATGGACCAATGGGTCTGCTCGTACACACGCTGCAACCGTGCCGCCAAGTGCTTGTCCAAGCTCGTAACGCCGTTATATTTGAAGGCTCTGATAGCCTGCCCGAGTATCCCATCGTAGATCCCGGTTGAGGCCAGACCGTTCAAGGGTTGCCCCGATGTTATTCGCGGTTCTAGCGGAAAATGCTGAAGTTCCTGCAGGCAGCCGGCGCAAAAATGATAATCGACGCGGCCGCAACTGCAAACAGGTGGAAAGACCAAGTCAACCAGCCAGTTCCCGACCTGCGACAGCCAAGTCCTATTGCCGGTGTCTGAGCGAATCCAGCCCGGTTCGAGATGCGACACGCGAACGCTCCCTGCCCGCTGCTTACTAAATTCCTACCATAAATTTTGGTCAATTATAACATAAATCCATGAGGAAAATGCGGGAGCAATCAAGCCCAGCAGGGCAATCGCATCAAATCATTTTTTCGCCACAGAGGCGCCGAGGACACCGAGAAAAGCAAGTGAAAGCAATGCTCTGGTCTTATTGCGGACATGTTTTTGAGCGGTAGATGTGGTTTCGTTGGCAACTTTGCTATATACGGGTGGCGGATTTAGAGAATAAGTCGTGCAAATCCTCATCAACGTCGAGTCGTAGGGGCGAGCCTTGGCTCGCCCACCGTTCCGGGTAGATTTTGCGGGCAACCCGCCGCCGCGCGTAGACACTGCGGGTCGGTCGCCACTACCGCTGACTATTATTTTGGAGTGCATTAGCAGGACTTTGTTGGGCCTACTTTTGTAACCTCTGTAGTTATATTATGGTTTGATTTCTTGACCGTTCTGCGAATGCGCGATGTGATGCGATTACTCTGAGATATCGTCGACGCCAGGCGTATTGACGCAGTGATCGTGGTATAGTTAAGTGCGAAACAGCGACGCTGTCGAGCAGCCACAAGGCTGGGAGCGGATTGACTTGGAACGTATAGAAGTTTCGGGATTGGCTTATTATCGCAACGAGAATTGGCGCGGTTTGCGACATGGCATATTTACACGTCGTGGCGGGGCTAGCAGGGGACAATGGTCCTCACTGAATATGGGCGGCAATATCGGAGACGATTCCGCCGCTGTCGGCGAGAATCACCGGCGCATGTATGATGCGGTGAAGGCGGAAGGCGGTCGAGCGACAACGACCTGGCTGGTGCACGGTACGGATGTCGTGGGGGTCGATGCGCCGCGTAACGGAAAGAGTTGGCTGGCAAAAGCGGATGGAATGATCACGGATCAGCCCAACCTGCCTTTGGTGATGCGCTTCGCGGACTGTGTGCCGCTGCTTCTTTACGATCCGGTCAAGGGAGTAATTGGATTGGGGCATGCAGGCTGGCGGGGTACTGTGAACGGTATGGCGGCAAAAATCGTGAAGGCCATGAGGGATGCCTACGGAAGCAGTCCCCAGGACATTCAAGTTGTTATCGGTCCGGCGATTTCTCATTCAAATTACCAGGTCGGCAGCGAAGTGATAAAGGCAGCCTTCAGATATTTTGGCGAGGAGTCAGGGGTGGTGCGTATCAATCCAAAGGATGGCGCCGCCTGTCTTGATCTGTGGCTGGCGAACCAGTTGGATTTCCAAAGGCAGGGTGTGGAGGATGTTGAAGCGCTGCGCCTTTGCACATACGAAAATACCGACGATTTCTTTTCCCACCGCGCGGAGCAGGGCAAGACGGGTCGATTCGGAGTGATCATATCGCTATGAGCATCGCGGATAATATAAAGCGCGTCGAAGACGCGATTGCAGCGGCCTGCGCCAAGGTCGGCAGAGACCCGGCGGAAATTACGCTGGTCGCCGTGAGCAAGCAGAAGCGCGTCGAAGACATCGTAGCCGCTGCGGCTGCCGGAATAAACCATTTTGGCGAAAACCGCGTGGAAGAGGGTATGGAAAAGATTGAAGCAGTCAACAATATGGTGACGGCGCCCGTCACATGGCACATGGTTGGCCATGTCCAAAGCCGCAAAGCCAAACGGGTGCTGCCGCTATTCGACCTGGTTCAGTCGGTTGACAGCTTGCGATTGGCGCAGAAGCTGTCGAACCTGGCGCAAGCAAAAAACCAGACTCTTGAGGTCTTGCTGGAGATTAATATATCGGGAGAAGCATCGAAACACGGATTAAAGGGTTATAATTGCTATGGGGATAAGGCGGAGCAGGAAAGACTGCGGCAAGAAATCGGCGCTATCCTGGCGCTGAGAGGCTTGCGCGTGAAAGGATTGATGACAATGGCGCCTTTCGGCGCGGATCCCCAAGCGCTTCGCAAAGTATTTGCCGATCTCTTTTCTTTGCGCGAGGAGTTGACGAGCGTGTTCGCCATTTCGCTGCCGGAGTTAAGCATGGGAATGACGGACGATTATCGGATTGCCATAGAAGAGGGCGCGACCATGGTCCGAATTGGCCGCGCGATATTTGGTGAACGCTAGGCTTAGTTTAGAACGATCAAGAAAGGTTAGATGAGCAATGGAATCACTGTTTCTGATTATTTTCTGGGCGCTGCAAGTCTATCAATTGCTCCTTTTGGCAAGGGTGTTGATGACCTGGATACCGAATCTCGATTACAACAACCCGATCGCGCGATTCTTGTATCAAGCGACGGAACCGGTACTTGCGCCAATCCGTAGAGCCTTGCCACATATGGGCGGTATTGATCTCAGCCCATTAGTTGTCTTTCTGGGAATCAGCGTGCTGATGCAACTGATCTTCTAGGCTGGCTCGCTTCCGCCCGCGGGCCGAGTTGTCGTACTTTGGCGACGATCGGCCTTGGCGACACTCAGATCTTCAGCAGGATTCTGCCGCAGTTGCTGCAGTTGACAAGGCCGTCCCCGCGGTTGATGGCTGTCAGCACTGTGTTGTCTTGCTGGATGCCGCAGATTGTGCAGGTCTTTTCTCTCAGAACGGCGACGGGCCGGTTGCCTTTGGCTCTTCTCATGTTGTTATAGGTTTGCAGGGCGGTGCCGGGCGTGTTTGCTAGCGCGCTTTTGCGCGCCGCTTTCAGGCGCTCGATCTCGCCCGAAAGCGCGGTCTTTTCCTCCATCAAGTCTCGCTGCTCTTCGTCATGCCGCGCATAAATTTCTTCCAACAGCTGCTTGCTGTCTTCCCTGTCCTGGCTGGCTTGGTCGCGCGTTATCATCAGTTGCAAGAGTTGATCATCGAGTTGGGCGCGCCGACGCGTGAGTGATTCGACTTCCATCTGCATGTCCTGCAATTCTTTTGGATTTCCTACGCTGCCGCTGTAGAGGCGGGTCTCGGTTGCCTTGCGTTTCTCGGCGACCGCTTCGATCTGAATCTCCATGTCCCGGAGAAGTTTGCTGTTGTCATCGAGCGCCGCTTCGGCGGCTGTAAATTCTTCCTTGGCTCCCCGGAGCAGTTCATCGTCTTTCAGCTGCGCGTTGACGGATTTCATGCGTTTGGCGCGTTCAATAATATCAAGCTCGATCTTTTGAATTTCGTACAGTGCCCGCGCTAAGGTCATGATTGCTTCCCTCAACTCTCTAATAGAGTATGTTCAGCGCCCGTCGAGGCTGCGCACAATTGTAACCGATTGACGGTTAGTTTCGTAACCAGGTTGGGCGCGAGTATATGGTCTACTGCGCGATTCGCGCGCGAATAGACGGGCCGCCCCTGTCGCAAAGCCAGTTGTTCCCATAAACAGTATAATTCAGTCTATAAGAGCAGCGCCTTGGAACAGCGAGAATGCCCATTCTCAAGTCAAAGCCGCTCCGCCGGCTCTCGGAAAGATTTGTCATCACACTGGCGCCTTTGTATCTTCTGTCGCCCTTTGGCGCTACATTTAACGCTGTGGTCATTCCCGATACCCACGCTTTAACTTACGGGCTGATGCTCGCCGCGCTTTTCGCCTGGTTGGTCTTGCGCCTCCGCGACAAGTGGCGCTGGCATCGGACCGCCCTGGATCCGATCATGCTGCTGTGGTTGCTGGCGATCGGGGCATCCATGCTGGCAAACCCGGAGGTTTTGCGCCGCGGCCTTATTGCCCTGTGGTTTGTCGCCACATATATTGGCGCCGGGTACTTTCTGCAGGACTGGATCGCGAATCGACCCAGCTGCAAAGAATTG
The DNA here is from genome assembly GCA_028873975.1 of Chloroflexota bacterium. GTDB lineage: Bacteria > Chloroflexota > Anaerolineae > Aggregatilineales > Phototrophicaceae > UBA6055. Next base: position 41,663 of record JAPPMO010000101.1, read on the forward strand.
ATTGTGGATGGCCTGCTGGGCGCGGGCTTGATGGTGATCATCTTTAGCGCTCTGCAAATCCTGCATACAGGCAGGTTGCTGCAGCCGGTCAGCATTATGGGCAATTCCAACGCGCTTGGCTCGGTCCTGGTCGTGATTATCCCATTTGCGCTGAGGAAAGTCTGGCGAGCGCGAGCCGGCGCGCATAGAGCAGTTTGGCGCATATACAGCGCCATCGCCATCGCCAACCTGATACTGACGCTGTCGCGCGGCGCCTGGATCGGGCTGTTCGCCGCCTGCGCCATGCTCTTACTGCTGCTGCTGGCTCATTTTGGTTTATTGTCGCCCGCGCGTTTTCTGGTTTGGTGGCAGAAACGTAAGGAACGTACGCGACGTCTCGCGCTCGTTTCATCGATCACGGTCATGCTTTGTGTCCTTTGCGCTGCGGCTTTGGTTGTCCACTCCTTCACGCTGAAGGAACGTAGCGCGGACCTTCGCACGGAAATTTGGCGGTCGGCAATAATCCAGTTCTCGGATGCGCCGTTCACGGGCCAAGGCCTCTTCGCCTTTGGCAGGAACAACGGCCGGCATCTTTCCATTCCACCTGCGCAGAGTTACGCGCATGCACATAACCTGCCGCTGAATGTCGCCGCGGAGATGGGCATCCTTGGATTATCGGCTTTGGGCGCGACCGTCCTGCTGACCGTCCAGCGCTTGCGCCGTATTTGGCATGTTAAAACCGGCGAAGATCGCCTGGATTGGATCTTTTTTGTGGCGCCAGTTGTCGGATTAGCTGTTCATCATTTCTTCGATGTCACCGCCATGATGCCCGCTGTCGCTTTGCTCGGCATCCTTACGCTGGCGCTGGCAGTTGACACCAGTTATGACCACAGGATCGCGTCAGCAAGGTCCGGGAACTTATGCGCTTTGGGCTTAGCGCTTCTCTGGATTTGCCTGTTGGTCGTCGGCTTTAGGAACATGCAATTCAAAAGCCGCTACATTGCGGCTTTGCGGCTGCCTGCGGCGAGCAACGAGCATCCCAAGCTCGGCGAGCCGGCGCTTCGATATCGTCAAGCGCTTGATTCCCTGGAGCAGTTAATCGCGAGCGACCCGACAATGCCCGTCTATCACTTGCAGAGCGCTATCTTATGGGGTCTTCTCGCCGCGGGCGGGGAGGGGGAAGCCATAGATGCAGGAATCGAAGCCTTCGAGCGCTTTTTGGATTTGGAACCCTACCATGCCGTTTCCTGGGCGAATCTCGCAGTCTTGCAGTGGCAAGCCGACGACCGATCAGCCGCGATCCGCTCAATGGAGCAAGCGCGCAGGTTGGCGCCGAGATTACCGCTGTTGGCGATAAAACTTTACCAATATCGGAATGACGACCGCATGGCGCCGATTTCCTTACCGCACAGTCGTTACAATCAAGATTTCACACGTTATCAATTCCTAGCCGAGTCGCTGCCAATAACGTTCTTGCCACAGATTGCCTGGAGCTTCCAGCGGCCGTGAGTCTCTTCCGTAATCAATTCGAGCCTGCGAAGGTCGCACGCTTATTTATAAACCGCGATTTGCGGCAGCCGAGCGGCTTTTCAAGTCGACAGCGGGAAGGAATATGCTGAGCCGACTAAAGCGACTGACAACTGAACGCAGCGCGATAATCATTCTCTTCTTGCTGGTATTCGCGATGGCTGCGCGAATCAGCGTTGATACCGACCTGTGGTGGCATCTGCGCAGCGGAGAAACCATCACCGAAACCGGACAACTCATCTACCCGGATCCTTTTTCGCATACCTTCGCCGATGTCGTACATTGGAACCATAGCGCCCTTGCCGATTTGCTGCTTTATGCCATCTGGAGGCAGGCTGGTTTCGCCGGGATTACCATTGCCGCGGCGATCGTAGCGACTGTTGGCATGTCCTTTCTATTCGCCACTTGCCGCGGCTCGGCTTATCCACGCGCATTTCTTATTGTGCTGGGCGCTGCGGCTGCGGCTGTTTTCTGGTCGCCGCGTCCGCAGATGCTGTCGTTTCTGTTCGCAGCGGTTCTGCTCTGGATCCTGCGGGATCTGAAATACAACCGGCGTGACCGTTTGCTGTGGATCTCCCCCCTGCAAATGATCTGGTGCAATGCGCACGGCGGATTCATCATCGGCTATGTTCTGATTGGCGTATTTGTTCTTGGCGAAGTCTTCAATTCAATTTTGGGAAGGGGCGATAGCCCTTTGACAGTCCGGCACATGCGCAAGCTCTTGCTGGTGTCCGTCGCATCGCTTCCATTGCTCGCGCTTAATCCGCTCGGCATGCGCGCTTATGGCGTGCCCTTTAGCACGATTTTTATGCCCGAATTGAACCGATACATCCAGGAATGGCAATCGCCTGATTTCAGTCAGACGCGGGCCTGGGGCTTCATCCTTTTGCTGGGGCTGGTCCTGGCCACTATGTGTTGGAGCAAACGCAAACTTGATTTCACTGAGTTGCTTTTAGTGTGCGGCAGCACCGCGATGGGACTGCTGGCGGCCAGGAATCTCCCCCTGTTCGCTATCGTAGCAGTACCGGTCGCCTCGGATCACCTGGACGATATTTTGCAAAGCCGAGGGTGGGTGATTCCATTTCGAGACTTCGAGTCGCCGGTCCGCGCTGTCGTAAACCTCAGCCTGGTCATCCTGGTATCAATCGGTCTGGCGGCACACTTGCGTCACTTGCTGTCTGCCGAAACCATTAGCGCGGGTCTAAAGTCCGCCTTGCCGGTTGACGCTGTTGAACAGTTGGATTCCCTGGAATTACAAGGCAATATGTTCAACAGCTACAATTGGGGCGGATACCTGATGTTTCACGCCCCTCAGTATCCTGTATTCATCGACGGGCGCAGCGACCTCTACCGATCATTCCTCGATGAATACTATCGTATCGCTACAGCCGGCGGCGGTTGGCAGCAGGCGCTTGACCGCTGGCGGATCGGCTTTGCCGTGATTGAAAGCAATAGCGGGCTGGCTGCGGCATTGGCATCGGATCAGGATTGGATAACTGCTTATCAGGATCCGCTCGCAAGCATATTTCTGCGTCGAAGCCCCTTGAGCAATGGATAAGTTGTCATGAATAAGGGCATGGCGGGCTCACTTGGCAGCATGCGCGTGCTGGTGATGCTCTACCTGAGCTTTCGCTGCTTGATGCTCCTGGCTTACCAGCCAGTCCTAACGGAACATGGCGAAGTTGGCATTGGCGCCGGCGGCGACAGGCTTTTTCACTTCCGCCTGGCTGCGCTTGCCGATGAAGCCAAGTTTCCCTTCCGAGACTGGTGGAGTGAATTCCCGCCGGTCTGGCCGGCGATTTCCACGGGCGTCTATCTGCTTCTGGGGGAGGCGGTCAATTACAGCAACTGGTCTTTCGTACTCGGCATGCTGATGCTCGCTTTCGAGACGGGGAACTTGCTCCTGGTTCGGGGCATCGGCTGCCGGCTTTATGGGGAATCCAGCGGGGCAAGCCTGGCATGGGTTTATGCGATCTCGGTCGCTCCCGCCATTTTCATGTGGTGGAATTTCGATAGCATGATGAATTTCTTTTTCCTGAGCGGCATTTACTACTTGATTAAAAGGCGTGATTCAAAAGCTGCTTTGGCGATAGCTGTCGGCGTATTGGTAAAGTTCGTCCCGGCGCTGGTTTTCGGGGCGATCATACGCTATCGTCGACCGACGACTGTCATTCGTCTCTTGGTGATCAGCGCGCCCCTGGTGATTTTGGCCTATCTCCCTTTGTTTGCCATAAACCAGGAATTGACGACCATCTCCTTGCGAGCGCAAGCTGAAAAGCCCAGTTCGCAGACCATTTGGGCGCTGCTAGACGGCAATTACTCGACTGGGAACTTCGGGGCGGTCGAAGACCGGCTTAAGCTGCCGAGCCAGGTCGATAATGGAGGCGGGAATGCAGCGAGGATCTCCAACGGGTTGCGACTGGCTAGCGCGGCTGGCTTGGGGATCTTGGTTTTCGTCACGACAAGACGCTTTGACGATCGCGGCCTGGTCGCGTTTGTGGGGATTACCATTCTGATCTTCTATCTACAGGCGCAGGCTTGGAGCCCGCAGTGGGCGACCTTAATCATACCCTTAACCTTGCTCGCGTTTCCCAACGTCCGCGGTGTACTGGCGACCATCGCGCTGAGCTGCCTGGCCTTCGCGGAGTATCCCTTGCTGTGGAGCCGCACTGGCGATCTGGATCCGCCGGGACAGATGGGAGGCGAGTGGTTTTTGCCCTGGGCGCTGATCGTACTCTTGCGGACCGGATTGCTTGCGGGGCTGGCGCTGGCCTTCTACAAGGTTTTGCGAGAACATTCGGCGGCTCCAGAGCTGAGCAAGCGGCGGAAGCGATGAAAAGGCGACGCCGCCTGCGAGCGCTGGAAGACTTGCTTACGCGAGCCGCTTCAAATGATTTCGATCAGCGGGAGTATGCCTTGTTTCAACTCGGGCTCATTCTTGATCGGAGCAACCTGGAAGAGGGGGACGAGTTGGCGGCGCGCGCCTTGTCGCGAGAGCAATTGCGGCTGCGTCTTTCCAGCGGCGAACAGGAAATGGTCGCCGAGCGTCTATCGCAGTTAGCGATCCGGCTGAAAGAGAGCCGGGCAAGCGTCATCTGGACCTTGGGCAAAGTTGATGGCGTCGTGTTGCTGGGACCGCTGCTGGCATTAATTGATGCGATAGGCGAGCAGCTATCCAATGAGGCCGCGTATCAAGCGTGTTGCGCGCTGGGCAAATGCCTGGAGAAAGAAGACGGCGTCTCCGCAGCTGTTCGCGCGAGTCTGGGCGACGCGAGGCTCAAGACCATTTTGGATCGCTGGCGTCAGGGCGGCGACAAGCGCCTGCAAATGACCGCTGGCAGAGCGCTGGCGCTGATCGAGCAACTAAGGCTATAGCCGAGCCCGCGCGCCATAGCTTGCGCTTGCGCTGCGCAAAAACACAATACCCTTTACTTGCGTTATAATGGTTTTGTTGAACGATTTGCTGGGATAAGGGAAACGATGTCAAGCCTATTCGACAAGATCAATACCCTTGTCAATGCACAAGTCAATGACCTGCTAGGCAGGAACCCCAGGTCGCCCTTGGCGCGCATCAAGCTGAATGCTGAAGACGCGGAAAAGAACCCGCGCCGATCGGTCCAGTCCTTGCGCCAACGCCTGGAAGAGGCGATAGACTACGAGGACGAGCTGCAAGCGAAGGTCGAATCCCTTATGCGCGAAGTGGCGGACCTGGATCAACAGGTTGATCGGGTCCTGCGGGCTGGGGACGAATTTGGCGCGCGACGCCTGCAGAATCAACTAAATTTGAAGGGGCAGCAGTTGACAATCGCCGAATCCGAATTGCGCGATCACCGCTTGCTGACCCAGCACCTGATGCAGGAGATGACGACGGTCGAGATGGCATTGGATGGCCAGGAACGGCGGGCAAAATCGCCAGCTACATCTGCGGCGGGGGAATCGGGACGCAAGCGGATTCCTGTCCAGGACGCGCGGGACGGCGCCGAGCCCGATAATCAAGGCAGTTCGATTATCGGCGCGGTGACTGGCAAACTGGACGAAGCGCGCTCCAGTTTGGAGAGCCTGCTCAACAATTCGCCGGTTCCCAAACCGTCGCAGATCACAGGTCATTACGAGCGATTCGACGTCGTCGTTGACGAAGAGCCAGATCCCCGAAAGCCAAAGCCGCGCAAAAGCGACAAGCCGAATATGGACGCGAGACTGTCGCGCCTTAGCAAGCCGGAGGACGATACTGATTCGGCCTAGGCTCTTGAGCGCTTATTCAAGCGCGCTCTGGTCAGTCGCTTCGAGCGCTGTGGCGATGTCGTCCATCGACCGTTCGATATGCGGGAAGGCCAGCCAGGCGCTCATCAGTCCGAAGATCCCCCCGGTGACCAGCCGATAGAGCGGTTCCGTTTCTCTGACTTGCCAGAACTCAAAGGGCGGATAGCTGAGTAGCTGGCTGAAACCATCCAGGGCGATGGGTCCCAAACCGACGAAAAGGTAAACGAGCAGGGGCAAGGGGCGAATGCGCCAGCGATAACGCCAGTAGATTAGCCCGCCCAGGAACATCATGGTGTAGATTGCCAGATCGCGCGCGCAGAGGCTGGTTTTGTAGCCAACTGTCTCGTCGCCGATAAAATGCCTGGCGGCGAATTGCTGCGCCACGCTGAAGACCTGCAAATCGTCAAGCGTCGGCGTCGCTGCCGCCGCGCCGCCGTAATAGGCAGACTGCCAATATCGATATTGATCGAGGAATCGAGGAGACTTGATCGCATATTCTTCAAAGGGCTTGTAGCCGCTACCGGCCGCGCCGCGCGGATAGAAGCCCTGTTCACCGTACAAGAAGGGCGATCGAAAGGCGAACTGGTGGCAAAACGGACTATAAATCGTATAGATAAAATCGGCGGGACCGTATAAACCCGCCTTGGCCAGGGTCGGCGCCAGCCAGGGCAAGCTGATGTATATGCCAAGGGCGCCGATCACAATCCACAGCCACTTGCGCGCGCCAAAGTGAGCTATCCTTCGCAACCGGGAAATGATGGGATTCATCAGAAATTCGGTCACGATCCTTTAGCAATGCCGTCTATGCTCCGGAGCAGTTCAGCAGCGCTCACCGGTCCAAAATAAATTCGTTTTACCATCAACTGCGAATCAAGCAGAAAGGTCGTCGGCAGGCCACGGACCCCATAAAGCGACGCTGCGCTGAACTGCGGATCAAGCAGCACGGTAAATGTAAGCCCCAAGTCCTCAACCCATTTTCGCACAGGTGTATAACTCTCACCGAGATTGACGGCGATAACCCGCGGCGATTCGGGCTCCGACTCGAGCATCGCTTGCAGCTGCGCCATTTCGGCGCGGCAGGGTTGGCACCAGGTCGCCCAGAAGTTGAGTACGGTCGCGCCCTCCGCCGGGCGCAGTGTGAAGTCTTCTAACCTGTGTGTTTGCAGTGTGAACGAGGGCGCCGCCGCCCCGATCGCCGGCGCGCGGCTCTGGCCCGACCCTGGCATTCTTGATGCGCTTGTCGGCAAGCCATTGTCGCGCAGAACGGCAGCAGCCGCGCCCAAACAAAGGAGCGCGACCGCGACTTGAATCAGCTTGCTAATCACTGAGGTCCAACATAGATTCGTCCGCCTCCAGCCGTCGGTTAATGTTCCGGGAGCATGTCATCGAATAGCTCCCGCAGCTGCGGCTCGGTCATGATGCCGAAGTGTTTCGTCCAGATAAGCCCATCGCGCCCGATGATATATGTGCTGGGCCGAGTCTGCACGGCGTAGCTGTCGTTGATCTCGCCGCTATCATCCAGCGCCAGCGGAAACGTAAGGCCGAATTCGTCGCGGAAGTCCCTGATCGCGGCTTCGGTATCATTGTAGGCGATAGCCAGGATCAGCAATCCCTCTTCCCTAAATTCCTCGTAGGCTTTCTGGAATTCCGGCATTTCCCGCCGGCAGGGACCGCACCAGGTGCCCCAGAAATTGAGCAGGACCAGCTTGCCGCGGAGATCGGACAAACTCAGTTCTTGGCCGTCAACGGTCCTAATCGTGAAATCGGGGGCCCGGTTGCCTTCCGCCAAACCAACCGCAGGACCCAATTCACTTGCGATGTCGCTAAGACTGTTCAAAGCGTTCTCGGCTAATGAAGCGAGAGAAATCGAAACACCCGCTTCTTCGGCGGAAGCGCCATCCTCGCTCGGCAAAGTCAGCGGCTGAGATTCGCGCGCTTTTACGCGAAATCGCCCGGTCGCGTCCCTTTCGCCCTTTTCCAAGACAAGGCGATACAGGCCGTCCTGTTCGAGCGATACCTGTGTCAAAGGATAGAACATGCCATCGGCCATCAAGCTGCCAGCCTTGTCCGAGGTCGCGATTGCCGCGTCGGCTGGTGAATAGAGCGTCACCCTGAAATCCGGCGCTTCGCTCCCCAGCCCTCGCACCTCGACGTCGATGGCTGTGCCTTCGTCAGCATGGAAGAGGTATTCCAGCCGGGAAACATCGTCCTTGAAAAACCCGCCGGCGCTTTGATTGAGGGCTACGGGGATTAGCGTCCCGCCCAAGCAGGCGCCGACATGGCCAAGCCCGACGCGCCCCTCGAAATACCCTATTCCGCATTCTTCCACGCGAAAAGTGAAATCGGCAAAGTCTCCCTGCGAGAAAGTCTGGCTCAAGCTTTGCAATTGCCCGCTTGCAACCAGCAGACCGATAAGGATCAGCAGCGTGCCGCTGAATAGCTCGATCTTGCGCATGTGCCGTTGCAAACGCCGGAGTATGCCCCCGGCGCTATTCATCAGCAGCGCCGTAACAATGAAGGGGATGCCAAGGCCGATCGAATAAGCGCTTAGCAGCAGCATGCCCTGTACGATGTCACCGGTCGTAGCGCCTGTTGCCGCAGCCACGGTGAGTATGGTCCCGAGGAGCGGACCAATGCAGGGCGTCCAGCCAGCGGAGAAAACCATACCCATGAAGGCCGAACCGAGCAGTCCCTCACGGCTCGATCCCGCGACATCACCACGCGTGTCGGAATAAATCATCAAATCCAGTCGGTCGAGAATACGATTCCAAAAGACCGCGGGCTGGGCAAATGCGCCATTGACTGACATGGCAACTACAAGCGCTGCCACAAGCGGCAAGGCGATGACGATCTGCTCGACGAATCCCCAGTAAATGACGGCGCTGGCAACAAGGGCGAATACGATGCTCAGCAGCACATTGTCCAGCAAACCGGCATTGCTCTTGGCGCGCAGCCAGCGGAAGAACCTTGGCAGCAAACCCATAAATTGCAAACCAAAGAATATGATGACAAGCCCGCCAATGCGGCCGATGCTTTCCGTGAACGTGCTGACGAATTGCCCCGCGATGCTGGCGAGCGCCGTCGTAAGGAATCCGATCAGGACGAAAATCAAGGTGAAGCCCAGCACAAAGGCGATGCCATGCAGCAGCATCTGCAAGCGGACTGTGACCCGGAGCGCGGAAGCGCCGCCCGCCGATGTCTGCCGCGCCACGTTGTGGGTCAATCTTCCGCCCATATAACCGATATAGGCTGGAACCAGCGGCAGCACACAGGGCGAGATAAACGAGAGAAACCCAGCCACCAAGGCTAATCCAAATGTGACATTTTCCATTGTTCCATAACCCTCTTGGATAACTGACGCATTCCCAGACTAGCGATAATTGCTTACGAGAAACTTGCCTAAGAATAAATGCTTGCATACGAAGCCGCTGAAACTGCCAAAGACTGTTGTGACAGTTGCGCGAATCAACTTGGCTAGTTCAAGCGTAGCGACTCCAAGCAGTGGTCAGCCGCGATACCAGGCTTGCGCTTCTTTGACCAGCTTCAAGAATAGTTCATGCTCTTGATCTTGCGACTCAATTTCGCCATCGATCCAGGCGTCCCGCAGCTTGTCCAGGATTTCGCGATAGATTGGTCCCGGCGCCAATCCGGCGCGAATCAACTCGTTTCCGTCGATGGCGCTGCGGCGATGACGCCAGTCCGCCAGATATAACTCCAGGCGCTCTTTGGCCGAGTGCTTATCGATGTTGCAAATCAGGGCGGCGCGCAAGGCAGTTGCCGAAATGCCGTCGAGGAAGCGCGTGATTGCGCTGGCTTTGCTAGCGGGCGCGCCCAGCCAACCCAGCTTTTCCAGCAGGCGCGCGAATCCCGCGATAGAACTGGATAATTCACCCGTCAAGCCCAGGCGAGCGCAGATCAAAAGCGCGTCGTCTTCGGCTATGCCAGAGAAGAGCAAATGCCAGCCCAAGCGGGCTGTCTCGTCGGCGTTTCCGCGCAGCTTGGGCATGTGTTCGCGCAAGCGCTGGAATTGCTCGGCCGATCGCGCGCTAATGCGAAAGGCAGCGTGAATCTGCGCGAAGATGTCCAGCGCGGACAGATCAGCGATTATGCGCTCCGGGTGTTCTTCGCGCAAGATCAAGTCCAATTCATGGCGAATCCGCTCTCCGCTGAGGCGCTGAATGACGGGAATCGCCTCGCGCAAGATTTCCGCCGTGCCTGATTCGATCGCGAAACCAAAGCGGCTGGCAAAGCGGAAGGCTCGAAACATGCGCGTTGGATCGTCGATAAAGCTGCGGTCGTGCAGAACACGAATCTTCTTGCCAAGGATATCGCTGTAACCCTTGCCGGGATTGAGCATATCCCAGGGACATGACTCGGCTTCAATGCGCAGCGCCAGCGCGTTAACGGTGAAGTCGCGGCGCAGCAAATCCTGCGCGATCAAGCCCGGCTCCACCACGGGCAAGGCAGCCGGCGCAAGGTACTCCTCCGTGCGCGCGGTCGCAAAATCAATTTGCGCGGGAATGGCGCCGCTTCCCAGGGATAAATTGTTGATTGCCGCGCTATCGAGTTTCCATTTGGCGGTCCCGAAGGGGATGTGTCTTTCAGTTTCGCCTCCGTAGATCCGCGCCAGCTTATTTGCGAAGGCTATCGCATCGCCCTCCAGCACAAAATCCAGGTCTGTGTTTTCGCGCTGCAATACCAAGTCTCTTACGACGCCGCCCGCCAGGTAAATGGCGGCATTTTCGGCATGGGCATGTTTTGCGATGGTCGCGATCAACCGGACAAGAGATTCGCCCAGCGCCGCCGATATCCGTTCCCGGGTCCAGGCTGGTCTTTGCTCCAATTTGCCGGAACTATCCATAATGCCGTTCCAAATGCTTTCGCACGCAAATCCACCCGCGAACGCGGAACATGATCCGACGACGCAGGCACGTCCCTGGGCTTGAGGCCAAGCCGTATCAAGCCAATTCGATCCAGGGTCCTACCAGTTCACGTTCGATCATACTGATTGACGTGGAGAAGTTGAAGAATGCGAGTAGGGCAAAAGCGATAGCGGCGGAACGATCGTCACGGCCTTTTAACATGGTGAAGGCGCCCGGCATGATGATGACCAGCCAGAACATGTAAAGCACATAGACGATCACTCGGCCGGAGCGCGGCTGATAGCCGGTCGCCAAGAGTACAATGCCCACTAGCAAGGTCACGCCGGCCAGCAGGGCATAGGTCAACATGGCGCCCCAATAATTCCCGCCGATGGAGTCTTTACGCGCGGCGATGATGGCTGCCCACAATCCCAAAGCCAGAGAATACAAGATATGCGTGTTGAATAGAATCTGATGTATCGTTTCCATGATCTGTCCCGATCGCGGCCGTCCTTACCGCAATTCTAGCACAAGGCGCTTATCCGATGGATAACAAGCCCATCGCGGAGGCCAGCCACACCAGCGCGACCAGGTTCGCGACGATAAGTCCCGGACGCTGCACGTTGCCCCCGTCCGTTGCCAGGTTGCCCCGCATATCCAATTCCCAGGGAAACATCACGACGATGAGAAAGCCAATGATCAGGAAGGTTCCCAGCCAGGGCGGGAACAAGCCATATAGAATAGAGACCGCCATGCAGAAAAGCGCGCCGAGCAACGTCGCGAAGCTCAGCAGACGCGTCAAAGGCTTGCCCAGCAAAACGACAGTATTTTGGAGCCCGGCCGATTTGTCCAGCTCGTAGTCGTCAATCTGATTGTAGAATTGGCCGTATGCGGAAAAGAGTATCACCGCGAAGATCACCAGCCAGGCGACCTGTGGATCGGTATCGTAGGCGAAATATCCCGTCATCATCAAAAGACCGCTGAGCATCAGGGCATGGGACAATACATCTGTGACCGGACGAGCCTTCAGCCGAAATGGGCGCGCCGAGTACAAAAAACAGAGGACAAGCGTTAGCCCGCCAATCGCCAGAGTCCAGAGTCCGCTCAGGGCATAGAGCAAGAGCGCGCAGGCCGAAGATAGCGCCGCCAGGAACCATCCCTGGCGAGACGACAATAGGCCATTGCTTATCACGTTGCGGCGCATTTTCTGGGGATTCAAGGCGTCGTCCGGCGCATCGGCGATATCGTTGATCACAAATGCGAATGACATCGAGAAAATGTTTGCGGCGATGACTGCGAAGGCTCGCCAATCAACCTCCGCTCCTGCCGCTTCTATCGCGAGCAGGCTTCCAACGAGGCTAAGCGGAATCGTAAATGGCACATGTTCACGCCAGCGAGACAGGCGTATCGCCGCGACGATCTTTTGGTGAAAACTTGCGTTTGCGGTGGTGGCCATCGACGATCTCGGGCATCTGCCGGGCGGCGGAAGGGCGGGTAAAATTTGCTGGGAAGGATAACACATCTTTTCGACAAGGTCATGTCGTCATTCAAAGCCAGGTACTGTAGCGAATTCAGTTGATATTCAAATGAGCCAAATATATTTTCACCACAGGTCGCGTAGACACTGACCGTCAAGACACGAAGGACACAAAGAAAACGAGTATTTCGCAAACATTTCTCGGTGTCCTCGGTGGTTAAAGTTTTGTTTCGCCGAAATGGATCACTAGCCAAAGCCGCTTGGGAACCGCGCATTGTGCAGGGCGGCGGGTGACTGTAAGATGCTGATCATGCTCAAATTACTCGGCTTGACAGCGTTGGCCTGCGCGATGCTATCCGCATGCAATCTCGGCAGCATCCCGCCAGATGTCAATTCGACGCCGCCCAATGCGCCGAATTTGCGTCTCGACGTCACTAGCGAGCTCGCTTCACCGACTCCAGCCCCAGCCGCGAAAAATACCGCCGCGCCCGCCGCGCCCGTCCAGCCCACGCCCTCGTATCCATACTCCTGTGGCATTGATGATGGCGCAAGCTCGGCTCGGCAAGTTGCCGCCCGGGTTGATATTGACTATGCGCAGAAGGCCGCCAGCGTTGATCAACTCATCTCCTTCACGAATCGAGAAGACGCTCCTTTGGGGTCCATTGTCCTGGACGTTCAAGCCAACCAATGGGATGGCAGCTTCGCGCTCAACGAGCTATTGGTCGACGAGTCTCTCGCCTATCACGAACTGGACTCGAACAGGCTGGAAATCCCGCTGGCTATCGCCTTGCCCCCGGGCTGCGCGATAGAAATCGAAATACGGTTTCGCTTGCTGCCCGATGTGATACGAGACGGCATGCGCGCCTTTCGCGGTTTCTTCGGCTACAGTCCGCGTCAGCTGAATTTGGCGCATTTTCTGCCGAACGTCGCCGCGCGCGTTAACGAGGCATGGCGCATCCACAGCCCGGCGACCTTCGGAGAACAGATCGTCTACGATGTTGCGGATTGGCGGGTGGAAGTGCATGTGCAAGAGGCGACGGAGGACCTGCAACTGGCTGCGCCGGGGGAAATCAAGAGATTGGAGCCGGGCTTTTGGCAAGTCGAATTGCGCCAATCGCGCGACTTTGCCCTGAGCCTGAGCGAGAAGTTTCAACTGCACGAAGGTCTTACGGCTAGCGGCGTTGAAGTGGCCGTTTACACGCTGCGCGATTCGCAAGCGGGCCTCAATATCAACGGAAAGAATAGCGCATCCCATGTTTTAACAATAACGATTCAAGCAATGGAATTGTTTGAAAGGCTCTTTGGCGCATACCCCCGTGATCGCTTCGTTGTGGTGCAGGGCGACTTCCCCGATGGCATGGAGTTTACCGGTCTGGTCTATGTGGGCTCGGCCTGGTTCGCCCAGTTTGACGGAACGCCCTATAACTATCTGACGCTGGTATCCGTTCATGAAATCGCTCATCAGTGGTGGTATGCGCTTATTGGGAGCGATGCCGCGCTCCATCCTTGGCTTGACGAAGCCCTAGCGACCTACAGCGAGTACCTGTTCATCGAATCGCATTATCCGGCGGACAAGAATTGGTGGTGGACCTTTCGCGTGGCGGGTTATTTCCCGCAGGGCGATGTTGACAGCATGGTCTACGAGTTCAATACCTTTCGTGAATACATCAACGCGATTTACCTGCGCGGCGCGCAGATGCTGCATAATCTGCGCGAGGATATGGGGGACGAGCAATTCTTCCAACTGCTGCGAAGCTATGCCGAAATTGGAACCGGACAAGTTGCCGATCCAAAATTGTTCTGGGCTTTGCTGCCCGCGGAACAAGCGTCATTAACTATTGAGACGCGGAATGAATTCCTGCGCGATCCCGGCGTGGATTCGCTATTTGCTCTTGCCGAGAGCGCCGGCGGAACACAAGTTGGATCGTCTTCAGGTTAAATCTTCAAAGTTTCGACAAGTAAGCGCGAGGCTAATTTCCCGATGCAGATCCCCCCAATAGATTCACAGATAACGTTTCTCTATGTCCGCGATCTCCAGCGTTCCGGACGGTTCTACCATGACATCCTTGGCTTCTCGCTCGTTCTGGACCAAGGCAGTTGTCGGATATATCGCGTGACGGGGGACTCCGCGTTCCTCGGCATTTGCCTGCGCGAAACCGGCGAGACAAGCCGGGACGGGCTCATTTTCACCGTGGTTACGGCGGACGTGGACGGCTGGTACAAGCGCATTACATCGCGGGGCTGGAGCTGCGAACACGCGCCGCGGACCAACGAACGATACGGGATTTATCATTTCTTTGTCCGGGACCCGGACGGTTATCTGTTGGAAATACAGCGATTCACGAGGCCAGACTGGCGCAGCCCCGGGGCATAACTCAGCCGGTCGTTTTCATTCCTGCGGCTATTCCATTGATCGTAGCCAAGGTAGCTTCTAATACCGCATCGCGATCCTTGGCGTCCGGATCAAGCTGGCGCAGTTCCCGCAGGAGCGCAACCTGCATGAAGTTGAGCGGATCGACGTAAGGATTCCGCCGTTCAATTGAGGTCTTTATCGCCGCCATATTGGACAGCAAATCATCCTGCTGAGTAACTTTCATAATCATCGCGCTGCTAAGGGCATGCTCATTCTTGATGCGTTGAAAGAAGCGCTCGCGCAGCTCCGGCGGCTCTACTAACGAGGCGTATAGCTCGGCAATGCCCATATCGGCTTTGGCGACGTCCAACTGGGCATTGTCGATGATGGCGTTGAAGAAAGCCCATTTCTGATACATCTCGCGCAGGCGATCAAGGCCGTCGCTATAATTTTCGCAGTAGCTCTGGAAGGCGCTGCCGATCCCGTACCAGCTGGGCACGATGGCGCGGCTCTGCATCCAACTGAAGATCCAGGGGATGGCGCGCATCGCGGCGAAACCGCCCTTCTTTGTGCGCTTTGCCGGGCGCGAGCTGATCTGCATCATGCCTAATTCGTTGATTGGCGTCGCTTGCTGCCAGTATTCAATAAAGCCGTCGCTCTCGTAGACAAAATCCCGGTATGCTCCGCTGCTCATCCGCGACAGTTCAGCCATTGTCAGCAGATAATCCTGCGGCGCGCGCCGCTCCTCTTGCAAGCCCATGCCCATCAAGACGGCATTCATCACTTGATTGAGGTGACGATGCGCAATGCCCTTGTTGCTATAACGATAGGCGATGACCTCGCCCTGCTCGGTGATCTTGACGCCTCCGCGCAGGGACTCCGGCGGCTGCGACAAGATTGCGCGGTTGGTTGGTCCCCCGCCTCTCCCGATACTGCCGCCGCGACCATGGAACAATTCCAGGGACAGCCCTCGATCGACGCAGGTGCTGGTCAGAATTCGCTGGGCGTTGTACAGATTCCAATTCGACGCCAGATAGCCCCCGTCCTTGCCGCTGTCGGAGTAACCGATCATGACTTGCTGACGCAAGCCGCGCTTGCCCGAACGCGAATTCAGGTACTTGCGGTATTCGACGTTGTCGAACAGCTGTGTCATGATCTCCGGTGCCCGATACAAGTCATCTATGGTCTCGAACAAAGGCACGATGTAGACATCGCTGTCGATGCCGACTTCTCGGGCGAATAGCAGCATTGCCAAAACATCGCTGGGCTGCTTCGACATACTGGCGATTACGGTGTCGATCACGATCGGGTCATATTGCCGATGCGCGGCGCCAATCATCTGCCAGGTTTGGATGATGCTTTGCGTCGTTTCAGTGAATACGCTTATGTCTATAGGAAATAGCGGGCGGCGATTGCCTATCTCAAAACTTAGCAGGTCCTGCTTTTCTGCTTCTGGCAACGAGAGATAACCGTTATTGATATCAAAGAAGCGGAAGATCTCGTCCAGGGCTGCCGCGTGCAAGCCCGCATCTTCACGCACTTCAAGCGGAACCAGGTGCAAACCGAACAAGCGGACCTTGCGCACCAAGCGCTGCACGGCGCCCATGGCAGAGCGCCTGCCTCGATGCTGCTGCAAGCTGCGCTGTACGACTAACAGATCCTCCAGCAGCTCGCGGCTGGAACGGTAACTGTCATCTGTCAGCCGCGCATGAATCCTGGACATCCGCTGGCGATAAACCTCGCCCGGATACAACTCGCGGGCCTCGCTGCCGTCGGTCAGCGCCGAGCGGAGATCGGGGGAGATGCCGACGCTTTCGGTATCTTGCGTCAAGTTCTGTATCAGATTCTCGACTTCCTCAAGGTACATCTGGCGCGCGGTGCGGCGCAAAGTCGCCAGGGTTTGCAGCGTAACATCGGTTGTCACGTTTGGGTTGCCATCGCGGTCGCCGCCAATCCAGGACGCGTAGCGCAATACCGGCGGCAACTCCGACCAATCGTCCTCCGGGTAGTGTTCTTCCAGCGCGCCCTGCAGATCTTCGTAAATGTCGATCACGACATCGACAACAACCGAACGGATGAAATAAATGCCAAAGGCAACCTCGTCGGCTACTTGCTTTTTGGTCGCGCGGATAGGGCGGGTCTGCCAGAGTTCTTCGACTTCTTCCGCCAGATCGCCTTCCAGCTTGCGCAGTTCGCGCGGGAGCAGATTATGCCGGTCGCGGACTTCCATCATGGAGGCGATCTGGCGCAGCTTGATGAGAATCTCCTGGCGCTTGGCTTCGGAAGGATGCGCCGTGAGCACAAGCCGAAGGCGCGTCTGGTTGAGGAGGTTGCGCAGTTGATCGGCGCTTTTCCCGTTCTCCTTGAGGGCGCGCACAGCGTTGCGGATTGATTCTTTGAGGGCGCCCTGGGCCTCGCGCTGGCGAATCACGCGAATGCGCTGCAAATCCTCGGCAATATTGATCAATTGGAAATAGTTGGAGAAGGCTTTAATGAGCACGCTTTTGGATTCTAGCGGCAGCGACTCCAGACGATTAGCCAGCTTGAATGCCGCCTGTGAATCGCCGCTCCGCCGCGCCTTGGAAACAGCCCGTATCTCCTCCACCAGGTCAAATGCCTCGATACCTTCCTGCTCCTGGATAATGACACCAAGGAGGTTTCCCAAAATCCGGATGTCCTTGCTCAGTGAAGAACTGGCTGTTTTTTGCTCGTCGCTCATACCTGTCTCTCCGTTGATCGGGCAGGTTTACTTGCCCGCTCGCCGCACTATAGTTCAACTTGAGAGCCTTATCCAGAGCAATTTGAAATGGCTGCTGTAGAGATTTTGATCTGGTATGATGAAGATCATGATCGACCTGGATCCTCATTTGATCAAACACTAGCTACGGGCTATGCAGCGGATCGTTGAATGTGTGGCGAATTTCTCCGAGGGACGGAGGACCGAGGTCCTTGGCGAAATCGTCGCGGCTATATCGTCGGCCAAAAGCGTGGCTGTGCTCGGCTGGGAAAGCGATGTCGATCACAACCGTTCGGTTGTCAGTTTCGCTGGCGAACCGGCAGCGGTGGTCGAGGCGGCCTTCGCGGGGATACAGATTGCAGCGGCGTTAATTGATATGAACTGTCATTCCGGGCAGCATCCGCGCATCGGCGCCGCCGACGTCCTGCCTTTCGTGCCGCTGTATAACGTGAGCATGGCTGACTGTGTGCGGCTGGCTCGCGCGCTTGGCACGCGCGTCGGCAAGGAACTGCGGATACCCGTTTTCCTGTACGGAGAGGCGGCGCTTCGGGACAGGAATCGGAAGCTGGCCAACATCCGTCGTGGCGGTTACGAGCGCCTGCGCGAATGTAACGAATTGAGTGATGAACGCCGCCCCGATTTCGGACCTCGTGTGATGGGCAACGCTGGCGCCTGCGCCATCGGCGCGCGGGATATCTTGATCGCCTTCAATGTTTATCTGTCGACGGACGATGTCGCAGTCGCTCGGCGCATCGCCCGGGCTGTGCGCGAGTCTTCCGGCGGCCTGCCGCATCTCATGGCGCTGGGCTTTTCGGTCAAGGGATCGGCGCAGGTATCGATGAATCTGACGAATTACAGGATCACGTCAATTCATCGCGCGCTAGAAGCCGTTCGCCAAGAGGCGCAAAGGCTGGGCGTGGCTGTGGCAGGCACGGAATTGATCGGTCTGGCGCCAAAGGCTGCGCTAGCCGCGACGGAGGCTTCGTATGTTCAGATCGACAATTTCAGTCTGGAGCGCGTCCTGGAGATTCAACTCGCGCGCCGCTTCGCGCCGTCGTCCGAGTAGGGCAAACATGCGGCTTGTCAGTCGCTATGCGGCCGGTATTGCAGCGCTTCGGCAATGTGACGCACATGAATGTCAACTGAGGCATCGAGATCGGCGATCGTGCGGCTCAGCTTGAGCACTCGGTGATAGCTGCGCGCGCTCAACTGCAGTTTGCGCACGGAAAGCGTCAATACCTGCCGCGCTTCCGCCGTCAAGGCGCAAAACTGGTCGATTTCGCTGACGGACATATCGGCATTGGCAAATAGACCCGGATGCTCCCGGAAGCGGGCAATCTGTTTTGCTCGCGCGGCTTCGACTCGCCGCCGGATCTCCCCTGAGCTTTCGCCTTCGCCTCGTCCCATCAGCTTGTCGAAATCCACCCGCGGCACATCCACGTGCATATCGATACGATCCAATAAAGGACCGGAGAGCCTGTTCTGGTAACGCTTGATCTGATTGGGCGTACAGTTGCAGGCTTGCGTCGGATCTCCGTAAAAGCCGCAAGGACAAGGATTGCGCGCGCCAACCAGCAGGAAGTTGGCGGGGAAGGTGATGCTGCCCTGGGCGCGGCTGATCGTGACAACTTTGTCTTCAATCGGTTGTCTCAGCACCTCCAACACTTTGACCGGCAATTCATTGATTTCGTCCAGGAAGAGCACGCCGCGGTGCGCCAGGCTGATTTCGCCGGGCTTGGGAATGCTGCCCCCGCCGACCAGCCCAACCTGCGAAATCGTATGATGAGGCGCGCGGAAGGGCCTCTGCCGTATCAAAGGGTTGTCCTGCGACAGCATGTCCACGATGGAATAGATGCGCGTCACTTCCAATGCTTCCTGCAAGGTCAGCGACGGCAGAATACCGGGCATGGAACGGGCTTGCAGGCTCTTGCCGGCGCCGGGCGGACCCGAAAGCATGATATTGTGATTGCCGGCCGCGGAGACCTCCAGAGCGCGCTTGACATGTTCCTGTCCGCGGATGTCGGCGAAGTCGACCAATCCATCCGCCAGCGGCTCTTGCGCGTTTATTGCGGAGGGATCGGTGCGGTAAGGCTGGATTGGGTTCAATTGATAGAGATGTTCCACCAATTGTCCAATGGAACGCACCGGTATGATTTTGACATCATCAATCAAGCCGGCTTCGGCAGCGTCATCTTCCGGCACGTATACAGTCTCGATATTGTGCTGCCGGGCAGTGTAGACCATCGGCATCACGCCTTTGACGTGCCGGATGCCGCCATCCAGAGACAGTTCGCCGATGAAGAGCGCGTTTTCCAGTGTATGCAAAGGGATCTGATCAGTCGCCGCCAGCACGCCGATTGCGATCGCCAAATCATAGGCGGGACCGTGCTTGTGGATGTCAGCGGGCGACAGATTGACGACATAGGACTTGTTCGGGAAGCGCAAGCCGCTGTTGCGTATTGCCGAACGAGCGCGTTCTTTGCTTTCCTTGACGGCGATGCCCGCCAAGCCGACCAAATGAAAACTGGGCAACGAGGCGCGAGGGTTAAAATCGGTTTGCACCTCGACAATTTGACCGTCCAAGCCGATGACAGCGCAGGTGTTGACGATTGCTAGCATGAATTCTCCGAGTTCGGCGCGTGCTTGCCTATTCTAACACAAGCTGTAGCTATTGCTACATACAGTGTCCAAGTGACCGGAATGCGGGCTTTCCCGGATCATTCACAGATTGATAAGTTATGCTTCTAATAGTCAAGAATTCCAGGAGATGCTAGAGATGCTTCGCTTGCAAATAGGGGATAATACCGTTCGCATCCAGAATATCCCGCACCTGCGCCGGCAGAGGGGGGAAGCCGAACTCGCGCCCATCCCATATCAATGTCGCGTTCTCCATGTCGATCTCCAGGACATCGCCGGCGCTCACGACAGATACAATCTCCGGGCAGGGAATCGCCAGCAAGCCGTTGTTGATGGCATTGCGATAATAAATGCGCGCAAAGCTGCTGGCTATCACCGCTCGGAGGCCGGCATGCGCCAGACAGGTGACGGCTTGCTCGCGACTGCTGCCGTTGCCCCAATTGCGGCCCGCAACGATAACATCGCCGGGCCGGACATTGGCCGCAAATTGGGGATCCAGATCTTCCAGGGCGTGACGCGCCAGCTCTGCGGGATCATGGCTGACCGTATAGGTATACTTGCCGGGGAAGATGACGTCGGTATTGACGTCGTCTCCATATTTCCAGATGCGGTGCGAGTTTGCAGACATGGCTTCCCTATAACAGATCGGCTGGATGAATGATGTGACCGGCGACGCAGCTTGCGGCGACAACCGCTGGATTAGCGAGATAGATCCGCGCCTCAGGTTCGCCCATCCGGCCGCGGAAGTTGCGGTTGGCGCTGCTGACGCAGACCTCGCCCGGCGCCAGCACGCCCATGTGAACCCCCATACAGGGTCCGCAGCCGGGCGTGCCAACGGTCGCGCCGGCATCAATCAAGGCAGCGATATAGCCGGCTGCGCTGGCATCGCGCAGGACCATCGACGAGGCTGGGATGACGAGCAGCCGCGCGCGGATTTTCCGGCCGCGCAAGACCTCCGCGGCGGCGGCGATATCCTCGAGCCTGCCATTGGTACAGGTGCCGATAAAGCCGAGATCAACGGGTATTTCGCCAACTTCTGAAAGCGGCAGAACATTGTCGACGGACTGCGGGCAAGAGATCACGGGTTCAATGCAACCGAGACGGATGTGATGGTCTTCGGCATAGTCCGCATCGGTATCCGGGTACAGGGCATTGTCCCTAAAGTATGCCAGCCGTTCTCGACAATCATGCGCTCGCGTCCGCCGCATGATGTTCTCAAGCCAAGCCCAGGTGACGCCGTCAGGCGCGATCCAGGCGTTCTTGGCGCCCATCTCCGCCATCATATTCGTGAGTACAGCCCGCGAATCGGGAGTCAGGGAGTTTAAGCCGCCGCCATCAAATTCGACAGCTTTGTAGCTTGCGCCTTCCGACGACAATTGTCCGATAAGATGGATAGTCAAGTCCTTGCTCGTAACGCCCGTTTTGAGTTCGCCGGAGAGTCTGATGCGGATGGTCTCTGGAACGCGCAGCCAAAGTTCGCCGGTCGCCCACAGCGCGGCGACCTCGCTGCGTCCGATGCCGGCGCTGAAGGCGCCCAGCCAGCCGAAATGCGTGCTGTGGCTGTCGGCGCCCAGCAGGGTCAGGCCGGGACCCACCAGTCCCTCTTCACATAAAACCTGGTGACAGATTCCCCGTCCGACTTCATAGAAATTGCCAATGCCATGTTCGCGAACAAAGCGTCGGACCGCCTGGTGATTCCGGGCATGGCCAGGGTTCGGCGGCGGTACCGCGTGGTCAAGCGTGATTGCAAGACGTTCCGGGTACTTGACGCGCCGATGCGGAAGCTGCTCGAATAGTTGCGCGATGGCAGCGGTATTGTCGTGGCTCAGGATCACGTCCGGTTCGATAACAAGGACTTCCCCGGGCTTTGCGGCGCTGCTGCCGCTGGCGCGCGCGAGCAGCTTTTCCGTTGCTGTCATCGCCATGGCGAAGCTTCCATACGCTGTATCTCTTTTCGTTTCAGTCCCGGTCGACTTTAGCCTATCTTGGGAAATCGCCAATACACTACCCATTGCGGTAGTGTATCCTTTTCGGTTGAAACAAAAAGCTTAACCACCGAGGGCACCGAGAATGGGTTGCGAAATAGTCCTATTCTTTGTGTCCTTCGTGTCTTTGTGGTGAAACTGAATATGGCTCATTTGAATTTCAACCGAATTCAATACATTATCCATTGTTGCTTTTGCCTAGAACAAATGTCTGTTACAATAGCTGAGTTTAGCGATTTCTCCCTCACAGGCAGGTCAGATGCTGTCACAAGATCTTCAAGACAAGCTTCGTCACAATGCCCTGGTTAATATCCTCGACGGCAGCTTCTTCGGACTGAGCGTCGTCGGCTTGGCTTCCTATGTTACCATAGTGCCTTTGTTCTTGTCCTATCTCACCGAATCAACTGCGCTGATCGGTTTTGTAGCGACCCTCTTTCATATTGGCTGGCAAATACCGCAGTTGCTGACATCGAACTACGTTGCCGGCTTGCGCCGCTTCAAACCCATGGTGCTGGCCATGACCCTGCTGGAAAGGGTTCCCTACTTTGGATTGGCGCTCGTCGCCTTTCTGATTCCAACGATCGGCACGGACTTTGCGCTGCTCTTGGCGGTGCTGCTGCTCGGCTGGCAATCCCTGGGCGGCGGATTCACCGGCACGCCCTGGCAAAGCATGATGAGCAAAATCATGCCCCCGCATCGGCTGGGCACATTTTTTGGCGTGCAATCGGCTTGCGTCAATCTGTTTGGCGCCGGCGGCGCCTTGCTGGCCAGCTATATTCTCGCGCATCACGATTTCCCGCAGAACTTCTCGATACTGTTTTTCATTGCCGCTATCAGTCTGGTGGTGTCTTTTGTCTTTTTGGCGCTTACCTATGAGCCGGTCAGTGAGCCAAAGGACATCGGGGCGCGCGTACCCTGGCGCGATTTCGGCGGGCGTTTGGGCTCGATCCTGCGCGCCGATGACAATTTCCGCTGGTTCTTGATCGCGCGCGCCTTGACCTCCCTTAGTCTGACTGCAGTTTCATTTTTCACGATTTATGGCATCCGGCGTTATCAGATGACGCCGGAATTCGCCAGCGCCATGACCAGCGTTCTGCTGGTCTCGCATACCTTGAGCAGCACCTTGGTCGGCTGGGCTGGAGACCGCTGGAGTCACAGGCGCATTTTGATGCTTGGCAACATGGCGACGGTTTTGACAATTGCGATCGCTTTGCTGGCGCCGGATGTCACCTGGTTTTACCTGGTATTTGCTTTGACCGGCATTGTCAATACGACGCAGTGGTCGACGATTTTGACGATCACTGTGCAGTTTAGCTCGGCGGCCGATCGGCCCTTTTACATCGGCATGGCGAATACGCTAATCGCGCCGGTTACGGTTTTTGCGCCCATTATTGGAGGCTGGCTGGTGGACGCAGCCGGCTTCGAGCTGGTCTTTACGCTGTTCGCATTGGCAGGCTTGTTATCGCTGCTGGTCTACCTCATCGCAATGCGAGATCCGAGTGAATTTGCTCGCCGACCGGAACGCGGCAACCTGGTCCTTGGGGATTAGTCTTCCACCGGATGCACGAGTTCGTAGAGCATGTCATCAACATCTTGGATCGTGATTGGACCCAAATCGGCAAGCGCTTTCACCTGCGTTGTTACCAGCCGCAGCATATCTTCCGGAAGGTCGAGACCGAGTGTCAAAGCGCGGTCGCGGATAGCGTTGCGCCCGACCAGACGATGCGCGACATCGATGAATCGGCTCATGCCAAAGTCATCAGGATCAATCGCTTCATAGGTGGTTGGATTCCGCAATACGGCTTTGGTGTGCACGCCGGCTTTGTGATGAAAGGCTACTTCGCCGGTGATCGGCGTGTTGAAGGGAATCGCGATTCCCAGTTTTTGCGCGACCAGGGCTTCAATCTCCGCCAGCAGCGGCAAGTCATATTTCTCCACCAATGACTTGTGGCAGGTGTAGAGACGAGCGATCAGGGTCCCCATGGGCGTGATGCCGTTCCTTTCTCCGATCCCCAGCACGGTGGTATCAATATGCGTCGCCCCGGCTTGCAGGGCGCAAAAGGCGTTGGCTACCGCGCATCCGCTGTCGTTGTGGCCATGAAACTCAATGTCGCAGCCGACCACATCGCGCAGATTCGATATGAGGTTATATGTGCTTAGCGGATCAGCAATGCCGACGGTATCGGCGACGCCGACGCGATCAACGCCGGCCAGGTCCATGGCGCGATAGACGGTCATGACGTCGGCGAAATTGCTGCGGAAAGTATCTTCGGTACTGAAGCGCGTCTCGATGTCTTGCTCGTTTAGGTACTGGATAATTTTCTGACCGATCTCAATAACTTGATCAAGGCTCTTCCCATGGCTGTATTCGCGCATGTAATTAGAAGTGCCGATATAAACGTCGGCGCCGTCAATACCGCAGTCGACCGCCAGTTTGGCATCTTCCATATCAGCGCGAATATGCGTGAGCAGCTTGAAGCCACGGGGCATATCGGCCAATGCGCGTATCGCGTCCGCGCTCTGCGGGCTAGCGACGGGCGTGGAGAGTTCCATATACTCGACGCCGAATCGATCCAGTAAACGGGCGATTTCCTTTTTGTCGTCGATGGTGAAGTGCGTTCCGCGGAATTGCTCGCCCTCGCGCAGGGTCGAGTCGATGAAATGAAAATCTTGAACGGGCGCGTTTCTGTTGCGCATAAGACTCCTTATTGCCAGCTAGAGGGTCTCCAGGACTGTGGTGAGAACATCAATCGCAAGCAGGTACTCATCCAGGTTGATATGTTCATCCGGCGTATGGTCGAGCGCGGAATCACCGGGTCCGTAGGCGACAATGGGGCAGCCCCAGCCTGGACCGGCGATATTCATGTCCGATGTGCCGGTCTTGTACAAAAAGCGCGGCGAACCGCCGCTGGCGCGAATCGCTCGGCGAAATACCCGGCTTAAGGCGCTGTTTTTGTCCGCGGTGTATGCTCGCTCGGCGCAGCGCGTGCGGATAGTCGCGCCCTCAACGGTCTCCAGCATCTCGGCCGCTTCGCTGGGATCAAGGCCCGGCGGCAGACGGAAGCCGATAGTCATTTCGGCGACCCCGTTAACGCCATCTTGATAAGTGCGGACATCACGGAGCGATACATCCAGGCGGGCGAAGATCGAGTCGATGGTCCGATTGTGTTCCTCTGCGCGACTTTGCAGATGCAGCCAGTAGTCGACGGCGCGTTCCGCGGGGCTTGGCGCTGCGCCCGCGCTGTGGGCCAGCCCGCCTTCCCAGCGCCAATCCGCCAGCAGCCGCCCTTTATAACCCAGCGTAATGCGATCCCAGCGCGACGGCTCGCCAATGACGCAGCAGGCTGGTCGATAATTCGCTACGATATGACGCGCGCCTTTGCTGGTCGCCGCTTCTTCTTCCACAGCGCCCACCACGATGACGCGGGCGTCGTCGCGGAGCCGGGCGCGCCCCGCGGCAACGGCAAAGGCAGCCAAGGGTCCTTTAGCGTCAACCGATCCTCGACCGTAAAGCAGCCGACCCTTGACCTGAACGGGCGGGAATCCCCTGAAAGTGTCGATATGACCGAGCAGAATAAGGTCTGATTCGCCCGTGCCGACGACGCCTACCGCGTTGCCGGCTTCATCAACAAAGGCTTCGTCATAGCCAGCGGCGCGCATCCATTGGACCAGAAAAGCCGCAGCCTCTGCCTCTTCGCGCGAGGGGCTGGCGATGGCGACCAGTTCGCGCAGCAGCTCTTCCGCCGCGCCGGGAGAGATTGTGGTCATGGCTTAGTCCAAAACCTCGGCGATCGCAGCCGCAATGACTTGCAGCTGCTCGCGCGTGATGATAAGCGGAGGCAAGAGACGCAGCGTGTTTAAGCCCGCTGGCAACGCGAGGATTCCAGCATCTTGCAGCGCCCGAAGCACCGGCGTGACGCGGCCGCGCAACTCCAGCCCAAGCATCAGACCGCGTCCACGGACCTCGCGTACCGAGTTGAGCTCGAGCGCGCGCAAGCGCTCGGCGAACCAGGTTCCATTGACCGCCGCCCCCTTTACCAGGCTTTGATCCCGCAGCGTCGTCAAGGTAGCGATTGCCGCCGCGCAGACCAGCGGATTCCCGCCGAAGGTGCTGCCATGCGAGGCGCGATCAATGGGACCGTGCGCCGCGCGCCAACTGACGACGCCCATGGGCAAGCCGCCGCCAATCGCTTTGGCTATGGCGACGATATCGGGCGTGATATCGGCATGTTCAAAGCCGAACCAACGCCCGGTCCGTCCCAATCCGGTTTGAATCTCGTCAAGGACGAGCATGGCGCCGCTGCGGTCGCAGGCGTCGCGCAAAGCTTGCAGGTATTCGCCCCTGGCCGGATGCACCCCGCCTTCGCCTTGCACTGCCTCGGCCACAACCGCCGCCGTATCTTCCGAGATTGCTTGCCGCGCGGCTTCTATGTCGTTATAGGGAATGTGAGTCACAGATGGCAGCCAGGCTTGAAATGGCTTGCGATATTTCGGCGTCCAGGTCATAGAGAGAGCGCCGGTGGTCCGGCCGTGAAAAGCGCGTTTGGCGGCGACAATGCCATCGCGTCCCGTCAGCAACTTCGCCACTTTCAGCGCCCCTTCAATCGCTTCTGCGCCGCTATTGCAGAGAAAAAAGCGATTCAAATCGGCCGGCATAATGCCCGACAACAAGTCATAGAACTCAGCGCGACGATCGTTGTAAAAGGATTCGTGGCAAGTAATCAGTCGCCCCGCTTGCTCGGTGATTGCTCCCAGCACTGCTGGATGACTGTGACCCAGCGCCGCCACGCCCTGGCCGCTTGTGGCGTCAAGGTAACGATTGCCGATCTCGTCATAGACATAGACACCCTGGCCGCGCACGAGCGCGGTGGGCCTTTTGCCGTAGGCGCCCGAGCCGTAGGTATCTTCCAAGTCGAAAAGTCTGCCCGCGTCGATCATGCTCCAAACCTTGTTCCTGCGCCAGCTAGCGCTTTTGATACCGGCTGGGGGACGCGGCCGTCGGCGATGATAACCTGACTTACGCCGCCGTCCAGCGCCTCTCGAGCCGCTATTATTTTGCGTTTCATGCGTCCCTGCGCCCATGCTTCCGCGCTGTTAATCTGCGAAGGCGCCACTGCCGAGACGAAGGATGATTCGTCTGGGAACTCGCGATACAAACCTTTGACATTGCTGAGGATAACAAGCGTATCGGCAGCCAGCGCCACCGCGGCGGCTGCGCCGGCGCGGTCGCCGTCGACATTGAGCAGACCATCATCGCCCCTCGCCATTGGCGGCAACACGGGTACCTGTCCCTCATCTAAGGCGCTTTGCAGGACGTCGCCGCGCAGGGATTGTATCGACCCGCTGCAATCATCGCGCACGATACGAACGCGCCCATTGACGACAGCGCGGATCGTTTTTTTGCGCTTGCCGCTGATCACCACATTGTTTCCCGACAGGCTCAGCGCATTCACCCCCCGTTGGCGCAGGGCAGATACAACGCGTTGATTCGCCGTTTCAGACGCGCGGACATAGATATCGCGCACAGGGGGCGGCGTGTAGCGAGAACTATGGCCGGACGGCGATGTCAGCGATTGCACTTCGATACCCAGGTCCTGGCACATTTGATCCATAATCGCGCTGACGCCATGAACCACAACCAGGGCGCGCCCCCCGGCAATCAGAGCCAGATCGTCGCAAGTCGCGGGCAGGTCCAAGCCCGCGCCGCCGCCGATTTTGACAACCAGCAATTTATCACGAGTCATCTTTGCGCTCATCTCTATGGATAGAGACCCGGGAATGTCAATCCCGCAGTTTCGTCGAGTTCAAACATAAGATTCATGCACTGGACGGCACTGCCCGCGGCGCCCTTTCCCAAATTGTCCAAAGCCGCGACCACCACCAGATGCCTTCCGTCCCTGTCCAGCTCAAAGCCGATATCGCAGAAATTGCTGCCGGCAACCACCCGCGGTTCCGGCAAGCGGTGCAATCCGGTTTTGCCGCTGACCAAGCGCACAAAGGGCTCGTCGCGATATCGAGCGCGATACAGCTTCCAGATGTCGCGCTCGACCTGCGGCTCGCTCAGATAACAGTGCGCCAAGAGGTGCGCGCCGCGAACCATCTCGATGGCGGTAACGGCGAAGTTAATTGGGAGGTCCGCGCCCAGCACCAGTTCAACCTCGCCCTTGTGCCGATGCCCTGTCGCTTTATAAGTACGTACGGCGCCGCTTCGGATCGGATGATGAGACCCGGCGTTGGCTCTGTTCCCGCCTTCGGATGATCCCACTTTGATCTCGACCGCCGCGCGTTCCAGCAGGCCCGCATGCACAAGCGGCAAGAGAGCCAGGTTAATGACGGTGGCGTTGCAGCCCACGCCGCTGACGAAATTCGCCCCAATCACGCTGTCCCGGAATACCTCCGGCAATCCATAAACGAAACGGTTCAGCCAGCGCGGCGCGGGATGATCTTCGCCGTACCAACGCTGATAACCAGCCGAACAGTCAAGGCGGAAATCGGCCGAGAGATCGAGAAGTTTTGGCGCTAGCGCGGCGAAATGATCGATTTGACGGGCGGCAGTGCCGTGCGGCATCGCCAAAAAGAGCATATCGCAAGCTTCCAGGCTGTCGGGATGGCTAAACTTCAACCTGGATACATCGCGAAGATTGGGATGCGCGCTGTGAATGTAGCGGCCGGCCTGCTCGCGGCTGGTAACCTGCCGCAGCTCGACTTCGGGATGAAAATGCAACAGACGCAGCAGCTCCCCGCCTGTATAGCCGCTGCCGCCGACGATGCTCGCTTGAATCACGCGACCACTCCTACTTCTCCGATAACAAAGTCGATGACTTCCTGGGCGATGTCCACGCCTGTCGGTTTGCTGCTATTGCGGAATTCCATCGTATGGTTGATTTCGTTGACGACGAAGTTGCCCCCCGCGTCTTCCAGCAAGTCGATAGCCAGGATGCCGCCCCCAACGGCCTCCGCCGCGCGGACGCAGATCTCGTTTAGGCTCTCGGTCACGGGGCAGTTGGAGGCCAAGCCGCCGCGAGCGGTATTGGTGATCCAGTGGTTGGACGCGCGGTAGATGGCGGCGATGGTGCGATTGCCCACCACAAATGCGCGTATATCGCGGCCCGGTTTGTCGACGTATTCCTGCACGTAATAGATGTGGTGGTTGTAGCCGCCCAAAGTCTGTCGATGTTCCAGGATGGCCTCTGCGCTGTCTCTGTTGTGCACGCGCGCCAGCAGACGGCCCCAGGACCCGGTTACGGGTTTCAAAACGGCTGGGTATTCAACCATCTCTATGGCTTGCATCGCGCTTTCCGGCGTGAATGCGACGCGCGTATGCGGCCGCGGGACGCCGTGCAGCGTGAGCGCGATGCTGGTCCGCAGCTTGTCCCCGCAGATGGCGGCGGTCTCGTAAGTATTGAAGCTGCGCAGCCCCCAACTATTGAGTATGGCCAGCGCGTACATCCCTCGCGACGTGCTGACGCAGCGCTCGAATACCAGGTCGTATTCGCGCCAGGCGATGCCGCTTGGCGCCAATTGCTGCGGTCCTTCCGAGATATTGAAGTTGAGCTCGCGGTCGAGGATGATATCCGGACTGATATCGCGATTGTTGAATGCCGCGAGTATCAGCTTCTCTTCGGCGCGTATATGGGTGACAAGCAGGGCAACACGCATGATCGCTATTCTCCCCAGTCTTCCTCAACCTCCGGCGCGAGTTCCAGTTCAATGGGATCCAGGCTCATGATTTCCAGCTCGATACCACATTCCGGGCATGACAGCAATTCGTTTTCCACGGCGTCGCCGGGAATATCGACCTCGGCATCACATTCTGGACAAAGGGACGTTTCATTCGTCATTTCGAGTATCTCCTGCAACTGTTGCCAGCGGCTAACTATAGTAAGGCTGCTCGAACAAAAAAACCCGCCGTCTGGGCGGGTATGCGTTCAATTCTTAGTCAACACAAACAAGCCCAAGCTAGTGGGTGGCGTTCTTCTTGGCCTTCTTGCTCGAAAAAACAGTGGTGCTTCGATTCATATTGAGATCGTTCCCCTGCGCGACAAAATCGCTTGACTGCAGAACTTTAGTCGCTTACCGCAGGATAACCTATATGCAGTATGTACGAATTTACTTGTGCGGTATATCCAAGGCAAGTTATATCGAAAACCGCCTTAGTGTGGCATCGAGGGGCCCCAGATACTTAGCGCCAAAAATCGTCAGATGAACCAGCAGCGGATACAGATTGTAGACATGCCGGCGGGTATCAAAGAAGGCCTTCTCGATCGGCAGTATCTGGCGGTAGGCGGCGAAGAATTCCCTCCCGACGCCATCAAAAAGCGTCATATAGGCGAGTTCCATTTCGTTATGAGCGTAATAGAGCGCCGGGTCGATGATGCCAGCGATATTCCCGTCGCGCACGATGACATTCGTTCGCCACATGTCACCGTGAATGAGGACGGGATTCTGTGGTTCGATCAAGTATCGCTCGATTTGATCGGCGAATTCGGCAAGCCGCCCCTGCAACCGAGGCGGCAGATGTCCTGATTCGCGCGCTATGCCTATCATATACTGGAGCCTATGCTCGCGAAAAAATTCGATCCAGGAATCCGATTGCTCGTTTGGCTGATGCAAGGGTCCGATTAGTGTATCTCGCTCCAAGCCATAGCAATCCGCGGCGATCTGATGGCAGTTTGCCAGCAGATGCCCCAATTGAGCGAGACTGGCTGAGTCCCACTCGGTCGCGCCCTCAATATATTCCATCAGCAGAAGATCAGCTTCTTCATGGTAGAGCTCCGGCACGGGCAAGCTGCTCTTCTGCCGCAGATAACGCAGCATGAAGCCTTCAATGCGCAAATCGTGAGTGGCGTCGCCGATTTTCGCCACGAGGGCGTCATCGTTAGGGAATTCGATTTTGAGCACTTGGCTGATCATACCGCCGGCCAAGGCGGTGACCCGCGCGATTGGCTGCTTGACGATGCTTTCGATTCTGGATTGCTGGCGGCGGTTCATAGGCGAATCCTCGCTCTGCTTCAGGGCAATCGCCTCAAAATAGCATGCCCTGCAATGAAGACAATACAAACTTAAATATAACCACAGAGACGCAGAAGTAAATCAAATTAAGTCGTGCAACAATTCGCAGAGAGAAAAATCTTTCATTTCTATTGAATTGCATGCCGTATTCAGCTGTCACTTGACAATGTCGTGGAGACGCTTATAAAATGCCCTGTTTGTCTTGAACGGATTGCAGGAGCGCTGGAATGGGTCCCTTACCCAAAAGAAAGGTGTCCAAATCGCGCCGCGATCGTCGGCGCGCCCACCATGCCTTGACCTTGAACCATCTGGTAGAGTGCGAAGACTGCGGAGAGTACCGTATTTCGCATCGAGTCTGCCCAAAGTGCGGCGCCTACGGCGGCGAGAAGGTCATGGAAGTCAAGGGTGACTAGCCGCGCCTTGGCTGATTCAACTGGATCAAGAGACCGTGCCCATTCCGCACGGTTTTTTTGCGCGCGTCGGTCCAGCGCGGCTTGGCGGACTCGCTCTGTTATCCTTCGTTTTCTTGTGCGGACTTTGCTTGAGGCGCGACATCGATGATTAATTGGCGCAAGACGGCGGCGCTTTTCCCCGGGCAGGGTTCTCAGGTCTTGGGCATGGGCAAGGACTTCGCCGAACAATACGAGGTCGCGCGTCAATGTTTTGCGCAGGCCGATGAGTTGCTCGGTTTCTCTTTATCAGATATTTGCTGGCAGGGACCGGAGGATCGGCTAAATCAAACCGTCAATACGCAGCCGGCGCTCTACGTTTGCAGCCTGGCGATTTGGCGAGTCTTGCGACAACTCGTCCCCGAATGCGAGCCGAACTGGATGGCCGGGCATAGCCTGGGCGAATTCTCGGCTTTAACAGCGGCGGGCGCTCTGTCTTTTGAAGACGGCTTGCGCCTGGTTCGGAGGCGCGGGGAACTGATGCAGAAGGCGGGAGAGGAAAACCCGGGCGCCATGGCCGCCTTGCTCGGCTTGGATGTCGACATTGTCGAAACTTTGTGCGCAACTGTATCCCAGGAGACCAAAAAAACGGTTGTCTTGGCCAACGACAATTGTCCGGGCCAGGCTGTCATTTCCGGCCATGAGGCTGCTGTTGATCGAACCCTGGCGCTGGCAACGGAATCCGGCGCCAGGCGAGCGGTCAAGTTGGCTGTGAGCGTCGCGGCTCACTCGCCATTGATGGCTTCGGCTTCGGCGGATTTTAACCGGGCGATTGAGGCGACAGCCCTGGAGTTGCCGAAGGCGCAGTTATTGGGCAATGTCAGCGCGGACGCTTTGGATTCGGTCGACGACATCAGAACGGAGTTGAGCCAACAGTTGACACAGGCGGTTCGCTGGACCGAATCAATGGGGGCGATTGTCGCGAGCGGCGCCGAGACCTTTGTCGAAATCGGCGCCGGGACGGTGCTCAACGGCTTGATGCGCCGCATTGACCGCAAGAGAACTCGCTTCAGCCTCAATACTGTCGAAGCAATGGAGAAGTTTCTGGAATCGCTGGCGTAGGGACGGTGCAGCAGGCAGGGGAGAGTCGAGATGGGGGACCTGATCAAAACCCAAAGAAAGGGCGCCGTATTTGAAGTTGCGCTAAATCGTCCGGACGAGCGCAACGCGATCAATGACGCCATGATGGCTGCCATTTCCGACGCCTTTGATCAGGCCGAGTCCGAATTCAACGCTGGCGCTCGCGTGGTCATTGTCCGCGCCGAAGGGCGAGTTTTTTCATCAGGTATTGATCTGGCTCAGTTTCAAACGCTCGACGAAGGCCTCCGCGGCAACCTCTTCCCCTTTACGGCAAGATACCAAGCCATCCTCAACAAGATTGAGCGGAGCTCCCTGCCGGTCATCTGCGTCTTGCATGGCTACTGCTTGGGCATGGCGCTGGAACTGGCCCTGGCCTGCGACTTTCGCATTGCCATGGCGCGCGCCAAACTGGGCTTGCCGGAAGCGCGTCTGGGAATCATACCGGATGTCGGCGGTACCGTTCGCTTGGCGAGTCTTGTCGGTCCCGCGAGGGCGAAAGACCTGGTGATGACTGGCAGGAATATTGATGCTCGGCAGGCGCTGGAATGGGGGATGCTGGACGGGGTATACAGCAGGGACGAACTGGAGGCGGGCTTGGCCGAACTGGTCGCGAACCTGTGCGCCTCCGCGCCCCTGGCCGTGAGTTACGCCAAGCGCGTCATCAATGACATCAGTGATCACGCTCGCGGCTTGCAAATCGAGGCTTGGGCGCAGGCGCAGCTATTTCGCAGCGATGACTTCCGCAAGGCTGTGGCGTCCATGATCGACAAGACCTATCCCATTGATTGGGAAGGCAAGTGAAACGGGCTTATTCCGCTTCATCGCGGGCATATTCGATCTTGCCCTCAACGATGGTCATGCGGACATTCAATTTGTCGTCGACCAATACCAGATCGGCATCTTTTCCCAGGGCGATGGAACCCTTGCGATCAGCAACGCCTATCGTCCGCGCGGCATTGAGGCTGGCCGTTCGCCAAAGGGCTTCTACAGGCAGCTTCGTGACTGACATCAAGTTTCGCAAAGCGGCATTCATGGTCAGGGTCGTGCCGGCCAATGTGCCGTCGGCGCAGATACGCACGCTGCCGCCCTTCTTTTCAACTTCTTGATGCGAGAATTGATAAATGCCATCGGGCAGGCCGGCAATCTTGACCGAGTCGGTGATCAGGATCAGTCGGTCGACGCCCTTGCAGCGCCAAAGGATTTCAATGGCGGCTGGATGCACGTGCTCGAGGTCGCAGATCAACTCGCAGTTGATGTCATCAAGGCTGAGCACAGCGCCCACGACGCCGGGCTCGCGATGGTGGAGCGAGGACATGGCGTTGAAGGCATGCGTCGCGTGAGATAGGCCCAGGTCTCGCGCCGATCTAATCTGGTCGAAGCTCGCGTTGGAATGGGCGACCGAAACCCCCAGCCCGCGGCTGACCGCCTCTGTGATCAGCCAGTGGTTTTGGGGGAATTCCGGCGCCAGGGACAATAGCCGGATTACGTTTAGGTCCAGCCAGGGCAATGCCTCCACGGGGTCGGCTCGACGAATATAGGCGCTGTGTTGAGCGCCACATTTCTCCGCGTTCAAGTAAGGACCTTCCAGATGGGCGCCAAGCAGTCTGGCGCCAGCCCCACGCATCTCCCGCGCCTTCGCCACCGCTTGCAAGGCGCGTTGGATCCGTTCGCTGCTGTCCG
Organism: Chloroflexota bacterium; assembly: GCA_028873975.1. Taxonomy (GTDB): domain Bacteria; phylum Chloroflexota; class Anaerolineae; order Aggregatilineales; family Phototrophicaceae; genus UBA6055. The sequence continues at coordinate 75,701 of JAPPMO010000101.1, forward strand.
TCCAGGTCGTCGCCAGGAACGAAGTGACGCCGCCGCGGGCAAAGAAACGCGCCATGCCCGCCAGGGAATCGGCTTCGCCGTCCATAACATCGAAACCGCCCCCGCCATGCGCATGGATATCGATGAAGCCGGGCAAGAGCGTCGCGCCATTCGCGTCTATTATGTTGGCCTGTGGCAATTCGGGCGCGTCACCGGGCGCAATCGCGGCGATCTTGCCGTTCTCGACCCGCAGCCAGGCTCGGTCGCAACAGTCCGCCTCAGCGACGATCCGCGCGTTTTTGATGATCCGCGTCTTGATTGTCATCTAAAGGTCCCAGTCGTCTATGACCCGGTACAGATAGCCATCGGCCTGATGCAGGCGCTCTCGCGCTTCCGTTAGGGTGATGCCGAGCCTGGCCATCACCACAGCGGTTTTGACATCGTTGTCGGTGGCGGACAGCAATGCCGCCGCTTGCGCCTCATCGGATTCAGCCAATTGCATCACCAGGCGCAGCGCTCGTTTCGCCAGCTTCCGGTTAGTGACCTGCAAGTCGACCATCAGGTTGCGGTAGACTTTTCCCAAGCTGATCATGGCAGCTGTACTGAGCATATTAAGAATCAGCTTTTGCGCAGTACCCGCTTTCATGCGCGTCGAGCCGGCAATGACTTCTGGACCCACATCGACTGCAATGCCGACGTCCGCGAGTGCCAGGATGGGCGCCTCCAAGTTGCAGCAGATAGCGATGGACCGCGCGCGTATCGACTTCGCGTAAGTCAAGGCGCCAATGACGTAAGGCGTCGTACCGCTGGCCGCGATCCCGCAGACGACATCGTCGCGGCAAAAGCCGCGTTGCCTCAGGTCATGCCGTCCCATTTCCTCACTGTCTTCCGCGCCTTCAACCGCGCGGAAGACAGCTTCTTTGCCACCTGCGAGCAGGCCTTGCACCTGCTCGGGGGAGGCGCCAAAGGTCGGTACGCATTCGGCCGCGTCAAGTATGCCAAGCCGCCCGCTGGTGCCCGCGCCGACATAGAAGAGCCGGCCGCCGCCTCGCAAGGACCCCGCGACTGTATCTACTGCGCGGGCGATCTCTGGCAGCGCCGAGCTCACAGCCAGTGCCACGCCGGCGTCTTCTTCATTGATCGCCGCGAGCATGTCAAGCGTCGACATTTTGTCGATACGCGCGGTAGCAGGGTTCTGATTCTCGGTGGATAGTCTCACGCTGCGGTTACTCGTTTCCATTCCATTTTGGCCAAGAGAGCCGCGCCGATCACCGGCGGATGCCTGGCGACAGGCCGCTTAGCCAGTCCCAGTCGACGCGCCACGTCCTCTGAAAGCAGGTTGTCGTTGTCGAGCAATCCGCCAGCAAAGGCGATTTCGGCGTCCGGGCAGTCGAGATGCCGGATCAACATTTTCGTCTGTCGAACGAGTTGAATCGCCGCCCCTTGCAAGATGTTGATCGCCCGCCAATTGCCGTCCTCGGCGAGATTCGAGATGATTCTTGCGATATCGGCTATTCGCGTAGCAGGTGGAGACTGGTTTCGATACAGCCAGTCCACTATCAGCCGGGTTCTTGAAATTCCAAGCGCTTGCAATACGTGTTCGAATAGCGCGTCATTGGTACTTGTTTTGAGACCTTCGCCAACTCTATCGTGGCAATCAATCATTTGCTTCAGCACTTGCATGCCAATCCAGTAGCTGCTGCCCGGATCGCCCAGCAGGTATCCCCAGCCGCCGATTTGCAGTTGCCGACCCCCCGGCGAGACGCCAAAAGCCGCGCTTCCCGTACCTGCCAGCAGTAAAACGCCATAGCGCTTTGCCAGAGCGCCAACCAGCGCGATTTCGAGGTCGGAAGCGGCTACGAGCAGGCTGTCTGGCAAGACCGGTTCTGCCGTGGCTATCAGCCAATCGCGGCTGTGTCCGACTGAAGCGCCGGCGATGCCGATAGCGGCTGATTGAATGGCGCAAGAGGAAACTTCCGCAGCCCGCAGGCAGTCTTGAATCGTAGCCCGAATATGCCTTTGCGCCTGATCATGACCAACAAGGTTGGGATTGGACGCGGAGGTCTTAAGGCTCTTGATGACTTGGGTATCGCCGTCGGTAATGGCGATGCGCAGGCTCGTTCCTCCGCCATCAATGCCCATGAAGAGTGGATCGTTCATCTGCCCTCGATCCCGCGCACAACAAGATCGTGAATGGAGCGCCGGAATGAATGAATGTTTTCCGCATGCCGACCATGAAAGACCCGATTAGTCAACACAGCAGTGACCATCTGCCGTATGGGATCGACCCAAAGCGAGGTACCCGTGAAGCCGGTGTGTCCATAAGAAGAATGGCTATAAAGTTCGCCGGCGGATGAGTCTCCCGCGGCTTTGAGCATCCAGCCCAATCCCATACGGAACTGCCCGGAGGCCTGCTGGCTGGTCGCGTCCTGCCTGAGTTGCGATGACAGGCGCAATCGATTGTCGCCGGAAACCCAAGCCTCCCCAAAAGCGGCAACATCACGGGCGGTGGCGAACAAGCCGGCATGGCCGGCAATGCCGCCCAGACCGCAGGCATTTTCGTCGTGGACTTCTCCCCAGGCGCGGCGGCGACGCCAAATTTTATCATATTCGGTGGGCACAGTCTTTTCTCTGGGGATGCCATTTTGAACCGGATTATAGGTAGGCGAGCGCAGGTTCAGCGGATCAAGAATGAGGTCCGTCAGAGCCTTGTCGAGCCGGACGCCGTGCAATCTGGATACAGCCTCGCCCAGCAGCATAATGCCGATGTCGGTGTAACGAACGGCTTCGCCAACAGGACCGGCGAAAGGAAAGCGCAGCATGCCCGCCAAGCCCCTTTGCCAACGCGTTTCTTCGCAGGCGCTTCCATAGGCCGGGGGCGCGGGAGCCGCTTCGCTGGCCAGCAGGTAGACTGAACGCCAGGGCGGCAGACCGGAGGTATGCGTCAAAAGATGCTTGAACCTAACCGCGGTTACGTCGACGCTGAGTTCGTCATAGTCGCCATCAATTGGCAGGAATTGTCTTGTATGCGGGTCTTGGCCGCCGGAGATTTCGCGCGGATTCAATTGAGCGAATTCTGGAATGACAGCGACCAGTCTGTCTTCCAGCGCTATTTTGCCGGCTTCTACGAGCGTCAAGAAGCTGGTTTCGACGAAGATCTTGGTAACAGATGCCAAGTCGAACAAAGCATCAGCGCCGACCGGCAACCCCCGCGTCTCCGGGTCAATCCAGCCCCAGGCGCCATTAAGCGCTATGTCGCCGCGATGAATCACACAGAGGCTAAGAGCGGGGAAGGTAGCGGGCAGGTACCGCTCGAGCAGCGCTTCCAGCCCGGTCTTAAACCGTTTATTCGCGAGCAGTGATCCCGTCGGCGAGCTCATAAAGCCAACTCCAGATCTACTGTGAGCATTCCCCCAGGCGCATAATCGCCGCAGATGGCGTCGACCGCGGCTGCAAGCGAGGGCGCACTATCGCCGTTGCTGCAAAGAATGACGCCGGCGCCGGATATCACCTCGGCGTCATAGGGGTCCCGCAGGCAAAGCAATACAGCTGCGGGATGACGGTCAATCGCTGCCTGAGCCGCTTGCGCTTGCCAGGGCAGCAGGTGTGCGTTTCTGGTCGCTATGATCATGATTTCGGAGGCCGCGTCCAGCGATTCGGCTTGAGCGAGTATCGGGTCAAGCTCGGATTTTGAGCGAACAATCAGGCTTTCGGCATGAGGCAAGCGTTGGCGGAGGTAGCGCGAGAGCGCAGTACCGCCATCCTGGTCTTCCTCGTTTGAATGCAATTGCGTTGCGAACTCGATGCATACCAGGCGCGATTGGGAGCGGGCAGGGTACCAGCGATCGGGGACCCGCAAAAGAACCGTGCCCGCTCGAGCGGCTTTGCCAGCCAGGGAACGATGGGCTTCACAGGCGACGATCTCTAAAGGCGGCCGGTCATCCAATTGATAACGGCGCTTGATCGCCCCTATGCGCGCGCTGGATTTGTCAATGCGCTCAGTGGATATGCGGCCAGATTCCGCCGCCTCCAGAAGCGCGTCGTAGGCGGCTTCTTGCCTGGCGCGGCTATGCGAAAAGAGCAGGATATCCACCCCCGCCAGCACAGCGAGCACGGCGGACTCGCCGGCCCCCCAACCGTCAGTGACGGCCTTCATCTCCATGCAGTCTGTGCAGACCGCGCGATCATATCCCAGTTCGCTGCGCAGCAGCCCGTCTATCACCCGCGGCGATAAACTGGCCGGATAACGATCGTCCAATTCCTCGAACATGACGTGCGTTGTCATGATGCAGGGCGCGTTGGCGCTGATCGCGCCGCGAAAGGGCATCAGATCTTCTTCATACAAGTAGCGCAGCGGTCCGGATACTTTTGCCAGCGCTTCGTGCGTATCAATCTCGGTATTGCCCAGCCCCGGAAAATGCTTGGCGGTGGAGGCGACGCCCGCGCGGCTGAAGCCCTTGATCTGCGCGATAACGAAGTCCCTGACCAGCTCCTTGTCCGCGCCCGGCGATCGTGTGCCGACGGACGGATTGGCGCTGTTATGAGCGACATCGGCGACTGGCGCGAAGTTCCAGTTGATGCCGAGAGCCGCCAATTCCCGCCCCATCATAAATGCGATATCTTCCGCGAGTTGCGTATCGCGGGAAGCGCCGAGCGCCATAGCCCCGGGGCTCTCGCTGAAGCCAGCCCGCAAACGCGCGATAGCGCCGCCTTCTTGATCGATACCCACGAGGATGGGGTATTTGGCCGCATTATGGCATGAATCGACAAGTTGCTTGACCTGCGCGGGCGATTCCACGTTGCGCGCGAAGAGATATACGCCGCCGACCCGACCGGATGCCAGCCAATTCAAGAGATAGGCGGGCGCGACGGCGCCGTCGAAGCCCACCATCAACATTTGCCCGATTTTCTCTTTCAACGTCAGCATTTTATGGTCCTAAGCCAAGCTCGCGGAGGCCTCTCGCTTTTCCCACCGAGCCATCAACTGATATATCACGAGCGAAAGAAGCGCGCCCAGGAAAATGAATGCGCTGATCAACTCGATAGCAAAGTTTTCCGCGAATATGCCCGCGACGCCAGAAAGCGCCGCGCCGCCCAAGCCGGCGCAACCGACCTGGAATCCGATCGCGTTCGAGGCGTGTTCAGCGCCGACGCGCCTTGGCGTTTGCAGAATCAAAATCGGAAACTGAGCGGCCAGGCCGAAACCCAAAGCCAGCAGTCCAGCGAAGCTGGAAAACTCGGCAACATTGGCAAATAGCAAAAGGGCGCCGGCGACCGTCAGCGCAAAGCTGATGTTCAGCAAGGTCCGGTCACCCAAGCGCAAAGCGAGCAAGCCCATGAGCATGCGGCCAATGGTAAAGCTGCCCCAATAGGCGCTTACCCATGCGCTTGACGTTTCTTGTGGAATGCCCCTTGCTTCTACAAAAAGTGTATTCGCCAGTTGCCCGGTTCCGATCTCGATGCCCCCGTAGAGGAAAAAGTAAAGCAGGCTGATCCAAACGATCGGGCGCTTTAGTGTTTCCCGCAGCGGCGCTTTTGAGGCGATTTCCTCGCTGCTGCTGCGCTTCGTTTTCTTTAATTTCCAAAGCGGCAGGGTGATCAGTATGGAGAGACCGAGCAGCAGGATGACGCCGCCCATGATCACATAGCCAAGCTGCCAGCCCGCTTCCAGGTCGAGCACGAGGAAGGTCACGAGCCCGGGCGCGAAAGTCAGCCCGATGCCCCAGCAAGCGTGCAGCCAATTCATTTGGCTGGCGCCGTAATTCGACGCCACGAAGATATTGATTCCGGCGTCTATCGTTCCTTTGCCAATGCTGGCGATAAATGCGGCCAGCAGCAAGGCGATCCAGATTGGCGCAATGGCATAGCCCAACATGCCCAAGCCGGCGATCACCACGCCGCTAACCAAGACGGAGGCGATAGTGAACCTGTTGATCAAAGAACCACAGAGAAAAGCCGCTATCAGCCCGCCAAGCATGGCGGCGCTTAACAGCGTGCCCAATGAATCCAGCGAGACAGCAAAGGTGGGCTGTATGAAAGTCCAGGCGATATTCAGCAGTCCGGTGGCCAAGCCTATGGCGATGAATATCAGATAGGCGATCAGAATTGGGAGTGATTTTTCGATCTTCAAACTGGCTCGATTCTGTTGATGGGGTTTATCATACCTTGTAGCGGATTGCGCGCCATGGTGCGATGCTTGGGCTATCGCAATTGCTTCCGCCGGATTGCCTGCCTGGATTGGATCTGCGCTAGGATGAGTCCGCTCGGTAAACCGCGTCGCCTATGCGGACAATGGCTTCTTCCGCGGCGGATTCAACTTCCGTGTAATAGCCGCGCAAGCCGCCGCTCAAAAGCTTAAGATCGGACTGAGTCTCTTTCGGCGACAAGGCGGGACGATCCCGCGCGTAGCGGACGAAAGGCTCGCAGGGCGGGATCGGCTTGATGTCGCTCAAGTAGATCAGGGAATCATGTCTTCGCGACCGTATAGCCAGTCTCTGCCCCAGCTCGCCCGGCGAAACCAGGCGATCGGACTTGATGATGATATTCTCGCCAGCGTTCCCGTCCCGGAGGCGCGTCCCGAATTCTTTTCGCATCTGCTGATAGTGACCGGTAAAGCCGATGCTAATTTTGTTGTCGCCGCGGAATCTGGACTGTGGATGGCGCAAGTGATGGACGTCCAAATAGGCCATTTCTTTGTTGAGAAAATCAAGGATGCCGACAATGCCGAAGGTCGTCAGTCGGATCTCCTGCAAGACCATGATACCGGAAGGATCATATACGGTCTTCTTATCGTTGACCTGTGTTTTCAAGGGATTCTGCTGAATCTGCAATTGTTCAATGGTTCCGATTTTTTCCATATTTGTGATTTCTGAGATCGTTCTGTCAAGTCGAAATCGACCCTGATTGTACATCACTTGTCAATGATTCTCGAAGCGGTCGGTTTTGCGGTCAGGGCAATCGCTTCAAAATGGTATCTTGTGGAACGATGCAACGAACATACTGAAAATTCACCACAGAGCCACAGAGCGCACAGAGAAATACCGCATTTACTTTGTGTCTTTGTGGTTGTTCATGCTTTCGACCGAGCAACGAATCTCTTAGCTTGCCAATAATCTGAAATGCACCCAGGATACACTACCAGTTTCGCTGACGAAGGGCTGATATGCTAAACTCAACCTGAGAATAAAACTTAAGCGTGGGCGGTGAGTGAGCATCATTAGGTTCCGGAGCCAGGCAGCCGAGAGTTCAAGCCATGTATAGTCAACAGATGAACGATTTGCAGGATCCGCGGCCGGACGAAGCGCTTGACGAAGCGAGTCTCGCCGCGTTTCTAGCTGGCGAGCTGGAAGGCGCGGATCAGCCGATGACTGTGCGGCAGTTCACGGGCGGCATGGCAAACCTGACCTATTTGCTCAGTTTCGGCGATACACAGGAATATGTTCTGCGGCGGCCGCCGATAGGTCATTATGCGCCGACGGCGCATGACATGTCGCGGGAATACCGGGCGCTTTCGGCGCTGTATCCCGTGTTCCGCTTTGCGCCGCGGATCTACCTGTATGTTGAAGACGCGAGCGTCATAGGCGCGCCTTTTCTTATCATGGAACGACGCAAGGGAGTCGTTGTACGCCGCGCCATGCCAGCGAGCTTCGCGGCGATGCCAAATGCGGCGCGCCTGCTTAGCGAAGCGCTGGTGGATGTGCTGGTCGAGTTCCATGCTGTCGATTACGACTCGATCGGACTTTCGGAACTTGGCAAACCGGCGGGTTTTATCAGCCGTCAAGTAGATGGCTGGTATCGGCGCTGGAACGCGGCAAAACTTGAAGAGAGTTCCGTTGTCGAGGCGCTCTATTCCTGGCTGATCGAAAACATGCCGGAATCTCCTGCTCCTACCTTGGTACACAATGATTACAAGCTGGACAACACAATCTTCGCTCCTGCTGATCCATCCATGATGAGGGCGCTACTGGATTGGGATATGTGCACGCTTGGCGATCCCTTGCTTGATTTGGCGACGTTATTGACATACTGGACCGAGCCCGGCGATCCGGAACATCTGCTGCAATTGACGCCGATGCCGACCGGGGACTACGGCTTTCTCACAAGGAAACAGATCATCGCCAGATATGCCGAAGGCAGCGGCCGCGACGTGGGAGATATTCGCTTTTATCAGGCTTTGGCGCACTTCAGGTGGATGGTCTTCATGCAGCAGATGCATTTTCGTTATGTCGGGGGAATGACCAAGGACCATCGCTTCAAGCGCCTGGATGAGACAGCCGCGCTATTGGCGGCAAGCGCGCTGCAAGCTTCGCGCGGCGAGTTCGCGTAATTACGAAGCGTCAAAGGAATTCGATGGTATCGGCTGTGGCTTTTTCGATCTCGGCGTAAACTCCGCGCAAATGGGCATATTCGTCGGGAATGGTAGCGGCAAGTTGATACATGGCTTCGCGAATCATTTGCGAGAGCACTTGGCGCGGTATGCGTTTCTGTCCTTCGGTTCGAAATCGGAATCCTTTGCCAAATACCACCTTCGCGTAAGCGCGGCGCAGGCGCTTCATGCGCGATTTCCAGTTTTCGGCGCCGCAGATCGCTGTGGGAACGATGACGGTATCGGATTTGGTCGCGACGTAGGCCAGGCCATCCTTGCCCGGCTGCAAACCCCCGGCGTGACGCGTGCCTTCCGGCGCCATCAACACCAGTTGCCCGCTTTGCAGCAGGGCAATCGTTTGCATGAGCGCTTTGCGGTCATAGCCGCCGCGATGGATCGGGAAGTGCCCCCATTGGCGCAGGAACCAGCCGACAACGGGCATCCGGAAGTTTTCGATTTTTGAGAGCGAGATCGTGTAGCGGAAGGGAATGCTGGCTGTCACGACGATTGGATCCAGGTAGGATATGTGGTTTATCATCAGCGACGCGCTGCCGTGACGGGGCACATTTTCCAGCCCTTCGACCTCGACCTTGCAAAAGCCCGGAACCACCGCCCTCAGCATGGGCAGCAGAATGCGCCGGCGCTTGTCATATTCTGGCTGGCGGGCTATGTACTCTTCTATGCTCAGTTCGGCAGGCATGCGCTTTTGTTGGGAATTAGCTATGCTTGCGCTGCTTGCGCTCGCGCCGTTTGCGGCGGATTTCCGCCAGTTCGCTGGCCGGGGTCATCATCGCGTCGACTTCGGTTTGGTCCAGTTGATACCAGGCGCCCTTGCGCAAAGTGCCCAATCCGAGGCGCCCGATGTGCGTGCGGACCAAGCGAATTACCGGATAACCCAGGACGGCGGCTACTCGGCGGATCTGGCGCTTGCGTCCTTCGACCATGACAATTCGCAAGGTGCTGGATCGCTTGTTGGATTCCAATACCCTGACGTAGCAGGCGGCGGTGCGGCTGTTGTCCAGCCAGACGCCGGATTCCCATTTTTCCGTCGTTTCGCGCCGGACCCTGCCCTTGACCGTGACCTTGTAGGTCTTGGTATGTTCATATCGCGGATGCGTCACTTTGTTGGCCAGTTCCCCGTCGTTGGTCAAGATCATCAGCCCTTCGCTGTCGGCGTCAAGGCGTCCGATGGTGAAGAGATGCCCGGGCAAGTCGATAAGTTCGCGTATCGTGGGGCGGCTATCGTCAGGCGGCGATTCGTTTGTCGAGAGCAGGCCTTTTGGCTTGTTTACGACGATATACAGTGGCTCAAAGGCGCCTCCGATGCGCTCGCCATCCACCAGGATGATGTCCTTCTGCGGGTCCGCTTTTGTCCCGAGCGTGATGACCTTGCCGTTAACCCGCACCCGGCCTGCTCGGATAATTTCTTCGCATTTGCGCCGCGATCCGATATCGGCTTGAGCCATGATTTTCTGCACGCGTTCAAATGTCATGCTGGATTATTTTCGCTTGTGTAATGGAGAGGCGCTGATGGAGGGATCATAGGAAACTCGCTCGCGACCGACTAGGGTGAATCGACGATATTTGTCATCAGGGCAATCGCATCAAAATAACATGCACTACAATGAAGACAATACAAACTTAAATATAACCACAGAGACGCAGAGAGCACAGAGAAAAATCTTTCATTTCTTGGGAAACGTGGAATTTCACTTCAATTTTGGATTCCGAGACAAGCAATTTCACCCATTTGTACGTCATTCCAGAGAAGTTCTGCCCTGAAAAAACTTAAACTCTGTGTCGGCGGGCTGTGTCTACGCGCCCCTCGGCGCCTCTGTGGTGAAAAAACAGTTTGATGCAATTGCCCTGTATTTGTCATTCGATCGACTTGTCGGTCACAATAAATTGCAGCGGAATCCCCAATAGCAGACGTGTTTGAGCGACCAGTGTCGGCAGCGCAACAACAAGCAGCGTCAACACCAGCATGAATGGGATGCTCAACAACTCTTGCAGGCTTTCTACAAAGGTGTAGGGACGGTCTCGCGGGGGCCGGATGCGATAGTCCTGGATTTGAAAAACGATGACAAGGATGATCATGGTGAGGCCAGAAATCGCCAAAAGGATCCAGGCTGGGTGGCTTCCGGACATGCCATCAATGACATAGGACAGCTTGTCCGAAGCGGCGATCAAGGTATCCAACTGTACTGGCGCGATCTCGGGGTGAAACAGTACCGGCAATTGCGATCCAACCGTCAGGATTATCCAGCCGGCGCCGGCCAGCAGGATATCATGAGCGATCCTGAGCAGCAGTTTCAAGGAGTTGAAGGATACAACATGTGGATTCTCAATTAACTTGGCCAGCATGTAACCGACCTCTTTGCTCCCCCAGGCATGGCGCAGTGTCTGTATATAACGGTTTTTGACGGAACGGAAGATGTTGGAACCCGTAGTCGAATCCGCGAGGAAGGGCAGGAAAATATGCTGCAGAGCGACTTTGCCGCCGGTCGCGAAATAAGCTTTGATCAACATGTGCCATTCATCGGCGATCACGTCAGTATCCCAGTTGCCGCTTTGTTCGAGCAGTTTCAGGCTGAGCGAATAGGAGGACATCGGCATCGCCATCCACCAGGGCGCTGCCAGGTAAGCCATCTCAAAGGCTGTGGCATAAGTGTTGATAATGCGCATCAGCGGGTTGACTTGCCATATATTGCCGTGATAGCGAATTGGCGCCTGCCAAAAGGTGCGATGCCTGTCTTTGCTCGCGGCGAAGAAATAAGTGAGGGCTGCAAAGTGCTTCGGGTGCCAACGCGTATCGGCGTCCATGGTCGTCACGACGATGTTATCGATGTCCAGGTTTTCCGGCTCGATTACCTTGTCAAAATACCATTTGACCGCCCAAGACAGATTGGCGGACTTGCATTGCATTTCTCCGATCAAGCCGCGAGGATGGACCGTGTAATAGACATTGGCAAAATGAGGGGCGTAATGGCGCTGCAGAAAACGCGCTTTGCGATAGCTATTCGGTTCTCCGCCTTCCATCGCCAGGATGATCGAGATTTGCGTTTTCGCGTTGTGCTGCTGGCGCAGTTGGTTCAGCGTTCTACTGAGAACCTCCAGTGATTCCTTGTAATTGGGGATGATTACCAGGTGATGCGCTTCGTCCCAGGCGACGCCAACCTCGTCCTCAATTTCCAGGTATTTTTGATACCAGTCTATCGCTTCCCAGGTATTGACCTTGCGATTGCCAATGCCGTTGGCGATGCCGGCGAACAAGAACCTGAGCGCGGAATAGAGGGCTACCAATGCAGCCGTCAGCATCAGGGTTAGCGGAAAGGCGACTGCGCTCGCGATTGAGAGCAGCAAAACCAGCCAGGCGATAAAGCCGGGGATTCCGTCAAGAACGCGTTCGGGAATCGGCGGAAGCGGAGCGCCACCCCAAATCGAACGGCCTACTTCGGACGGATAGGGCTGTCGTTGATCGTCGGATGTGTAGGGCACAATTATCTTGTCGGCGTATTAGCTGTCCCGAAAGCCTAAATCATAGCATACAGCATATTGCCAACAAGCCAAAATCAGCGCTGGAGGATGCCTGGCGCGCTGTGGCTCTTAACGCGATCCAGCCAAGGGGGTCAAGATTTGGCGCCCTTGCCGCCCTTGATGCCGCGCTGGCTGGCGACTGACACCAGATTACTTTGATAGTCATATATGTTGCGGCGTTTTTCCGCGTGCGCTTCGCGCGCCAGCTCCACCAACCGCTGGACCAGTTGGCTGGGCGACAGCCCTTCTTCCCGCCAGAGATAAAGCGCGAGCGAGCCGGGCATGGTGTTTATTTCGTTGAGATAGATCTCGTCCTGCTCGGGTCTTACGAGAAAATCAATGCGCGCTATGCCGCGACCGTCGACAGCCTGGAAGGCGCGCAGGCTCAGTTGCTGCAAGCGTTTTGTCAGCACGTCGCTGACTGGGGCCGGGATAATCCTTTCGGCGCTCTTCATGCCTTCATCCCCGCGCAGATATTTGTCTTCATAAGACAGGAATTCGTCCCAAGAAAGAGGCTGTTCCAAGGCCGAAGCTTGAAATTCGCCGCCGAAGCCAATGACCGAACAATTGATCTCGATGCCGTCGACGATGGCCGGCTCAACTATAATGCGCCGGTCGAAATTGGCGGCGATGTCGATGCCAGCGCGCAGCAAGGGCAAGGAATCCGCTCGGCTGATTCCGATGCTGGATCCCAGGGTCGCCGGCTTGATGAAAAGAGGGAATGCCAGGCTTTGCTGGATCTCTTCAAGCACTTGATCGGGATGATTCAGCCAGCTTTCCCGAGAGAATACGAAGTCTTCGAGAACCGGGACATCAGCTTGGCGCAGCACCATCTTGGTCATAGCCTTGTCATTGGTGAGCGCCGAGCCTAGCGTCGCGTATCCGGCGTAAGGGATATCCGCCAGTTCGAACAAACCTTGGACGCTGCCGTCCTCGCCATGCGTGCCGTGCAATGCGGGAAAAGCGACATCAATGCGCTTGACTGCGCTCTTGCTGAATCGGCCTGCCAGGGGATTCACGATGAGGCCATGGTGGCGCGCATCCGGCGACAGCAGACAGGATTTTACTCCTTCCAATTGCGGCAAGTCCTTGTTTTCGAAGCTGCTCAACTTCAGCAGCGGGTCGCCGGTGAACCAGGCGCCGTCGCGGGAGATGTAGACCGGGACAACCTCGTACAGCTCTTCGGGAAAAGCCCCCATTATCTGGTGTCCTGTTACGATGGACACATCATGTTCGACGCTGCGGCCGCCAAAGATGACCGCCACGCATATTCGCCGGCGCTTGCTCATGACCCCTTCCCGGGTCCTTGCTGAATCCGTGCAGTACTATGCAGGTTATGGCCACTGATGTCAATAAGGTTTCATAGGGCTACCAAGGCAATTGCATCAAAATGAGGTGACTGACATGGTACGAAATTGGACTGATTTTAAACCACCGAGGGCGCCGAGGGTCGCGTAGACACTGACCGTCAACACCGAGAAAACAAAGAACACAGCTCATGTTCTGTTTCAGGCTTGCTTTTCAGCCGCAAATGATATTTCGCTGGCGACCTCGCCGAATTCAGGTGACGGAATCAGAGAGACAGCCGACAAATGACCCTAAACTCGGTGCTCTCGGTGTCCTCGATGGTGAAAAACTATTTGATGCGATTGCTCTGCTGTAGCGCCCAAGCGCCGCCCTTAATAGGTATCCGGCAAGTCATTCAGGAATAGCACGGTATCGTTGGCCCGCAGGTGCTGCCGGTACCATGCCACCGATTCCGCCAAGGTTTCATACACTTGCACGCGCGCCATGTCATATCCCGCCGAGCGGATCCCTTCAAACACTGGCTTGGTCTGCTCTCTGCCAATAAGGATGATATCGGTCGCGTATTCGCAGGCAAGGACGCCTAGTTTTCGATTTTCTCGGTCCTGCAAATCGCCGAGTTCGATCATGCCCGGCGTGATCAGCAGCCTTTTGCCATCTTTGTGCATGCCCAGCACCTTTAAGGCGCTGACAACACCTTTTGGATTGGCGCTGTAGGCGTCATTGATGATGGTGATCCCGGAAGCAGTCCTTTGCCACTGTAGTCGACTCTCCGCGGGTTTGAGCGTGCCGATTCTCATGGCAATATCGCGCAAGGGCAGGCCTTCATGGAAGGCAACCGCGACGCAGAGCAGGAGATTTGTAACATTGTGTTCGCCAATGACGGACGTGCTTAACCGCGCTTGCTCGCCAGACGCTACATTGGTGACCGTGAATCGGAGGCCCTGCAAACTTTCTTCAGTGTCAGTCGCGATCCAGGTCAGGTTTTCGCGACGCGCCTCGGCAAGGTTCAGCTCTCGGCTCACGGACAAGCGAGTCTTTGGATGCCCCTTGGCGATCATCTCGCGAATAAAGGCATTGTCCCAGTTGAAGATGCCGACGCCGTCTTCCTTGAGGTTTTTGATGATTTCGTATTTGGCGCGCATGACATTTTCCAGCGAGCCAAATCGCTCCAGGTGCTGCGGACCTACTTCTGTGACAATCGCAATGTCGGGTGGCGTCAATTGGCAGATGCGATCAATCTCGCCCGGTACATAGGCGCCCATTTCGCTGATGAAGTATTCGGTGCGATAATCGTCGACGAGATCACGATTGATCGCCAGAGAGATCCCCATAAGCGTGTTGTAGCTCTTTGGCGTCGCATATGCCCGATATCGCAGACTAAGGATGTCGCGCAAGAAGTCCTTTGTCGTTGTCTTGCCGTAGCTGCCGGTGATGCCTATGATTTTAGGTTTGGTCGCGTTCAGCACCGAGCGTGCCCTCGACAGATAGCGCCGCCGCCGGTAGCTCTCGAAGGGCTGCAGAATCAGGTTGCCCAAGGTCAACCATATTGGCGCCAATAAGAAAAGGATAAACCCCGACGCAGCGATTGCCATCGACGAAATCCGGAGCGTCTCCAATTCTTCAAAAGCATTTACCGCCAGCACAGAGGATGCCCCTCCCGCGAGCGCAGCGGATATGGCAGCGGCGGCCAGCATACGCTTGACGCGCCCGGTGCGGACGAGTGGTCTCTTTATTTCCTGTTCTTGCTGGGGCGAGACAGCGACGAGAGCTGCGACAATCATGATCAGGAGCGGGAGCGCGCTGTTCGGCGCTTCGCCCAGGACGACAGCAATTGCCGCGCCGAGGAACCAGGCGCCCAGCGCGCGCTTGGGCAAGAGATGGCGCGGCGCGCGCCGAAGCCACAGGAAAAAGCGCCGGCTCATGTATTCTTCGATCTGGTAGAAACGCGCCAGTTGGTAGATGCGAAGCCAGGTTCCAACCAGCCAAACAGCCGCCAATGCTATTATTAAGAGACTTGGCACTGTTGAATCCTCATTTGGCGCGCAGACACTCTAAAATCATTACCCGCTTAGTAAAACGGTCGGCAAAATGGCTGCTAGGCGCTAACGCTTGATCTAGGTTTCGTCATTTGAATAGAGCGCGTTCATGATTGCCGCGGTCTTGCGCGCATAGTCAAGATATGCGTAGTGGCCCGCGCCTTCATGCACGATCAGGGCAGCGTCGGGAATGGCTTTTTCCAGTTTCTCGCCCATCCATAGAGGCGTTTCCGTATCCGCATCACCCCATATCAATACTGTTGGGACCTGCACTCTGGTTGCGTTGGGCAGCAAGTCTTGCCTGACTACATTGACCAGGGTTGCCCGCATGACCTCTGATGCGGCTTGAAAGTCGGGAGAACCGTAGCGCTTATTGTAGCGCTGGCGAAGGTCCTGGGCGATGGCGGGGGCGCCGAGACGGTTCAAGCCCTTGCGGAGAGACTGGTACAGCCGCAGGCGCAATTGACTGGACAAGGGTTGCCTCGCTTTGATGCCGGCGCTGTTTGACAAGACCATGCTCTTGAGGCGGTCACTGTGCTCTGAGCCAAGAATCAAGCCAATGCGTCCGCCCAGCGAATGACCGAAGTAGTGAACTTGCTCGAGGCGGTGTAAATCCAGATAGGCGACGCAGAAAGCCGCGTAGTCGAAGATCGTATAAGGGGCGGTCGGTTCGGCGCTGCCGCCGAAACCGGGCAAATCCAACATATAGAGGCGATAATCAAAGCCTTCAAGGTTTTGCGCCAAGGGCTGCAGCAACTCGAGATTCGCGCCCCAGCCATGAATCATCAACACCGGGGCGCCCTTGCCGACGACGCGTTCGCGGATCTCCTGACCATTGACGACTATGCGCCGGGTATTGTCCAAGGCGGGTCAACCGATGGCGCTAAGCGGGATTGAGATTTTCCGCGCGGCGCGGCGCTCGCTGATGGGCGTGACCGGCGGGCATTCCCAAGCCTGTTCTTCTGTGCTTGAACGTTCCTTGGCGAATTTCGGCAAGATGCCGCAGGCGAAGCATTGGTCGCGGCAATCGACGCGCGTCTCGCGCCGGATGCTCATGAGGTAATCTTCTTTGAGGAACTTCTTGTGTATGCCGACGTCGATATGATCCCAAGGAAAGACCTCGTCCAGGTCGCGCTCGCGGTAATTGTAAAAGTCAGGATCAAGGCCGCAATCTTCAAAGGCTTGCAACCATTTGTGATGCCGGTGCTGATCTTGCCAGGCGTCAAATTTGCAACCCAGTTCCCAAGCGCGGCGAATCACCCTGGCCACTCGGCGATCGCCACGGCTTAGCCAGCCTTCGAACTCGCTGCCGTCGTAGTCATTCCAGCGCAGGTGCATGCCGCCCCGGCGCATCCCCCGCTTCAAAAGCGACTGCTTCTGTTCAATCTGCTCGCGCCTGTCTTGGGGAACCCACTGGAAGGGCGTATGCGGTTTGGGAATAAAGGTGCTGACGCCGACATTCAAGGTTGCTTTCTTGCCAAGAATCTTGGCGCCTTCGTTGAGCGTTCGCAGGCAGAGATCAACAATTGCCTGAACGTCTTCCAGGGACTCGTCCGGATGCCCGATCATGAAATAGAATTTGATTGTGCGCCATCCGCGCGAATAGACGTCTTTGGCGGTTTGAATCACCCGGTCGTCGGGCACGTATTTGTTGATCAGATCGCGCATTTTCTCGGTAGCAGCCTCCGGCGCGAAGGTGAAGCCGCTGCGGCGCGTATCGCCGAGCTTTTCCAGAAGATCGGCGCTGGCGCTCTCGATGCGCAAGCTGGGCAAGCTCAAGCTCAAGCCCGCGTCCTTATAGACGCGGTTGACTTCTTCCGCAAGTTCTTCAACCCAAATGTAGTCCGAAGAGGACAAGCTCAATAAGCTGATCTCCTCGAAACCGGTATTTTGCACGATCTCTTCGATTGCCGACATGATCTCGTCAACCGGGCGCTCCCGTACCGGGCGCGTCACCATGCCGGCATGGCAGAAACGACAGCCTCGCGTACAGCCGCGCATAATCTCGATCGGGGCTCGGTTATGCACGGTGTCGATGTTGGGAACGATGAACTTGGTAAAGGGCTTGGGCAATGTTATCAGGATCCGTTTGAGCACGCGCTCCGGAATGCCCGGCTGATTGGGGGCAACGGAATGCACGGCGCCATCTCGATGATATTCAACGTCGTAAAACCTCGGCACGTACATGCCCTGGACCTTGGCAAGTTCCTTGAGTTGCTCGTTTCGGGTTCTGTTCTTCAGTCGAGCCATCAAGGACGCGATCTCAACAATGATCTCTTCGCCTTCGCCAATAACAAAGGCGTCAATGAAGTCGGCCATTGGTTCCGGATTGAAACAAGCATGGCCGCCCGCGATCACCAAGGGATGCCGCTCATCGCGCTCTCGGCTCAAAACAGGCATGCCAGCCAGATCAATCAGATTTAAGGCGTTGGTATAGAGTTGCTCGTAGGGCAAGCTAATGCCGAGGACATCAAATTCGCTAACCGGATGTTTGCTTTCAAGCGAATAGAGCGGGATCTCGCGCTCGCGCATGATCGCTTCCATGTCCAGCCAGGGCGAGAAGACCCGCTCGGCCAGCATGTTTTCCTGCAAATTCACTTGGTGGTAGAGGTTCATAATGCCCAGGTTGGACATGCCCAAATCATAAATGTCCGGGAATGCCAGGGCGACCTTGATTTCTATGGCGTCCCAATCCTTGACGACGCTGTTATACTCCCCGCCGACGTAGCGCCCCGGTTTTTCCACTTGCAACAGGAAGCGATCCAATTTAGGCTCGATCAAAGCGGAAAGCGTCATCAGAATGCCGAACCCCACCTATGTTTTGGAACCACGATATTGAGATTATATCCTATGACAGCGGGCTTGTGTAGCGATGAGACATCTAGGCGCGGTTGCCTGCCTGCTGGTTTCGCTGTTGCTGACGACGGCGGCGAGCAGCACGCAAGAATACGGCGCTGCGATTTCGGCAGAAAACTTGCCGCGACTGCGTCCCTACGATCGAATTGACTTCGGGGCTTTTGAGGCCAAACTTGAGATCGGCTGGTTCGCAGCCAATGACGACGCGACCGAGTTGCTATTATTTGGCCAATCAGGCGAGATTTACAGCATTTCGCTTTTGGATGATGCGCGGCGAGGGCTCAGCCGACAGGAGCGGGGCGCTCGACCATTCGCTCTAATAGATGGCGTACTGGTACAGGGAGAGCCTATAATCCTGCATCAATTGGATGGCCAGTACCTTATCAATGAAAAGAAACTGAGGAGCGGCCATGTCCCGGTCGCGCTTTTTCACGGCCTTTCAGAAGACGATCTGTTTGTCGAGGCGACTGATGATGACGGGCGGACGCAATTCCTGCACTACCGGCTGGATCATGAAACCGGTGATCTTAGCTTGCTGGATCTGTCCCCTTTTCCGGATAGGGTAGACGATGCGCCTGCGATGCGCTTAGGCAGAATAAGCTTCCCGGTGGTGATCGTGTCGGCATTGGCGGATAGCAGGTTGTATTTCGACATTTATCCCGATTCCTTTGGCGAATTCGCAGCCAAGGAATTCCAACTCGCCAACGGTCCTGCCGTTTTCGGCGCGGTGAACATCCCGGCAGCCAGCCACCTCGCTTGGATGAACCCGTTAAGAGAGCAACTCAACCTCTTGGATCTGGGGACAGGTGAAAACCGGATTGTGGCGGCGCTTGACGGGGCATATCCACAATATCTTTTGCTATCCAAGGATGCGAGCGCGATTCTGGGGGTGAATCTGGATTTCCAACCCGCGGTAGTCGCCTGGGACGCCAAAAGCGGCGAGCGCTACGACCTTGGACCCTATCGAGAATGCGGCAGGATTCCGGATAAGGTTGAGCTCAGCCGGGACGGAAGGGCGCTGATTATTGGCTGCGATACGGGCCTGGAGATTTGGCGAGTATTTGAATAACAGCCGCTCGGTGGCAGCGAAAGGGCTGCCATGCTCACACATAATAACAAGCCTTCTCCTTGCGCGAGCAAGGGATGGTTGTCAAAAAAGGGGAGGCACTCATGATGTTGACAGCGGTTCGCGCATTGTTCGATTACCACTACAGCGCCTACGACCAGGTTTGGCGCTCTGTGATGGAATTGAGCCGGGAACAATTCGTACAAGAGCGCGATTACTCTTTGGGCTCAGTTCGCAATCAACTGGTGCATGTGATGAATGTAGACGACCGCTGGCTGTCTCGTCTTCAGAATCAGCAACCTACGGAGAATCTCGTGTTCGGGGATTTCCCGGACCAGCAATCGCTGTGGCAGAAGTGGGCATTGATTCGCGGGAGCGTCCAGGATTATGTGCTGGGACTGAGCCGCGAACAGTTGGAAGAGACTGTGGAACTTCATTTTCCCGGACGGGGAGGCAGCCACCGCAACACACGATGGCAGATATTGCTGCATGTCGTCAATCACGGGACTGACCATCGCGCCCAGATTCTGACTCTGCTGCACGACTTGGGCGGCGAAACCTTTGAGCAAGATCTCATTCTGCATTTGTGGTCCCAAGAGGAGCGTTGAGCTACAAGCGACTCAATTCCCGCGCGATCTGTCCAGCGACTCTGGCATTATTGACGAGCAAGGCGATATTCGCATCCAGGGAACGTCCGTCTGTCAGCTGGCTGACACGATTCAGGACGAAGGGCGTAATGGCATTGCCGGTGATTCCCCCATTTTCCGCCTCGCGGGTTGCCTGCTCAATGGCTTTCTCGGCAGTGGCGGCCTCCAGCGCTTTGTCCGCCGGGACCGGCACGGTCACGAGTATGCCGTGCCGGGCTCCCAGTTCCTGAGCCGCCCCGATAATATGCGCCGCTTGAAGCGGGGAATCCACACGCTGGTCAATTGGCAATCCGCTGCTTAGCGCGTAAAAGGCCGGCAAGCTGTCGGTCTGAAAGCCGAGAATCGGTACGCCTTGCGTCTCCAAAACCTCGAGCGTGAGCGGCAGATCGAGGATGGACTTCGCGCCGGATGACACGACCGCTACATGCGTGCGCCCAAATTCGATCAAATCGGCCGAGACATCTTGGGGCTGTCCGCGATGCACGCCACCGATGCCGCCGGTTGCGAAGACCTTAATGCCGACCATGTCCGCGACGATCATTGTTCCCGCTACGGTGGTGGCGCCGGTTTGACGCAGCGCGAGCGCGATCGGCAAATCGCGCCGGCTGCATTTGCGGACGGCGCTTTCAGGCAGGTTCGCCAGGTGATTAATCTGCTCCGCGGAGATGCCTACGACGATGGCGCCGTCCAGGACAGCGATCGTGGCGGGCATTGAGCCACCCTCACGAACGGCCGCTTCCATGGCCAAGGCAGTTTCCACGTTGAGCGGAAAGGGCAGTCCATGCGTGATTAAGGTTGACTCCAAGGCGACGACCGGCTGGCTATTGCCAAGCGCCGCTTTTACATCTGGACTGACTTGTAAAGAATCGGACATTACTCTCGCTTTCTTTGATTGGTAATCAGACGCGATTTCAGCGCGTTGTCATGCCGACTAATTTATCGAGCCGGGCAGCTTCAAGCGGGACCATCAATCAGGCAGCATGTGCAGTTTATAGCGATGCACAGTATGGTGATAGTCCGCTAAGCCCATTTGCTCGATAAGTTGATCGGGCCGCAAATTGCCGCGGTCGCCGACCGAAAGATGCGCGATCAGGTCGCCGTCGCGGTCCAGATGCAAATCGATGATTAAGGGGCGAAGATCCATCACACTGCGGCGTCGTTTTCTGATTCGTTCGACTACGATGCTCTCTCGTTCAAGAATGTCGTCAATCTTTTGATCGAGAAAGGCGGGCTCCAGGGCATCAAGAAAACTGACGCGATATTCAGCGCTTGTGATCCGAGATTGCATTGTCGATTCACGCAAATCGACATCCTGGATGCGGTGGATGGACAATCCAGCGGGCGCCACCTGCAAAAGGCATTGAGCCAATTCTTCCGTTTGCAGGTCAATCGTCTCGCGCAGGGCGATATCGAGAATTTCGCATTCGCTTGTGATGCCAAGGGGCAGGGGCATCGCCAACTGGAGGCGGGGCCTGGTATTGAATCCTTGCGTATACAGGATTGGCAGCCCGGCGCGACGCAGCACGCGTTCCCAGATTTTGGCGACATCGAGACTGCTGGTGTATTTGAGCGGACCTGATTTGCCAAAGGTGATGCGAAGTCTTTGCGCAACCGGCGAAATATGTGTCATGGTCGTCTAAGCTTGATTGGATGGGATGCAATGTCTAGGGTACAATACTCGTCGCGTGCCGATTAGACAATGGAAGGATGATGGCGCAGGGCAACAGGGTCGATAGCGCGGGGCAGGGCAGATATCATGCTGAGCTGGACAGACTGCGTCGGGTCCGTTATCGCAAAAGCGTAATCCTGCCATTTGGGTTGGTGTCACTCTTGGTGTTGGCGTATATCGGGATCGCGATAGCGCTTCCTGCTCCGACTCAAGTGGCGGTGCTTTCGAACGCGGCATTTTCACTGTTGGTTCTTTGTCCGGCGGCTTTATGCTTGTTTCCATTAACGATAGCTGGTCTTGCCCTGGTTGCCCTGGGGCAGCGCTGGCAACGGGGGACGATGTCCCCGTTGCGCCGCCTGGAGCGATGGGCTGCGGCTTTGGAAAGCAATGCGGACAGATGGTTGGGCGGCATTGACCAGCGTATCTTGAATTGGGCGGTTGCTTTTGCCCCGATTCGACAATTGCTGAGGAGCTTTGATACATTGTCAGATGAAACGGTTGCTGAGGAAGAGCTATGACAGACCCAAGACGCCCGATGAACGAAGAAAATCGTCTGGAGCGCAAAACTCGCGTTCTCATTCTCGGCGTCGGTTTTGGCGCGATTGTTGGTTTAATCTCGAGCTATTTGTACACGCGCGCGGCGGAAGAAAACGACAATTCGGATTCAGCGGCGCCGCGGACTGTATCCACCGGACAACTGCTCGCTATCCTCTTGGCGATACTAGGCGTGGTGCGTCAAGTTGCCGAGCTTGGGAAACCGAAGAAACCCGGCAAGAAATAGTCCAATGTGCGGTAGATATACTTTGACGGCTGATGCCGAGGGCATCCAGCTGGCCTTCGATTTGGATGATGTATCGGTTTGGGAGGGACCGCGTTACAATATCGCGCCTTCTCAAATGGCGCCGGTAATCACAAATCGAAAACGAAAGCGACTGACGCTATTGAAGTGGGGGCTTGTGCCGCCTTGGGCCAAGGATCCCGCCATCGGCAAGCGCATGATTAACGCCCGTTTGGAAACAGCGGCGGAAAAGCCCTCGTTCAGGATGGCTTTCAAGAGACGTCGCTGTTTGATCCCGTCCGACGGCTATTTTGAGTGGACCAAGCGAGCCGGCAAGAAAGCGCCGATGTATATCAAGCGGCGGGACCGGGAGATCTTCGCATTCGCCGGGTTATGGGAAAACTGGAAACAGCCGGACGGGACTTGGCTTGGCACTTGCGCGATACTGACCACGGAAGCCAATGATTTCATTCGTCCGATACATCATCGGATGACCGTCATGATTGAACCCGAGGATTATGATGTCTGGCTGTCCGAGGAGGAACTACGCCCGGAGCAATGGCTGCCGCTCATGGCTGGCTGCGCTAGCGAGCAATTGACCGCCTTCGAGGTCTCCAGGCAGGTGAATCGTCCAATTAACGACAATCCCAGCGTCATTTCCCCGGTCGACGCTGGCAGCCAGCGAACACTGCTGTAAGGACGGAACCGGCACTCCTCAAACCTGTCGGCTTGGCGGAACTGTCGCGGGGGCTGATTTGCTGCAGCCGCTGGGATAGAGAGAGAATTCAGATGTCTTGCTGTTTCTTGAGATGGCGCTCGAGGACAAATCTGAAAGGATCAGGCACTGGGGGGATGATCACTTCGCGGGCGCGTCCGCCGGCAACAACATCGCCGACGACGTCCAGTTCTTCCAGCAGATCCATGATGCGAGCCGCGCGGGGATAACCCAATCCCAGGCGCCGCTGGATGAGAGACGCGGAAGCCTCTTGCGCCTCTACCACCAGTTTGATGACTTCTTCCAGCATGGGGTCCGTATCGGTCAAGAATTGACGCCGCTTCAAGGTGCGCTCCCAGGGCGCTCTCTTCGCGCTTGGGCCGCTGTCCGTGTCAAATCGCGCGGCTTGCCAGCCCTGCCAATGTTGCAGGACGGCGCGCACATCGTCTTCCGAAACATAGCAACCTTGGACGCGCTGCGGTCCAGCCGCGTCGGATGAAAGAAATAGCATGTCTCCCTTGCCCAGCAGATGCTCGGCGCCGGTTTTGTCCAGGATAACGCGTGAATCCGCGCCCGACGCGACGGAAAAGGCAATCCGCGCTGGGAAGTTGGCTTTGATGAGACCGGTGATGACGTCTACGCTTGGGCGTTGCGTCGCCACGACCATGTGCATGCCCACGGCGCGCGCCATCTGCGCGAGCCGTGTGATGCAGGCTTCTGTTTCGACCGGGTCGCGCATCATTAGATCGCCAATTTCGTCGATCATGATCACCAAGTACGGCAGCTTGCTGTCGGGATTAGCGCTTTCTTCCTGGCGATCGTTGAAGATGTCAATGTTGCGCGCCGAGTGCTTTTCCAGCAGTTTGTATCTGCGATCCATTTCCCGCGCGCACCAGCGCAAGACCCCAATGATCCGCTCGTTGTCCGTTTCTACCGGCCCTAACAAATGGGGAATCCCGTTGAATCGCGCCAACTCGACCATCTTGGGATCAAGCATGACCATTTGCAGCCGGTCGGGCGCGTTTTGCATTAACAATGAAGTGGCAATCGCCGCCATGCACACGGACTTTCCGGAACCGGTTGTCCCCGCGATCAGAAGGTGCGGCATTGAAGTCAGGTCAATTGGCACGGGCTCGCCCATAACGTCGCGGCCCAAGGGGATCATCAGAGCGGAAGACGAATGAGCGCGTGCCTTTTGATAGCGATCACTTGCCATTACGTTGCGCAGCGCTACGATGCTTGCTTGCTTGTTGGGCACTTCAATCCCCATGTAATTGGTACCTGGAACCGGCGTTTCCATGCGGAGGCGCTTGGCCGCGAGCGCCAGAGACAAATCACGCGCATAGGAGGCAATCTTGCTTAATCGAATGCGTTCGCTGCCGTCAGCCTTGTGGGGTTGCAGCGCGTAGCGGGTGACCGTTGGCCCCACTTGAACATCGACGACATGGATCTCAATGTCAAATTCCAGGAGCGTGTTTTCGATAAGCGAGACATTTTTGTCGATTTCTTCCTCTTCGGGCAATAGCAGTTCGATCGCGGAAAGCAATTCAAGCGCGGGCAGCGCGCCTTCATCGAAGTCGCTGTAGTCGCTGGAAGCCAGGCTCCCGATCTCAACTTGCTTATCGTCTTCAGCAGCTTGCAGTTCCCCGCCATCGGCATCGGTTGCTTCTGCAGATTCCGACGCGACGGCGTCCCCGTCCAGTTGGTCCGATTTGTCGAACTTATCTTCTGATGGAGAATCTGTCTCGATCCGCTCAGTCGCGGCCGAGGCGCCCCGCACCGCCATCGGTCTGGTCTCTTCCGCGGCAACTAGCTGTTCCCGCAGCTCTTCCGGGATATTTTCTGGGTCTGGGCGTATCCGCATGATCCGGGTTCGATAACCCGGGCTTGTCGCCAAAGTCCGATATAAACCGATACTGTTGGGGTCAAGCGCCGCATTCCTGGACTGCCCGGGATGCTGGCTATAGTCGGTTAGCTGTTGGCTTAGATTGCCCAGAAAAGCAACAATATGTCGTCGTCTCAAGCCGATGAAGACCACAACAGATATGACAATCATAAGCGCAAAAAAGGCGAGAGCGGGCTGCCTGCCCATGACCCAATAAAAGGGATAACTGATACCCCAGCCGATGAGGCCGCCACCTTGCCCAGCCCGGGCGAGGGCGCGCAATTCCGCGTCGCTATTGCTCAGATGCAGCATCGCCAAAACTGAAAGAAATACGATTTCCAGCGCCAGCAGGCGCACCGAACTGAAACCGACGCGAATGCCCGCTTTTGGCAACCATAACAGGATTCCGAAGGCAAAGAGGGTGCCAGCGACGAAAACGCTGCCATTGCCAAATAACTTGTGCAAAATGTCAGCCCAGGTAACCGCCACCAGCGCTTCGGACGGGAAATAAATCGAGATGAAAGAAAGAATCCCAAAGACAAAGAGCACAAAACCTACAACTTCGTCGATCCATGGCGGCAAGCTATCTTTGAGGTCTTCCCAAAAGTCGTACTCTAATTGCTCGTCCTCCAAGGGTTTTATGACGGCTTCCCTTTGAACCGACATGAGGCGGTCAACCGCCTCTGATACCTGGTCAGCGGCTTGCGGATCAACCGGTTGTTCTTGAGCCATCTTTGCTGTGAATCCCTAGCCTGTCTACCTTCACAAGCCTATCATGATTGCGGAATCTCGCAGAGGAATTTGAGGGCGAAAATGAACAATCAGGCAAGCGCGCCAGCGGCGGTAATGTATCGAATTCGATTGAAATTCAAATGAGCCGCCTTCTGTTTCACCACAGCCGCTCGGCGGCAGCGAATTTGGGCTACCGCGCTCACACAAAATAATAAACTTGCTCGGCTACCGCAGATCGCGGTTCATTAAATAAGATACACGAAGGACACAAAGAAAGGGACTATTTCTCAAGCAATTCTCGGCGCCCTCGGTGGTTAAATTTGAGCCTGCTTTGGCTAAGTTAGCGGCGATGTTTATTCTGGCGCGATTGCTCTGTGCTGCGCCGATGCCAAATCACGGAAAGGCAATCTCAGCCCTTGGCTTGTTTTTCTCGCTGCAACAGGAGATCGGAAACAGCCAGAATGGCGACGCGCTGTTTACGGTAAAGGTCTGCCTCGCTCATGCTAAGACGGCGAGCGACGTCACGCACTTTTTTTCTTTCGAGGAATCTCAACTGCAAGATGTTGTACAAGGTCCATTCCGGGCTAGCCAGCTTGCGTTCGCCTTCGGGCTTGAGCGTAGCGATACAGTCCTGGAGTATATTGCGCAAGGCGTTGACAGCCGTGTCTTGGTCCGAGTTCATTCTGGCCTGCACGATACGAAGGTTGATCAAGTTGCTCTGGGTGATGCCCGCGCCTCCCCAATAGTGTCGCAAAGCCGCCCGCACTTGCTCAAACAGCTCCTGTTGGTCTGGCAAGGTCTCTAGCGCCGCAAACTGAGCCTGTGATTGCCGATACTCGACTTGTACGGCGCGCGACCTCGTCATCTGAAATTGCGGGAGCAGGCCTTCCAGCAGCGTGTACATCTCCGATTGCAATCTCATGTCTTCGAGGCTCTTTTCCAGGCGATCCAGATAGGCGTGGAGAATACTCTTTGGATCATCCAGCTTCGCATGCAGAGAGTTGTTGCCCTTCAGCAATCCCAAGGCGCCAATGACGCGCCTGGGCGAATTGTCGTCGGTAATACTGCTGCTGTACAAAGGAATCAAGGCATAATCGTTCCATTCGATCAAGGCTTTGCCGGCGCTTTGGGAATGCGCGTTTGCGAGGCTTTGGCGCAAGTTGCGATCGGCCGCCAAATCATCTTCCGAGAAGCCCGGTTCTCCGACTTGGTTCAGGAACTCCGGGGAGCCATTCACGAAGTGCAGCACACAGGCTTCGTCGATACGCATGTAGTCGCATATCGCATCGGTGGTCGCGGCGATCAATTGTGACAGGTCGCCGTGGGTAAGGACCCTCTCACTGAGAGATTGCAGCATCGTAATCTGGGCGTCGTCTTCGTCGCGATATATGAAGATCAACTCAAAATAGGGCAGGGCCAGTGATACAAACCACTGCCAAAGCAAGACCGCGGCGACGACCGCGGGCGGGGTAAAAGCCTCGCCTGGCAAGCCCAGAATGCGACTTGCTTGCGCGGTGAAGTTGACCACGGCCAGGGCGATCAAGCCAGTTGCGGGTCCCCGGAGCAAGAAGTCCAGCAGTTGCTTTTTGACCAATCTATCCGGAATATCCGACCCAAAAAAGTAAAGGGGGTAGGACAGGAAAAACAGCATCAAAATAATGATGATGTTGGCGGTGTTGATTACCAAGAGGCCAAAGAAGCTGAATTCGTCGCCTGGACTGAGCAGTACGGAATAAGGAAAGATGCCCAAAGCGGGCGTCAGGATAGCAATTTGCAGGAATGCCATGCGCCGCTGAGTGCCTTGGGTCAGACAGCGCTTGCGAGCGCGTTGTACATTATAGAATGCGAATCCATTGGCGGCGACGAAGTAGACGAAATAGACGGGGAACAGGGAGCCGGCCTGGATGCTCAGAAATCCCCCCGCGTCGACAAACATAAACAGAGAATCGGCAAATGCGGCAGACAGCAAAAAGCCGGCGCCGACCAAATACAGAATGCGAATCGCGCGGCGGCGGCGCCCGCGAGACGGCAGCCCTGTGGTTGCGAGCAGAGCGTCCGACAAGTGGTACATAGCCGCCGGCATAAAAGCGATGCCTATCCACTGCAAGCGTGAAGCGATCTCGTGGGCGGCGTAGTCTGGTTCGAGCGAGATAAAAGCATCCGCGACATAAGCGATTGTTACGCAGGCGAGCAGAACCGCCGACGATTTGGCGACGCGATTTTTTAGATTCCGCGTGAGATTAAAGAGCAATAGGGAAACCGCTATGATCGCATTGCTCGCGGTCAAAGTCTCATTGACAATAAGCAGAATCGCAGTTGCCAGATCCAATGCAAGCCTTTGAAGATTGGGTCCGCAGAATTGACTCTATTACAAGTTTAGCAAATTATGACGAATAGGCTGTTTCTAAACGGAAACGCTGAAGAAGACCGCGATCTCTCGACTGGGCAAATGCCTGTCGTTGAAGCCGCAAAAGACAAATCCCTGGTCTTGAGCGAATTGAATGCAGGGGTAATTGGTCGTTGCGATCTCGAACATGATCTGCCGCAGTTCGTTTTCCCGCGCCCAAACCCGCGCCGCATTCACCAGGCGCGAACCCAGGCTCTGACGCCGATAGGGACGGTCGACGACGATGTCTTGCAAGTAGGCGATTTCACTGGTTTCGTCAACGCGCATGGATATGAAAGCGAGTATTTGGTGGGAATTTCTGTCTTGCACGACGACAAAGCAATGACGACGCCTGATAGCCATTTCCAAATGCCTGGGGTCGGTCTCGTGCGCAGCATTAAGCGGGCGCGGCAGGCGCTGGCGGCGATAACTGATCTGGATCTGGTCCGTCAACTCCTGCACGGTCATTTGCCAGACGTGCTCGGTCTGGTAGTCGCTTTGCAGTTCCAGGCAAAAGGGAATGTCGGTTTCTAGGCCATCACGAATAAGGATTCGAGACTGGTCGATTGCAGGTTGCATCATAACCCGGCGTCTCCGGATTTCATCAACACTATCTTACAGACAATGACCCCAAGCACACAAGGCAATGGGGTCATTTTACAAGACGCATTGGGGTTAGAGGCGGGATCAGCGATCAAACTTCGTACAAGTAGTCCTTCAGGATCACGTGCGCCGACGACTGACGCAGTCGGTTGAGAGCCTGCGCCTCCAACTGACGAACGCGTTCCCGCGTGACACCGATCGTCTGCCCGACTTCTTCCAGCGTGTAAACGCGGCCGTCGGCAAGGCCGTAACGCAGGCGCAGAATCTGCGCTTCGCGCGGAGGCAACTTGTCGAGCGCTTGCTGCAACTGGAAATGCAGCAAGTGCGTGGCTACTTCGTCGGAGGGCGCCGGGCTATTGATGTCTTCAACGAAATCGCCAAAGGTCGAATCGCCTTCGTCGTCGATGGGCGTTTCCAAACTGACTGGACGCCGAGAAATCTCCAGCAAGTTTTCAACTTTGTCCGGCGTGGTCTCCATGCCTTGCGCCAGTTCATCAATCTTGGGTTCGCGCCCCAGCTCTTGCAGCAGCTGCAATTGAACGCGGCGCATGCGATTCAGTTGATCGCCCATGTGAACGGGCACGCGAATGGTGCGGCCCTGGTCGGCGACGGCGCGGCTGACGGCTTGGCGGATCCACCAGGTAGCATAGGTGCTGAACTTGTGGCCGCGCTGGTACTCGAATTTGTTGGTAGCCCGGATCAAACCGATATTGCCTTCCTGGATCAGATCAAGGAAGGGGACGCCGCGTCCGATGTACTTCTTGGCTACACTGATCACCAGGCGCGCGTTGGCGCGAATCAAATGCTCCTGCGCCTTTTCGCCGTCGAAAACGACGCCGCGCAATTCTTGCTCTTCGCTCCAGGTCAATTCATCGGCGCGCATCGCGGCGGCATCTTCCAGGCGCGCGCTCGCGAATTCCGCCGCTTCCATGCGCTTGGCAAGCAGCACTTCTTCTTCGGCGGTCAAAAGCGGAACACGACCGGCTTCCTTGAGATACAAGCCAACGACATCGTCGGTATCGAGCGCCGCCTGATAGCCGGCGTCACTCGTGAGGTCTTTTTTCAAGACCCGGAGCAGGGCGTCGCGCTCGACTTCGTCCTCGTCTTCCGTTTCAGCAATCAGCGAATCACTGTGCGGCTTCTGCGCTTTGGCGTCTCCGCCGACTTCATCCGCGGTTTTGGCGCTTGCCGGGACAACTTCGATTCCCGCTTCCAGCAGGCTGTCCATAAGGTCATCGAGAAGCGCGACATCCCCTTCGACATCGGGCAGCAACTCCAAAATGTCACTATACGTGACAAAACCTTGCTTGTTGGCCTTGCCTACAAGCTGTTTCTGAATCTCTTCTCGCTGACTGATATTTGTAACGTTGTCCAGAACTGCAACCACGGACAAGCCTTTCTGCTAACCGCGCTAAACTAAATTAGCACCTTACCAACAATAACCGATATAAAAACAATTCTCTTCAACCCTGCAAATTGCGTGGGGCGTAAACCCAGGCGACTGGCAAACAACTCCTATTTTACTGCATCATTCGCCGGGGCAAAGATTGATCAAAGATCTCGGTGGTTTCGATTTAGCCCTCAACTGCTGGCTCAGCAATTATACAGTCGCATTGATTTTTATACTTACGCAGTCTATCAAAGACCGTATCATTGAGAGGCCTTCACTATGTTTTGCATCTATTCGGTTGAGCGCTCGCTTTTGTTTTCCGGCAGCCCGATAGAACAATTTAACCCCAATTTGATTACTTGTCAAGTTTTTCGCGACAATTTGGACGCATTTTATTATTTTGGGAGATGTCCACAGGGCAATCGCTTCAAAAATGGCATCTAGTGGAACGATGCAACGAACAAACTGAAAATTCGCCACCCAAGCACAGAAGCAATTCCAATTAAGTAGTGCAAAAAATTGTAAGGTGGATGTAAGCGCCACACTGTGAGTCGCCCACCGCTACTGCTAGAGATTTTGGGCGAGCCAAGGCTCGCCCCTACGACTTGACGTTGGTTTGGCATGCAGATCTTGTGCCGCAATCAGGTTGCAGACGGTGGCTCTCAGCCCTGCTACGCCGGTGGATAGCACTGGCGCGGAAAAGTTGTGCTAAACTGGGGGCAGCGGCGATTTGACTTTGACGATATTTTCAGGTGAATTGTGCTTGGATTCGATCCATCGCTCTATCCGCGATCTCTCAAAATGCTGATATCGTTAGCGGCTGTCTTGCCGTTATCGCTTGCGGCCTTAATCGCTTCTTCCGCCTTGCAAATGTATGGCATTGCATACGATATACCGCAACTGGTTTATGGAAGCGAACTGCTGGAGCGGCCGGCTTGGATCTTACTGGGGTTCGCTTCGGCAATTGCTGGTGGAATCGCATTCGCAGGTCTCTTATGCAAGGGGCTTTGGGCAAGCCATTTATCCGCTCGCCCTACCGCGAAGGTCAAAAATACCGAAATCGCATACGATACGCATGTCGTGGGTTTGCTAGAGTCTTTGTCAAAAGCCGAGCGGGATCTGCTTAGGCAAGCGCTGGCGAAATCTCGTCTAGCCATCCGCCACGACGGCGTGCTCATTGCTCGCGAGCAGGCCGAGATGATGCGGAATATAGAAGAATTCCTTCTCCTATGACTGCCGGGACCGCTCGAAAACAGGTTGCGTTTGGACAAATTTGGTGCAACATGCACAAGCAACCTGAAAAAGTGCATAATTCTATTGCAGTGTGTTGACGGGTGGCAAATGCTTCTTTAGAATGTCCTTGAGTGAGTCAAGCTGGGAATGAAGAATAGCTTAGCGTGAAAGAGCATTCGCAAGTGAAACCGCGTATCAGGCCCAGGCGCGCAAATGCGCTGACAGAGTTCAGTGTGGACCTTTTGCATTGCTGATGCGCTGCTTTGACTAATCGTTGAAAGTACACCCTGATCTCGAAATAACGGTCAGGGTTTTTTGTTTGTGGGGGATTTGTTATGCGCGGAATACGAGCTGGAGTTTATGGCGGATCCGGTTACGCCGGTCTGGATCTTGTTGAGCTGCTGAATCGGCATCCGAATGTAGAGCTTGCATTTGCGACATCGAATACTTATGTCGGCGATGCCGTACCGGGAAGCGATCTGTCCTTCCTGTCTCCGGGCTCGGTTAAACTCGATGATGTCGATGTGATATTCTTGGCGCTTCCACACAAGGCCTCCGCCGAAGCAGCCAGACAAGGCGTGGACGCCGGGGTTAAGGTTGTGGATTTGTCGGCTGACCTGCGCCTTGATACGGCTGAAAGCTATGAAGAGCATTATGGGATTCCGCATCCGCACCCGGAGCTGCTGCCAGCGCCCTACGGCTTGCCAGAGATCAATCGCGCCAATATCATCGATCAGGATTTGATCGCCACGCCGGGCTGCTACCCGACGACGACTTTGCTGGGTCTATTTCCCTTGTTGCGCAGTGGTGGAATCCGCCATGATGTCCCCATCATCGTCGACGCCAAGTCGGGTGTGACGGGGGCCGGGCGCAAGCCCTCGCTAACCACGCATTTTGCAGAAGTCTACGGCAATCTCTTGCCATACAAGACGGGCCGCTCTCATCGCCACGTCGGCGAAATGGAGCAAGAAGCGCTCAAAGTGGACGGGGAAATTGGTCCCATCATCTTTTGCCCGCATTTGCTGCCGGTGGACCGTGGGCTGATGTCCAGCATCTACGTCACGCTGGACGACTCGCTTTCCAGCGGACAGGCGCATGATCTCTTCTGCGAAGTGTATGACAACGAACCTTTGGTGGATGTGCTTCCGCTTGGCGAACAAGCCAGCCTGAAGCACGCGGTCAAGACCAACAAGTGCGTGATCAGCATCACGCCGGTATTGCGGCGGTATCTTCACGTCACGAGCGTCACGGACAATCTGCGCAAAGGGGCTTCGAGCCAGGCTGTGCAAAACATGAATTTGATGTTTGGGATTGATGAAACGCTGGGATTAATCTAGTGGGCAGCGTTATTTCCTTGATCAAGATTTCCGGACATTATCTGGATGATGAAGCATTGCTGCAGCGATTTGCGGAGGCGGTCGCCGGGCGAGAGGAGCAATTGGTCATCGTGCACGGCGGCGGCGTTGAGATCACGCGATTGCAGGAGCGCCTGAATATAGAGCCAAGATACGTGGACGGCCTGAGGGTCACGGATGCCCAGTCTCTTTCGCTGGTGGAAATGGCGCTTTGCGGCAGCGTCAATAAGCGTCTGGTCAGGCATTTGCTCAACGCCGGTGTGGACGCGCAAGGTCTGTCGGGGGTCGACCGCGGTCTTGTGCGAGCTCGACAAATGCAGCACGAGTCTGTGGATATGCAATATACCGGTTCTGTAAAGTCTGTGCGGGGCGCGGTTCTGTTTCAGTTGCTGGACCTCGGTGTGACACCTGTCATCGCGCCGGTCAGCGCCGGAAGGGACAGCAATTTCAATCTGAATGCGGACACGGTCTCTGGAGCGCTGGCTGCGGCGATAGGCGCCGACAGCGTCGTTTTCATTTCCAATGTCTCCGGTGTTTTGCTGGATAAGGAACTGGTTGAGAGACTGAATGAGGCTGAAGCGCGAGTATTGATCGCCAACGGGACCATATATGGAGGCATGATTCCGAAAGTCAAATCGGCGCTGGATGTGCTATCATCGGGACTGCCTAAAGCCATTATCACGGATTTGGATGGCTGGGCATGCGATGTTGGAACGACATTTGTACAATAGCTATTGTCAAGTTCGAGCAGAGGGATGGGATGACTCTTCAAAGCGAAGTGATTCAGAAAGATCAAACTTATAGCGTTCCGGTCGCGGCGCGTCCGGATTTTGTATTGGCCAAGGGCGAAGGGGTCACGGTCTACGATACCGAGGGCAAAGCGTATACCGATTGGGTGGCTGGCATCGCGGTGAACGCCTTGGGTTACGGCGACGAAGAGCTGACGGCGGTTGTCAACCAGCAAATGAACACCGGTCTGATCCACGTCAGCGGTCTGTATCATACGCAGGCGCTTGCGGAGCTTGCCGAATTGCTGTGCCAGCATTCCTTCGCCGACAAAGTCTATTTTTGCAACAGCGGCGCCGAAGCGAACGAAGGCGCGCTAAAGTTCGCCCGCAAGCTGGCCTATGTCAACAACGAACCGAACAAGACCAAAGTAGTGAGCTTCACCGAGGCTTTCCACGGCAGAACGATGGGATCCTTGGCCATCACGCCCAAAGAGAAGTATCAGACCCCGTTCAAACCTATGGTGCCCGGGGCGGTGGTAGGAGAATTCAACAGTATTGACAGCGCCAGAGAAGTGATTGATGAAGACACCGTGGCGGTTATCGTCGAGCCCTTGCAAGGCGAAGGCGGCATCAACATCGCTACGGCGGAGTTCCTGCAAGCCCTGCGGCAATTATGCGACGAGCAGGGCGCGACACTCATTTTCGACGAGATTCAATGCGGACTCGGACGCACAGGCGACCTGTGGGGGCACAGTTTTAGCGGCATATCGCCTGACATTATGACTTTGGCGAAACCTCTGGCTGGCGGCCTGCCTGTAGGCGCCATCTTGACGAGCGAGGCCGTTGGCAGCGCTATGGAGCCGGGCGATCACGGGTCGACATTTTCCGGGGGCGCTGTGGTGATGCGCACGGCCGAGATGGTCGTCAATCGCGTGCTGAGCGACGGATTCCTGGAACATGTCAAAGAAGTTGGCGACTACTTGTTGGAGCGCCTCTCGGAAATCAACAGCCCACATATCAAAGACGTACGGGGACGGGGCCTCATGGCGGGAATCGAGCTGGATATCGCGCCGGCTGATGTCGTGCAGAAGGGTTACGAGTATGGCTTGCTGCTGGTCAATTCGGGCGCGGACGTGATTCGCTTTGTCCCGCCGCTGATCATCGAAAAGAAACATATTGATGAATTGGCGGAAAAACTGACAACCATCCTGGAGGAAGTTGATGATCAAGATTAGTCCCGACATTCGCCCGGTAACTGGATTCCGCGTCGCCGGCGTTCACGCGGGCTTGAAAAAAGACGGCGCGCTGGATTTCGCGCTGATCAGCAGCGCGACCGATTGCGCGACCGCCGGGGTCTTTACCCGCAACAAGGTCAAAGCCGCGCCCGTGCTTTTGAACATGGAACGCTTGCGCGACAAGCCCTCCGGCATCCGCGCCGTCGCCATCAATACCGTCAGCGCAAATGCCTGCACTGGAAACGTGGGCTTGGAAAACGCCCGCGCGACCTCTGACTTGGTTGCCGAGCGCCTGGCGATCGCTAGTGACCAGGTCCTGGTGATGTCAACAGGCGTCATCGGCACTCATTTGCCGATGGACAAGATCACTCGCGGAGTAGAGCTTGCCTGCGAGAACCTGGGAGACGACTGGCCAGCCGCCGCCGCCGGGATTATGACAACGGACACGCGCCCT
Source organism: Chloroflexota bacterium (assembly GCA_028873975.1). GTDB lineage: Bacteria > Chloroflexota > Anaerolineae > Aggregatilineales > Phototrophicaceae > UBA6055. The sequence continues at coordinate 110,658 of JAPPMO010000101.1, forward strand.
AAACTTGGTTCCGTCACTGTCCAGACGAGCAAGGGACAAGTTGCCTTGGCGGGCATCGTCAAAGGCGCGGGCATGATCGCGCCCAATATGGCGACCATGCTCAGCGTCATCGTGACGGACGCCAGCCTGGGGCTGCCACAGGCTCAGGCGGCGCTCTCGGTGGCAACACGGCAAAGCTATAACCGCATCGTCATTGACGGCGATACCAGCACAAATGACATGGTCGTTCTGATGTGCAATGGCGCCAGCGGCGTCGAGGTCTCGAACAAAGGCGATGTCGAGGTTTTCCAAGCCGCGTTGAACGCGCTGGCCAAGTATCTGGCGCAGGAAGTGGTTCGCGATGGCGAGGGCGTCACGAAGTTTGTCACCCTGGATATACAGAACGCGGAGTCAGTCGCGGCAGCCGAGCGCATCGGACAGACGATTGGCGCCTCGGTCCTGACCAAGTCCGCCTTTTATGGCAGCGACGCCAATTGGGGACGAATCATTGCGGCGGCTGGCCGCGCCGAGGCTCCTTTTGAACCTGACAGTTCATCGCTCTACGTGGCGGCGGGCGAGTCGGTTCCTGCGGCGGACCGTGGCTTGCTGATCTTCAGCCAGGGCATGCCGACCGGCTATCGCGAAGACGATGCCGCCGCCATCATGGCTGAAGCCTCAATCTACTTCACATTGGATTGTGGCTTGGGCGAGGCTGACGCGACCATTTGGACCTGTGATATCAGTCACGACTATATCACGATCAATGGCGATTATCGTTCTTGATAGCCGCTCGGCGGCAACGAAAAGATCCCGGGAATGCCGCGCTCAGGCAAAATAGCAAGCCTTCTCGTCGCATGAGCGACTCGGTTTACATAAACAAGGTCGATGTTCAAAATGCCCGCTGCATTGGTGCTGGAAGACGGAAGGGTTTTCCCGGGCCGAGGCTTTGGCGCTGAAGGCGTCCAAACCGGGGAAATCGTATTCAACACGTCGATGACGGGTTATCAAGAGATCCTGACCGATCCCTCATATTATCGGCAGATTGTGGCGATGACCGTGCCCCATGTCGGCAATACCGGCGTCAATCTTGAAGATCCAGAATCAAACAAGGTTTGGGTCTCGGGCTTTGTGGTGCGTTCACTGAGCCCGATCGTCAGCAATTGGCGCAACCGCGGCGACCTGGCGACATATCTGCGTGACAATGCCATCATCGGCGTTTCCGACATTGCCACCCGCGCCCTGGTGCGACATATCCGAGAAAAGGGCGTGATGCGGGCGGCAGTGGCGCATGGCGGCGCGGCGCTGGATACGGAGGGGTTAACGGCGATAGCGCGCGATTCGCTCGATATGTCGGGAGCCAATTTGGTGGACGCGGTCACAGTTTCGAAGGCATACGAGTGGCGCGAGGGCAGTGATCCTCAGTGGTATGGCGGCGCAAGCCCGGCTGGCGAGCGTCCGCTGGTTGTGGCCTACGACTTTGGCGTCAAACACAATATCCTGCGCATGATGACGGATCGCGGCTTGCGCGTCAAAGTTGTGCCAGCGCAGACTTCCCCGCGCGATGTGCGCGCCCTGGGTCCATGGGGCCTATTCCTCAGCAACGGTCCCGGCGATCCCGCAGCGGTGGATTACGCTATCGAGAACGTGAGGACGCTGCTGGGCGAGCTGCCGATTTTTGGCATTTGCCTGGGCCACCAGATTCTCGCGCTGGCGCTGGGAGGAAAAACCGAAAAAATGACTTTCGGGCACCGCGGGGGCAATCAGCCGGTGAAGAATCTGCATACTGGCGAAGTAGAGATAGCCACGCACAATCATGGATTCGCGGTTTCTGCGGATAGCGACCTGGGCGGCGGCGAAGTGACGCACATCAACTTGAACGACCATACGGTTGCCGGATTGCGCCACCGAACGTTGCGGGCTTTTAGCGTTCAATATCATCCCGAGGCCGCGCCCGGCCCACACGATTCAATGTACCTGTTTGATGAATATGTCGCGGCGGTTCAAGCCCCGGTTTAGCCGCTCTTCATCGCGTTTGGCGATCCTCTTCAATATGGAATAATTCAATGCCCAGACGGTCGGATATCAAGACAATCATGATTATCGGTTCCGGACCGATTGTCATTGGACAAGCCTGCGAATTTGATTATAGCGGCGTACAGGCTTGCAAAGCGTTGAAACAAAAAGGGTATCGCGTCGTCCTGGTTAACTCCAACCCGGCGACGATCATGACCGATCCAGAATTTGCCGACGCCACGTATATCGAGCCGCTGACCGCAGACATCTGCGAAAAGATCATCGCCAAAGAAAAGCCCGACGCCTTGCTGCCCACAGTTGGCGGACAGACGGCGCTCAATCTTGCAGTGGAACTGCAAGAGACAGGCTTGCTGGAGCAATTTGACGTCGAGCTAATTGGCGCAACCCTGTCCAGCATTCAACTGGCCGAAGACAGGCAACTTTTCAATGAGACAATGACTGAAATCGGCTTGCGCGTACCGGATAGCAAAGTGGTAGGCAATGTCGAGGAAGCCTTGTCTTTTGCCGCTCATATCGGCTATCCGATTCTGATCCGCCCGTCCTTCACGATGGGCGGCGCCGGGGGCGGTGTGGCTTATGGCGAGGAGGAACTGCGAGAGGTGGCGGCAAATGGCATTCGCCAGAGCCCGGTCCGGCAGGTGCTGGTGGACAAAAGCCTGCTTGGCTGGAAGGAATACGAGCTCGAGCTGATGCGCGACGCCAAGGGCAATTTCGTCGTCGTTTGTTCGATCGAGAACCTGGACCCGATGGGCGTGCATACCGGAGACAGCATTACCATCGCCCCGGCGCAGACGCTCACCGACAAGGAATTGCAGCGATTGCGCAATATGTCTCGGATGATATTTGACCGCGTTGGCATCACGACCGGCGGGGCGAACGTGCAATTTGCCATCAACCCGGATGACGGCGAAGTGCATGTCATCGAGATGAATCCGCGAGTCTCTCGTTCCTCGGCGCTAGCCAGCAAAGCCACCGGCTTCCCGATCGCCAAGATCGCCGCACTGCTCGCGGTTGGATATACCTTGGACGAAATCGCCAACGACATCACCCAGCAGACGCCCGCCAGCTTCGAGCCCTCTCTGGATTATGTCGTCGTCAAGATCCCGCGTTGGGATTTCAAGAAGTTCGCGGGCGCGGATCCGGTATTGGGACCACAGATGAAAGCCGTGGGCGAGGTCATGGCGATCGGCAGGACTTTTCCCGAAGCGCTGCAGAAAGCGGTCCGCTCGCTGGATATCGGCATGGACGGCTTTGGCAGCCGGGCGCGGGAGCATTTGTCGCCGGAAGCGCTCAGCGTACCGACGGCTCAGCGCTTGTTCCAGGTGGCGACAGTGATTGGCGAGGGTGTCCCAATCGATGAAATCGTCCGACAGACGCGCTTTGATCCCTGGTTTGTCCAGCAAATGAGCGAGTTAATGGCGATCCACAATACGCTACTGGACAAGGGGCTGCGCCTTTCCGATCTGGATTGCCGCGACTTGTATAAACTGAAACGCTATGGATTCAGCGACGCCTATATCGCTGGACTGTTGGGCGAAGATGCGTTTGCCGTTCGGCATCATCGCAAGTCGCTGGGCGTCCGCGCCAATTTTTATCGCGTCGATACCTGCGCCGCGGAATTCGAGGCTCACACGCCTTATCTCTATTCGACTTACGAAATGGATGACGAAGCGGCGCCGGTCTCGACCCGAAAAGTGATGATCCTCGGCGGGGGACCTAATCGTATTGGACAAGGCATCGAATTCGATTACTGCTGCGTTCACGCTTGCTTCGCATTGCGGGAGATGGGCTTCGAGACGATTATGGTGAATTGCAATCCGGAGACAGTCAGCACCGACTACGATACGGCGGATCGCCTGTATTTCGAACCGCTGACCGCGGAAGATGTCATGAACATCGTCGACCGCGAGGAGCCGGAGGGCATACTTGTGCAGTTTGGCGGACAAAGCCCGCTCAATATCGCCCGCGATCTGCAGCGGATGGGCGCGCCAATTTGGGGCACGTCGGTTGATACGATCGATCTTGCGGAAGATCGAGAACGCTTCAATGCCCTCATGGGCGAACTTAACATCATGCAACCTGCTGGCGCGACGATTATGACGAGAAATGATGCCGCGCTGGCCGCTCGCCGCATCGGTTATCCGCTGCTGGTGCGCCCCAGTTATGTGCTGGGCGGGCGCGGCATGGCGATTGTCTTTGACGAGAGTCAACTGCTAGCCTGGCTGGATAATAACGTGACCTGGGGGGACCATCCGGTATTGCTCGACCAGTTCTTGGACGATGCCTACGAGGTCGATGTGGACGCTCTGGCGGATGGCAGGCAAGTTACAATTGGCGGCATCATGCAGCATATCGAACAGGCGGGCGTGCACAGCGGCGATTCCGCCTGTGTTGTGCCGCCCTACAGAATCAGTTATTTTCATCTGGATGTGATCAGAGATTATACGCAGCGCATTGGGTTGGCTCTAGGCATCAAGGGTCTGTTTAACATACAGTTTGCGGTCAAGGATGATGAAGTATACGTGCTGGAAGTGAATCCACGCTCCAGCCGGACGGTGCCTTTTATCAGCAAGGCTATTGGGCGTCCGCTAGCGCGCTATGCCGCGGAAATCGCCGCAGGCAGAACGCTGCAAGGGATTGGATTCGTTTCGGAACCCGCTATAGACGGCTTTTTTGTTAAGGAAGCGGTATTTCCCTTTCAGAAGTTCCCGGGGGTCGATACGCGTTTGGGACCGGAGATGCGCTCGACGGGAGAGGTGATGGGCCACGCATCGTCATTCGGTCACGCCTATGTTAAGGCGCAGGCGGCTGCGGGCACACCCTTGCCGGTGGATGGCGTCGTGTTCATCAGCGTCAACGACTTTGACAAAGCGGTTGTCGCCAAGATTGCCAGAGACCTGTTTCAATTTGGCTTTCGACTGCTTGCAACGGATGGCACCGCCAGGTGGCTAAACAGCCTGGGAATCGACGCCAAGCCCGTGAAGAAGCTGTCGCAAGGCGCGCCGAACGTATTGGACCTGATGCAAGCGGGCGGCGTCGATCTGGTGATCAACACCCCCAGGGGCGGCCAGGCGCACGAAGACGGCATCCGGATTCGCAGCCAGGCTTACGCTTTGGGCGTAGCGATAATCACGACCATGAGCGCGGCGGCGGCTTCAGTGCAGGGCATTCGACGCCTGCGCGAAAGCCCGCTCAGCGTGCGTAGTTTGCAATCACATTACCGGGAAACCGGCATGACAAACGAGAATTGAGAGGACGAACAACCAATGGCGCCCGCATACAAAAGGTATCTCGAAGAGATTCTTATTGATGAAGATCGCCTGCAAGCCCGAATCGCCGAACTGGGCAAGACGCTTAACCGCGATTATGCGGATTGCGAAGATCTGCTTCTGCTGTGCATTCTAAAGGGCGGCGTCATGTTCCTGACGGATCTTTCGCGCCATATCCAGGTCCCGCATATGATTGATTTCATGGCGGCCAGCAGCTATGGGGCGGGGGCCCGAAAGTCGGCCGGATCCGTACGCATCGATATGGATCTGAAAACCGATGTCCGGGGCAAACACGTCCTCGTTGTTGAGGACATCATTGATAGCGGGCATACCCTGAGTTTCGTCATAAAAACGCTCAAGAGCCGCGTTCCGGCCAGCTTAAAGCTGTGCGCCTTGCTCAACAAGCAGTCGCGCCGGGAAATCGAGATTGACGTCGATTATGTCGGTTTCGATATCGAAAACAAGTTCGTATTTGGATATGGGCTTGATCTGGATGAACGATTCCGCAACCTTCCCTTTGTCGGGGTGGCGCGGCAGGATGCCCCGCTAGATGAGTGACGCTGGTCTCCTCCTGGAATGGAGCGAATTTGTATACGACTTGCAGCGCTTGCTTCGCGACAAGGGAGTCGCAACACCGCTATACGTCGTGGGGGGCGCGGTACGCGACGCTTACAAGCGCGCGGAAATTACCGATGTCGATATCGCCGTAGACGGCGATGCTTTGAAGATCGCCAAGCAAGTTGCCGACTGGCTGGATGCCGACATTTATATCATGGATCGCGAGCGCGGCGTCGCGCGTGTCTTCGTCAAGCGCGGGTCGGAGGCGATTTTGCTCGATTTTGCTCGATTTCGCGGCGCGACCCTCTACGACGATCTCATTAAGCGCGACTTCACCGTGAATGCCTTGGCCGCCGACCTGCTCGGCGAGCTGTCAAATTTGATAGACATGCTTGGCGGCGAGCGCGACCTGCGCGAACGCGTGTTGCGCCGCTGTTCGCCAAATGCGATCAAAGAAGATCCTGTCCGCGCCCTGCGAGCCGTGCGGCAAAGCACCCAGTTGGGTTTGAAGATCCACCCGGCAACCTTGTCCGATGTTCGTCAGTTTGCCCCCGGTCTCGCTCAGATTTCGCCCGAAAGAATACGCGACGAGTTTTTTAAGTTGTTGGCTCTGGACAAGGCAGCGCGCGGGCTGCGCGTTTTGCAGCACCTGGGGATACTCCAGCGCATTTTCCCGGATCAGTTTGGCTTGAAGCAGGCGTCGGAGAAATCGCCGCAGCAGTCGGATGCCTGGTCTCGCAGCCTGCGCGTCACCGAGCGCATGTGCGCCATTTTGACCGCTGTTAGCGAGCGGCGCACAGACAACAGCGCAGCAGCCTTTGATCTCGGCATGCTTGTCATTCAACTTGATCGCTTTCGCGGGCAATTGCAGGGGCGCTTGAGCCGCAGCTATGGCAACGGGAGACGACATAAAGAATTGTTAGTTCTGGCCGCGCTCTTGAGCAACCTGGGCGCGCTGGATTCTTCAAGAGATGGAGAGCGCTTGTCCTTGTCGGCAAAAGCTGTTTCCGGATCTCTGCGGCTAACGCAGGAAGAGGGTCGTCATCTGTCGCTGGTCCTGTCCAAATATCGCGTCATACTCGATGAATCAGAGTGGCCGCCTTTGGCGCGCCATCGCTTCTGGTTTGGCTTGGGCGAAGCGGGGATTGACGCCATTTTCCTCGCGGCGGCGGACTATTTGGGCGGGCAAGGCGCGGAGATGAGACAAGCGGATTGGCTTGCTTTTGTCGACATCGCAATTGAGTTGCTGGATACCTGGTTCAACCAATATGAAGACGTCGTCAGTCCTCCGCCCCTGCTGGATGGCAATGATATTATGAAAACGCTCGGCATCAAAAGCGGACCGAGGATAGGCTGGCTTTTGAGCGCCTTGCGCGAGGCGCAGGTCCTCGGCACAGTGCGCAGCGTTCCCGAGGCGCGAGCGTTCGTCGCCCGCAGACAGTCTGAATCAAGCTAGGTCCGACTCGCCTTCATCAATCAGCGCGCTCTTCGATTCCGTTCGCTGGGTTGGCGAACTCAAAAAACAGCAGCATCGTCCTTCCATAGACGCGCCGATCATATTCGAGCAAATAGCGCAAGCAAATATCATCTTCAAGTTCACGCGGATCAAGCTGTACGATTACAAGCGAATCCGGGTGGTGCCAAGACGGGTTTCTGTCGAGGGCTTTTAACATTGCCAACCACTGGCCCCGGTATTGCGGCGGCGCAACGTAAATGAAATCAAATCGTCTTTCCGGCGGCCGCTTGATCACATGAAAAGCGTCGCGTTGCCGCAGGACCGCGCGCGCTTCGAGCCGCGTATGCTTGAGGTTTTCGCGAAGGGTCCTGAGCGCAGCGCGATGGCGGTCGACAAAGTGGACCTGTTCGGCGCCTCGGCTAAGCGCTTCGATGCCGACGCTGCCTGTGCCGGCAAACAAGTCGAGCATGCTCGCGCCCATGATGTCATCGCCGATGATGCTGAAGAGGGCTTCTTTGACCCGGTCCATGATCGGGCGCGTGGTATCCCCGGGTACGGCTTTTAGCCGAGCGCCGCGGGCGCTGCCAGCGATGACGCGCAGAGACATCAGACCGCCAGGTTTTCCATGATATTGCGGGTGGTCTTACGCGGAAAGCGGCTGCTGTATCGCCGACCAGTCAAGGGAACGTTGAATGAAGCGCTTCTGCGTTTGCGCATGACGGGGGCTAGCCCCCGACGTCCTCGAGACGCTGCTTCAGCATGCGCGTTAGCATCATAAATCGGTCATCGTCGTTGGAATCCAGATCGTTGGCGCCGTGATGGCCCTCGATGTGGGACGTCGTCTGCACGGCATCGAGAGCCTGCTGCGCGAAGTTCAGGGCTTTTTGGAAAGCGGCGGCTGAGGCGCTGTTATTTCCATCCGCTTTATGCGCCAGACCGAGGCCATAATACGCATCAACATTCTCGGGATTGGCGCTGATGACTTCTTCAAACAATCTGATCGCTTCGGAGTTATTGCCATCGCGATGAGCGCGCCATGCTCTGCCAACTCGTTCTGTCGTGGGTAGGGTAGACATGTGAACTCCTATCACTGTATTGCTCGCCTATCGACATAGGGCATTTTTGCTTAAGCATATTCTACTTCATAATCATCGGTCTGTACCAATCGGCTTTGGCTTGGGTGTCATCTTGTCTTGCCGCTAAACTAGGCGAATGATATGCTATCGTCGACATGAGACTGAACAAGACAAGCCAATTGGCGATACGTTTTGCAGTTGAAGGAGACTTGAAGGGGGCGGCTCTCATTTGGAACGAGCGCGCGTCGTTATTACAGCAGTCGGATGGTCTTCAGCCACTGACCCCGGAGCGGATTCTCGACTGGCAACGACAAGCCAGATCCTGGCTGACGAACGACGACTGCGGTTTCTTTGTAGGGGAGGCGAACAAGCGGATAAGCGGCTACATGGCGATCATGATCCGCGAGGGACCAGCCGGGCTGGGTCCGGCCGTCGTTGGGAAAGTGATTGATATGGCTGTTGACCTGCATGTATCTCATCCCGGTCTCAGTAGCGCATTGTTGGATGAAGCGCGCAAATGGCTCAAGGCGCGCGATATTGCTTATTTGACCGTGGACGTACCGGCGCATTATCCCGTTGAAGAGGCTTTCTGGCGGGCGCAAGGCGCGCGTACACGATTTCATCAGAATTGGTTAGCTCTGTCTTAATAACCCCCTTGCTCAGGCAAGGAGAAGGCTTGTTATTTTGTGTGAGCGCGCTAGACCTTATCTCCGCCCCCGAGCGGCTGTGATACGATTGGCGAATGAAGCCGACGCGGATCGAATCGGCCGTTTGTGGTTGGAAATGGTGGAATACCATCAAGCCTTCGATGCGCTCACGTTCCGCGCGGCCGACAATGGGGCCGACTTGTACGCGCAGCGGATCCTGCAGCGCTTGTCCGATCCCTGGACTCGTATTCTGGTCGCCGAAGTTGACGGCGACATTGTCGCCTATGCGCTTGGATTGGTGGCCGATATCACGACTGAGATGTTCCAGCCGCTGCGCAGCGGATTGCTGGCTGACATTTACGTCACGGCCGAACACCGCCGCCAGGGGCTGGGCCGAGAGCTGGTGACAAAAATGTCAGACTGGTTTCAAACGCAGAAGGTAAGCCATTTTGAATGGCATGTCAGCGCGCGGAATCCAGCGGCGATTCAGTTTTGGAAGGCAATTGGCGGTAAAGCGACGATGCTGCGCATGCGCGCCGAGATTTGAAGGAGTTGACAGTGACGGAAGAACTGTATTTGCGAGACAGTTATCTGCGGGAGTTTGAAGCCAAGGTCCTAGCGCATGATAGCGAGAGCAATGGCGTACAACTGGACAGGACCGCCTTTTATCCGGGCGGCGGCGGCCAGCCTTGCGACATCGGCAAGCTCTGCAACGGGCGGAACGAACACGATGTCCGCAAGGTAATGCGAGGGAACTTGCACATCATCAATGGCTCGCTGCCGCCCGTTGGCAGCGTCGTAAAAGGCGAGATTGATTGGGAGCGGCGCTACAAGCTGATGCGCACGCACACCGCGATGCATGTTTTGTGCGGCGTTGTATGGCGGGACTACCAAGCCAGTGTTACCGGCGGCAATATGGATATTCTCTCGGGCAGGATGGACTTCGAATTCGAAAGGCTGGCGCCGGAAGTCGTGGCGGAAATTGAAGAGAAGATCAATTTGGAAGTGGGCGCAGCCCGCGACGTCAAGATCCAGATATTGCCGCGCAGCGTCGCCTTTGAGATTCCCGATCTGATTCGCACCAAAATCAATTTGCTGCCGGAGGCTATCAAGAAAGTGCGTACGGTGGAAATCGTTGGACTGGATCTGCAGGCGGATGGCGGAACGCATGTTGCGAATACTTGCGAGGTCGGCTCTATAAAGATCAGCAAGTACAAGAGCAAAGGCGGCATCAACAAGCGGCTCTATGTGGAGATCGGCGGCTAATGCGCTATTTGCATCCGGTGCAGGCGCACGAAAGTTTTGTCGCCAGTGGAGATTACTCCTTCGCCAAAGATGGCCGAAGGCTGAGCAAGACAGAATCATGGACCATTCATGAGTTGGGCGATGGCAGCAAGTTCCTTCGTGTTGACAGTGACGCGCGCGAAGAAGAAGGCAAGTCGCTTCTGGCGGAGCTGTTGATCGGCCGCGACGACGAAGTAATTCGATTTGACCTTCGCTATGACAATGATCAGTTTGAAGGCGGTATAAGGACATTGTCCGCTACCTACACCCTGGTTGACCGGGTCATGCAGGTTGGCTACCGCATGAATGGGGCGACGCGCAGCTATCTTGAACGAGAGATCGCGCCCGAGGTTTTGCTGGATATCCCGCTTCTGATCATGCGCGGGAGGACGCTCTTCGCGCTGTCAGAATGCCAGGGGAAAGCGGTCTCTGTTTTTGTGCCGATGTTTGAACATGCGCAATTGTTCCCCGGCGTAACGCGCGTCGTGGAATCGCCGGTGGAGCGCCTGGGCTGCGAGCGCCTGAGCTTGGGCAAGCGGGAAATCGCGACGCAGCGCTTCCGCTACGTCGATAAAGCGTCGTCCTATTGGGTGGACGAGCAGGGCATTGTCATCAAAAGAATCAACGCATTCAAGCAGCATGAATTCACAGTAACTGTCAGCAATTATGCGCATCGTTCGTGCTAGCGGCGGCAAAGGCAAGCGTTCTCGGAAAGCAATGGCGAATGCTTAGACGCTTTCGAATTTTCCTCGGACCAGCCAGATTCAAGGCTTTTGTTGTCCTGCTTGGACTTACGGGTATTGCCAGTCTATTGCTGAATACCCTGGCGGACAGGCTCGAATGGGCTACAGCAGCGCAGAGTTTACTGCTTGCTGTTTTTCTCGCCGGCGCGTCCTATCTGATTCTAAGCCGTTTAACGCGCCAGGAACGTCTTCGCTGGCTGGCTGTGATCCTGCCGGCGGTTTTGGCTATCGTCATTGCTTCGGCCATTCTGCCTCACCTAACCGGTCTGTTTGCAGGCGCCGGCATCGGCTGGATCGTGGCTGGAATCTTCGTATTTAACAGCACGGGGGGACCTCAGAATTACAAGCGCGCCGTGCGCGCCATGCGCAAGGGAGATTATGCGGCTGCCATCAAGTCAATCACCGCGCAGATCAAGCTCGAACCTGCGCGAGGCGAGCATTATCGATTTCGGGCGGAACTCTATCGCTTGGCGGGAAAGCTTGAAGCCGCGAAGCAGGACTATCGCAGGATGATCAATTTGGAGGAGCAAACTGCGGTCGCATATAATGGCTTGGCGGAAGTGGAATTGCAGGGGGGGAACTATCTGAAGGCTTTTGAGGCGGCGGAAACCGCATACGAAATGTCCCCGCAAGAGTGGGTAGCCGCCTACAACCTGGGCATGATCGAAGACCGCTTGGGACGCAGTGAAGGTGCGATTGAACACCTGCGCTCCGCCCTGGCGCTAAAGATGCCTGATTCTCGACACCGGCTGCTTGCTCATCTATACTTATTAAGAGCCTATCTGCGGCTGGGCGATTCAGTTGCGGCGGCACAGGCTCTGGATGCGATGAGGAGAGAAAAATCCGGCTTGGAAGAGTGGCAGGTCATTATGAGCGCCGATGAGGCGCATGCGCTGAGGGACGTGCTAAGCGAAGATATTGAATACGCCCGCGATCTGATTCAGGATGAAAAAGACCTGGAGACAACGCGGGTTGGAGGAGTGTGATGTCGGTCCGGCGGTTGATCGCCTGGATAGCGGTCTTCGTATCCGTTGCGCTGGCGCTGCTGGGAATTGTCGTTTTTGTCCTGGGCGTGGCGATCGAATTCGCCAGCGGGATGACGCAGCCCCTTGATCCCTACCTGTCGCCTGTAGCGCAATTGTCGCTGGCGGGTCTTTGCTTGTCCGCGAGCATGATCGTGCTCGGCTTCCTGCTCGTCGGCATCTTGTTGGCGCGACAGTCCCGCCAGTACGGCGCGGGCTATGGCGAAGCTTATCGTCTAATCCAGAAACTGCAATTTCCGCAAGCAATACAATTATTGGAACGCGTTTTGGCCGGCGGCAAGATCACGCCGGATCTGCTCATGCTCTTGACAAGCGCCTATGCCTACAACGGGCAGCTAGCGAAAGCCCAGGCGACGGCAGATCAAGCTGTACAAATGTTCCCGCAGAACGCCGCCGCCTACATGACTCTGGCAAACGGCTATCGCATGCAAGCCAGCTACGGCGAAGCGGCCATGGCGCTGCAGACCGCCGCGCAACTGTCGCCCGATCAGCCGATTATCTGGGCGGAACTGGGCTTCATACAGCAGCTGGCCGGCGAGCATGATTCAGCCCTCGAGTCCTTCAAGCATGCGGCTTTGTATTCGATGCCATCGATGTACAGCGTGCGTGTCAATTATTATCTTTCGCAGCACTACTTGACTGTCGGGGATTTGACGAGCGCGGACCGCGCGACCGAGCGCATGATAAGCGCCAAGCACGGGCTGAAGGCATGGAAGTCCACGCTGAGCGCGCTGGAAGGCACCGCCTACGGCAGTTTGCTCAATTACGAAATCGAAAAAATCGAGCGAGCGATCAGCGATACCGAAGAGCAGCAGCATAAGGCATGATCTTCGGTCATTTCCTGCGCGATCTGTACAAGCGCCTGCCCGAGTGGGACAGGTCTTCTCGGCTCTCGCTCTATTTGGCAGTCATTCTCCTCGTCCTGTTGCTGCTCGCCGGCTTTTTGGGTCCAGAAGAGATCAGATTGCCGAGTCGCTTTGGCGCCTTTGCTTTGCTCTTGACGCTGCAATTGTTGTTCTTTTGGGGCAATCGCCGCGCTATTTCGCCTTATCACGAAGCCCAGCAGCACTATGTCCGCGGCGAATATGAATCCGCGCGTGATTTGCTCGAGCTGATCCCGGATACCCAGCGAGGGTCTGTTGACGCTCTGGCGCTCTTGGGCAATTGTTACCGGCAGTTGGGACAATTGGACAAAAGCCGAGCGGCGATTAATCGGGCATTGGAATTAAAGCCGGATTATCATTACGCGCTTTACGCCGCCGGCAAGTTAAGCCTGGTCGGCGGGGAATACCATGATGCCAGAGCTTGTTTTGAAGGCGCCTTGGCAGCAGGGACGCCAGACTTGGTTCATTTTGATTTGGGCCAAGTTTGCTATTACCTGGGCAGCCCCGACGCGGAATCACATCTCCGCAAGTTCAAAGCCGCGTCGCGCGACGAGCCGGCCAAAGCGATTATGGCGACATATTATCTTTTGGATATCAGCAAAGCGGGGGCTTGGGCGCCGCTGTTGACCCCAGAAGCCTCCGCTTATTGGCTGGACGAAGCCAAGCGATATCAGCAAACGGAATATGGCAAACGCTTGCACGAAGACATCGAAGGAATTCAAAAACTGATGCAGCCCCAAGAAGCAAAAGCGGACGCTCTCCTCGACTAAACCTGCCACGCATCGCCCGAACAGACGAAGTATTTCACCCTATCGAAATCGCCAGCGGTAAGCCATAATTTCTTCGTTATTCGCAGCCCAAGAGGAGGTGGAAACGTGGTGTCGCTGCGCGTAGTGCTCGCACCGCGGGTCATTGCCATAGTGATGCGAACATAGGGCTAGTAGTCCGATTCTTTGCAAGTCGTCGATTCGTATCACTATCATGGAGAGAAAAGTCGTCATGTTTAGGGCAGTAAACTCGAAGATCAATAGCGAGAGCATCAACAAACTCGAACAGAGGCAATTGGATTTCTGGCGCTTCAACCGCGTATTTGAGCGCACCACCGAAGGGCGCGAAGATGCTCCTCGATATGTATTTTATGAAGGACCGCCGACGGCGAACGGCAAGCCGGCCAGCCATCACGTTTTGGCGCGGGCTTTCAAGGATATGTTCCCGCGCTACAAGGTGATGAATGGATATTATTGCCTGCGGCGGGGAGGATGGGATACGCACGGCCTGCCGGTAGAAATCGCGGTCGAAAGGGAGCTCGGCTTCGACAACAAGAGCCAGATTGAAGAATATGGCATCGCGAAATTCAACGAACGGTGCCGTTCCACCGTTTTCCGCCACATCATCGAATGGGAAAAGTTCACTGAGCGCATCGCATTCTGGGTGAACATAGACGACGCCTATGTGACATTCTCGAATGAATACATTGAAAGCGTCTGGTGGATCCTCAAGGAGTTCTGGAACAAGGGCTTGCTCTATCGCGGCTACAAAGTCGTGCCATACAGCCCCACCTCCGGCACGCCCTTGAGCAGCCACGAGGTTTCGCTCGGCTACAAGACCATCGTTGATCCCAGCATATTTGTACGTTTTCCGCTCAAGGACCAGCCGGGTGTCTATCTGCTGGCTTGGACGACCACGCCTTGGACCTTGCCGGCCAATGCCGCGCTGGCGGTTGGCGAGGACGTTGACTATGTGCAAGTTGCCGGACCTGCCTCGGATGGCGAAGGCGCTGAGCAGCTCATCCTGGCCGAAGCGCTCATGGAAAAGGTACTGGACGGAGACATCAATTACAGAGTGGTCCGGCGGCTCAAGGGCAGGGACATGCTAGGCTGGCGCTATCATCCGCTCTATACATTCTTGCCCGTGGAAAAGGATTACGCCTATGTGGCGCCTGCGGACTACGTGAGCACGGCTGACGGTACAGGCATTGTGCATACCGCGCCGGCTTATGGCGTGGACGACCTGGAAACGGGAAGAAAACACGACTTGCCGGTTCTGATCACGGTTGACGAGACCGGGTGCTTTGTTGATGCCTGCGCCAATTTCCGAGGGATGTGGTTCAAAGATGCCGACAAGGAAATTATCGCGGATCTGGTCGAACGCGGCTTGATGTACCGCAACGAGAAATACGAGCATACTTATCCCCACAACTGGCGCGATGATACGCCGCTGATGTACTTCGCGCGCGAGACCTGGTTCATCGACACGCTGAAATACAAACAGACTATGATTGATCTCAATCAGACCATCAACTGGGTGCCCGAACACCTGAAGGATGGCCGCTTTGGCAACTGGCTTGATGATCTCAAGGAGTGGTCCTTGGGGCGGGAGCGCTATTGGGGCACGCCCTTGCCGGTCTGGGTTGACGACGAAACCGGGGAAATGCTCTGCGTTGGCAGCGTGGCGGAATTAAGCGAACTGGCCGGGGAAGACTTGAGCGAGCTGGATTTGCATAGACCCTATGTCGACGAAGTCAGTTTCGACAATCCCAGCGGCCAAGGCGGCGCCATGCGCCGCGTGCCGGAAGTGATCGACGTCTGGTTCGACAGTGGAGCGATGCAGGTAGCGCAGTGGGCTTATCCACAGAAGAACAGGGATTTGCTTGAAGAACAGCATCCGGCGGATTACATCTGTGAAGCCGTCGACCAAACGCGCGGCTGGTTCTATAGCCTGCACGCCATCGGCGCCATGTTGTTCGATTCAGTCGCCTTCAAAAACGTCATCTCGCTTGGGCACATCCTCGACGAAAAAGGGCAAAAAATGTCGACGAGCAAGGGCAATGTCGTCGACCCCTGGGAGGTGCTGGAAGAAGCGGGGGCAGATGCCTTTCGCTGGTACCTCTATACCTCTGGACCGCCGGGCGAACCGCGTCGTTTTTCCAAAAACCTGGTGAGCGAAGTCATTAAGAAGTTTTGGTCCACCCTGTGGAATACCTACAGCTTCTTCGTCACTTACGCCAACATCGACTCATGGACGCCGGCGATGAAGGCGCCCCCGCCTGCCGATCGGGAATTGCTGGATCGCTGGGTTTTGGCGGAATTGCACAGCCTGATCAAGACCGTGACCGATGCCTATGAGAACTACGATGCTGTTGCCGCGACGCGCCCCGTGGAAGAGTTTGTAGAGCGATTGAGCAATTGGTACGTTCGGCTGAGCCGTGAACGGTTCTGGAAGAGCGATGTAGACGCGAGCAAACGCGCGGCTTACGCCACTTTGTACGAGGTGCTGACAACCTTGGCGAAATTGCTGGCGCCGACGATGCCCTTCTTGAGCGAAGAGCTGTATCGCAATCTGGTTGGCGAACAAGACGGCTCTCCGGCAGACAGCGTGCATTTGTCCGCCTGGCCGAATTGCGATGAAACGCTGATCGTCGACGAGCTCATATCGGAAATGGCGCTGGTGCAGCGCTTGGTGAGCTTGGGATTGTCGGCGCGCAACGCAGCGCAAATAGGCGTTCGGCAGCCTTTAGCGGGGGGACGATTCGCGACTCGCGATGTCGCGGAGTCGGAGACAATTGAGCGTTATGCAGAGTTGATCAGGAGCGAGTTGAATTTGAAAGACATCCGGGTCATGGGCGCGGACGATGTGGGTCGATTCGCGGCGACCAACGTCTACAGCCTCAATCCATTGCCGCGTTTCCTGGGTCCGAAATTCGGCAAGGGTTTCAAAGCGCTGCAGTCGGCGCTCAAGTTCGGTGAACAGGACTATGTGCGACCCTTTGCCGAGCGTCTGCTAGCGGGGGAGGACATCGCCGTCGAGCTCGACGGGGAGACCTATGACATCGCCAATGCCGAATGCGAGGTTAAGGTCACGGTCGAGACGCCGGAAGGCGCAGTTGAAGACGGCGGCTATATGGTGGTCCTGGATACGCGTTTGTCCTCCGACCTGGTGGAAGAAGGACTGGCGCGAGAATTGGTCAGACGGATCCAGAACCTGCGCAAGGTCGCGGATTTTGAATTGGACGACCGGATCAGCATTGTCTATTGTGATGCGTCGGAGGCCATTGATGCTGTTATGCAACTCTTCAGCGGTTATATCAGCCAAGAGACCTTGGCAGACGATTTGCGGCCAGGGACTCCCTCCGGCGATTTCGTCAGCGAAAGCGTAGAAATCAAAGGTGAAACGCTGACAATCGCCGTAAGATTGTCCAGTTGAATTGGCATATTTGGCTAAGCAAAAGCCTGGGGTGACGGTGCAAGCGGCCTTCGCCCTATTTTTTTGCCTGGCAATATGTTAAGTTATTGGTTATAAGGTACAAATTAGTACCGCCGATTTGTCGATTCTGCCAGTCAGATATTGCTCGGGCGCTATTTGTCTATATTCAGGCGCGCAGGAATCTAGCCATGTCAGATAAGAACACCGCTTCAATTCAGTCCTTGCTTAGGTATTCTTTACCATTGGGCGCGAGCATTGTAGCCGGTGATCCGGAAACGCAAGTGAATTGGTCGGTCACTATTCGCGCGCAACCGCCCGTTTTCCCTGATATTTATGGTGGGGAGCTGGCGCTGGTATCGATGGACGTTTTGCGCAGCTTCGATGATCGGCTGCGTTTGGCGGGCGTGATTCGCCTCTTGTCGGATATCGGAGTCAATGCGGTGCTCGCGACGGGCGAAACTAGCCAGAGCGCTAAAGATGCCGCTAACGAATGCGGGACGGTTTTGGTATCAGTGCCCCTGGATACCAGCTTGACGACCGTTGAGCGCGCGGTCAATTCTCTGCTATTGAACCAATCCGCGCGTCTGACGGAGAGAGCGATCGAGATCCAGCGGCAATTGACGCGCTTGGCTGCCGAGAATCGTGATCTTGGCAGTCTCTTGCAGGTTATGGCGCGTTCGACGGGAAAGCCCATTGTCATTCACGACGATGCTGGTCTGATGATTTCCCAGATCTATCCCAATATGGGTCGCCGCAGCCTAAACGGACGCTATCCACCCGCAGAATTGCCTTTGGGAGATTTTCAAACCTGGCTGGGTAAGGAAGCGCCCTCCAGCCAAGGGTTGATCACCCCAAGCCCCTTGGGTTTCACAACAGTGCTAAAGGTGGAAAAGCGGGTGGCGGGTTATCTGTCGCTGGTGGATCAAAAGAGTGAACTGGATGAATTCGGCCGCTTGGTCTTGGTCTATGGCGCCGACGTTTGCGCGATAGAAATGGCCAAGAACCGCGCCATCGCTTCGGCTGTTGAGCAAGCGCGAGGCGACTGGATCCAGATGTGGCTGAGCGGCACGCCGGCAGATGAGGACTTGTTGCGCACTCGCGCGCAGCAGGCGGGCTTTGAACCCGGTTCTTCCTACGTTGTGTCTGTGTTCCGCGCGATCACGGAGTCCGGTCAGTCGCTTTCCCTGGAGCCATTAATTTCGCTGGCGCGCGATGATATGTCGCGCCGCCAGATCAACGGCGCTGTCGGACAATATGTGGATGTGATTGTGGTCTTGTATCCACTGGACGGAGATGAGGCCGCGGGCCTGTTGAGAACGCGTGCGATTATCGAAAATGTACGCGGACAAATCTCAAGCCGCCTTTCAAATGGTCTGATTGCGGCGGGCATAAGCCGCCCCGCGACCGGTCTTTCCATGTTGCGAGACGCTTACCGCGAGGCCAAGGACGCTGTTGGCATTTCCTACCAGCTTAGCGACCGCGATACGACGACATTCTACGGCGATCTCAAATTGTTTCAATTGCTTCTGGCCTTGAAAGAACGGAACCTGGACAATCTTCATCAGTTCTACGACGACGCCCTGGGCCCGCTAGTTGAGCACGACAAACGCAAACAAAGCGACCTGATTCGGACCTTGAGCGGATTCTTTGAAGCGAACGGAAATCTGGCGAAGGCGGCGCAAGCCCTCGATGTGCACCGCAATACGTTGGTCTATCGGCTGGAGCGCATAGCCGAACTCACGAAAATGGACCTGGACGACGCGGACAATCGACTAATTTTGCATTTGGCGCTCAAAACCCAGCGCGTGTTGGCAACGATTCCCGGGCAGGCGTCGACGGCATGAGCGAGAAATTTGCGCGCTCATCCTGATGAAATGCTGTCGGCAGGGCACCGGCAGTTTTTGATTCGACTAGCTTTCATTGACGATGTCGCGCGCGACCGGGGGCGCAATCTTTACGAAGTGAGCTTCGGGGCGTTTCAGCAGGGCATAGAGCGGCTCCGCGGCCTGCGATTGATGATTCTCCTCGAGCGTGCGGATATAGGCATTCAAGAGTTCGCGCACATCCTGGCGTCCCTCGTCATCCAAGGGTTGCGCCACGACCACTGATCCAGGGGCGATACGGCGTCTGATAGCGTCTATGGTCAGATTCATTTCCGGCTGAACGCGCTGGTATACGACGCCACCGGTCATGCCGGCGCACATCCAGGGTCCGGGGTCGCCCAAGACGACCGCGCGCCCGGATGTCATATACTCGAAGGCATATCCTTTTAGGTTCGAGCGCGCGCCCAAACCCCCGAGACCATCTTGCAATGGTTCGGTGATTTCGCCTCCAAAAACCACGTCGGCGCCGCTCATGCGGATGCAAGCGCGTGTATCGGCGTTGCCTTGCACGATAAACAAGCCGCCTTGCGCGCCATAAGCGAAGCTCTTGCCGACCGAGCCATCCAAACGACGACCATTATGGTTCAAGCCTTTCAAAATGGAGATTTTGCTGCCAACAGCGCATTTCCCCACGCCGTCCTGCGCGCCGCCTTCGACCAGAACGTTTACTGGATCATCCAGAAATGCGGCGAGGCCATTTCCTGGAATCGCCGAATTACTGAAGCTAAGATTAATGGCGCGTATCCGCTCCCCATGTGGAATGGACTTCCGCTGGATGGCGCCCGCGAGATGCGTGCCCAGGGCTCGATCCATCGCCATGACTTGTTCATCATCATAGGTGAGTTCGTATTCTCCCTTGCTGACGTACTCGGCAACGATATCGGTAATTTGCTTGCTGACCGTGTTACGGGGCCGTGTGACACGACGCCCGCCCGGCTGCGCGCGACTCTTCTGCACGCCCGGTACCGAACGCAGCAAGTGCGTAAGGTCGATCCTGTCATGGTGCGAGCGCTGTACCAGCAGGTCGGCGCGACCGACTATATCCTGCAAGTTGCTAATGCCCATCTTCGCCAGCCACTTGCGGATGTCATCACCCAGGGCGTCAAACATGGTGACAATGCTTTCCGCCGATCCGCGTTCCTCAAAGGGGCGGAATGCCTTGAAATTGCGCTTTTCGGCTTCTTCCTTGGTTTTGACGTGCGTTGTAATGCCGACATGGCAGGTTCCGTCGTGGCAACCGCGGCAAATGGTGCAACCGACCGCTACCATGGCCAGCGTGGCGAAGCCCACGCGATTTGCGCCCAGGCAGACCATCTTTATCACATCGCGGCCGCTTTTCATGCCCCCGTCAACCCAGATTTCCACATCGTCGCGCAGTCCACTGTGGATGAGATGACGATGCGCCATCCAGACACCGATCTCGGCGGGCAAGCCAACATGGCGCAAGGCGTGCGCGCGCGCGGCGCCGGTGCTGCCCGTATAACCCGTGATGGTGATGATGTCGGCGCCGGCCTTGGCCACGCCGACCGCGATAATGCCGATGCCGGGCACCACTGGCAGCTTGACCGAGACCTTGGCGTGTGGATTCGCGGTCTTGAGCTCATCGATCAATTGCGCCAAGTCTTCAATTGAGTACAGATCGTGATTATTGCTGGGAGAGATCAAGCCGATACCCGGTGATGTGCTGCGGACGGCGGCAATCTGCTCGGTAACCTTGTAGCCCGGTAAGTGACCGCCTTCGCCCGGCTTGGCGCCTTGTCCAATTTTGATCTCGATATAATCCGCGCTGTTCAAGAAGGCGATATTGACGCCAAAACGGCCTGATGCCACTTGCTGCCCGCGATTGCGAGGATATTTGCCCATCAAGTCGTGAATCTCGCCACCTTCGCCGTTCATGCAGATAATGTTGAGCTGGTGAGCCGCTTCAAAATAGGCGCGATAGGCGAGTTCGCCCTGCGACCCAAAGGACATGGCGCTGATCAAAACCGGCATGTCATATCCCTTGATGCTGATATCGACATCGTCCGGGTTTAAGGGGGTTGGGCTCTCTTTCAATGACATAATGTGCCTGATAGACACGGGCATTCTGTCTTCCAGACCCAAGAGCGCGTCGGTGTATTCTTCAAATGCCAATTCGCCGTGAGCGACCGCCTCCGCTTTCTTCCACATCTTTGGATAAAAGCGTTCGGGGTTTTTCAAGCGGGCGCGCACCTCGCCCCGAAATTCCTTGGCGCGCTCTTCGGCGTCATTCATCAGCGCGGTCCAGGTTAAGCCTCGACCAGTCGAACCGAAGTAGTTCGGCGTTCCCAGCAAGTTGACCAGGTTCCTGGATAAACCGATGGAACTGAAGCTATGCCCGTACCCGCGCAATTCATGACAGCCTACAGTGGAGGTGATCTTCTGGAGCGCGGCATGGATCGCCTTCAGCGAATTGCCGAGATAAGTCTTGATATGGTCATTTGTCAGCGGATTCTTGCTGCCGCGGGGGGCTGTGCCCAAGCAAACGGCGTACATCGCATAAGGCAATATGGCGTTGGCGCCGAGGCTGAGGCAAATTGACAGGTCGTGCATGTCGCGCAGCGCGCCCGAGCGAACCACCAATCCGACCCGCCTGCGAAGGTTCGGCGAATGGTCCGCCAATCTCAAGGCTTTGTCTACAGCAGCAGTCGCCAGCAATGGATCAATGAACAATTGCTCGCCCGACGCCACCTTATTATCGTCGAGAATGATACATTGAATGCCAGCCAGCACATCCTCAACCGCCCGCTGTTGAAGCATTTCGATGGCTTGGTCGAATGGCGTGTCGGCCGGGCAGCCCATAGACAGGCAACTGACGCGATCTTCAAAGACCTCGGCAAGATCTTCGATCATCATGGTGCCATATTGCGACGCGATATCGCGGACCAGCGCAGTGTCTTCAAAGTCGGGTATTGTTTCAAGAAGAAGCGGGATTTCCAGGCGGATCAAGGTCCCTTCGTCGTTTCGTCCCAGCGCGATTTCGGGGCGGGCGCCAATGAGTACCTGTGACGAAAACTGTGATTGCTCGCGTTCGCGGTCAATTGACGGGTTGGTCACGACAGCGATTGTCTCTTTGAAATAATCTGCCAAATTGACGCGCAGGTTGCTGAGGGCAGCCACAGGACCGTCCCAACCGAGGCTGCCGATTTGTTCCTTCGCGTTTTCAGCCAGCGACGACATGACTTCAACGTGATAACGCTCCCAACCGAAGCCGGACATGACGGCGGCATTGACTTTGACCGGTGAATCCGACCAAGGCAACTTGGCGGCGGTCTTGCGGGCTGCGGGCGCTTTCTCCAACACGGCTACCGGCGCCGACTCCATTTGCAACTGTCGGCCGCCGTCCGGTATCGGGGGCATCGGGTAGCTGCTGCTTGGCGATGTGAGACCATAGTCCGAACCGGAAATCCAAATGTCGGCCTCGGGCGGTCCGCCGGGCTTGCGGTCCCGATACTTGTTGTAGACATATCGCTGAATAGCGGGATAGTCGAGAACCTGAATTGAGTGACCGGTGTTGATCTCAAGCGCGATCTTTTCGCCGGGCGCCATCGGTTTGGGGCTGACAGACATGGAATCCAGGGGATAAACGCCGCGTTCCGACGAAACAAAATATTCTTTTTCGGTTTCCCCGAACCAGAGCGGCCGCAATCCCAGCGCGTCAACGCTGAATACCGCCAGATTGCCCAATCGAGAGGCGACAGCAGCCGGACCCTGAGCGAAGGGGCCAAATGATTGCCGGATTTCGTCGTACATATCGTGGATTTCCGGCGCGTCCTGAATCAGGTCGTGGCTGAATGGAGGGAAAACATGTTCCATGGCTTCAATCAGGTCGAGGCCGTGGCGCATACACAATGCGTAGATAGTCCGGTCGACATCCTGGGAGTCCGATCCGTTTTCCACCATAGGTATCTTCAGCATTTCCGATTCCAGCCGGAATCGGGAAATGGTATTGAATTCACCATTGTGTCCAATCAGGCAGAAGGGCTGCGCGCGTTCAAAAATCGGATTGGTATTTGTGCTGTATCGAGCGTGCCCCATAGTGAGCGACGAAGCGTAGTCAGGGTCGCGCAATTCCGGGTAGTAGCGTCGCAGAATCTCGATGGTGCCTTGCACTTTGTAGACCACGCTGTGCGAGGAGAACGATGGAAAATGCACGCCCAGATCGGCCTCCAACTGGACTTGCAGTTCGAAAAGCGTCGCATCCAGCTTGGCAGACGGGACTTGACCGTTGATGCCGGCGATCTGCCAAAAGACGGGTTCATTCTTTTCCGCATTAGGTCCAAGAACCTGGGAGTTCACCCGGCTGCTGCGGTCAATCAATATGTGCAGCCCCGCTTCGCTGATATGACGGCAGATCTGATCAATGATGTTCTGAGACCGCGCGCGATCGGTGGCGGGGATCATCACATGGGCAACCCAGAAATTGCGGTCAGTCGCCAATGAAGATCTTAGCCCGGCTTCCGCCAGCCACTTCGTCCAAAGCTGACGCGGGATATCCGTCAATACGCCGACGCCATCGCCTTCGCCATTGATGTAACCTGTGCGATGGCCCATGCGCGTCAAGGCTTCTATTGTTCGTTTTACGTTGCCATGCGTGGCCTGTCCGCCTTTACGCACGGAACAAATAAGCGCGCAGGCGTCACGATGATCGCGATCAATGCGATGCAGGTCGGCAAAGTTATCGTTCCGGGAAAGAGTCATCATCTCATTTCCTCCTAACGACCGGTGTCGTCGCACAACAAAACAAGCGCCCTTGAGGACTTGTCATGAATCCAGATCAGTAAAACTATTGTTTAATTCTTTGTCACTTTGCACATTTTGCATGCCACATTATACCAGAATTGATTGCTGGCACTATTGCTAGAAATTATGGACAATTCCGCCAAAGGGCTGGGCAAAATATACAAAGAGCGCAGGTCCAATCTTGTTATGGACAACCAGAAACCGGGCTGAAAAGATGAGGCATTGCGACGGAAACGAACTCATTGCCGAGTGAATTAACTGAGAGCGAGCAAGCGCCTGATGGTCAGCGCCAGGTGCAATGCCAGGCGCGTTTCGGGCCTGTTCAGGTCAATACTGGCTATTTCGTTAATGCGATTCATGCGATAAAGCAGCGTGTTGCGATGGACGATAAGGGATTCCGCCGTTTGCGACAGATTGCCGTGGCAATTGAAAAAGGCCTCCAATGTCTTGATCAAGTCCGCATTCTGGCGCATGTCATAATCCATTAGGGGACCGAGCGTATCCTCGCAGAAGTCGCTTAGCTTGTCTCTGTCGGAGAGGCTGAGGATGAGTTGATATACGCCCAGGTCGCCGATATAGAGCGGCGAATCGGTTTGCAGGCGCTCGGCCAATTCCATGGCTTGCACGGCGTCGCGGTAACTGCTGCGCCAGCCGTTGATATCCCGCGCGATCTGGCCCAAGCCGATGGCAATGCGGTATTGTGGATACTGTCGGTTTAACTCTCTACTGAAGGCATTGGACAGTTCCATGCTATGATCGACAGGGTCGGTATAATCGGTCGCATGGAAGACAACGACTTGGCCCTCTTTTTCTCTCGTCCAGACAAGCGCGGAACAATTGCGACTTGCGATGATGGTGTTCACCGTTGTTTCCAAACGCCGCAGCGAGGGACGGCTTTCGCCGCGCCAAGACAAAACAAAGGCGATATGTGTTTGTGTCATCTCGTGATTGAAGCGCTCGCCCTGGCGAACCGCCTCCTGCTGACTCACGTCGCCGAGCAATAGTCGATCAAGGAAGGTGCCGCGCAGACGCTTCTCCGTTTCATTTACTGCTTTCTGCTTCGCCATTTCCAAAGCACAGGCGGCCGCGCCGTGCTCGCAAACCAACTGGTCAATTTCATCGAGATCGCCTTCGCGCCCGATGATTGACAAGTAGCCGCGGCCAACGCCCTTGTTGATCACCGGCGCGACCAAGCGCGCAACGCCGGATATTGGCAGCGCTTGCATGAGCACTGGCGGATCGACCTCGACGACGCGGTGCCGATCATGCAATTCGACCGGCAGATTGTCCTGCTTTTTCAAAAAGAACTCGATGTCATCCCAAATTTCAACGAATTCGGGCTGGATCTTATGAGAAAGCGGATGCAAGCGCTTGTCGTGAATGACAACGGCTTTCTTGGTCAAACGCGCCATAGCGGCGATTAATTCGTCCATCCCTTCATTGCGCGAAGAAATCTGTGTCAATTGGCGATAAATCTGGGTCGCGCGGCGTTCAACTTGCCCCTTGCGATTAACCAGCAAGCTGATAATCGTCTTCTCGATGTCGCGAATGCGCACATTGCTGGTGACGTTCAAGACTGGAAGCTTGCGGGCTTTTGCCTCGGCCAGGGCGGAGGCGCTAACCGCGCCGCAGAACGCAACCGCGGAGGCTTGCACCCCGGCGCACCACTGAATCAGTTCGGTGTCCCCATGCGCTTTGGGCGGATTGTTAACCGGCGCTATCAAGACAAGCTCGCGCTTTTGCAATTGCTTGGAGGAGATGTCGTCTTCAGGATGGATGACCGTTGTCCAGGTCACCGGGCGATCCAGCAGACCTTCGCCCGACAAAATATACGTGCTCAACGGCAGCGCCAGCTTGCGAATTTCTTCTACCGTGATCTCTTGCGCGCCAGGTCTACTCATAATGCCTTCCAGTGCTGACAGCAAATTCAATATTGCTTAAGTCTCATCGGCAAAAATGCCAATCCCGATCACAAAAACAGCGAGCAGGACAACTGGCAATGTCATGTCCAGTTCCGGTCTTTCCAGCAAGCTGTAAATTGCTATCCCAAAACTTATTGTTCCCGCCACCCAAGTCGAGAAACCGACAGTCCATTTTTGCCGATGCTGGTATATTCCAGAGGCGATTAGCACGAATCCGGCAAAAAAGGGCGTAAGCGCGTTATGCAGCGTTAGCCAATCTGGCAGGATGCCAGGGATGACCAACGCACCGACCAATCCAAACCAGGTCAGGCGCTCTACCCGCAATTCTGCGCTGGTCTTCGCCAGAACAGTGTCTTGTGCAGCCATGACAAGCCTAGCCCTACGACGGTTTGCATATTGACGACGGGCGCCACTCTGCTTCAATTTGAATTATATAGTATCTACAAAGCTTTGTACATATTGCCCATATAATCACGTTTCGCTAAGGAAACAGAAACGAGTTCAGTTCCCGTTTTCAGGGATGAATGGCGGATTATCTTGCGATTGCCTGGCCGGCGGGGAAGTCTGAGAGCTGAGAGTTGCTCAGCGCGTCTTCTCGCGCATGAGCTTGCTGTACATGCCGATCCAGTCGCTTGGATCGCGCGTAAGTCTGTTGATCTTGATATCGGAAAAATGCGGGAAAAGCTTGACCATGGCTTCCGGGATCTGTTGCCAATTGTCACTTCTGACCAGTTTTTCCAAGGAAGTCGATGAAAGCGAAGCCCACCACCATTTTTGCTGGAAGTCATCGGCTTTTTTCCAATAACCGCGTTTCTCCCAGGCGACGGCCGATTCCTCAACCGTAGACTCAATAGCTCGCAAGCTGAAAATGACTGCAGCTACCATATCCTTGGAACTGTCATCTAGTGTTGTCTTTTGCCCAAGGCGCCGCAGAATCTCGGCGACGGTTCTCATGTGCGCGTTGCGACGTTTGCCAGGGCTGTTTGTGTTGATCACCCGCGCCATGGACTATTCCCCGGCTGCCGGGTGATGGGGGCGGATGCCGCGGTAGATGCGCAGGCCGCCTATGGTCTTGAGAATCGTGGCGGCGTCCCTTCCGGTGATTTCCGCCAGCTCGAGCGGGTTCAGGGGTTGGTTGCCGTTGACAAGCAGGGCGCGAAAAACGCTGTCAATGAGGCCAATGTGCTCGCTAATGAAATCGTCCCTTTGCGATGACTCCCTGATCGCCAAGCCTAATGCGTCCAACTGGAAAACTTCTCCAGTTTGCGGGTCGATGTAGTCAAAGCACTCGTGCAAGTCTTTCTGCTCCAGCTCTGTCTGTTGCTCGCGCGTCAGGTGCGTAAGCAGATAGATATGCAAATCGTCTCGGCTTGACTCCCACCAATCATAGTCGATGCGGAATTTGGTTTTTATGCTGGGCTTGATCAGATAGTTGAGAGACATCTGGATGGCCTTGGGATCACTCGCTGAGTTTCCAGTAGTTGCCGCCGACATACTCAAATTCGGGATTAGCAACGAGCGTGGCGCAAATGGGACCGGGCGGACAGCGGCGCAAAATGTTTATCGTACTGTAAAGCACCTTGGCGTGTACCGACTTTTGCGGGTTCTGTGCGCTTAATTCGGAAATCAGGCTGCGCAAAAGCTTCGCAAGCGGCAGTTGCTTGTTTTGCACATCCTTGCCCAGGCGATCGACTTCGGAAAGCACGTTGACGCCAACAATAACCATGTCATCGTAATCAGCGCCGATAGCGCGCTTCGCCGTGCCGAAATGAAGTTGGTCGTTGTCTGTGCTTTCGACCACGGGAATCCATTCGGTGCGCGGACGATAATTGTCAAACTCAATTTCGAATCGGCTGGGGTCTTTGGTCCGGTTTAGATAAACGTAGGCGCCGACGGGCAGATGATGCTTTTGATAAAGCGCGGCCAAGCCATAAACATATTTGAACCTATGGACAACCCAGCAGGGGTATTCCTCTTTATCCAGGGTGTCAACGATCGTGATCGCTATGCGAGGTGTCTTGGCATCCGGGAAGACGTGCCTGGTTTCCGAATTGATGGGCAATGTGCCTACGCGTCGATGCGGATAAGTCAAGGTAATGCTGACTTCGTCGTCGGGTGGGGCGGATTCCAAGGGCGAATGCTCGTCGTCCAAATCATATTCCAGTTGCAGCATTTCGTTCTTGAGCAGACTCCGATCATACTCGACCGGGAGGTACTGCAGAATCTTGGGTACCTGCCGCACCATCCGGGGCAGCAGGCGGGTCAAATGCCAAAGTATGATGCCGGCGGGTCCCACTTCGTCAAATCGTTCATCCTGGTTCATGGCGTAATTCAAGGAAAAGACTTGCAGGGGTTTGGGTGAATCCCCAAGTCCGCCAATCTGTTCCAGGATTTCATCGGCTCCCAATGGTCCTCCCCCGTGCATGTCCAAGACTGCTTCCGACAAGTGCATGTGTCCGATGTCTACCTCTTGCATCAGTTCACGCACAAACCAGGTTCCCGCGATCCGCACAAGATCGGGGTTCTTTTCCAAAGCGTCATTCACTTGTTGGATAATCGTCACTTCCGGGGCATTGACAATGTCTTCTACGGTCAATTCGCTGTGTGAATTGCCGGGGTGATGGTTGTTTTCGGGTTCGTTGAGGGGGTGCTCGCCACTGTACTCCGTGGCAAATTCACGCGATCGCGCATCCGGCAAAGAAGCTGCGTCGTCAAATGCAACTGTTGCGACTTTGAATGGGCCCACATTGTTGTTCTTGCCGTCTCGCAATCCGACAACGGTGGCAGTGCGGTAGTTCATTTGCGAGAAGGTTAATCGATCACCGACTGCGAAGATCCCGCAAGGCTGGTAGACCTTGGCGCCTTGATATTGTTGCTCAAGCTGTCGTTTGATGTTTTCTTCGCGCTGTTTGATTATCGCGGTAGCGAGCTCTACGCTGGACAAGGGCATCTCTTTTTCCAGCAGGAGGTTGGTGATGCTATCTATGTCTTCAGCACCGATTGAGAAGCTGTAGGCCCAATGTTGTGCCGGTAACAAGGTCATCGGCCTCCTTATCTTTTTGCTGCCAGTCCGATATCAAGCATAGCAATTGCCGGGGAGTTGCTGAAAATCTCGATAACGCTGCAATCGTACTGTAAGCGGGCGCTTGTCGTCAAGCGCAACTTGTAACAATCTAGGGCAATTGCATCAAATTTTTTCAACACAGAGCGCGCAGAGTTACTTGGTGTTCATACGACATTTCTTCTATAATCCGAGATAAGCATAAGAAACGGTTATAAGCGAAACGTGATTTTTCACTCGGAAACACAGTTGAAATAAGACATTTTCTGTTTTTCTCTGTGCCCTCTGTGTTCTCTGTGGTTAATATTCAGTTTAGATTCCCGCCATTTCAGCCGCTATCATTTTGATGCGATTGCCCTGATGTGAACGAGGCGACTGTTGACCTGCAATTCTTGCTCGACTATACTTGCCCTTTGTGGATTGATAAGCAGCAAATGCAAAGGCAAGTGTGATGTCTACCAAACGAACATGGCAGCCCAAAGTACGACGCCGTAAACGCGTGCATGGATTCCGCAAGCGAATGAGTACCAGCAACGGTCGGCGTGTCCTCAAGGCAAGGCGGCGGCGCGGACGTCATCAGCTTGCCGTCACACCCAACCATGTCAAGAAAGTCAACTGGAATGCAAGTTAAGTGATGAGAGCTGCCCTAAGACTGCGGCAGTCTAGCAATTTTGCTCGTGTGAGGCAAGAAGGCAAAGTTTTTCGTCATTCTGTAATGCTGCTCAGCTTGCGCGACAACGGCTTGCCCCGCAATCGCTATGGCTTCGTCGTTGGCAAAAGCCTAGGCGCCGCCGTATCTCGCAACCGGTGCAAACGCCGCCTTCGAGCTTTGATTGACGGCATTCACGATTGTTTGGGGCAGGGCTACGATATCGTGATTATTGCCAAACCCGCGATGCTTCAGCAACCTTATAGCGAATTGCGGCGTATAGTGAATGTCTTGTTTCAGCGCGCGCGCCTGTTGAAAGTCGGCTGAAGTGCTCAAGTGGATTTTGCTGCGAGCGATCCGCGTCTACAAGCGAATTTTGTCGCCTGTACTGCCATCCGCTTGTCGATTCACGCCAACATGTTCCGCGTATGCTTACGAGGCAATTGAAGTCTATGGACCTGCGCGAGGCATGTGGATGGGATTGCGGCGGATCTTGAGATGCCATCCGCTTAATCCAGGTGGGTATGATCCCGTTCCCCCAAGGAGTGATGTTTGAACTTGACGACAGGCAGGCGAATTCGCTTAAGCATAATCATGCTGCTTCTTGCGCTGGCCACGACGTCTTGCGTCGGCACGCGCATGGGCGTCAGTTGGCCATCGGTCGGACTGGTTGAACTCAATGGCCAGGAACATATATCGCTTTCATACAACGACCAGGTCGCAATTTTGAGCCCGGCAAACGGCGTGCCGGCCAGATTGATCAATCCCGAAAGTGGCAATCCAATACGCGATAGCGAGAACAACCCGCGCAGTTGGGTGCTTTCGGGCGCAGCGTATGAAAACGCGCAGTTTTACGCTTTGCCTATTCGCCTGGACGCGGAAACGCTTTTGGCCGCCGACCATAACAAAAGACTGCTGAAGGTCGATAGCGTCGTGGCGGAAGTACAGCGCGCCATACCTGTTGCGGATCAGGTCGTCGCCAACATTCTCGAGGTCGGGGACGTCATCTACGTTCCCTATCAGAATGGGGGTCTGAGAGCGACTTCAAAGATCGACTTCAGCGAACTGTGGACCTTCCCCACAAGCGGAGGCATTTGGGCGCGGCCGCTATTGGTGGACGATATGATCGTTGTACCTTCGATGAATCATCAATTGTACGCGATTGACCGGGCAAGCGGCGTACAGTTGTGGTCGGCGGACCTGGGCGGGAGCGTCGCCTCTACTCCCTTACTGGCAAATGGCCGCCTCTATGTCGGGAGCTTCAACAAGTCCTTTTTTGAGATATCGCTCGACGGCCGGATCCTGAGTAAATATGACACGCAGAATTGGGTCTGGGGGACCCCGGCGATTGACGAGATCGGCATCATATACGTCGCGGATCTCAGCGGGTATGTGCATGCGCTTGATACGCGCAACGCCTTGGCCGAACGCTGGTCCGTGCAGGTGGCGGAAAGGGGCATTCAAGCGGGTCCGCTATTTTATGATCAGCGCGTGATCGTTTCTTCGCGTGATGGCAAGGTCTATTGGCTAGACAGCCGTGACGGCGAGTTGATTAACGCGCGCGAAATTGAAGGAGCGCCTGAGTTGCTGGGCAATTTGCTATTATTGGAGCCAAGCGAGACCTTGAATATCGATGAACCTTTGATCATCGTAAGTTCAGTTGATCCTGGCAAGCTGTTAATTGCGTTTGGAGTCGATGGGCGCCAAACCTGGGTTTACCCTCGTTAGCCTTTCGACAGGAGCACTGTGGCATGTGGGATATCATCCTAAACCCCTTCGTGACAATCCTGACCTGGTTGTACGCGCTTCTTAATCAGGATATCGTTCTTGCGATTGTCGTCTTGACAGTGATTATTCGTTTTTTGACTTATCCTTTGCTGGCAAAACAGCAAGAGTCTTCGCGCAAGATGCAACAGATTCAGCCACAACTGAAGAAGTTGCAGGAGAAATACAAAAACGATAAGGAAAAACTCTCTCAGGCTCAAATGAAGTTGTATCGGGAGAACAAAGTTAATCCGGTTGGCGGCTGCTTTCCTCTGGTGATCCAGTTCCCGATATTGATCGGTTTGTATCAGGCGATCTTCTTTGCCTTGGCGGCGACGCCGTTCCAGTTGATTGATCTGTCCGAGCGCTTGCTCATCCCAGGATTGGATGCCTTGATTCCGCTGCAAAGAATGTGGAGCCCAATCCCGGGGCTGACGCAGTTTCTGCCCGAAATGGATCTGACGCTGCCGCCAACGGCGAACCCTTCTTACGCGCTGGTATTGCCGCTCCTGGTCCTCGTTACGACCTGGGCGCAGTCCAAATTGACGATGGCTACCACCAAGGGAAAGAGCGAGCAGAAAGATGACGACGATGATGACGACAGCGGCAGTGGCGTAGGCGGCCAAGCGCAAGCCATGACAAAGAGCATGACAACGATCATGCCCATCATGTTTGGCGCCTTTTCGCTGTCGTTTTCGGTCGGGTTGTCGATCTATTTCGTCACTTCCAATTTGATTGGCATAGTTCAATATAGTCCGCAAGGGCGGCAATTGCTGGATAGAGTGTTTAGGAAAAAGCAGACCGACGATGTGATTGTCGATGTTGAACTAGAGGATGACCAACCGGCAAAGAAACCGCGCCGGTCAAGAAAAAAGAAGCCTCGCAAGAAGTGAGCGGTTCCATCGGGCGCGTCGACGACAGAGGATGACAATATGGAAATGATAGAAGTGACCGGCAACTCGGTCGAATCAGCGATCAGCAAGGGATTGGCCGAATTGAACGCGGCGCCCGCGGACGTGATGATCGAAGTCCTGGAAGAACCGAATACGGGCCTTTTCGGTTTTGGCGCGCGGGAAGCGCGCGTCCGTATGGTACTGATTGGAAGACGAAAGACGGCTGAGCCGGAAATTGCCAGCGAAGACGAAAGTCCCGGCGACGATTTACCCGCCGAGGCTGCGCTAAAAACAGTATCCGAGGAAGACCTCGGCGAAGATGCCAGCGTCGGCAAGCAGGTTCTCGAAGAATTGCTCGATAAAATGGGGATTCACGGACGCATCAGCGTACATTTGGCGGATGATGATGCGGATGGTGAAGCCCCCCACTGGATGCTGAACGTGACGGGCGAAGGCATCAACCGCTTGATTGGCAGACGTGGAGAAACCTTGTCGTCCTTGCAATATATTGTTCGGCTGATTAGCAGCCGCCGCTTGCAGCGGCGCGCGAACATTATCGTGGACGCCGCAGGGTACAAAGCGGGCCGCTCAAAGCGACTGCGCGGTTTGGCTAATCGCATGGCTAAGCAGGCGGTACAGCAGGGCCGCACCATTACGCTCGAGCCGATGCACCCGAACGAACGCCGCATCATCCATTTGACGCTTCGGGGACGTCAAGATGTGTCTACGCGCAGCATCGGAGAGGGACGTACCCGCAAAGTTACCATCGTTCCCAAATAATAGGCTGCGGCAATCAAGTCCGATATCATCTGGAGGCGCAGTCCCTGCGTCTTTATTCTCTTGTGATAAACCTCCTTGCTATTGCTAAGGGGAAGGCTTGTTATTCTGTGTGAGCGCGCCATGCCCGTGACCTTGTCGCCGGTTGCGCGCCGAGCGGCTGTAATAGCCTGAAATCGAATGACCGCGACTTCTGAAATCGATGTCTTGGTGCTTGGCCACATGACGGCTGACCTCGTGCCTGGCGGCAAGATGCTCGGCGGCACGGTTTCTTATGCCGCGCCGACGTACGCGGCTTTTGGACATCGCGTCGGCGTTTTGACCAGCGCCGCCTATGACGAGGCTTTGCTTGGTCGCCTTCTGCAATTTGGCAAAGTAGTTTCGCTGCCAGCATCCTCCTCGTTGACTTACGAAAACGTATACAGCGGCCGCGGGCGACAGCAGTTTGTCCGCGCGAGTGCCTGCAATATCCGCTTCGGCGACGTGCCCAATGCCTGGGTTCATGTTCCCTATGTGCACCTGGGTCCCCTGGCGGCCGAGCTTGACCCGCTGGAAATGGCGCGCAACTTTCCAGATGCCAGAGTGATGCTGACCTTGCAGGGATTGATGAGACAATGGGGCGAAGACGGTTTGGTTCGCTTCCGACCCTGGTTTGACGCTGAAGCGTTAAGATTGATTGATATCGTCGTCTATAGTCAGGAAGATATACAGCAGTTTCCTCAGTTGACAGAGAAAATGCGCGGCGCATGCAAGCACCTGATCGTTACGAACGGTCGCAACGGAGGCGCGTACTACAACTCGGGAGGGGCGATTCGCTACGCGAGTTCAGAGGTTATTCCGCTGGACTTAACCGGCGCCGGCGATGTCTTCGCCGCATCGCTGCTCGGCGTCCTGCCCTTCGTCGAGGACGACATGTATAAGGCAGTGCGGATTGCCGGGCGCCTGGCCGCGCACTCTGTAACCCGCAGCGGACTTGACAGCGCGCCCACTGCGGATGAAATCGCCGGTGAAATCAAGCGCTTTCAGGGAGGGTGAGCTTTGATTGATATGATTCTCTTTAACGGAAACATTATCACACTCGACGCGCGACAGCCGAGAGTCACTGCGCTGGCGACGGCTTATGGGCGCATAGCAGCCCTCGGCGATGCGCGGGAGGTCCGCCGCTTGGCTGAGGATGGTACGATCGAAATCAATCTGGATGGAAAGACTGTACTGCCCGGCTTGGCGGACGCTCATCTCCACTGGGAGTGGCAAGCGCGCGCCTTGCGCTCTGTCGATGTATTTGAGGCACCCAGCAAAGCAATCGCAGTGGAGCGGGTTCGCGAACGCGCGGCCGCGACCCCGGCCGGCGAATGGATTACTGGACAGGGTTGGGCTCAAGATATGTGGGCGGATCGCGCCTTCCCGACCAGATTCGATCTGGATGCCGTCGCTCCGGAGAATCCGGTGGTCTTATTCGCGAAGAGCGGACACGCGGACTGGGTCAATTCAAAAGCGCTTGAAGCGGCCGGCATTACGGCGTCAACGGCGGATCCCGAGGGCGGGCAGATAATGCGCGATAGCGCGGGCGAAGCTACCGGGATCCTTCTCGAAACGGCCGGCGACCTGGTAAAGGCGGCCGTACCCGACCCCACAAGCGCGCAATTGGCGGATATGATGGCGGAGGCGCAGAAAGAGGCGATTGCCTGTGGCATTACAATGATCCATGATTTTGACGACCCGTCCTGTCTGGTTGCGCTGCAACTGCTGCGCGAGCAAGGCCGGCTGGGCTTGCGCGCGCTCAAGCACATCAATCTGAACTGGCTGGACGCGGCGATTGAATCGGGAATCCGCAGCGGTTTCGGCGACGACTGGATCAGGTTCGGCGCGCTGAAACTCTTTGCGGACGGCGCATTGGGACCGAAGACCGCGCTCATGTTCGAGCCATACATTGGCGAACCGGAAAATTACGGCATGGCTTTGGTGGACAAGGAAGAGATGGTCGAACATGTCAGCCGCGCCAGCGCGCTCGGTCTCTCGTCGACGATTCATGCGATAGGCGACAAGGCCGTTCACGACGTGTTGGACGTTTACGAAAGTGTCCGACGAGAGGAAAAAGCGCGAGGCGAAGCGCGAACAAGTCGCCGACACCGAATCGAGCACGTTCAGATTATTCACCCGCAGGACGCGGGGCGCTTGGCTGAACTGGATATTATCGCCTCGATGCAGCCGATTCATGCAACTTCGGATATGATCACTGCGGATCGATACTGGGGCGATCGCAGTGACTACGCCTACAATCCCCGCATACAGTTGGATCATGGAGCGCGGATCGCATTCGGTTCGGACGCGCCGGTGGAACCCTTTAATCCCTGGCTGGGGATCCACGCGGCTGTTACCCGTCAGCGCAATGACTTGCCGTTAGAGGGCTGGCGCCCGGAGGCGAGACTGGGCTTGCACGAGGCTTTGCTCGGTTTCACACAGGGACCAGCCTACGCCGCCGGCATGGAAGACAGACTTGGCAGGCTGGCGATCGGCTATCTTGCAGACCTGCTCGTTATAGATTGCGATCCCTACCAACTCCCACCGCAGGAATTGGCTTCAGTCAAGGTACTAGGCACAATTGTTGACGGGAAATGGCGCCATCGAGTTTTCGATTGATTTCGATCTCCTGGGCTGGCGCATTAGGAGAGCGCTGCCGAGCTGAAGATTACGCGAAACGGCCGGCAGTATATCACCACGCTCCGATACTGGCTTAAATCGACTTCCGTTGGAATCTCGTAGTTTTGGTTGCCCACGTTGCCCTTGAGCGCGCCCAGGTGTATTTCATTGTTGCCCAGACCGGCAAAGGTGCTCGTCGGGTTCTCGGTTGATAAATAGACATGCAGATCCGGTCCATTCTTGGAGCGGAAGTCCTCAAACCGCAAGACGCGATCACCGTCGGGCAATTCGTAGATCGTGGCTGTACCCACAGCGCCATGGACGGGATCAATGTCGATGAAGGAGCCCGATGAATGTACCAGCGGCTCGGCGGGCATATCGGTCGGCATCGCTTGCTGCGCTTGCGGCACGACAACATCAGCCCCGGTCTGTGCGATGGCGACTTCTTTCGCCATATCCTCGTTTTCCTTCGCCATGGCCACGAGCGCGTCCTTTTCCTCTTCAGGCATGTTGCGTACGGCATCGCGCTGTTCGGTCGTCAATCCGGGGAAAGCCTCATCTACTTCGTTGGTTACGAAGTAGAGCCAGGGTTGTGTGATAAGCAGCCCCGCGACAATTAGGATGATCACGACTATGCCGATGATGGCCCGATTCCGTCTCATGTAGATTCCCCCCTTAGCTCACGCGAAAACAATGGCGACTATAGTATCACCTTGATACAGATGACTATCGGTCTATAATTCTCATAATAACCGATAGAAAGTAAATATCCCATTAGCAGAACAAAGGAGCAAGGGAAATGGTACGCAAAGGATTAATGGTTGGCGATAACGAGCATCCCGTTCAACACGAGATGCTGCAAACCGGCGCCAGCGCGCCGGAATTCAACCTGATTGCCAACGACCTGAGTTCAAAGTCCCTCGCAGACTATGGCGATCAGGTCAAGGTCATCAGTGTGATTCCATCCATCGACACCGGCGTTTGTTCCACCCAGACGCGGCGTTTCAACGAAGAAGCGGCGGCTCTTAACAACACCGTGATCTTGACGGTGAGCGCGGATATGCCCTTCGCGCTGGGCCGCTTCTGCAGCGCGGAAGGCATCGAAAACACGGAGACGCTATCAACGCAGCGCGATATGAAGTTTGCCGATGACTACGGTGTCCACGATACGGAATGGCGGATCTGTCAGCGCGCTGTGTTTGTGATCGATCAAAGCAACGTCTTGCGGCACGCGGAATACGTCGATGTCATTGGAGACGAAGTCGATTACGACGCTGCCCTGAGGACGGCGCGCGCGTTGGCGTCTGGCTAGGTCGACAGAGAACAGTGGAAAAATCATGAGCGATACAAGACGTCGAAAGCTGGCGCGCTTGCTGGTTGAATACTCGACCCAGGTGCAGCCGGGAGATTGGGTAGGCATACTTGGCAATTTTGGAGCCTTGCCGATTTTGCGCGATATCTATGAAGCGGTCATCGACGCTGGCGGCTTCCCCAGCCTCTTTGTCGAGGATGATCAGATGGGGCGCTATTTCTTGCGCAATGCCAACGACGATCAGATGCAATGGATTGATCCGCGCATGCGCTTGTATGTTGATGAAGCGGATGTATACATCCGGGCGTTGGCGGAAGAAAATACGCGAGCGATGACGGACATTGACGCGGCGCGATTGCAGATGCAGCGCGCCGCCCAAAGCGGCATCCTTCAAACCAGATTGAAGCGCGCCGCGGAGGGAGAATTCCGTTGGGTGGGAACGCTCTACCCGACGCAGGCGTCCGCCCAGGAAGCCAATATGAGCTTCGAGGAATATGAAGACTTCGTCTACCGCGCCTGCTTCTGCGATCATGAGGACCCGGCGGCGGAGTGGCGCAAGCTGAGCGCAATGCAGCAGCACAAGGTCGATTACCTGGCTGGCAAGAAGCATATTCAGTTGCATGGGCCCAACATTGAACTTGAATTGAGTATTGAAGGCCGGCGCTTTATCAATAGCGACGGCAAGCGGAATATGCCCAGCGGCGAGATTTTCACGGGTCCTGTTGAAAACAGCGTCAACGGTTGGGTGCGCTTTAGCTATCCGGCGATTGTCAGTGGTCGAGCCGTCAGCGGCATTGAGTTGACCTTTGATGGCGGCAAGGTGACCCGAGCCTCAGCCGAAATGAATGAAGATCTGCTCCAGGCCCAGTTAAACACTGACGACGGCGCGCGCTACCTGGGCGAATTCGCGATCGGCACAAATTTCGGAATCGACCGCTTTACCGGCAGTATTCTCTATGACGAGAAGATTGGCGGTACTGTTCATATGGCGATCGGCATGGGCTACCCGGAGACGGGCAGCCGCAATACCAGCGCCGTCCATTGGGACATGATTTGCGATATGCGGACGGATAGCTCAATCGCCGTCGATGGCGAACTCTTCTACGAGAACGGCGCCTTCATGGTTTAGTCCCCCCAATAACATATCGAGATTGGCGACAGCGACGAAAGAGCCGCTGTCACCGGTTTCCTTTGACCGATTTCACATTCCGTTTCCGCGTCTCGCCCGTGCAGCCAAGCGACTGGATTTGCGTCTGTCCACGGCCGATTTATGCTGGTCTTGGCTTGCGAGTTTCACGAGATTCGCTCATTATCGGTAGCTATATATTGAGCCGTTGAAGACAAAACCATCAACTGCCAGGGGAGCGCCGCATGTCCAGTATTGTATCGATGCCAAAACCTGCCCAGCCAGGTAATCCGGTGGTCGCAATCGCCAATACCAAGTCGGCATACAGCAACGTCCGCCGCGGTCCCGGCATTAACTATCAAGATGTTGGAGATCTGATGGATAACGCGCTGATCGTCTATTATCCGGATACGAAAACGCCGGGCAATTGGGTCTGGGTGGAGAAGGCGGGTTTGCGCGGATGGGTTTACGCGGGCTATATCGAATTCATTCCGGCTATTGGAGCGAAGCCCTCTCCACATCCACCGACGCCATACGATGGCAAAGTCGCGCTTTGGCACTGGAAGGGAACAGCCATTCCCGAGGATTCAATCAAACAACTGCTCGACAACATCAAGTCTCGCACGCCAAACGTGAACCAAATCTGGGTCAAGATCACCGAGGGCAGTGACTGGATGGGAGAGTTCGATAGCAGCGCGCTGGCGATATCAGGCGCGAGCGCCATCGATACATGGGTAAGCGCCTGTCAAAGCGCTGGACTCGAGTTTCATGCCTGGTGCGTGCCACATGGCTTGGATGCGGATGCGGAAAGCGCGATTTTGATCGAAGCCTGCAAGCGCCCCGGCGTCCATTCGCTGATACTGGACATTGAGCAGCCGCCAGGCTATTGGCAGGGCGGGGAAGCGGGTGTCCGTCCCTTCATGCTCGCGCTTCGACGCGCGTTGGGCGCGAACTTTCATATTGGCATAAGCGTTGATCCGCGTCAGCACAACAAAGCGGCGATTTTCCCCGACGCCTGGAGTCCCTTTGTCGATAGCGTACATCCACAGACCTATTGGACGACCTTTCGCAAGTCGGTAGAAAACACGCTAAGCGATATGTATGCCGCCTGGGGCGGATACGGCAAACCGATAATCCCGGCTTTGCAGGGCAAGGCGCCCGCCCAGGAACAAACGGAGGCGCATACGCTTGCGACGCAACAGCACGGCGCAAAGGGATTGAGTTGGTGGCGCTACGGCGTGATTTCTCAGTGGACGGGGGTCAATACGGCAATTGAACTGACGCAGTCCCCAGCCGACCCGAGCCTCGAAAACATTGAGAACTTCACGGATGAGGTCACTATTTTGCCCTCCGGTCAGGGATTTCGCAGCGGCACCTATACGGGCAGACCTGAGTTCAATGTGCGACAAAATACTTGGGGCTGGGACTACCTGCATACAACTACGGAAATCCGGACGAGCAAAGTTTGGGCGGAATGGCGGGACGATCTGCCACAGTCCGGGCTGTACGAGATTTCCGCCTTCATTCCCAGCCGCTATTCAACTACCACACGCGCGCGTTACAAAGTGCATGGCATCGTTGGCACTGACACCGAAGTTGTTGTCGACATCAACCAGAATATCAACCGCAATACCTGGACGCCTCTGGGCATTTTTGATCTGGATCGCCGCATGCCTAATGCCGGGCGCGTCTTCTTGAATGACGTGACTGGCGAGGAGGGCAAATCGATCGCTTTTGACGCGGTGCGCTTTCGGCGAATTGTTTCAACACCGCCGGGTTATACGCCGGCCCCGGACTCCGACAACCAGCCTTCTCCGCCACCATCCAGCGGCGGAGACAAGCCCAGCGTGGTCAACGGCGTAAATGTCGCCGATGGGTACGACTCGCCCATTGGCACCAGCGAACAGCGCGCGGGGCGCGATGTATGGCCCCGCGGTTGGCGGGACGCCTCTCCCTTTGGCAAGCTGTATTTCATCGGCACGCCCAGCGAAGCATATCACACCGGCGCCGACTTGAATTTCGGTCGCCCGTATGAAGACAAGGGAATGTCCATTTATTCTTGCGCCAGCGGCGTCGTCACATTTGCGGCGCGGCTAAGCATTTGGGGGAATCTGATCGTAATCAAGCACGACCCATTGCACCGACCCGGCGGGGCGGTGATATACAGCCGCTATGCGCACGTACAAAATATGCGAGTGGTAGTGGGCCAGCGGGTTGCGCGCGGGGAACGGATCTGCGAGGTTGGCGACGCTTTCGGGCGCTTTGTGCCTCACTTACATTTTGATCTCAGCCCAACCACGATGTTCGAGAATCGTCCCGGGAATTGGCCCAAGCTCGATTATGACATGCTGATGAGGCATTATATCGATCCCTTGCAGTGGATCCGCAGGAACAGACCCTAGTCGCTGCATGTTTGCGGGATTCCTTCACGGCTGGGGCACGACAAGCTCAGAACAAGCCCCAGTCGCTGGCCGCGCCCTCTTCCATCATGCTGGGGTCCCACATCTCCATACCCATTTCGATGGTCGTTGGCAAGCCCAGGAAGTCTTGGGCTGTGCGGCGCGTTTGCTCCAACAATTGCGGCGCGTATGGGCAAAATGGCGTGGTCATGATCATGTTGACATGCGCGCGGTCTTCTTCTATGTCGACGCCGCGGACAAGACCCAACTCAATGATGTTCATGCCGATTTCCGGATCTATGACGGATCGCAAGGCTTCATAGAGTCCGGCTTCCTTATCAAGCGTTTCCTGCATAGTTCTGCTCCCTTGCACGTTAAGACAGCAAGTCCTCGAAAGATTGCTCAATTCAACCAGATATCACTAGCTGTGAAGGCATGGAAAAATCACTCTTTTTAGAACGCGCCGCTCATGCGACGGGAAAGCTAATTTTTTTGCGCGAGCGCGACATTCCCGGACGCTTTCGTCGGTTACCCGCCGAGCGGCTGTAGATGCTTCCTGCGTTCAACGAACCTAGCATAGTACAGCGTCTCCCAGTTGTCAATCAGGTCGGAATTTGAGGGATGCATTTCAATATTATGGCGGATGTCCACAGGGCAATCACTCAAAATGGCATCTAGTGGAACGATACAACGAACAAACTGAAATTCACCACAGCCGCTCGGCGCGTAACCGGCGATATTGGGCTACCTCGCTCACACAAAATTATAAACTTGCTCGACTACCGCAAATCGCGGAAATAAATATGAGGTGAAGCAGTAAAACCAGGCAAGTCATGTTAGTCCGGATCAACATCTAGGTGCAGGGGCGAGCTTTGGCATGACTTGGTCTGCGAAAAGCGGCGAAAAACGGCAGTAAGATGGCATTGGTCGGCAAGAAACGGCTGCAAGATGGCATTGGTCGGCAAGAAACGGCGCAAGATGGCAAGTCTCGGCAAGCAATATGTATACAGTATCGATACAGCGGCAAATTTTGCCTCGCGCGATTTGAGCGGGCGCGAGCCGAGGCGGCATTTGAAGCGATTGATGGAGACGAGAGTCCTTGCGCAGGTGGTTGAGCGTAACATAAGGAAGGCGGGCATGGGGCGACCGAATGTTCGCGTTTTGCCGATATCGGCGTCAGGGATAAGGCAGGGGAATCGCTTCAAAAATGGCATCTTGCGGAGCAATGCAACGAACAAACTGAAAATTCACCACAGAGGCACAGAGCGCACAAAGAAATACAAAAGATCATTTCTGTTTGCGGGCGTTTCAGCGAAACGCCCCTACATCCGCCCTATTTCTAGGAATTGCAGGACTTACTTGCACTTACTGAGAAATGCCTCATTTACTTTGTGTTCTTCGTGTCTTTGTGGTTGGTCCTGCTTTCGACCGGGCAATAATCGCTTGACTTGCCAATAATCTGAAATGCACCCGCGCAGCTTCTATCGCATTGACATGCTGAAAGGGCGCTGCTATACTGCGAGCAAGTTCGAGTCGGTTATAGAGTAAATTTAACCGACATTAAACTAGAGTGAGAGGAGATATGCTAGGAATGGTAACGACGTTGGAAATACGCAATCTCCATGCGAGCGTGGACGCGGAAGACGATCTGATCTTGAATGGGGTCAATCTGACGATACGGCAGGGCGAAGTCCACGCGCTTATGGGACCAAACGGCTCCGGCAAAAGTACGTTGGCCAACGTTTTGATGGGCAATCCCGCCTATGTTGTGCGCGAAGGGCAAATACTGCTCAATGGCGAA
The DNA here is from genome assembly GCA_028873975.1 of Chloroflexota bacterium. Classification (GTDB taxonomy): domain Bacteria; phylum Chloroflexota; class Anaerolineae; order Aggregatilineales; family Phototrophicaceae; genus UBA6055. Next base: position 152,822 of record JAPPMO010000101.1, read on the forward strand.
GATCTCTTAGAGATGGAAGCCGACGAACGCAGCCGCGCTGGCTTGTTTCTGGCGTTTCAGTACCCGGTGGCGATACCTGGTGTGACGTTGGGCAACTTCTTGCGCCATGCCATAAACGCGCGTTTGAAAGAAGAAGATCCGGAAAGCAAAGGCATCCCGATCCCGCAGTTCGCGCGCATGATGCGCCAAAAGATGAGCGCCCTGGAGATTGATCAGTCCTTTGCGGGCCGCTACCTCAACGAAGGCTTTAGCGGCGGAGAAAAGAAACGCGCGGAGATCTTGCAGATGGCTGTGCTCGAACCCCGGATCGCCGTGCTTGACGAGACCGATTCGGGCCTGGATATTGATGCTCTGCGAATCGTCGCTGACGGGGTCAACTCGCTCACCGGTCCGGATATGGGCGCCTTGGTGATCACACATTATCAACGCATTCTCAATCACATAAAGCCGGACTTCGTTCACGTCCTGTATGGTGGTCGCATCGTGGAAAGCGGGGGACCTGCGCTTGCGCTCGAGCTGGAAGAAAAAGGCTACGAATGGGTGCGGGAAAAGCACAGCATGCTGCAAGCTGCCGAAGCGTAAAATTAGCCCAATGAGGTAAGCAACATGTCCGAAGTAATCAGAAGCGATAAGCAGCTCACTTTCGAGGAAGAGGCGCTGAAGGAAGTCGGCTTAACCTACGCGGAGAAGTACGGTTTCCATGACGACGATGTCGAGTACTCCTTCAAGAGCCAGAAGGGCGTCAACGAGGAGATTGTCCGCCAAATCAGCGCGATGAAAGAAGAACCGCAGTGGATGACTGACCTGCGGGTCGAGGCATACCATATCTTTATGGATAAGCCGACGCCGCAATGGGGCGGGGATCTCAACAAGATCAACTACGACGACATCTATTATTACGTGCGCGCCACGGACAAGACCGAGCAAGATTGGGATGAGGTGCCGCAAGAGATCAAAGAGACCTTTGACAAGCTAGGCATTCCCGAAGCCGAGCAAAAGTTCTTGCATGGCGTCTCCGCCCAGTACGACAGCGAATCGGTCTACCACAAGATCCAGGAAAACCTGGAAGAACAGGGCGTCATTTTCCTCGATATGGATTCGGGCTTGCGGGAACATCCTGATATTGTGAAAGAGTATTTCACGACCGTGATCCCATCCAACGATAACAAGTTCGCCGCCTTGAATACGGCAGTATGGTCGGGCGGCAGCTTTATCTATGTGCCGCCGGGCGTGCATGTGGAAATGCCGCTGCAAGCTTACTTTCGTATCAATACCCAGAACATGGGACAATTCGAGCGCACGCTGATCATCGTGGACGAGGGCGCTTATGTGCACTACGTCGAAGGATGTACAGCGCCAATCTATAGCTCGGACAGCTTGCACAGCGCCGTGGTCGAGATCATCGTCAAGGAAGGCGGCCGCTGCCGCTATACCACGATCCAGAATTGGTCCAACAATGTTTACAATCTGGTCACCAAACGCGCTGTCGCCGAGAAGAACGCTACAATGGAGTGGGTTGACGGCAATCTTGGCAGTCGACTTACCATGAAGTATCCCGCGGTGATCTTGCGCGGCGCTGGCGCGCACGGCGAAGTCTTGTCGATCGCATTTGCCGGCGAAGGGCAGCACCAGGACGCCGGCGCCAAGATCACCCATCTTGCGCCCAACACGACCAGCCAGATCATCAGCAAATCAATTAGCAAGGATGGCGGGCGGGCCAGCTATCGCGGATTGCTCAAGATCGCCGAAGATGCCCGCAACAGCAAGAGCAACGTGGTCTGCGACGCCTTGCTGCTCGACGATTTCAGCAGGTCGGATACCTACCCGACCATCGAGATCGACGCCCGGGACGTGACCATGGGCCATGAAGCTTCCGTGAGCAAGGTCGGGGAAGATCAACTCTTTTACCTGATGAGCCGCGGCATGGGCGAAGACGAAGCCAATGCGATGATCGTGAATGGTTTCCTCGAGCCTTTGGTCAAGGAGCTGCCAATGGAATACGCGCTGGAGTTGAATCGACTGATTCAGATCCAGTTGGAGGGTTCCATCGGCTAGTTATTTCCAGGCGCGTCAGGCGCAAATCGAAATCATACCCAGATACGAAGTCACAGAAGGAGACTATTTGTGGCTGTTGTGAGACGACGGTCTACACTCCCGCAAGCGCCGGTATATGCCAAAGCGGATGTCGTAGCGCTGAGCGACGAACATGATGAACCGGGTTGGATGCGCGAACGGCGCGTCAAAGCCTGGGAACTGTACGAAAACACGCCCATGCCTTACATGGAAGAGGAGTGGCGGCGCACAGATTATCGACACATCCGTTGGGATCAAGCGTCGACGATGGTCGCAGCCAACGGCGCCGGCGCGGAACAAGTGCCCGCAAAACATTTGGCGCCACTCACCGGAGACGAGCAGGGTGGCTTGCTGGTATTGGTCGACGGTAAAGCAGTGCGGCGCGAGTTCGCCGACGAGCTGCGTGATCAGGGCATCGTATTTGCCGACCTGCGCACAGCGCTGCGTGAACATGAAGAGCTGGTACGCAAGCACTTCATGACGGCGGCCGTCAAAGCGAGTGAAGGCAAGTTTGCCGCGCTGCACGCCGCGCTTTGGGATCATGGCGCCTTCATCTTTGTTCCGCGCCATTGCCAGGCGACGCTGCCGCTGCACGTCGTCTGCTACAATTCGAGGTCTGGCGCGGCAATGGGTCACGTTTTGGTGGTCCTGGAAGAAAACGCGGCCGCGACTGTGCAGGTTGAATATGCCTCTAGCCCTGGCGATGAGCATGCAGCGTACATTGGCGCCACCGAATTGATAGTTGGCGATGCGGGCAATCTGCGTTTCGTTTCCTTGCAAGACTGGAATCGCGAAACTTTTGAGTTCAGTCATCAACGGGGCCTGGTAGGCCGCGACGCGCAGTTGGATTGGGTCAACGGCGTGATGGGCAGCCGGCTTACCAAGGCTTTTATTGAGGTGGACGCTGTCGGCACGGGCGCCAACGCGCGCGTGAGCGGGTTCTTTTTTGCCGATCACGGCCAATTCTTTGACCTCGATACGCAGCAGAATCACAATGCGCCGCTGACAAATACGGACCTCTTGTTCAAGGGCGCGGCGCGCGACAGCGCCCGTACGCTTTGGCAAGGCATGATCAAATCTTTGCCGAAAATGCAGAAGATTGATGGCTACCAGGTCTGCCGCAACCTGATGCTGAGCGACGAAGCGCGAATGGATAGTATTCCAGGCTTGGAAATCGAGGCGGATGATGTGGCTTGTTCCCATGCCGCTACCTTTGGCACACTGGAAGAAGAACCGATCTATTATTTGATGAGCAGGGGCATAACGCGGCCGCAGGCTCAGCTCATGATCATCGAGGGCTTCTTTGACGAACTGCTGCAACGTATTCCCTTCGACCAGGTGCGGCAGCGACTGATGGACGAGATCGAAGCGAAAATCATCGGCTGAGCAGTCAGCTGGCAGTCCCGCTTATGTCTTGGCTCCCCGTCTGCAATCCTGTAAGACCTGACTATGGCAGCGCATCAAAGTGATGCGCTTCTGTGTTTAATGACCGATTTGGACGCGCGCAATTCATGGAAGACATGTATCGCGAGATCATTTTGGATCACGCCCGAAACCAACGTCATTGGAGCTTGCTCGATCCAAATGATCTGGATCACGAAGAATCGCTTCCGCTCTGTGGCGACCGGCTGCGCCTGACGCTGCGCCTCAATGCGGACAATGTCATTACCGCAGTAGGGTGGGATGGCGAGGGCTGCGCTATTAGTCAAGCGTCGGCGTCGATGTTCGGCGAGCGGATTCTGGGCATGAGGCTTGATGAGGCGAGGGCGATCAGCAAGCAGGATCTCCTGGACAACATAGGCTTGCCCTTGAGCATCAATCGTGTCAAATGCGCGTTGCTCCCGCTGAAGGTACTGGTTATAGGCACCTTTGGCCAGCAAGGAAGCGAACGCTGGATCTTGATCGAGACCGGAGACGACAGCTAGTGGCCAAGTGGGTGGCGCTTTGCCCGAGCGACGAACTAGACGACGGTCAGCGCGAGGTCTTTGGCGTTGATGGACTATGGATCGCGGTCTTTAACGTTGGCGGGCTACTCTATGCGATAGAAGATCTGTGTACCCATGATGGCAATGTGCTGGCATTTGACCGCGATGATCGCCCCAGCGCGATTGTTGGCCACGAAATTGAATGTCCAAGACACGGCGGGCGCTTCGACATTCGCAGCGGCAAGGCGACCAGAAGCCCGGCGGACATTGATGTTCGCTGGTTCCAAACCCGCGTAATGGAAAATCAAATACAGGTACGGATTGACGCCTAAGTATGTCGGCTAAGTTCGCGTCAATTCAAGAGGCGATGGCATCGGGCGAAACGCTGGTTTTGGCGCACCGTGGCGCCATGGCGTCGGCGCCCATGAATACCTTGGCGGCATTTGAGCTGGCGCTTGAGCAAGGCGCTGACGGCATTGAGCTGGATGTACAGCGTTCGGGAGACGGTCACGCGGTGATCATGCACGACTTTTCGGTCGATGCCACCACCGACGGCAGCGGTCCTGTTGCCGAGAAATCCTTGTCGGAATTGCAGGACTTGGATGCGGGGGGGTGGTTTTCCAGCGATTTCACTGGCGAAGGAATCCCTTCATTGGATCAAGTTTTTGCGTCGCTGGGGGACAGAACGCTATTCAATGTCGAAATCAAGTCTGGCAGCGACGGCTCGGGCAATGTCGAAGAGCAAGTCGCGGCCTGCGTCCGGCGTTTCTCCCTGCAAAACCGGGTTGTCATTTCATCTTTCGATCCCACCGTTTTGCTTAACTTCCGATTGCTGATGCCAAAGGTCATGATTGGATTCTTGTACGATCCGAAGCTGCCATCCAAATACTATATTCCCCTAAGAAAACTGTCGCACGAGGCAAGGCATCCCCGGCACGATATGGTCGATGAAGCCTACATGCGCTGGGCGCGGGAAAACGACTATTATGTCAATACTTGGACCGTCAATGAACTAGAGCGCGCCGTGGAACTCCGAAGACTCGGCGTGAACGCGATTATCTCGGACGACCCCAAGATGCTGGTCGACGCGCTCTCGTCATGAAGCGCGGTATCCGAAATCGCCTGCTGCAGTTGGCGTTTCAGCTCTTATACAACGAATTCGCCTTCACTTACGACATTGTTAGCCGGCTGGTTTCATTGGACAAGTGGCGCGACTGGCAACGCTCTGTATTGCCATACCTGGATGACATCGGTTCCGGCGTCATTTTGGAGCTTGCGCACGGTACCGGAGCGCTGCAAGTTGATTTGCTTCGCGCGAACTGTTCAACAGTGGCATTTGACCTGTCTCCGCAGATGAGCCGTATCGCCCGAAAGCGTTTGTCACGAGAAGGTCTCTCAACAGATTTCCTTCGCGGCGACGCTCTCTCGCTGCCTTTCGCAAAGGGCTCCTTTGCTGCGGTCGTTTCTACTTTCCCGGCACCGTTCATACTAAACAAGGACTGCCTTGCGGAAATCTATCGCGTCCTTGAGTCGCAAGGAAGAGCCATAATTGTCATGTCCGCTGGCCTCGAGGGGCGGGGATTGCGAAAGGCTTTTATTCGCTTCTTGTATCGAATCACGGGACAGTCGACCGGCGGGGCTTTCAAGCGCCCTTTCGAAGGCTATGGATTGTCGGTCGAGCTGAGGCATGTCGAATGCAAGGGCAGCGTCGTTCAGTTGATATTGCTTCGAAAACCGATACCAGAAGTCTCAAATCGCGGCTGTAACGGTCTGGCAATTGCTGCGCAAGCATGATATATTGGTCGCTATTGCCGCGGTGGATGTAGCTCAATGGCAGAGCGCCTGATTGTGGTTCAGGTGGTTGAGGGTTCGAGTCCCTTCATCCACCCACCTTCGCAAGAAACTCCCGGTTGAATTGAAAAGCTAATTGCAAATGGTTGCTGGCGGCGGGGGACTTGACCGCCTTCAATCAGTTGTGACTGCGAAGCGGGCAGCTTAGCCTGCGGGTCAAGCGGCGCAGTCCCGTCACTTGAGCTGCCTGCATTGACGCCGCTTCCAGTGTGGCGGAACTTCCAGAAATATGGCTGCTGTCGGGGTATTCGGGCCGGTCAAGAGACGGCGCGTCTTCTTCATCAAAGAATAGCGATAGATCTCCGATTCTCTCGCTCAAAACACCGTCATCTCGCTCCGCGGAAGACGGCGACTTGAGGGACTCGCCTGGGCCCGCATCTCCGGTCTCGCTGGGCTTGGGCAGGCCAAAAATCTCAAAGACACTCAGCGTCGACGTGTCCACAGCGCCTCGCTGCGAGCGGGCTGGCACAGGACGGTCGATTGGGATGGCTTCGAAAGGTTCTTCCGGCGCTTGTGGTTCTTCGACGATTGCTTCCCGAATATCAGGTTCAATACTGACCACTTTGGTATCTATCGGTTCTGTAGCTGCCTCTATCTCATTCTTTTGCAATTCCATGTCCAGCAAGCCATCGCCGCCGAGGACTACGGGATTGGGCTTGGTGTCGCCGTCGGTTTGCCCGCTCAGGGGACTTGGCTCTTCGTCGAGCGCAAAAGCGATGGGCTGCAAGTCTTCGGCCAAGCCATCCTCGTCAGCTGCTTCGGGCGCTGTCTCAACAAAGTTTGAGGGATGCCGCGGCTGGTAGCTGGATCGCTCTTCGACGCCCGGCGCTTCGCGGACGGTTGCGCGCGCGGAGTGCGTGGAGATCCCGCCGGATTCCTTTTGGACCAGATTGTGCAAGTTGCGCAGGCTGTCTTGAATCTGCCTGGTGGTCTTCCGCTTCAGGCGCATCGCATTGCGCAAGCCGCCTAACATGCCGCCCGCTTCATAGTTGAACGTCCAGCGAACCAAGGTGCCGTCATTGACTTCCTGGAGGCGAATCCGGCCTTGATTGTTGCCATAACCCGCGCCGTCGACGATGGAATACTCGTATCCCAAGGTGTCATACCAGGCGGCCGCTTCAATGATGACATCGCTGCCCTTGGCATAAGAATAGCGCCAGCGCGCGCCTTTGCCTTCGTGTTGTGTGGTGAGGAAGGATACTGCGGTTACACCTGCTTGCCAGTCCGCAGATGAGGCGATGTCGCCGAGAAAACGCCATATAAAATCCGGCGATGCAGGAATCATGATCTCCAGATCGATAACGTGCATCTTTCGCGCCTTCAAGACGTGACTGTAGCGTAGCTTTATGCTACACTAACCTTGGATTTTACCACTGGATGATTGAATAGCAACCACATGCCCAACCCTGTATTTGTTTTCGGCTTTGTACTCGCGACCTTGTATGGACTTGGTTTCCACGTCGCCATGGGGGGTTCGGCTCGGCGCATGGTCTTGTTTGTCACGACAAGTTGGGTGGGCTTCCTGCTTGGTCAATACATTGGCAACTTCATAAGAATTGACCTTTTCCGAATTGGCATCGTCCATCTGTTGCCTGCTACTGTCTGTGCCTTTGTGTTTCTGATATTCGCGCGCCTGATTACGACCGAAACGCAGGGCAGGGTGACGCGGCGTTAAGCCATGGCGGAAAACGACAACGGCAGCTTAGCGCCCCCGCCAGAGGACAGCGGCAGCTCTGGCAGAAGCATTTCCCTGATAATCAAGTTGTCGGCCGCCATCCTCATACTGTTGATCCTGGCTTTGCTTGCTTTTGCCCTGGTTGCCGCGCTTACTGCCGCGGAGACTTGGGCTCCATTCGTTCAGATCTTCCGAGACGTTTTGATAATTATCATAGTCGTAGAATCGGTCTTGATCGTCACCGCTTTTGCAATCCTGATTTTGCAAGCAGCCGGATTCATAATCATGCTGAAAACCGAAATCAAGCCGATCCTTGACAATGCCAGAGAAACCACCCGACTGACCAAAGCAACTGCCGAATTCGTCAGCCAAAACAGCATTGATCCCCTGATACAGATAAAGAGCTTCATTTCCGGCTTGTTAGGCTTTCTGCGTGAAATAATTCGCATCCGCGCTCTCTTGCAGACAGATCCCGCCGAGGGGCAAGATGACGAAGTCTCGTAACAGTGCGGCGCTTGATCAAAATGCGACATGCCTGGCGATTCTGCTGGGGATGATCTTGGGGGCGCTATACGCGCTCACGCATATCAACAAGAGTGGCGCGGTGCGGCGGAAAGATGTCGCTCAAATTGGCGGCGGCAGCCTCGAACTGGAGATCGAAGCCAGCCTGCGCGATGCCAAAGCGAAGGCCAGGCAGCGTCTGAACGATGACAGTTAGAGGGCTTCAATCTGATTGAAAGCCCAGCCGAGAGCCTCCAATACATCGCCCGCGATGACGCTTCGGCTGCTGCCGACTCTGTCGACGGCGATAATTCCCGCGAGCGCGTGCGCGTAAGCTCCCAAACCAGCGGAATCGTACGGGTCCATTCCTTGAGCGCGCAAGCCGGCGATCAAGCCTGCCAAGACGTCGCCAGTGCCAGCGGTACTGAGCGCGTCAGTCTTGAACGGGTTGACCGATACCTTGCCGATCGGGTCCGCAATCAGGGTGTGGGCGCCTTTTAGCAGGACTACAAGGTTCCAGTCGGTCCCCGCGGCAGCGGCGAGTTCCCAGCGATTGGCGTTAACCTCCGCAGTGGATGATTTGCTCAAGCGCGCCATCTCGCCGGCATGAGGCGTGATAATGGTCGTCGCCGGCAGTTTTTCCCACCAATGGGGAATCTCGCTTAATATATTGAGCGCATCGGCGTCTACAACCAGCGGAGGCAGGACCGTTGCTTCAAGCAGTTTTTCAATAAAGGCCTTTGTGGAAGGATGCCTGCCAATTCCGCAGCCAAGAAGCAGCGCGTCATAGCCCCGGGAATGCTCGACTATCAGGTCGGCAGCCGCTTCGTTGATAGCTCCATCAGTATCCGGCAGCGTCAGGTATGTGGGTTCGCGCAAGCGGCTGGCGACAGCGCGGGCTAGATCTCCGGTCGTGGCTGCGGTTACCAGCCCGGCGCCTGAGCGATATGCGGATTCGGCAGCGAGGGCAAGCGCGCCGATGTAGTTTGGGGACCCCGCGACCGCCATCAATTTGCCGAAACTGCCCTTGTGGCCGTCGAGAGGGCGCGGAGGTAAAATTGACCGCGCCGTATCTTCGTCCAATACAGACTTGCTTATCGCTTTCAAGGCCGGAAAGGCCTCGGGAATGCCAAGCGGCGAAATGATGAGTTCGCCTACATATCTTGCGGCAGGAAAGGTGAACAGCCCGGGTTTGGCGGCGATAAACGTAATGGTTTCGTCGGCAAAGAGCGTATTAATGTCCGCTGCCCCGCTATCGCAATCGACGCCGCTCGGGCAATCGAGGGCGAAGACGAAGGGACGGGCGCTTTTCCGATGTTCGTCACTGGCTTCCGCGCCGGCTGCGCCGGAAGACGCGGAACGATGGATCATCAGATTGACGGCGCGCAAGGCTTTGGCAGGGACGCCGCGCAGCGGCAAACGCAGTCCGATGCCGAAGAGGGCGTCGACAATGACATCGGCGCTCGCGATCAGGCTCTTGAGCAATCGGAAGTCATGGTCGTCGGAGGCTTTGGCGATAAAAAGTCCCGCTTCCAGCGCCCGGACAAAAACATCATCGTTTTCAGGGCGAGGCTGCAGAAGGTAAATGCGAATCTGCGCGGATGAATGCCGCGCCATGTCAAGCGCCATGACCAATCCATCGCCTCCGTTGTTGCCCTTGCCGATCAGAAAGGTGACCCGGGTCCCGTCGTCGATGTCGATCCGCCGACGCAAATGCCTTCCCGCTGCGCCGCCGGCCTTCCGCATCAGCTGGTCATAACTGAACAGCGTGGCGTCGACCGCGGCTTCAATCTGCCGCATTTCTTCAACTGAAACTACCTTCATGCGCGGTCACCGCTCATCCAGCGAGATTAGGAGATTCGAAGCTACGGAACAGTCTGCCGCGGTGAAACACTCGCGAGAAATGGCTGCCTTAGTAGTCGCGTTCGATGACTAGATTGGCTAGACCGACCAATTCTTCTTTGTAGTGCGAATCGGGAATGACGGCAAGCTGGGCAATGGCGTCTTGCACAAGCAATTCAGCCTGTTCGCGCGCCTTTGCAATGGTGTTGCCTTCCAATAACCGGCGCATGATTCGATCCATGGGATCGTCGATATTATGACTGCCGTTGCCCGAACTGTTCCCGGCATCATTCAAGGCGACCGCGACGCCTCGTCCTTGTTCAAGATCGATGCCGGTAGATTTGCCAAGCGTGGATTCGTCGGCGACCAGATCCAATATGTCATCAACAATCTGAAAAGCCATGCCAAGGTTGAAGCCGAAATGAGACAGCGCGGCTACTGCATCGCTGCTGCCGTTGGCCAGCTTGGCGCCGATAGTTCCCGCCGCGCGGAAGAGCGCCGCGGTTTTGAGCGCGATAATGCGCATGTAGATGTCGCGGGTGAAAATATTGTCTTTCACGGCGCTTGCTTGGAGGGTTTCGCCTTCAACAAGGGCGGTCGCTGCCCGTGCCAGGTCAACATTAAGATCCTGATAAGGCGCCATCAATTCGTAGACGGCGGTGAACAGAAAGTCACCGGTCAAAAGCGCGAAGGTGCGCCCCCAAATGGAATTCACCGACGGACGTCCACGGCGTACGATGCCATGATCATTGATGTCATCGTGCACCACGCTCGCCGTGTGCATAAGCTCGACTGCCGCCGCGGGCTTGGCCGCGAGTTCCAGGTCATTGCCGCCCAGCGCAAGATATGAAAGCAGCAAGAGGCGCGGGCGAATCCGTTTGCCTCCGGCGCTCAAGATATGTCGGCTGGCGTCTCTTAAGACGTCGACCTCGCTGCCCGTCGCCTGATACATGGCTTGTTCGATAGATGCCAGTCCCGCATCGACAAGCTCGCCAAGGCTTGCTTGATCCACCGCCCAAGCTGTCATGTCAGACTCCAAGTCAAGAATTGTGAATTTCAGAACTATCTAAATGTATTGTACAAAAAGAACGGAATCAGTCAAGCAAATTACCTGTCACCCGCGCCTGATAGGGCGAGTTTGCCCGCTTTTGATGGTTTTTGCAACGGAATGATTGAAATTTTCGCCCCTGAGTTTAGCGAGAACGAGAAGGCTAGATCGGATCCAAACACTTGCCAAGCGTCTGGCACAATTGTGAAATATGCAGCCGGTCATGCTGCGCCGTGAAATAGGCCATTTCCAGCAAATTGGTTAGCCCGAAAATGCTATGCCGGGCTGGCCGCTGCCAGTCCTCTGGCGCCAACTCCGCGATCAGTTCGAGGGTAGACAGTCGCTTCTCTTTGAATTCCTCGGCTACCTCCCGGGGGCGGTCACTGCAGGTTGGCACGTCGGGTCCCGGCGGTGGAAGCGCGCGGATAAAGGGATTCTCGACTCTCAGGATCTTTTGCAAGCGCTTTTGATGAACTGCGGTTTCCGTTTCCGCCAAATGGCAAAGTATTTGCACGATAGACCATTCATTTGGATCCGGCTTCTGATGCCATTGGCGCTCTTTCACTTCGCTCAGCAGGCCAAAAAGGGCGCCAAGATTGCCCAAAAACTGCGGCTTCAACATCGTTTCCCGCAGCGGGCGTCCAGTATAGCGATGCTGCCACCCAGCAAATTGAACATGTTCAAGCAAGGCTCCTAAGTCGGTCGCGTCTTCAACCAGCCAAGTGTGAAGCCCAACGGTCTCGGCAGGCAGATGATCTTTTTGCTGGTTGCCGCCTACCAGCAGGGCTTCGTCGGGCTCAATGCCGATACGTGCGATCAGTTCGGCGTAAAAGGCCGGATCGGCCTTGGCGAAGTGCATATTCTCGCTGGAGCTAAGAAAAGCGAAGGATTCGATGAAATCGCCGAGCCCAGCCCAGCCCAGCCATTGAACGATAGCGGCTTCTCGATAGATAGGATTGCTGACGACGGCAACCGCCAGGCCTTGGTCAAGCAGGGCTTCCACCAGTTGTCGCGCGTCTGGCGCAGCGCCCGCCGCACTGCGCGTTTGCTCATATGAGGATGGAAAGAGTGACCCAAGCTTGGACCGAATGTCACTGACGGGGGCATTCAGGTCCGCGGCGATGCTCGTCGTGATGACTTCGTCGTTCAAGGATACTATGTCGCGGCAGCCATTCAGCTTCTGAGTTGCCCTGTGGAAGAGGCCGTCCGCGCTTTGAATGCCTGTTTGCCCCTCCAGATGCTGTGCGAAGGCGCGTCGAAAAGCCGCGGCGAACAGATGGCTCGGGCAGTCCAGCATAATGTTGTCAAGGTCAAGCAATGCGGCCTTAATCATCGCCGTTTTCCAAGGCTTTGCGGAAAATGTCCAAGCCTGGATGATCGTCCGGGCAACCTACATAGGGATCGACTTTTTCCCCATTCTTCAAGCAGATCGCGTCGACTTCCAGGCGGCGCATTAATCCCAGCAATCCAGATCGAATGGTCAGCGTCAGTTGCGTGTCGCGGCTGGCATTCGCCAAAAGGATATCCGGGACAGGGCACTTGGCGCAATCTTTAGGATGCCAATCCAGCGAGTCGGGGTTTTGTTTTGCCAGGCGGCACTCCTCTACATCGCGTGTATGTCGATTGTAATCGGCATAAAAATGCGGACATTCGCGCCCTGCCGGGGTTATCATGGGAATCCCTCAGGTAAGGTTAAGCCATTGCCTGGCAGTTTGCGGCAAGTTATCCAGGGAACCATACCTCATTGCGCATTCTGGCAGCGATTCAAGAAAGCTGGCGCCATAATTCTTGCTGATGACCCGTTTGTCAAATACAGCGACGATGCCACGATCGCTGCTGCTGCGGATCAAACGACCGAATCCTTGTCGAAAACGGAGTATAGCGTCCGGTATGGCAAATTGTTGAAAGGCGTTTTCGTATGCTTCCGAGCGCGCCGAGAAGATCGGATCGGACGGTACCGCGAAAGGCAGCCGCGCTATGACGACTGCGCTTAGATCTTCTCCTGGAATATCAATACCTTCCCAAAAGCTTCTTGTACCCATGAGCACGGCGCGTTTTGCCGACTTGAAGCTTTGCAAAAGCGCGTCGCGGCTCGTGCCGAAGCTCTGATCGTAGACCACAATATCGCCCAGTTTTAGCCTGGGCGTGATCGCCCTTGATGTCTCGCGCAATTGCGCGTAACTGGTGAAGAGCACCAGAACGCGGCCTTCCAATTCAGCGGCGAGCTCAACGATGCCGCGTTCTACCATCTTTTGATAGGCGCTGCGCTGGCTCGGTTCCGGTATGTCATCCGGAACGTAAAGAAGTGTCGCTCGCGCGTAATCAAATGGCGACCCTAAAGCCACCTTCTCGTAGTGATCCGCATAGAGACGCTCCTGAATGTGATCGAAATTGCCCTGTGTCCTTAAGGTAGCGCTCGTCAGGATGATGCTCTCTTTCCGCTGATTCAGGAACTCTTCCATCAAGGGTCCTACATGCAGCGGAGAAATGTGGATACGCAGTTTTTCCGCTTTGTCGCCGGGGGTGACGGAATAGACCATGTTGCTATCTGGATCGAAAGTGAAATGTTCAAGCTGATCGTGCAGGGTATTCAGAAAATGAAGGTGCGAGCGAATTTCACTTCGGTAGTCGTCGAGATCAGGGGTCCGGTATTGTTCGTAATGCGGCAAGGCGCGGGCCAAACGACCCAAGGCGTCAGCGACGGCCAGAAAATACTCGGCGAGTTGCTTCCAGGCAGTCTGCGCGTTTGCGAAACTTCCGGAATCGCGATGTGAGTTCAGCAGGCGCATTTGATAGCGGCCGCCACGGTCGTGACTGGCAGCGAAATCATGCAATGCGCGAAAGTACTTGCGCACCTTCGTATTCATGATGCCAAGCGTCTCGGCCGTATTGCCGACAAAACGCTCGAGCCGGGCGAGGTCCTCCGCCGGGACAGCGATTCTTGCCGCTGCCAGCAATTCTTTTAATGTGCTGCTTCTTCCGCCGCCGATTTCGCGCAGTCGGGCGAGTATCAAGTGTTCATCTATCCGTCGGCTGAGCCCGTCCGTGATCGCGCCTTCAAGATGATGCGCCTCGTCAATAACGAGGTTCAAGTATTCGGGCAGCACACGATTTTCGATGTTGGCGTCCGCAATCAGCAGGGCGTGATTCGTAATCAGAATATGCGCCGTTTCCGCACGGCGACGCGCCCGGTAATAGGGGCAAAGTCCGTTCATTTCCGAAGCGCATCGGAAGGTCGTACAATCTTCGTCTTGGGCGCTCAGGCGCGCCCAGGTATTCCACTCGCCGGCTCTCAAGCTTAAGTCTCCGCGATCCCCGCTGCAACCATTCTGCATCCAGACCAGAACCTTGGCCAGCGTTCGCAATTCTTCCAGGTTCGCTGGCTTGCGCCGGCGCAAAATATCAAGTCGGCGAGGACAGAGATAGTTGCCGCGCCCCTTCATAATGGAGGCATGCAAGTCGCGATTGATAAGCGCCTGAACAATCGGCATATCTTTGTTTAATAGCTGTTCTTGCAAATTGATGGTATAGGTCGACACCACGACGCGTTGATCGTTCCGGGTCGCCCAATGCGCCGCCGGAATCAAATATGCCAGCGATTTGCCGGTGCCGGTGCCGGCTTCAATCAAAACCTGATCGCCTTCGTTCAGAGCAGTCGCAACTTGACAAGCCATTTGCGCCTGCGGTCGGCGCGGTTCGTAGCCAGACAAGCTCAATCCAAGAGCGCCGCTGGCGTCAAACATGCTTCGGACATGGTCCAGATCTACTTTGCTGTGGGAGGCTTGGGAGGGTTTCAGCGGCTTTCCGGGGGGTTCCTCCGTGAAAAAAGGCGAGTTTATGCGCCCGTTGATTCCTGACTGGAGCGATTCCGACAGCGCCGATTGGAACAAGGGCAACAGGTCCCATTGCTTTAGGCCGGCTGCGCTGATGATTTCGGCCAAAATCTTGCGGGGCAGCCGGAGCAACTTCTGCCACAAGGTCCAGTATAGCCGCCCGGTGGCGGTGGCGTCGTCCAGGGCGCGATGGGCGTTTTCAAGTTGGATGCCGGCAGCCGCAGCCAAGCTGCCTAGATTGTAACGAGGGGCGGAGGGCAATACGATGGATGCCAACTCGTAAGTATCAATGACAGCGTTTTCCGGGAGCAAGCCGTGTTTGTGCATGAAAGAGACATCAAAGCTGGCGTTGTGAGCGATTACCGGCGCGCTACCAAACTGGGCTTTAAGTTCGTCCAGGAGATGCGCGATTGGCGGCGCGTGCTGGACGTCTTCTTGCTGAATACCTGTCAAAACTGTGATTTCTGTTGGGATGGGTCCTTTAGGCTTAACAAAAGTCTGATAACTGTCGATGAGTTCCCCGTCATCAAATCTGGCAATGCCAATCTCGATTATTTCACTTTTGGCGACGTCAAGACCTGTCGTCTCCAGATCAAAGGCGATCAATTCGCCATGCATGAAAGTCTCCCATCCAATGCCATCCTGAAGCGGCTAGAGTATAGCACAGGTACTGTCCAGCGCCTGCCATCCGGCGCTGCCATTCTCTACCGTCGGCGCCTCTTTTTAGACCGCGATCAGCGGTAGCAGAACGGGTTTATTATTTTGTGTGAGCACGGTAGCCCAAATTCGCTGTCGCCGAGCGGCAGTGAGCGCGGTAGCCCAAATCCGCCGGTGACGCGCCGAGCGGCTGTTCAGATTTGGTCGCAACATTTACTCGGATGAGTCTTCTGCTGCTTCGTCATCGTCCGCTTGTTCCAAGGATTCTTCAGTTGGAGCGACGTTGGATTCCGCCTGCCTGAAGAGAGTCTCCAGTTGTCTGCGCCGGGCGGGCAGGTCAGCTCGTTCGATGCCAAGGAATTCTTCGCGTTCGAGGAGTTGCCAGTTATCGTCGGAGAATAAGCTCCAAAGCAGGGACTGAACATTAATGTCGGTCAATGCCGTTTCGCTTGCCAGCAGGCTGGCTGGACGCGACAGCGGGTATGTGCCGTTCATTATTGTATCGGGGCTTGGCGATACGCAGCCAGAGCCCGCGTCAACACTGACAAGACGCACATTGGATTGTTGCTCGGCCAGCACTTCCTGGTAATCGAGCCAGGTCATATAGGTGAGCGAGCCTTCCACGTTCCCTACGGCGGCCGCCCGGTACAAGTGATCGAAATCCTGTTCAGTATCGCGCCGGATCGGTGGCGCCGTTTCGTGGAGGCTTTGCAGCAGGATGTCCGCATAGCGATCGACCGACGGCAAGCCGAATAGCGTCATTGATTGTTCCGGCATAGCGGCGTCGATGTCGTTCCAAGCCATGATCGCGCCGGTAGAAGACGCATTCCAAACCGCATCAATTTGTTCGACGGTCAAGCACATCGTATGCCGATCGGCCTCATTACCTAGCAAGACCGTTGTGTGACTGCCGATATCGATGGAAACTGTATCAACTTCACTCGCATCGCAGGCGGTCATATCGAGCGTATGCGTCGGAGAGTCGAGGATCGCTAAATCAACTTCGCCAGCACAAAGGCTTGCGAGGCCGGCTGCCTGTCCAACTGCATTGATGCTGACTTGAAGTTGAACGCTATCCCCAGACAAGCGGGATGAGACGCGCTCCAGCAACTGATAGGCGTTAGCTGAACCGCTGATGTTGACAGCGCCGGTTAACGCTTCCGGAATCTCGAATGCCGTCTCGCCAGCGCCAACGGCAAAGGTCGCATCGGGATTGCTTAGCATTCGCGCGTTTTGGTCATAGGCCTCTGGTGTGGCCGGGGTGAATCCAAATGTCGCGATCGTGTCGGCGGATTCCGGACTTATCAACACTTGTACGAAATGCTCGAGGGTTTCCTTGTCCGACATGCGCGCTCTATTCACATACAAAAAATAGGATTGCGCGAAGGGATAAAGGCCGGCTTCGAGGTTTTCGGCGGACGGGCTGACACAATTGGAATCACCGGCGCTCTTGGTCTTTAGCGCTTTGATCGTCTCGTCGCTTGCCAAGTCGGGCGTAAAAGGCAGAATTGCCAGCGCACCTTCGGCGTCGCCGGCTCTTGCGACCGCGTCATCGGTCCAGTCATAAGTTTCGACATCATTGCGAAGCCGGTCGCCCACGATATTGCTGTCAGCAATGGCGTACTCAAGCGTATTCCTATGTGGCGCAAGAATCACGACAGGAAGCGCGTCTGTTCCCGGGGCATAGTCTGCCCAATCGGAAGCTTGATTGCTGGAGGACGGTTTCAGAAGAGAATCCAGGTCGCTGCTGGAAATGCAAGAAAGCGGTACTGCAGGGTGCGCGGCGAAGGCAATGATTTTGTGGGCGAAAAGGAATTCGCTGTGGACAACTTCATTTGCCCCGCAGATCAGGTCTTCGGCAGCACTGATCGCTCGCGACGCCACAGCGATATCAATATCTCCGTTACAGAATATATCGATTCCTCGGGACGTGCCTTGCGCAGAAATACTGAGGGACTCTATGTTTGCGGCTTCGCCCAAGGAAAGCAAGACTTCACTCATGATCCTCGAGCCGACAATCGAAATGGCATTGTCATCTTGAGCGATGGAGAAGTTTGCCGACCACAAGAGCGTAAGCAAGCAAAGCAAAGCGAGGCGATTGCGAAAATGTCTCATTGAGAGAGAACTCCTGGCCCGTTCCGTAAGTTATCCGAAGGATTGTACAATTAGGGCTCTGATTGTAAAGTCATAGTTTGTGCGGGTCTTGACGCGGGTGGCGATAAGGACCGCGTCCGGCAGCGCCGTCGAGAAAGCCTCTTTCCAATAACGGACTGCGATACAAAGGTAGATTATCTTGAGCGCTGTAATTCAGAGTGTTTATGAAATGCTCGGCGGCGATGAACCGATCCGCAAAATGGTCGACATCTTTTACGCCAAGGTCTATCAAGACCCCGTACTGCGGCCCATGTTCCCCGACGATATGGAGGAGAGCAAGCGTCGGCAATTCTTGTTTCTGGTTCAGTTCTTTGGCGGTCCCCGCCTCTATTCGCAGGAGCGCGGACACCCGCGACTTCGTATGCGTCACTTCCCCTTTGCCATCGATCGCCGCGCGCGCGATCATTGGCTGCGGCACATGTTGGAGGCGATTGATGAAGCCGGGATCGACGGACTGGCGCGAGAGCGGATGCGTGAATACTTCGATCGCTCCTCAGCTTTTCTGATCAACCGTCACGACGATATTCAGCCGCCAAAATAGCTAAACCTTATTCGGCTTTCAAAACGTATTTCACGAAGGCTTCGGCCGTCCAGGGCAATGCCGGTTCAAAAAAATGTTCGTGGATGGCGGCAGCGAAGACTCTGATTTCATATTGAGCGTCGCGCGCCATGCGCAGGCGCAGGAAGCGCATGAGGTTGTGGGCGTCGATTTTGGCGACCCAAGTGTAATATACGCTGAAGCCGGGCAGGAATAGGCGAGCCATTTCCTTGGAAACGCCCTTGTCAAGCGCTTCGCTATACAGCCGGTATCCCTGATCATAATGCGCGAGAAGCTTGCCTGTCAGGGCGTTGTTTTCCAAGTCGTCGAGAACCCCCTCGCTCGCTTGCTTATTGTCTTTGCTTTGTCTGCGCCAGACATCAGGCACATAGAAGTCGCTCTCTTGGAAGGGGGTATATCGCCCCGATTGCGCATTCATGTTCCAGGTGCGATGACGGACCCACTGCCACCAAGTTACCAGCGGCGCACGCACGCGAAACTTGAATTCGACCATTTCAAAGGGCGACGTATGCTGGTTCCGCAACAGGTAAAACAGCAGTTTCTTGTCGCGATCGGGTCCTTTGCTTTCGCCCAGGAAGCTGACGCGCGCGGCATTGACAATGGCTAGATCGCCGGAGATATCTGAATCGGGATGCGGCATCATATCGACAAGTTCTATCCATCCCTTGTCGAGGACGTCGACGCGCTTCCCGATTAAGTTTTTCGGCATTGGTCGCTCCATGCTTTTTACATGGCATCAAAACACGAACATGCAAACTCAAGCGCCCAAGTATTGGAGCGCCAGAAAAACACGAGACTCCTCGTCTTCCGGGGCGTCAAGCGGCAGCGCCTGGACCGCAGTTTGGGCTTCAATCACACTGTAGCCGAGGGCTGTCAAGGCATCAATGACATCAGCGTTGATCGTACTGGCGTCGTCGACAGGAGCCGTATCCAGGACTGTAGCCAATTTGTCGCGCAATTCCAACACGATTTTCTCTGCGGTTTTCTTTCCGATGCCCGGAACCCGGCTAAGCACCTCGGGCCGATCGTTTGTCACTGCGCCGCGCACGTTGTCAACACTGAGCGAACTGAGAATTGCAATCGCCAACTTGGGACCAATGCCGCTGATCTTTATGAAGCTATCGAAAAGGTCGCGCTCGGCCTCGTGGGCAAAGCCATACAAGGTTAATGAATCTTCGCGAACCACCAGCCGTGTATAAAGAAAGACCTGGTCTCCGGTTATTTTCTCCAGCGTACTGAACGGCGCCAGCACTTCAAGACCGATGCCGCCTAGCAGGACAACGATTCGCTCCGAGTCCTTGAAGCCGACGCGTCCTTCCAGGGTGGCAATCATCGTAAAGCGACGCCTCAAAGAGGGTGAACTGTGCGCAAGCGATAACTGTGAATATCCGTGATTGCGACCGCCAGCGCATCGGCCGCATCGTCCGGCTTCGGAACCGCTTCGAGGTTGAGCAGCAAGCGAACCATTTCCTGCATTTGCGATTTGTCCGCGCCGCCATATCCCGTTACCGCTTGCTTAACCATATTCGGCTTGTATTCGGCCACTGGGAGGCCGGCGCTTTGCAAGGTCAAGAGAACCACCCCGCGCGCTTGCGCCACTGTCATTGCGGTCGTCACATTCCTGGAGAAGAACAATTCTTCGACGCCGGCGCGGTCCGGCTCAAACTCGGCAATGAGTCGCCCCAGTTCCTGATAAATGTTGAACAGTCGTTCGGGCATGGCTGTGCCAGCGCGCGTTCGGATGACTCCGAAACGCAGCGCCTCAAGCGTGCCGTCTTGATGCTCGCGAACGAATCCGTATCCCATGCTCGCCGTTCCAGGGTCTATACCAAGCGATATCATCCTAGGACTCGAAAGCCGCCAAAACGTCGTCGGTGATATTGAGATTCGAGGCTACGGATTGTACGTCGTCAGACTCTTCCAATTGTTCCATGAGACGCATGTTTTGCAGGGCCTTGCCGGTGGACACATCAATCTCGTTCTGCGGGAACCAGCGCAGCTCGTTGTCTTCAAATTCAAAGCCGGCGGCGCCAAGGGCTTGTTCAACGGCGCCAAACCCGTCGCGCGGCGTATAGACGGCGATGATTCCGTCTTCTTCAACCACGTCATCGGCGCCCGCATCCGCCGCCTGCATAAATACGTCGTCGAAATCCGCTTCGCCCCTGATTGTCAAGTAACCTTTCTGATCGAATTGCCACATGACAGCGCCGGAGGTGGCCAGGCTCCCTTCGTGCTTGCTAAAAGCATGCTTGATCTCTGCCAAGGCGCGATTCTTGTTGTCGGTCATTATCTCGACAATATAGGCGACGCCTTCGGGTCCATAGCCTTCGTATACGATTTCGACGAGCTCGCCGCCGGCGATTTCGCCGGTCCCTTTTTTGATGGCGCGCTCGATATTGTCTTTGGGCATATTTGCGGCACGGGCTTTGCTTACCGCCAATTTGAGTCTCGGGTTTGTTCCTTCGTCGCCGCCGCCTTCACGAGCCGCCACCATGATGTCCCGCCCCAGACGGGTGAATATCTTGGCGCGTTTGGCGTCTTCGGCGCCCTTTTTGCGTTTAATGGTGGACCACTTGCTATGACCGGACATGCCCCGATTTCCCCAATATGTCCCTAACTATTCAGCATTATACATGAAATTTTCAGCGACAATACAGTTTGCAGATGCTATAATTATTCTGTTGCCGCAGCGCGGTTTTCGTCCTATCGAGGTAGAAATTTGACTGAAGCAGAACAAGCGACGGTGACCCAGTCTCCCGAAGAATCGCTTGAAAATCGATCTGGCCAGGTTTACCGCTCCGCGATTTCGCCCGGACGAATGGCTTGGCTGGTTCTTTTGCTGGCTTTTGGGATGTTCTGCGCGCTTGGCATCACGACGGCTTTGGCAATTTACCTGTATCTGTTCCAGTCTACAGAAGCGATCCCGGCCGTTTTGCAAGTCTCGCAGGGCACAGTGGGCGTCACCGGTTCGGACTTCGTCGAAGCCGTGCAACGCGAACGTCAAAGCCTTGCAAATACTCAGACCAGCATCAGCACGGATTCCTTGTCACAGGCGACAATTCAATTCCGCGACGTGCCCGCATTTGAAGGCGCGGCGCCAAAGTTGCTGGCTGCTGTGGCTTTGCAGAGCAACACCTTCATCACCTTCGAACGCGCTTCCCGACCGCGCTTTGACTGGAGCCTGAACCAACACAGCATCAGTTTTTCTAATTTGAAGGGCGAGTTGGATGTCTTTGTCACCGGCGCCATAGACAAACCATTCTTGCTAAGCGTGGGTACGGCGCAAGGCCTGTCAGTTCAGTTTCTTGGCGATGGCCGCTATCGCGTTTCGGCAACGGATGACGAAGTGCGCATTCTCAATGTTATGGGCCGAGCCTCGGCCTATTTCGCCGATGACATGTCAAGCCTTAGGACTGTCCCGGAGGGACAGGAGTTGGTTGTCAGACTCGGTAATCGAACGATTGAAGCGCGCGCGACGATCCGCAATGTCTTGTCCAGCTCCTTGTTCAGCATACAAGATATTGATCAAAGTCCGCTCCAGGGTGAATTGGTCTTGCCAGCAGACTGGGCATGCCTTGTGGAGCAAGACAGCGACCCGCGCGGAAGGTTTTCGCTTGAAGTATTCGACGGCAGATTGGGTTTGCGCTTGCGCCGGCTTAACAATGCCACATCTCATGGCGAGGTCCGGTGCAGGCAATCCTTTGGCGAAGATGGCATAGATGTCAGCGACTACGATTCGATCAAGGTCATCGTAACGTTTTATGTGAGTTCCCAGTCTTTGAGCCAATGCGGGATTCTGGGCAGCGAATGCCCGCTTATGTTGCGTCTGAGACATGAAGATCGATTGTCCGTAGGCCGTACTTGGATTCGCGGGTTCTACTTTGACAAAGAAGTCATCACCGACTACCCAACGCTGTGCAGCACTTGCATTCAGGAACACGAGATCATAAATAAACAGGCTTGGTACACCTTTGAGTCAGAGAACCTGTTAAGCGTGATAGGCGCAAACGATCATCCCGAAAGTCTATTATGGTTCGCGCTTGAAGCCTCGGGACATCAGTTTGATACCATCATTAGCGAGATTCTGCTCCTAGTAGACAAAACGAACGGCAACGGGACCGAAGCCGAGGGCGAAAGCTAGCTGCAAGGTTCTTGCGCAGATTGCAAATCAGTAGGGGGCTATGTTTCTCAATCATTAACTGCGTTCGTCCGATCGATTATCTTTGCCACGTAGCGCTTGCCGCCCCAGCCAATTGAATTGCGCGTATATTGGGGCGCTGATATACTAAATTGTCCAAGGGACGACATTAAGGCGAGCATGGATGCGCTTGCCATTCAATGCGCCCGTACGGTTTCTGTACGATGCAGATTCCCGGAAAAAAACTAGATGCCCGAAGGCTTCGACGACATCCTCCTGATCGCTGTTGTATTTGCCGCCGTATTTATTGCATCGATGTGGCTGTCCCTGGTAATGTGGGCTTACCGAGACATGCGTCAGCGCTCCCGCGATCCCCTGGCTCAAGCGCTGGTCGCCTTGCTGGTTCTCTTGCTAAACGTACCCGGTATATTTGTTTACATTTTACTCCGACCTAGAGAGACGCTTTCAGAAGTGTATGAACGGTCATTGGAAGAAGAAGCCTTGCTGCAGGAGATAGAAGAGAAGCCCAGCTGCCCAAATTGTACGCAGCGTGTGCAACACGACTGGCAGGCTTGCCCTTACTGCCACGCCCGGCTGAAAAAAGCCTGTGTAGAGTGTGATTATCTTCTGGACTTGGCTTGGAACATCTGCCCGCGCTGCACCACGAGCCAGGTGAGCTATACCTCGGATGGCACGATTGCGACGGGTTCCCGGCATGTACAGCCATCGGAGCCCCCGCCAATCGACGCCAAGTGGGTCGCATCGTAGGCATTGCCAAGATTGCGGCGGTCCCGATTCAAATTTCGCCTTCTTGCCCTACGGTATGAATCTTGATGAGGTTGGTCTGTCCATCAACGCCAAAGGGCACGCCAGCGATGATAACAAGGCGATCGCCGCGCGCGACGAGTTCCCGGTCGTGCGCCGCTCGAATGATGACGCTGATCATTTCGTCGATGGAAGCGAATTCGGGCACAAGCAAGGGAATCACGCCCCAGACAAGCGCCATGCGCCTTTGCGTGGTAGGGCTGGGGGTCATGCACAGGATCGGCGTGCGGGGCCGTTCCTTGGCGACGCGCCGCGTGGTATAACCGGACAAGCTGGTTGTGACAATTGCGGTTGGATTGATGAAACGCGATATGTCAAAGGTCGCCCGGCAAATGGCATCGGAAATGAACTCGCGCGATTTGGCGCCATTAGCGCTGATCTTGGCTGGCGCCTTGGTTTTTTCGGCGATATTCTTCAGATGTTCTTCGGCAATCAAGGCGATTTTGGTCATCACTT
Source organism: Chloroflexota bacterium (assembly GCA_028873975.1). GTDB lineage: Bacteria > Chloroflexota > Anaerolineae > Aggregatilineales > Phototrophicaceae > UBA6055. The sequence goes on from JAPPMO010000101.1 coordinate 176,359, forward strand.
CGACAGCCCGAACGGGATAGTTTCCGCTGGCGCTTTCCGCGCTCAACATGATGGCGTCGGTACCGTCAATGATCGCGTTGTAAACGTCGCTGGCTTCGGCTCTGGTCGGGCGCGGATTCTCCGTCATGGATTCCAGCATTTGTGTGGCTGTTATCACCGGCTTGGCGACGTCGTTGCATAAATTGATGATCCGCTTCTGATGGAAGGGCACCTCTTCCGCGGGGGTTTCGATGCCAAGATCACCGCGCGCGACCATGATCCCCTGGCATACGGCAATGATCTCTTCTATGTTTTCCAGCGCTTCTCCCATTTCGATCTTGGCGATAATGGCAGCTTCTTCGCCCAACTCTTTCATCAAGTTCTGCATCTCTCGAATGTCATTTGCCGAGCGTACAAACGACATCGCCAAATAATCACAGTTCTTGGCCAAGGCAAACTGGACGTCTTCGCGGTCCTTATCCGTGATCGCCGACAGAGTCAGCCGCGCATTGGGCGCCGATACGCCCTTGCGAGATTTCAGCGCGCCGCCGACTACGACCTCGCAGACCAGTTCGCGCGAGCTGCTGTCATTCACCTTGAACTGTAAATTGCCGTCGTCAAGCAGCAAGTTCGCGCCCGCAGTTATGTCTTTCAAAAACTCGGGATGGGGCAAGGACACCAGACCTTTGCTTCCCACAACCTCATCCAGGGTTAGGGTGATGGACTCCCCGGGAACGAGCATGGTCGGTTCTTGCGCCAGTTCGCCAATACGAATCTTGGGACCTTGAATATCGCAGAGGATGGCGACGACAGTATCCTCTTCTTCGGCGATTCGTCGGACCGTGTCGATGACATTGCCGTGGGTTTCATGATCGCCGTGCGAAAAATTGATTCGCGCCACATTCATGCCCGCTCTGATCATGGCGCGAAGCGTCTCGGCATCCTGCGAAGCGGGGCCGATCGTCGCTACAATCTTGGTATGTTTGCCATGTAGAGTCTGTCGCACGCCCCCAACCTTTCGCGGATTAGCGCTATTGTACATCCAGATTGAGGTTTGCAAACGCGCTTGAACCGGCGTAGCGCGCCGCGCCTCCTAATTGCTCCTCAATCCGCAACAGTTGATTGTATTTCGCGATGCGGTCGGTGCGGGCGGGCGCCCCGGTCTTGATTTGTCCGCTGTTCATCGCGACTGCGATATCGGCGATGGTGCTGTCTTCCGTTTCCCCACTTCGGTGGCTGGTAACGACGGTCATGTTGTGTCGCTGCGCCAACTGCCCGGCCGCAAAGGCTTCGGTTAATGAGCCAATCTGGTTAACCTTGAAGAGCAAGGAATTTGCGGCTCGCTCGTTGATGGCGCGCTTGACTTTTTCCACATTGGTAACCAGCAGGTCGTCGCCGACGATTTGCACGCGATCGCCAATCGCCGCGACCAAGCGCGACCAATTCTCCCAGTCGTTCTCGTCCAAGCCGTCTTCTATCGAGATGATGGGATAGCGAGCGCACCAGTCACTCCAGAATTCAACCATCTCTTCACCCGACAGCTTTCGCCCTTCAATCTCCAGGTTGTAAAAACCGTCGTGGTAGATTTCCGACGCCGCTGGATCCAGCGCGATGAATATGTCCTCGCCCGCGTGGTATCCGGATCTGGCAATTGCTTCCATGATAACGTCCAGAGCCGCTTGATTGCTGCCCAGGCTGGGCGCGAACCCGCCCTCATCGCCGACAGTGGTCGGATAACCCTTGTCATGCAAAACCTCTCTCAGGTTGTGATAAATCTCCGTGCCCCATCGCAGCGCTTCCCGAAAACTGGGCGCTCCGGCCGGCATGACCATGAACTCCTGGAAGTCCGTGCTGCCCAAGGCATGTTTGCCCCCGTTCATGATATTCATCATTGGTGTTGGCAACAGGTGCGCGTGAATGCCGCCCAGATAGGCATAGAGCGGGATACGCAGGGAGTTTGCAGCACTGTGAGCCAGCGCCAATGATACGCCAAGAATGGCGTTTGCGCCTAACTTGCTCTTTGTTGGCGTGCCGTCGAGCTCGAGCATGGCTTCGTCGATCGCTTTCTGATCGAATGGTTCCAAACCCAGCAGCTCTGGCGCTATGACGTCGTTGACGGAAGCAACAGCCTGGAGAACGCCTTTGCCAAAGTAGCGCGACTTGTCTCCATCTCGCATTTCTAAGGCTTCATGTTCGCCTGTGGAAGCGCCGCTCGGAACGATAGCCCTGCCGATCGTCCCGTCCGACAAGTGAATTTCGACTTCGACAGTGGGATTGCCGCGCGAATCCAGCACTTCTCGACCGTGTATCCTAGTCATCGTTGGCATAGATCTGTGTCTCCTGAGGGTGTATCGTCCAGTGTCGCAGGCAGAGCTTTTGCAATGATATTACATCATGTTGGTCAAACATAGCGCTAATCGTTGTTTGGGAAGGGATAAAGCTGATCCCAGTCTTGCCTGGCAGCGGGTGCATTTCAGATTATTGGCAAGTCAAGCGATTCGTTGCCCGGTCGAAAGCATGATCAACCACAAGTCGCGTAGGTCGCGTAGACACTGACCGCCGACACTGACCGTCAAGACACGAAGAACACAAAGTAAATGAGGCATTTCTCAGTAAGTGCAAGTGAGTCATGCAATTCCTAGAAATAGGGCGGCTGTAGGGCTTGTCCGCTACTGACGCAAGCCACTACTGTATTCTACCCCATCCCCCCAACCCCCTTGCCCCAGCGAGCTAGGGAAGGGGGAG
>JAPPMO010000060.1 GCA_028873975.1 Chloroflexota bacterium
AACCCTCCCTCAAATTCTGGGAAAAAGTGCCCAGTTCTGGTGAACCACTACACCCATCCCCCCAACCCCCTTGCCCCAGCGAGCTAGGGAAGGGGGAGCGCATGCTGCGAACTCCTTGCATAGCGTCGCTCGCAATGCCAATTCGCCTAATATTACACATCCCGCCGTAGAGTCACCCTTCCCCAGTTGACTGGGGAAGGGCCGGGGATGGGGTAAAATCTGGGAAGCCGTCCAGATTTCAGTATCGGACAAGCCTTACAGATCGTTGCTTTAGCAAAATTTGCATTTCTTTCTTGGTCTTATTTCTGTGGCAAATTTTCAGTTTGTTCGTTGCATCGTTCCACTGGATAACATTTTTGAAGCGATTGCACTGTCGTTGACATATCGTCCGCAACCGATTGGCGAATAATCGCGTATAATATAGACATGTTATAGGTACAGGAGCTGCGGGATGAACTTGAAAGTCGGAATCGGAATTGTCATCGCGGTGATCATCGGCGCCCTGCTTTTGTCGGGCTTGCTGGGCAAATTAATTGGCTTGGCAATCTCGCTAGCGATATGGGGCTTCGTCGGTTATCTGGCGGGCAATCTGGTCCGTGGCGAGGGCTACGGCTTGCTGGGCAATATCGTGCTGGGCATTCTGGGCGGGTTCGTTGGATCGCTGCTGGTCACGATCATGGGCTTTGCCGGCTTGGTGAAAGTGCCTTTTGTCGGCGGGATTTTGGTCGGTGTCTTGGGCGCGGTCGTGGTGGTGCTTGTGAGCAAGTTCTTCGCGCCGCAAGAAGGCGGAGAGTAGCCTCGAGGCTAAAGATTGCCTTGGTTGACTCAGATCGTTAATTCTACCTTTAATTCAAGCTGCCAAATATCTCTCTCAGTAATTCCTTTCTAGCATAAAATGCTCGGCTTTGGGATCCATGCCCTGGACCCTTGGTTCTTGGTTGCACCAAAACGCCCATTCGCCCCGTTAAGCAATCGAAGCCCCGTCTAGGGTCGCGAATGACGCTCCGCACCTCATCGTAATCTTTTTCGATATGTTCATATAGCTCTTCGCTAAGAACAAAGTCAATCACTTTATAAACATAAGATGGCTCTGTATAATCACTCTCAACAGTGCGAGCAACTACGACCATCTTCGACAATTTGCGCAACAAATGGCTGGCGTAGAAATCATTTCTGGCGACTTCGACTTTATCAATCATACATATTGCCATGGTTTCTTTGAATACGAGCGCCCCATTCTTGAGGTACTTCAATGGAACAACTTTCAGTTCCCAGGATCCAAAGTTAGGGCTTCGTGCTGAGTTTAACGGCAAGCCCAAGTGTCTTTCGCAAACTTGCCCTGCCCAGCCTTTATTTTGCCTGCCGTTTACAGTGGCATAGATGCCATGACATTCTCCTACCTTGTGCAAGTCTTCACCTTTCAACAACTGTAATCGACGTATCGCCTCTTCTCGTTCCAAACCGCCTCCTAGTAATTCCTTATCAATAGCTCGTTTACCGCGCCGCGACCTGATGCCTTGGAATTAACGAAGCGCGGCGCTTTTACGATTTCTATCCGAAAGATAGGATTGTCATACAACGTAGATGAGGTATCGCTGTTGGAAAGCATGAACTTCGCGCCTCGGTCATGCAGGGCGAGGCAAAGATCGCGCAGGGCTTCCTGTTCCCGCGGGCCGAAATCAGCTTTGGCGTAGCGCGTGAACGATGTCTTGTCGAGCGGCTGATATGGCGGGTCGAAATAGACAAAATCGCCCCGTCCTGCTTGCAGCTCCCGAAAGTCACGCATGCGGACATCTATGCCCTGCAAAACAATGTGGCAAGCACGCAAGGCAGTTTCGTCACAGATCACGGGATTCTTGTAGCTGCCAATCGGGACGTTGAACTCGCCCTTGCTATTCACGCGCCAGAGACCGTTGTAACAGGTCTTGTTGAGGTAGATGAAGCGGGCGGCTATCTCGACGCGATCGTCGAGATGGTGCTGACTGCGTATCTTGTAGTAGTAGTCTTTCGAGTGTTTGGCCGCGTGCTGACGCAGCTTGCTGATGAGGGGACCGGGATCTCGCTTGATGACCTGATAAGTGTTGATTAAGTCGAAATTGACGTCACTGAGATGGAATTGCCCCCCCCCGTTTCTGCATATTACGTAAGGCAAAAAACAAAGCGCCGCCGCCAATAAAGGGTTCATAATAATTATTGAATTGAGCCGGGATTCTGGCAAGCAGTTCCGGCAGCAGACTGCGCTTGCCGCCGACCCATTTCACAAAGGGCTTTGCTGGCGGCAGGATAGTGGCGTCATACTGGGAAGATAATGACAATTGTCCCATTAATATCTCGCTCAATGCGTCCGCGGAATCTCGTTGGCCGGCAATCGCTCGCACATTTGATCTATAAGACGGATCCAAAGTTTTGTCAAGACGCGGCAATGGAAAGTCAGAGCAAAGGGGCGATGTTGAATGAGAAAACTTCTATGTTATACTTGCCGATCAATATAAAAGGGTCTTTTGCGGGCGCGCGAAGGGGACGCAATGGCATCACCAAGCAAAGAAATGCTCCTGGACTGGTACCGGCAGATGGTGCTGATCCGGGAATTCGAAGAAACTTGCCACCGGCTCTACGAAGAAAAGCGCATCACCGGCGTTTACCTGCACCTTTACAGCGGGCACGAAGCCAGCGGCGTCGGCTCGATGGCGGCTTTGCGCCCCAGCGACCATGTCATCACCGCTTATCGCGATCATGGCATCGCGCTGATTCTGGGCATGGATCCCGGGGCGGTGATGGCGGAAATGATGGGCAAAAAGACCGGCAGCAGCGGCGGCAAGGGCGGCTCGATGCACTTGGCCTCCGCCCAGCACAATTTCTGGGGCGGCTATGCCATCGTGGGCGGGCATTTGCCGCTGGCGGCGGGTATCGCGCTGGAAGCGCGTTATCGCGGCAGCGATGATGTCACCATGACCTATGTCGGCGACGGCGCTACCAATAATGGCTATTTCCACGAGTCGCTCAATATGAGTTCGATCTGGGATTTGCCCGTGGTCTGGATTATTGAAAACAATGGCTACGGCATGGGGACCGAAGTGGACCGCGCCAGCGGGCAAATTGAGTTGCATCGCAAGGCGGAAGCTTATGGCATCAAGAGCCTCGGCCGCGTCAATGCGCAGGATGCCTTGGAAGTATACGCTGTGGCGACGCAGGCGGTCGATTATGCGCGTAAACATGGACCGGTGGTGGTTGAGCATGTGACTTATCGCTATCGAGGACATGGCGTTTCCGACAAGCAGTACGACGCCCGCGAAGATATGTCGGCCGAGCTGCGCGAATGGATGGAATGTCGCGAGCCGATCAAGATCCTGCGCGATCAGATCTTAAAAAAGCACAAAGGCGCCAAAGCGATTTTGGCAGCGCACGAGGAAGACGCGCGGCGGATTGTCAAAGAGGCGGTGGAATTTGCCGAAGCCAGCGAGCTGCCAAATAGCTATCAAGAGCTATTCCAGAACACCTATGCGCAATCGAATCTGGTTCACAAGACCGATATGAGCGTGGGGGCCGGCATCGATTAAGGGTAGAAGCCGGCAGCCGCTCGGCGGCGGCGAAAAAATCCGCCGCGCTGACACAGGGCAACAAAGCTTCCTGTTGCGCGAGCAGCGCGGCGGATTGCAAGAGATAACTTGACAGACTTGCATCAGACAAGGGAAACGCGATGGCAGTTAGAAATGTCGCCATGCGGGAAGCCATCCGCAGGGCGCTGCAAGAAGAGATGCGCCGCGATGATGACGTCTTTGTCATGGGCGAAGAGGTGGCGTACTGGCAAGGCACGCATCGGGTCACGCGCGGCTTTCTGGAAGAATTTGGGGAACGGCGCGTGCGCGACACGCCCATCAGCGAGATGGCGATTGGCGGCGTGGCGGTGGGCGCGGCCATGGCGGGCCTGCGGCCCGTCGCCGAATTCATGACCATCAACTTCGCCTTTCTGGCTTTGGATGCGATTGCCAATCACGCGGGCAAGGTGCGTTACTTCTTTGATGGCATGTTCAAAGTACCGCTGGTCTACCGCGCGGCGAGCGGCTGGGGCAACCAGGCGACGGCGTCGCATTCACATAGCCCGGAACCGATCTTCGCCCATTTTCCCGGCGTATATGTGGGCTGCCCTTCCAACTCGATGGATGCCTACGGCATGTTAAAAGCGGCGATTCGCGATGACAATCCGGTCCTCTTCACCGAGAGTATCGCTCTTTATCCCAAACCGGGTCCGATGCCCGACGATGAGGACACCGACTATCTGATTCCGATCGGCAAAGGCGATATCAAGCGCGAGGGCGCTGACGTCACGCTGGTGGCTTACGCGCGCGGGGTCGACTGGGCATTGCAGGCGGCGCGTCAATTGGCGAAAGATGGCGTGGAAGCCGAAGTCGTCGATTTGCGCTGGTTGCGTCCCTTGGACATGGAGCTGGTTTACAGCAGTTTCAAGAAGACCAATCGCTGCGTCATCGTGGAAGAATCGCTGCCCATGTACAGCTTCGGCAGCGAGATCGCCGCGCTCTTGCAGGAAAACATGTTTGATTACATGGACGCGCCGATCAAGCGCGTCGCGGCGGAAGACGTTCCCCTGCCCTATTCCAAAGAGATTGAGCTTTTGGCGCTGCCGGACGCCCAAAAGGTCGCCGACGCGGTCAAGGAGATAGTGTAGATGGCTTACGAAGTCAAGCTGACAACCGATGGACTGCTGATCAACTGGCTGCGCGATGTCGGCGAGAATGTCTCGGCAAGCGATATTATCGCCGAAGTTGAAGCCGACAAGGCAACTGTCGAGATCGAGGCCGGCAGCGACGGCATGCTGCTGGAGTTGCGCGCCGAACCCGGCGACGAGATCGGCGAAGGAACCGTCATCGCGGTGATCGGCGCATCGAGCGAAGCCGCGGCCTCGGAACCAGATTCCGCGCCGGCAAAGGGCGAAGCGCCGTCAAAGGCTCCCCCGCCCGCTACCGAGACCAATGGGGCAGCCATGACCGACGACGGGCGCGTCAAGGCATCGCCTCTGGCGCGGCGCATGGCAGCTGACAAGGGCATCGACCTCAGCCGCGTATCGGGGACGGGACCCGGCGGCCGGATCGTCAAGTCCGATATCGAGAATTTCGCCGAAAAGCCCAAGCTGCCGCCCATGCCGGCATCCTCCCCGTCCGCCAGCGGACAGCCGACCTGGGGCAAGCTGCCAGAAGAAGACGTCGATGTCTTGCCGCTTTCGCGCATGCGCCGGGCGATCGCCGACGGCACCATTCGCAGCAAGAGCAATACCCCGCATTTTTATGTCACGGTGGAAGCCGATGTCGAGCCGCTGCTGGCGCTGCGTGCAGAAATCAACAGCGCTCTGGCGGATGAGGGCATCAAGATCAGCGTCAACGATCTCTTGATCAAGGCATTGGCGCTTTGTTTGCGGGAATACCCCAACCTCAACAGTCATTATTACGGCGATCGCCTGGTCCAACACCAGCGCGTCAACATCGGCATCTCGGTGGCGCTGCCGGACAATGGCTTGGTCAATGTCGTCTGCCACGACGCCGACAGCGTGCCCTTGCGCGAGATGGCGGTCAATAACAAGGCGATGTACGAGCGCGCCCGTTCCGGCAAGATCAAGCCGGACGATATCCGCGGCGCCACCTTCACCATCAGCAATCTGGGACCCTTTAATATCAAGGATTTCTCGGCCATCATCAGTTCGCCGGAAGCCGGCATCCTGGCTGTTTCATCAGCGCGGCGCGTGCCGGTCGTTCGGGACGACGGGACGCTGGGCGCGGGTACGCGCATGAACATGACGCTGAGCGTCGACCACCGCGTCAGCAATGGCGCGGAAGGCGCGGGGTTCATGAATCACCTGCGGGAGCTGGTGGAGAATCCGCTTAGGCTGCTGGATTTGAAGCAGGTATAACGCGGGCTGAGCGATAGCCTAATGCCCAAGCGCGTCCTATTCGTCGCATCCCTGCACCACCCCGAAGAACTGCAATCCGATATTCGCAGCAGCGCAAGCGGCGACCCGACTCCCCTCTTCCCCAGCAGCATGGGACAGCACTTCTGGGAACGCGCCATGCGCGCGGCCGGCTACCAGGTGGACGTGTTCTGGCGCAACTTGCCGGGCTACGGTCCCCGCGACATTGCCCGGCTGCGCGGCGATGTCTTCCGCGAGCGCTTGACGCCAGGCAAAATCGCGACTGCTTTGCTGCGGCGCTTGCCAGCGCAAGTCAATCCCGACTATCGCCGCCGCAATCAACTGCTGCTGGAAGCGGCGCGCCGCTTTCAACCGGGCATCATCTGGCTCTCCGGCGACAACCGCGAGATTTTTCCTCAAACACTGCAAGCACTGAAGCGGGCGCATGGCTGCAAGATCATCTATGTGACCGGCGTCTCGCCCATCGTCTTCTCCCATGCCAACGAACGCGACGCCGCCCGTCTTTATGATCTGGTGCTGGTGAACGATTATTATCATGGCGTTCAATGGCGGGAATTGGGCGCGAAGCGTGTTGAATGCCTCCCTTACGTCGCCATTGACCCGGATTTTCATTATCCGCAGCCGAAAACAGAGGTCCCCAAGGACTACTTATGCGATATCGGATTCGTCGGCACGCTGGTCCCGGGCTCGCTCTACAGTGAGCGAGTGGCAGCGCTGGAGAGCCTGCGCGAATTCGACCTGGGCATCTGGAGCATGCACGAAGTGCCGGAAGCGCTGCGGCCTTTTCAGCGCGGCTACGCGCTGGGCCGGGAGATGCTGCGCGTCTTGTCGTCGGTGAAAATCAGCCTCAACGCGCACGGCGATTTCATGCGCTACGGCGGCAATATGCGCCTCTTCGAGACCGCCGCCGTCGGGACCTTCCAGATCGCCGATGACCGCCCCGGCCTGCGCGAGTGGTTTGATGTCGGCGAGCATTTGGCAACGTATAGCGATACAGAGGACTTGCGGGCGAAGGTGCAGTATTACCTGGCGCATGATGACGAGCGGCGGCGGATGGCGGCGGCCGCGCGGCGGCATGTGCTGGAAAATCATCGTTATGATCAGCGGCTGGCGCGTGTGGAGGAGATGTTGGGTACGCTATAATACCCTCAATTTTAGGGGGCGGCGCAACTGCAATATTAAGTATAGTTGAATCAAATAAAGTGAAATGAGGAAACTATGTCTAATTCGGACGGAGAAAATCTGGCTGGCGGATGCGGTTGCTTATTGCTTGTCTTGTTCGCTGCGGCGGTTCACTTTCAAATTGATATTGGCCAGTTGTTCAATAGCATCGGGAATATCATCAAGGTCATCCTGGGGCTTGGCGGGATCTTGCTTGCCTTGTGGATATTATGCGCCATATTTGCCGACCCGCAGATAGACCAGGTCGATGAGAAAAAGAAATTCAAGCGCAAAGAAATGCCCAAAATGCCAGATCGGATCATCTATTCCGACATTCCAGCGCGGTCGCAATCGCGGAGCCAAGAGCGCCGCGTCTCTCGGCTGGAAGTGCCGGGCGGATATGTGCCTTTCGAGATGACGCGGACGGAGACCAGGACGAAAGACACCGTGAAGACTGAAACAAAGGTGAAGACATACATCGACGCAAAAGAGGTGAAAGCGATTTTGAAGGGAGGCGGCCGTCGACTGCTGGATGACGGCGAGTAGGCTGCGTGGATGACCGATGTGCGGGTGGAGGAGCTGTTGGGAGAGAGATAACACCTCTACTGAAGCGCCTGTATAATGATATAATTGCGAGGTAAATATTATTATCATAATAAATAGTATTCTAATTTCATTTTGACTGTTGACTAAATCCTTTTTTTAGATTAAGCTATTGGATAACGCTTAATCTAAAGGAGGCCGAAATGGTCACAACACGCAAGAAAAAGCAGCAAGTTGTTGAATTTGACGTACATCGCTACCAACAGGGTGGGCGGACCGCTTATTCGCTCGTCATGGATTTGGGAACGCTAGACGACAATGTCCCAAACTTTGTGAGCCGAGACCGCATTGAAAAGGCAAACAGGCGCTTCATCGACGAACATGCACGGCGAATCGCGGACTATATCTATGACGTCGATAATTGGGTACTTGGCGCCATATTATTAGGAATCGCCCCTGATGTTGTCGAATTTGTGCCTTATCCGGAAGAGGACGGTAGCCCTTCTGACGTATCAGGATACATTCAAATCCCGTTGAGTGGGGGAACTAGCACAATTTCGATTCTTGATGGGCAGCACAGGCGCATGGCAATTCGCAGGGTGCGCGATCGCCTTCGCCAAGAAATCGTAAATGCAAAGGATTTATCTGCTAAGAACGGCAGAGACCAAGCTCTGAAAAAACTAGAATATAAGCTTCAAAGGCTTGATGAGATGTCAATCCCCGTGGCGCTTTATGAGGAAGCGAATACGAAAGAATTGCGACAGATGTTTGCTGACTTGGCCAAGACCCGCAACATTGACGCAACGACTAAGACCCGGTTTGACGACCGCGACCCTTTCAACCGCGCTGCAGTTGAACTTGCAGAGAAAGGTCTAAGTAAGTTATTGACAGATCGTATTGAGATGGAACGTACGAGTCCCCTTCGAGCTAGCAACCATTTGCTTGCCGTAAGTCAACTCGCGAGATGCCTGAAGGTACTTCAGTACGGGTTTGGCAGTCGCGCCAGTCGTGACCGAATTCGTGAAGCTGATAACAACTATCAAGACTTGATTGACACCGGTATATCGTGGGCTGACGAGTTTCTACCAATTGCTCGGGAGGAATTTGAAGACCTACTTTCTTCCGATTTGGAAGAAAACTACGTCGCAATGCATCGTGCAAAATATGTGTCATTCAGCGTTCCTGTCTTGGAAGTAATGGCTGGTTGCTTCTATGAGTGGCAGATCCGCAGGCGGCCTTTGTATGAATTGGCCGACTGGATAAGATGCTCAGATTTCAATGTGGAATCAGAGGAGTGCATCCTTTTGAAGTCAAGCATGCTAATTCCGGGCGACTCTACAGTTGTCAGTCGGAATCAAAACAAGAGAGCGACGATAAACTATATCATCAATCAGGCATTGGTCGCCAACAGCTAAGGTTGCGAATATTGCACGGGCGTATCAAATCAAATCAGTCTGCGTCCGTGCTCTGAGAGTAGAAGTGAGGACATTTATGGAAGCTTTAATTCTAGTTTTATTGGCAACATCGACAGGCTTATTGCTAATCAACCGAGATGTCAAAACACAACTCGAACATACCCAGAAGATAAACGCTGCCAGCGCCAGACAAAAAGACGAAATTGAAGCGCAATTGAAAGTAGTTTCCAAGAGTGCCGAAGCAGAAGCACGGTATAGGTACGAACTTGAGGAAGAATTGAATCAGACGAAGGAAAGCCAGGAGAGGGCATCCGATCACATAGACGCGCTCGAATTACAACTGGATGAAGCACAACGCAATACAAGAACGGAAGCGCAACAAAACGCCGAATTAGTGAAACAACTGAAGATATCGCGCCGTGACTATAAGCGTCTGTCAAATGAGTTAGCCGAACATAAGGAGCAACTTAGGCTAGCACAGCAAAATGACCTTGTTGATATCAAGAAGGTTTCAGAACTTGAGAAATTGCTCGATTCAGAGCGCAAGAATGTAAAGCGTCTGGATGGAAAGATCAAGGAACTCGAAGGCAAATTAAGGTTGGCACAGCAAGATGAAAACGCTGTTGACCAGAAGATAGCCGAATTAGGGGCAAAACTCGAGGAAGCGGAAAGAAAGCTATCCCAAGAAACGCCTCGCAAGACTGAGGTTGAAGCACAGTTGGAAGGAGCGCGTCGTGATGTTAAGCGCCTCTCACGAAGAATAAGCAATCTTGAAGATGAACTGAAGCAGGCTAGACAAACTGATGGGGCGGATGCTCAACGCATAGCGGATCTCGAAGCACAACTTGTGGAAGCTCGGATAGAGCTGGAGCATGAATCTGCGTTACGAATGGAAGTCGAAGCTGAACTACGAAAAGCACAGAAATCTGTCAAAATTGCGTCTCAGCAGAAAGCTAGAATCGAGACACAACGTAAAGATTATTTCCTTGCAATCAATCGCCTCACCCAAGAGAACGAAAACCTTAGTTTGGAACTGGAGAAGTCACACCAAGGTGACAAGTTTGGTGCGAAACAGAAAGAAAGACTTGAAAAGACACTGGAACAAAAAAATCACAGTATTTTTATTGCATCACAACGTATTGCCCACCTTGAAGAATTAAATTCCGGTCTTGAAGCGAAGTGGAAAGCACAACTTGCTAGGGCGAATCAGGCTGAATACAAGCATTATGTTGCAAGTGTAATCAATATCTTGACCCGTAAGGGGAAAATAATAAAGAAGGCGAGTAAAATCAGAGAACCCGAAATGAAAAGAGATCGCAAACGCGCCGTCAACATAATTAAAGAGGCCGAAACTCTAGCATTCTCCGTAAAGGACGCAATTGAAGAAGCTGTCAAAACAAAAGACGATGCAGATAACCGATCTGAAATAAAATCCGCCATAATTGCCGAAATTGATGCCGGAATCAGTCACATAGGACTAAATACACACGAAGTAATCGAATTCACAAAAATAGTACGCCCGTGGCATCTCTAGATAGTTTGCAGGCGTGTGTAATTTCGGACTAGAAGGTCAATCTCTTCATGCAACAACCACTGACACAAATTGCAGTAGGCACCCTGCTGGGCGCAACCCTAGCCGCAGCCGCCGGCTACCTCCTCGCCGGCGAACTCCCGGAAGGCGCATTCGCCGGCGCGCTGGTCGGCGGCAGCATCGGCATCATCATCGCCATGCGCCGCGCGGATGCCGCCGGTCCCGCCTTTGAATACGAAGCGGCCGGCATCCACGACGACAACCTCATCACCACCGCCCGCCGCAACCTGGTCCGCGAAGCCTACCGCGATTTCTACAACCCCCGTGAAATCGACGCGGCTTGGCGCGCAGGCGAATCCGAGAGGCAAACATGGAGTTCCGGGCAGTGATACGCGCAATCGCCAGCACAGCCGGGATCTTTCTTGGCGCGGCGCTCCTCGGGGCGCTGGCGGGAGTCGTCCTGGCGGGGCAAACAGGGGCGGAACTCGGTCTGATTATCGGCGCTGTGCTAGGCTTGGCGCTCGGCGTCCGCTACTACGTGGATATGGCGGAAGTCGCGGCCGCGCAACGCGACTTAAACGAAGCTCATTCGCTGAAGCGCCGCGACAAGCAAGACGGATTCAAGACAGCTTCAAGCTCCGGATACTTGCGGATCAAACGCGGCGAAATCTGGACTCAGACTTTAGCCAAAAGGCGAGAGCGCCTGACCACCGGGCCGCATGCGCGTTATACCAGCCAAAGGCATCACGACCTGGAACTTGCCGACATCGGTATCAGGCGCAAGCGCAAGCGGCGCTAGATTGCGGGCCCCTGCTAATCGGCGCCGTAAAGCAGCGTATCGGGATAAAAGCCGAACCAGCCAAACCAGTACGCCAGATGCCCGCTGATGCGTCGCAGCCTTTCGCCATCGGCCGCGATCAGCGCGTCCTCGGCTATCCGCCAGGCGCGGCCGTCTTCGCTGACGAGCGTCGACTTGTCAGCGCCCGCGCTGAAATGGCGTCCATCGCTCTCGTAAGCGCGCGCGGCAGCCCCGCCGGGCTCGAAGAAGTCACGCTCGGGCGAGGCGTCGGCGACGATAACCAGGTTGGTCCCCCCGACGCGGTCGTTGATGACGCGCTCGGGAATGATCGTTTCCAGCGGATAGGCTTTTGCCTCCCCCTGCAAGCGCAAGGCAAATACCATGTCCTTGTTTTCGACCAGCGCGGTATCCTGCTGCCAGGAGGGGAACATCAAATCCGTGCTGTTGAAATAATCGCTGTAGGCCGCGCCATTGGTGTAATTGCGGCTGAAACCGGTGTCCAGGCTCAAAACGCTGGTATCCGGATGCTTTTCCAGCCAGCTCGCCCAATCCACGACTACAACCGGGAGCAGATCCAAAACGATGTCGCTTGAAGCCAGCGGTCCAAAGGCGGGACTTCCAGTAATCGCATTCCAGACGGTATCGGTATTGCGATCGTACATCAGTTTGTTGGAGCGCATCAAAAGACCCGACGACCCAAACTCCAGGGCAGTATCGCCAAGTTTCACGAGCTCGCCGTCAAGATCCCTGTAGGTCAAATCGGCAATTTGGACATCGTAGAGAACGCCCGCGCCACAAAGCGTGCAATAAGCCAGCATGACCGGGCGTCCGCGAACCCGTCCGGCCGGACCGTCCTCCGCCGCTGCTGCGCCGGCGCCAAGATCCGGCAGGCTCTGCCACTCTGCGTCGCCGCCTTCCCACTCAATGACCTCAGCTTGCAGCCAACCTTCTCGCGGGCAAGCCGCGGATTGTCCCTGGACGAGAACCCAATCATTGCCCGCGCGTCCACGAGCCGAAAAGCTTGTGGGAGCGCGGAAGCGGCAAACCTGCTCGCCATCAGGCGCGTCATACATGGGCGCTTGGCCGACAACGTCGTTGAACATCTCGTGCCAATTCAACAGACGCAGCGGATAAGCGCGGCTGTCGCCGTCCAGGCTGAGCCCGAAGACCAACTCGTCCGCGGCCGGATAGCTGCAATCGGAATCACGACAGAAGTCCTCGAACTCGAGACCTTCCGCGAGCGCGTCTGTGGGGCTGATCTGCCGCGCATTGACCAGCGACGGGATGCCGTCCACCGTGACGCCGCCCCAGACCGGTTCCACCAGATTGATTCTGGCGCTGTCCAGGACGCCAGGGGCGAAGAAACGCATGAATTCCGCATCGACGAAGGCGGCCAAGACCTGTCCCTTGAATTCTTCATAGGCTGGCGGCAGCGCTAGATCGTTCCGCCCAGCCCATTCAAAGTAGCCGCGCCAGTCCATGTCTTCGCCGGTCAGCGCGTTTAATGCCTCAATGACAGCGCGGTTCAAGGTCACATTGCGCGCGAAGTAAGCAATGTCGATCAAGGGGGCGACATAGAGCGGATCGCCCGACTCGGCGATGGCGTCATATATGCCCAGGTCGGACTGGCGGCCGCGCGCCACATCAAATGTCGCGGCGAGCAATTGGATCATGGTCTTGCGATAATTCGTCGGTTCGAAGTCCGCCGCGTAAGTTAATGATGACGACGCCATCACCAGCAAGAGCAGAACAACCGCTATGCGTAAACGCTTGAATACATTCATGTTCGTTTCTCCCCACATGTTTCGAGAAGCCTCGATAAAAGTTTGGCGTCTAATTCTTGCCGATGTCTTATAGAAGCCGCTCGGCGGCGAACCGCCCTGCCACAACCGGAACCCTGCAAATTGCGCCGGCGATATTGCTATTCAGCGACGCTAAACCTGCCAAGTTCAATAGTGCTATTTTGCGCTCCAGCCACATTAGTCAGCACATCGTAGCGGATCATGTCCGGCAGCGCGTACCAACCGGTCAAGACCAGATATTCTCCCGGCTCAAAGCCGCCTATATCCAGCCGCACCGTTTCCAAATGGTCTGAACCAGCCTGCACCATGCCAAATGGAATATCGTCCTGCCGCATCAGGACGCGATCCTCGTTTAATATGTGTATAAAGCGCTGATCATTAAACGTTCGCGGGGAATCGAAGCTCCACCAAAGGTGAATGACGAGTTCGCCTTCTATATTTTCCGGCAGATAGTAACCCGACAACTCGATACCGCCTGCGACGCGTATCGGATCGTAGATCGCGCCGTCGGTTAGCTGCTCGATCCCGACATCCGCCATCGTCACGTCGTGACAGAGCAGCACAGTGGTATCAACTCGATCCGGGCAAGGCGGATCCAGCGCGATGCGCAGCGTATTGTAACCCCTGCGCGCGATCGGCAAGGGCATGGACAAAACCGTCTGACCGACGACGTTCACAGCCTGAAGCGGCACATCATTGAGCGAGAGATTGACGCGGCGGTTTACCGCCGTCAAGGTCGCGCGGAAGGTCAGCCATCCCGGCCGCTGCTTAAAGGTATAAACGTTGTGCGACCCAGCCTCCGAGACAAGTGAATAAACGGGTTCTTGCGTCGCGCTGCGTCGTGATGACCGTGATTCAAATACGGCATATCTTGCGTCTTCATAGATGGGATCGCCCAGGCGGTCCAGCGCTTGCGGATAGAGCAGGTTGAATTGACCGCTTTCCAGGGCGCGCGCTTTATTTATGATGACCGCGTCGGCGCCGGCCTCGGCCAAAAGCAAGGGATGAAAGCTGGAAAGCAGCGCGAGCCGGGCTGGATCGACGGGCGTGATACGAGTTTCCTGCCCGGCGATCAAGGGTTTCCCATGCGCCGTTTGCAGATACATCGCCTCTTTGGCCGACAGCAAATTATCGTGCGGGGCGTTGTAGACAGCGCGGATGTCGCTTCGTTTGGCCAAGTCGACAATGTTTTGAGGGATAGCCGCTGGAACACTGGGAAAAGCCGCAAACAACTGATAGTCATGAAATATGAGGGAGGCGAGCAAGAGCGCCATGGCATTGCGAATCTGGCGGCTGCGCCGCTGAAACAGTGAACTCTCCCAGAGGACCGACATGCCCCAGCCCGCCATCATCGACAGAGCGGCCGCAAACAGGAACATGAATCGCCCCGGGGTACGCGCCAGTTCCACGAATGGGAGATCCATCAAGAATGCGTAGGGAAGCGGAATAACGGTACTATAGCCGGCAACCGATACGGAAACTGCTTCATCAAGTACCTTGAGCACAGGACCCAAAGCCAATAACCAGGCGGCAACCGCCACCAGCAACCACCAGTGTGTCTGTCGGCGGAAAAGCAAGCCGACAAGCGCCAGGATCCCGCCGATGACGCCAATATAGCTGGCGCCTTCACCCAGATTTGTTCCAAGTACCTGCCGGGAGTGGGGCGCGATATCGCGCCAGAATGGATTCTCGAAAGACGGCGCCACCAGACCCAAGAGGTCGATACTATAACGCACGTAGCCGCCCGCCTCCCTATAATGTGGAGATTGAAGCGTCCTTTCGATACCTGGCCAGAGAAATCCGATTAATAGTATTGTCCCGCCCAGCGCAACCGTTACGGTACGCGTCGCGCCGACGTAATCCCGGCGGTAAAGACGCGCCAGGGTAAAGAGGACGATCAGCGGCGCATGCAAATACACGACTTGCAAACTGTGCCCCATCGCGGACAGGAAGAAAAAGATCACCGACAGCGCAAACCAGCGCTTGCGCCCGGCATCGACGTATTTGAACAGACTCAAAAGCAGAATCGGCGCCGGCCATTGCACCATCAAGCCGGCATGCCCGTCAAATAGATGCCCCTGCATTGCCGGGAAGACCATATAGATCAGTCCCGCTATCCAAGCCGGCACAAGGTGACGATGGGAAATGCCTTGGCGGGCGAAGACGTACATCGCCCAGCCGTTCAAAGTCAGGGTTATGAGAAGCCCCAGGTTATATGCCGTTGCCAAAGGCATAACGAAGGCGAAGAGCCACATTGGAAAGAACTGCAAGGGGTTGGCCCACAAAACTGTGCCGGTAAAACCGTCCGGGTAGGCTAGCAGTGACTGGTAAAAGACATCGTCGCCGTTTTCCAACGCTGTCTTGTACCACCAGACGTGGCGCGCCATTTCGTAGGCGTCGCCCGTCCCGCCGCCCAGGAAGCGCGTGGAGAAGGAGCTTAGTACAGATGAGATCAGATACAGGGTAACAAGCAGATAACCGCAGAGCGCCAATGTATGATGGCTTCGCAGCAGTCGCAACACGGTAAATCCTTCAGCGTTGGCTCAACAGTTCACTGTCACATTCTATCACCGCCTCGCCAAACTTGTCGGCTATGGCGGGCTGGATGCCTGTCCGATGATCATGTCTCCTGTCCGTCGGGAGCAGGCTCCGCGGACAACAAAACGCGCGTAAGACCTGTTCGATAAATACGATAGGGCTTCAGATGATCAAACTGCAAGAAGATGTCTTTTGTCACATAAAGCGTTTGATCGGCTACCTTGAGCAGGTAGCTGTCGCGTTGCCGCCCCCTGCGCAAGACTCGCTCCACATTGCCCGCGAGCGTCTCAACGCCATTCGATCGCAGATCGCTGTTCATACGCATGATGCCGCGACCGATATGGCCGATCATCAAGGCGTTGACCAGAATCAAGCCCAGGCCTGCCAGCAACATGATCGCGTTATTTTCAGACTGGCCGGCAAATATCAGCGCGGTCGAAGCAAATACGAGCGCCGAAAAAACCAGCGCGCCTAAAAGCGCGGACCGGCGTTGATCCCGCCGCAATCGCTTTACCTGTTCAATCGCAAGCTGGCCTCGTCTGTTGGCTCGCAGGTCGCTTTCAGTGAAATTGAGGGCGGCGCGCAAGCCCTCCGCGGATGCTGTCATGGGGCGGAAGATGGAGAACTGTCGGGACTGTCTTGATCAGATCGCGGAGCTCGCCCCGAATCTTCCCCGGGCAGTTGACCTTCGTCTATGGATGATGCCTGCTCTGGTCTTGCGGCGCCGGGCGTGTCTTCGATGTAAATCGAGCGGCTTGGGAAAGCAAAGCTGATGCCCAGATCCTCGACAATGCCCATAATTTCCAGAAGCAGCGTCTCTTTGAGCGCGGTATATTCCCGCCAATCGGCGAGCAGAATTTGGCAAATGATACGCACATCAAGTGAGCTGGAACTGAAATCGACAAAGTGCGCGATCACCGATTCGGGATCGACATCCTCGGTCTTCAGCAGCAACTCGCGGATGGCTTCGACAACCGCTCGCAGTTGCCCCGATGTGGTGCTGTAGGTGAAAGTCAAGGTGACATCGAAGCGTCGTTTTTCCAGGCGCGTCAAATTCATGACAACAGCATTTGTCAAGAGGTTGTTGGGAACTGTGACCAGGACCTGATCCAACTGGCGGATCCGGGTCGAGCGCATGCCCACTTGTTCAACAATGCCGGTCACATCGGGCGTTCTGATGAAGTCGCCCACCTTGAAGGGATTATCACTGACAATGGCCGCGAAACCGAAGAGGTTGCCGAGGGTGTCTTGCGACGCCAAAGATATGCCAATGCCGACGACGCCCAATGACGCTATCAATGCGGCGACATCATAGTTTAACTCCTGCAAGATAAAGATGAGGCCCAAGGCAATAATCAGGAATTTGACGACTGTGTTCAAAAATGGCAGCAAGCGATCGGGGATGGTCAAACCAGTAACTTGCCTGAAGAAGGCCGGATGTAGAGAGAGGACCTCAAACATTCGGATCAAGGCGAAGAACACAGAGCCAATGATCAGCAAGCGGCCCGCCGTTTCCGCGATCTGTTGTACTTCGGGCCCGAATTGAAACAGATTAACCGTGAAGATGATTCCCAAACCGACAACAGCGATTCGTACCGGCGTCAGACTTTCATTGAGCAGTTCATCGTCGACTTCGGTTTTTGTGCGCCGCGCAAGCACACGCAGAGGACGAAATAGTATCGCGGTCAAGACCCAGCGCAATACAACGATTATCAGAATACAGATGATGACCAATATGAGGTTTAGGGCGAGATCCCGCACCAATGGCGGCTGATCCAGAAGAAATGGCAACTGCGCCAGCAAATCCATCTGTCGCTCAATTCAAATGAAGCTCCCCAATCAAGCGACGCTAATTCTGCCGCAGTCATGCGGGAGTTTCAAGCCTGCGCGCATCCCGCGTCCGCCCGAAGCGAAGAGGCAGTGTATGCATTAGCCGAATTTGGGAGGAACGTTAAACCTGGAAACCGTTGCGGTAATCCACAACTTTGCGCTCATAGTCTTCGACAAAGCGCATCAATTTGCTTTCCAGTTCATCCCATTCATCGCTGAGGAACAACTGCCGCAATACCTCCGCGTTTTCCGTGACAAATTCGATCTTGCGCATGGGGTAATCGCCATAGGCAATGTGCCAGGCCATGTGCATGTAGACGCCTAGTTTCTGAATGGCTGGCACAAAGCTGCTTAGCATGTAGCGGTAGTATTGGTCTTGCTTATCAGGTCTGATATTGTAGAATAGGATTAGCTTGTACCTGGGTCTGATGTGTTGGGATGATAGCATAAGTTGTTGACGGTTGTTGAAGTAAAGTGTTGTTTAACTTTAGCACAGTTTTCCTCGAAGTGGTAATTGGATTGGGTCCCTAGGCTTTTTGCCGCCATGGTTGGTATTTGCCATTGATCCCGTAAGCTTGTTTTGAAGCCGCTCGGCAGTCGCGTAGACACTGACCTTCGGCAGCGAGAAAGACGGTTGCGCTGACGTATGACAATAGGCGCTCTGGGCGCGTGAGCAACGTCGGTTTATTGAATAAGGGATGCAGTAGATGCAGGAATTGCAACGGGCGATTGATGATCTACGTCATCGAGCGCGCCGCACTACCGACCCGCATGCCTTGACTGAGCTTGAACAAGAAGCTCGCGACCTGTTGACGGAAGCCAAAAACACCCCTCTGGAAGCGATCGCGCAGGCGCTCTTTTCCGAAATCGCCAGCAGCAGCCAAAGCGGATCACAAAGCAATATCGCGGCGATCCGCGGTCTGGTGCGCCGCGCGCGCATCCGAATCGAGATCGCCGGCGACGATGACGATGTCGACGAAGCTATCGACATTCTAGCGGACGCCTTGCAGCTTGATCCCAGCAATCCTGATGCGGTCAACCTGCTGCGACAAGCGAGCAAGCATAGCGCGCAGGCAAAACAGCGTGTGCAGGAGTTGTTCGCGCGTCACAATATCCTCTCCGCGCCGTCGCAGGGCATGACAACAACGCGAGTGCCAAATGTGGATGCGACGCGAGACGCTTCCGCAGCTGCCGGCTATGCGCCGCCAACGACGCCGGCGCAGCCGTCCCCGCCGGCAAGCCACCCTGCCGAAGAACTGAGCGCGCAGGCAAGCGTCTCGCTGGACGATCTGCTGTCGCGCTTGACCGAATACTATTATTCGGGCGAGTACCAGCAGACCATCGATATCGCCAACCGCATCCTGGCCATCCAGTCAAATAACCCTACAGCCCTGGAATACCGGGAAAAATCCGAAGACAACTTGATCCGCGGCATCGTGCCCGATCATCGGATTCCCTTCGAGGCGCGGGTCGCCTATAACCGCGCCAACTCGCTAGTGCGCGCCGGCAACTACGAACAAGCCTCGGGTTTGTACCGTGAGGCGCGTGAACTCGCGGAACGCGACGGCATCCTGACCTGGAAGGACGTGGAGCAAGCGCTGCTGGATATACAAGACTTGGCTCTAGCCCGGGAACTGCTGTCGGATGGCGACCGCTTGATGGCGAACGACAGTTTTTCCGAAGCTCTGCGCAAGTACGAAGGCGCTTTGCGCGTGGTGCCCAACGATCCACAGGCGGAGGAACGTCTGGAAATGGTCCGGCGGGTCCAACGAGACGTCGACCAGATCTCCGTCAACATGAACACGATTGGCGGCACGCTTGAGGAGCAGGTTGCCCAGATTAGCAGTGTGCGCACTTTGTTATCGCACGGGCGGCAGCTCTTGCCCAATAGCCAGCGCCTGGCGCAGATTCAGCACGAACTGGATACAAAGCTGGCCGCGATTCGCAGCCAGGTCAACGATCAAGCGCAACTGACCATGAACCACGCTAACAACGCAACCACGCTTGACGAACGCATTCTGCTGATGAATGCCGCCATTAAGCTAGTTGAGTTGGGCTTGGAGCTAGACCCCACCGACGGCGCATTCGCCGAATTATTGATGCGGGCGCGCAACCTGCAAGCCGACAGCAGCCGCGCGCAACAAGTCATAAAGCGCGCGCAGGCGCTGGTCACGCAGAATTTCGATGCCGAATTGGCGCAGGCCCGTCAAATGCTGGCGGAGCTTGTGGGTGAATACGCGCAAGACGAACGCTATCGCAGCACGGTGAACGACCTTTTCACGCGCTACCTGGAGCGCGCGGACGAAGCGCTGCAAGAAGGCAATATGCGCGATGCCAAGACCTGGCTGGAGGCCATGCGCGAGGAACCCTTCCGCATTCTGGGCAGGCGCACCGATCTTTCTCGCGTCGAAACCGTGATACGCCGTCATCGAAACCGCGGTCGCATCGTCACGCTAATCGTGATAACCATTCTCCTGGGCATGGGCAGCATCACCGTTGTCATGGCGCGGGGCCAGTGGGAGCCGATACTCTTCCCGACGCCGACTCATACGCCAACAGCGACTCACACACCAACAGCGACTCATACGCCGACGATCACGCCCACGCCGACGGACACCTTCACGCCGACCCACAGTCCAACGCCCACCGCCACGCCAACGGCTACGCCGCCACCGACCCAGACCTACACGCCGACATATACATTTACGCCGTCATATACGCCAACAAACACTTACACGCCGACCGTGACGCCAACAGCCACAAATACGCCAACCGCTACCAACACCCCGACGGTGACGCCGACGCCCCCGGAATTGTGCCGCGCCGTTGTTTTGGGCCAAAACGGAATAAACTTGCGCTGGCGCCCCAAACGTTCATCCGAACAGGTCGCCCGCATCCCGCCCGCGACAATCGTGCCGATATTGCAGCAGCAGCGGGAAGAAGACACTGTAAACGGACCGATCTGGTATTACGTTCGGGTCCGGATCGTGGACAGCGATTTGACCGGCTGGATCCGCAATGACACAGTGACCCCGATTACCGGTTCGGAATGCCCGGTGCTTCCCTGATTCAACAAAAACATGATTGTTTGTATGTTTCGGGGGGCTAACAGGTAGCCCCTGCGGATTTCGGCCTGGTTGCAGAGGGCGCTTGGCGAGTTTATTAAAGGGAGTTGCCTGGCATCCCGGTTGATGTTATGGAAACCGGTCAAATGTATATCGAAGCGATCCGGAAACCGCATCCTACCAAGAGGTATAACCCCCGTCGACCACCAGATTCGTGCCCGTCGCGAATTTCGCGGCCGGCGATGCCAAATAGTGGATAGCGTTGGCGATATCTTCCGGCTCGCCGATGCGGCCCATGGGCGTCATTTCGTGCCAAGCCGCTTTCCACTCCGAGTTGCTGAGGGCGGGCATGGTCATATCGGTGCCGATATAGCCCGGCGAGACGCAGTTGACGCGGAGTCCGCGATCGGCCCATTCCGCAGCCAGCGACTTGGTCAAGAGGATGACGCCGGCTTTTGCCGCATTGTAATGCGCTTGCGGCTGCGGCTTATTCACGATCATGCCCGACATGGAGGCCAAGTTGACAATAACGCCGCTGCCGCGTTCCAGCATGTGCCTGCCCAAGGCGCGGCAGCACCAGAAAACGCCATTGAGATTGACGTTCATCATGTTGAGCCAGTCTTCATCGCTGCATTCTTCCGCAGCCACCGCCTGGGCAATGCCGGCATTGCAGACCAGAATGTCGATCTGCGGGAAAACCGAAAGCGCGGACGCGGCCATGGCCTTGACGCTTTCCGGCGACCGCACATCGACCTCGATGAACATCGACTTGCGCCCCATGGATTCGATCTCCGCCGCAGCGGCTCTGCCGTTCTCGGCGATAAATTCCGCCACAATCACGTCAGCCCCCGCCCCGGCGAATACCCGCGCTGTCGCCAAGCCAATGCCCCGACCCGCGCCGGTAATCAGCGCCGTTTGCCCACTCAGATCGAAGTCCGGATTACTCATGTCGATTCTCTTCCTGTTATATGTCAGAAGTAGTTCCAAGTAAGTAATGAGAATTGCGAAAACGCCGCTTTTCTACCCCATCCCCGGCCCTTCCCCGAATCATCAGAGAAGGGTGACCCGACGTTGAAGTTCGAATGTCCCGCAGAATTCGCATGATTGACTTGGTTCTACTGAGACGCAATCTGCGCGACAATACCACAGGAGCGCAAGCCATTGCAAGTTTAATAGACAAGGGTAGTGTATCGAAATCGGATGAAATTAAAATAATTCATTTCACACAAATGCGCAAAGAACGCGGAGAGTAGCAATACTGTGGAATTATTCTCGGTGTCATCGGTGGTTAAGATTGCCTGTTTCAATCGAAAAGGATACCAAGGCTACAGGTCAAATGAAGCGCGCTAGCCGCCGATGTGGTACATCTCGACTTTCTTCCGCCGGTCGCGCATCTCGTCGGTCAGGGAGTTGCGGATCTCGGAATAGCGGTCAATGCGATCACCCCAAGTTTGGCGAAGGATTTCTTCCAGTTCAGCGTCTGTCGCGCCCGCGCGCAAGGGATCGCGCAAGCTGAGGCCTTCCGTCGCGAACAGGCAGGTGAATATCAATCCTTCCGGCGAGAGTCTCATGCGCGTACAGGAACCACAGAAAGGCTGTGTCACCGAGCAGATCAGCCCAATTTCGCCCCCGCCATCAACATAGCGGTAGCGCCGGGCAACCTCGCCAAAATAATTGCTGGCAACCGGTTCCAGGGGCATGGCGGCATGGACGCGCTCGACGATCTCGCGCGCTGGCACAACCTCGTCCATCTTCCAGCCATTCTTGTTGCCGACATCCATATACTCGATGAAACGCAATATATGCCCGCGATCCTTGAAAAAGCGCGCCAAGTCAACAACCGTATGGTCGTTCAGGCCGCGCTGAACGACGGCGTTGATCTTTAGAGGGCTAAAGCCAGCCTCTTCAGCCGCGTATATGCCCGCGAGCACCTTGTCCACTCCGGAACGGCCGCCATTCATTTTGCGGAAGATCTCGTCATCCAGCGTATCCAGGCTGATCGTCAAGCGCTTTAATCCAGCCGCCCTCAAAACGTCAATCTTCTGGGGCAACAGATAGGCATTGCTTGTCATCGCCAGGTCTTCGACGCCCTCCAGCGCGTCCAGCATGGAAACCAGGCGCTCAATGTCTTGACGAAGCAGGGGCTCTCCGCCAGTCAGGCGGATTTTCACCGCGCCCAATCTGACGATGATCCGGGTCAACCGAGTGATCTCTTCAAATGTCAGCAGCTGTGGCTTGGGCAAGAACTGATAACGCTCGCCGAAGATTTCCGCGGGCATGCAATATGGACAGCGAAAATTGCAGCGGTCGGTGACGGAAATGCGCAGGTCGCGCAGCGGTCGGTCGAATTGATCGATTAGGGTCATCTGGAGCGGTCAATTCTGATAATTGGCTCAATAGTGTATAAACAGGCGTCCATTTGCGCAAGCCTGCGAGTTCGCGCGCTGGCGCAGGCAACGGCGGAAGGCGCGCCTCCGGCAAACGCGCGGACATACAGTCAGTATAGGTCAATTGTCTTAGAATTGGCTATGAATGGTATTTCGGGGCCAGGGCAATCGCATCAAATTTTTTTCAACACAGAGAGCGCAGAGCGCACAGAGTTCATTAGTGTTCAGACGACATTTCTTCTAAAATCCGAGACTAAGCATAAAAAAGAGTGATAAGCGAAACGTGATTTTTCACTCGAAAACACAGTTGAAATAAGACATTTTATGTTTTTCTCTGTGCCCTCTGTGTTCTCTGTGGTTAATATTCAGTTTAGATTCCCATCCTTTCAGCCGCTATCATTTTGATGCGATCGCCCTGATTTTGGGGCGTGTTCATAGGCTGGAAGCGTGCCTGACCATTGTCCTCAGCGGCGCCAGTGGCTAAGCTACTCATTGGGTGTCTACCTATTTGGATGAGCAATGACGACCATTCGATGCAATTCATGCGGCGAGCCCGCTTCGGCTCTTGCCTGGCGCTGCAGGACCTGCGGCGGATCCTTGGATCTCGCTGGTCTGCGGGCCTTCGATCCCAACCTGATCCAGCGCGATGACTATTCCTTGTGGCGCTACTCGGCGATGTTGCCGGTGCAAAAACGCTTCAGCCTGGGCGAAGGCATGACGCCCCTGACGCCGGTCGAGCTGGATGGGGATTCGGTTCTCGCCAAACTTGACTATCTTAATCCCACCGGCTCGTACAAGGACCGTGGCAGTACGACCCTGATGAATCACATTGCCGGCTTTGACGTGACCGAAGTCATCGATAATTCATCGGGCAATGCGGGGGCGTCGATCGCCGCCTATGCCAGCCTGGCGGGCATCGCCGCTCGGATTTATGTGCCAGCCGCGACAGCCGTCGAAAGCAAGAAACGGTTAATCCGCCTGTTCGGCGGCGCTATCGTCGAATCGCAGCGGCCGATCGCTGATGTTTATGCTGCCGCGGACTCTATCACTTATGCCAGCCACGCCTGGAGTCCCTGGTTTGTGCTGGGCCAGATGACGGCCGCTTGGGAGACTTGGGAGCAAATGGGCGGTCGCGCGCCGGATGTTGTGGCGACGCCCATTGGACATGGCGGCTTGTTCCTCGGCTTCTATCGCGGTTTCCGGGCGCTGCGGGAAGCGGGTTTGATCGAATCGATGCCGCGCATGATCGCCGTGCAATCGAGCGGCGTGGACCCCATCGTCCAGGGTTGGGAACAGGGACTGGAGTCGCCCCCGGCAATAAGCGCGAGACCCAGCGTCGCGGATGGCATCCTGGTCGACGTGCCCGTGCGCGGGGCGCAGATTCTCTCCGCCCTGTACCAGACGGACGGATTTGCTCTGCGCGTTGACAATGAGGCCATCAGAGCCGCGCAAAGGCGCATGACCCGGAAGGGATTGATTGTCGAAATGACCAGCGCCGTCGTTGCTGCCGCCCTGCCGCAGATTCGCCAAAGAACCGGCGGCGATGCTGCCGTGGTGCTGGCATTCACCGGCAACGGACTGAAGAACCTGGCTTAAGACTTCCGCCCTGGAGCAGCCTCGTCGCGGGACTTCTATTGTATAATGCTGCGATGTAGGCTCGGCCGACGACGAGATGACGTCTTATGTCCATGGATCTGTTCCGCCAATTGCTGGAAGCGCAACGGCTCGCGCAAGCGGACCTCTTGCGGCGGCGCGGCGTGGTTGGCGTCGCTATCGGCTTCCGCAGCTACAACGAACGCAGCACTGACCAACTGGCTGTTTCTGTGCTGGTCCAACAAAAGAAACCGGTCGAGGCGCTCAGCGAAGACGACCTGGTCCCGCAGCAAGTCAACGGCATGCGAACGGATGTCGTCGAAGTCGGCCGTCTGGAAGCGCATGTCGACCCCCGGGATCGTTTTCGACCGAACATTCCAGCCGGCGTCAGCATCGGGCACTATATGGTCACAGCGGGTACGCTCGGCGCAGTCGTCTTCGATCGCAATACCGGCGAGCCTTTGCTCCTCTCCAACAATCACGTGCTGGCAAACAGCAATGACGCGGTCATCGGCGATGCCATCTTGCAGCCGGGTCCTACAGATCATGGCGTCCGTCCCGATGACATCGTCGCCAAATTGCACCGTTTCGAAAAGCTGCGCTTTTACGGCGACTACGGGCAGGGACCGGCGCCGCCGACCACTTCACCGCCACTCTTGCCAGGGGGCGGCTGCGACATTGTCGAGCTCTTTGTCAACGTGGGCAATGCCCTGGCGAAGATCAACGGCTCGGCAAAACGGCTGACAAGCGTGCCAGCGCCAAAAGCGCAGACCTCGGATAGGACGATCTTCCCCAACCAGGTTGACGCGGCGCTGGCGCGACCCAACAATCCCATGCTCTTCCAGCACGATATCGCGACCATCGGCAGGCCCAACGGCGTCAAGCGCCCGCAATTGGGCATGCAGATACGAAAGTTCGGGCGCACCACCGGCTATACCGAAGGCAAGATTATGCTGATGAACGCGACCGTCGATGTCTCCTACGGCGAAGACAAGCAAGCGCGCTTTGTCGGCCAGGTCATCACGTCGCCCATGAGCCAAGGTGGCGATTCCGGCGCCTTGATCATCGAAGAGGACAGCCTGCAAGCGGTGGGGCTGCTCTTCGCCGGTTCGCGCCGGGCGACGATTTTCACCCCGATGGATGTCGTGCTCGATGTGATGGATGTCGATCTCTGATTTGACTCAAGCGTCGTCCAGATCGTCAATGGCCTGATAGACGAGATTGGGGACGATCGATCGCGGCGGATGCGGCTGCGTCGACCACATCTGCGTCATCAGCAGTATGACCAGTTGCTCGCGCGGGTCAACCACAAAATAAGTGGCTGCCGCGCCAGCCCAGCCGTATTCGCCCGGGGAGCTATAGCCGTTGGCTTGATTCTCGGAATTGCTGGTCGACAGGATGAAAAGGATCATTGCCGCTGGGGAAGCCCGACATGTGCGTCAGCAGGTGAAAGACGGTCATGGGCGGATCCTGCTCCACCGTGCGAAGGAGGCGATCGGATACATGACTGAAGACCTTCATTTTGCCGATGCTTGGTATGTATTTGGCGACGGGATCATGCAACTGCAAGCGCCCTTCGTCGTGCAGCATCATCAGCGCCAGGCTGACGATGGGCTTGGTCATGCTATAGATACGGAAGAGCGCGTCGGCTTCCACCGGGCGGTCGGCTTCGATATCCATCAAGCCGTGGGTACTGTGATGGACCAGTTTTCCGCGGCGCTGCGCCAGGGCGACAATGCCCGGCAGCTTGTTGCCGGCGACTCCGCGCTCGAGGTATTCGCTGATACGCCGCAGGCGCTCGCTCGACATGCCCAGGTCTTCGGCTGGGGAAACGATCATCGGCTTTTCCCTTTTGAATAGCGTTTCCACTTCAACAGATCATCACGGCATCAAGGCGCGCGGGACTCCGCAATCATAAATCAAAAGGCGCCCCCAGATGGCAGCGCCTTTGTGTTTTGCGAATATGACTTGCCGCGCTAGCCGCTGGCGCCGATGTTGGGCTGCGGCGCCTCGAAGTCCGCGCCCAGTTCCGCGAAGTCATCGACGTTGAAGATGAAGGGCGAGTCCGACGGCAGCAGCGCGAAGGTCACGTTGTCCGACAGATTGGCGACATAGAGGTACTGGATCAGGTTGGGATTGGCGGCGATCTGGTCGCTGATCACGCGCAGGGCTTCCGCTTCGGCTTGGGCTTCGATCAAGCGGGCGTTGGCGCGACCGCGCGCTTCCTGCTCGGCCGCATCAGCGCGACCGCTGGCTTCGGTTTGCACGCGTTCCGCTTCGGTGCGGGCGCGTTGCAGCTTCTGATCCTCGATCTGTTTCTCTTCGATCGATTGCGCGAAGGCATCGTTGAAATCGATCTGGCGAACCAGCAGCGAAGTCAGTGTCAAGCCTTGTTCCAAAATACGCTCTCCCACCAGCTCGGATATGCGCCCGCCCAGCGCTTCACGCTCCAAGCCGTAGATGGCTTCCGCTTCGAATTGCGAAACGACATCGCGGGCCACCGCGCGGACAGTGGGACGGATGAAATCGGATTCGTAACGACTCTGCCAATTCAAATGGATGAAATTGACATCTTCACGATCAATACGATAGAGCACGGTGATGTCCAGGCGAATTTCCTGACCGTCGACGGTCAGCGCTTCCACGGCATCGTTGCCTTGTATCCGGCCTTCGGTGGTGATGCCGGACATGGTGTATTCTTGCTGATCGGTCGGGTAGATGATGAATTCCTGCAAACCCGGGATGATGATCGAGGTGCCCGGCGCCCGCGCCGGATCTTCCAATTCACCGGAAAGCACGTTGACGATGACCGCCGCGCGCGCCGGCGGCACGATCAGGATGCCCGAACTGACGATAAAGAGCACGATGCCGCCGACGAAACCCACCAGCGCCAGCAGTACCCCGCCGCGCGCCGACCGTCCTTGGGAAGCCAGGGTGAAGGTGAAAGCGACGCCGAGGATGCCCACGCCAAAAGCCAGTATGGCGACTACTTGTAAGATTGAACCAAAGTTCATGACTGCTCCTTGCTAAACTGTCTTGGATTGCTGGGACGATTATAACACAAGACGCGGCTGTTCCCGTTGCCCCAATCTTTAGGGCTTTGCGCGCGCCAATATCTCTACGTCTTTTGTCGATTTGGGTTGCGCCGCCCGGGCTAAGCGCTCCAGCCGGGGCAGGTGCTGGTTTATGTCCGGGGAAAACTTTTTCGGACGCAAAGCCTCTTTTGCCAGTTTGCCGCCGCCGACGGAAAAGTTTTTTCGGCAGTTTGGCAATCTGGCGCGTGCCGCTTGAGTTGTTAAGGCGCAGGTCTGTGCAGGGTAGCATGGATTCGCTTGATGTGGTGAATATAGGGTCGCGTGGATGCAGACCTTCGGGAAAGGCCGGGGATGGGGAGTGGCGTTGCGGAGGCGGGAAGTTGGTAGGGTCATTCATATTCATCTTCGCTTCTCAACAACACTGTCTCATCTCGCTGAACTTCGTTCGCGACATTGTCATAAGATGGCATGAGCACAGCCTTATTTACTCCTTTCTCTCGGAGGAGTTTAAGGAGTTCTTTACGCTCATTGAAAGGCAACGAGAGTTTATATGCCTCTTTTTTCGCAACCATTCCTTTGAGATAGTATTCAAAGGGTATCCACTCACCCGCAAACCAGAACTTTTCATTGGTAAGTTCATCAAGCAAAAATGCACCCTCTTGCGCTCGAAGAAAACCTATATCTACTCGTCTATGCTTAATCACTTTCAGGCCAGTTCCACTAAGCCTATTTTGATTGATCGCCCAAACAACGATACGTCGATTGTCACCATCATCGCATTTATCTTCACAGTGCGCCGCGAAAAACACGGCTACTAGGGGGCGATAGGTGACATCCAATAGTCGCGCTGGAATGCGGTGATGACGCGCAAAGGCATAAGCAACGCCATAACAGTCTTCTGTCCTAAGTAGGGTATAGTCTGCCCCTAAGCGGTCACTCTCTGAAACTCTGTCTTTAAATAACAGGGGCTTGTTCCAATTTGTTGCGAATCGGTCAGGAGGAATCGCTAAACCCACCTGATCTGCAAGGCTCTCAAAGTTGTAGAGCAACTTCCGCTCCGCAAGGCTGTGCCCAGTACTCCACAAGTAATATGCTTGAAATAGGTTAAAGGGAAACTCTTCTAATCTGCTTTCGGTTTGGTTCCAGTCCCGGAGATGTTCCGTATCTTTTCTGAGATTTCGGATCAGTTTTACAAACTTTCTATCATCATTCAACGCCGAAGTACTTTCATGGAATGCTTTCTGTATGAATGGGAGATCATCTCCATCGCGCTCTATTGTCCTGAGAAAGCTATCAGGATTGTTGCCAGCGTAATCATCAATGATTTTGCACGGTCTCATCGCTGAAGGAAGCAGAGGCTTGTCCACATTCTGCCCACGATACAACCAAGTTTCGCCGCGACAGCGTTCACTGATCTCTTCAAGCGCGTCGAGGAAGTCCTTGGCGCAAGTAAATTTGCACGGTTCGACGTAATATTCTTCAGTCATATCACCTACCCCAGATTCTCACTCAGAATCCGGCCCAGCTCCCGCCGCACCAGACCCGGGCGCTCGTCCCGCAGCAGCGGCAGGCGCGCGCGCGTCCGATGCAGCTGATTCAAGTCGATCTCCTGCGTGATTAGCGCTTCGTCGAAGTACAGTCCGCGCGTCAGAAATTCGCCGTCGGGATCGACCACCGACGAGCCGCCCCAGAAATTCTTGCCGTCCTCATAGCCGACGCGGTTGCAGTGCAGGATGTAGGCGGTGAACATGCTGCCGTAAGCTTGATTGACGTGCTCGACCCAGCGCGTACTCATCAGCCGGTCGCTCTCGTTAAGCCCGCGCGCCGGGCTGGAACTGTTGAGTATCAGGATATCGGCGCCATCCAGCCAGAGCAGATAAGCCGGCGAGACATGCCAGAAATCTTCGCAGATCAACATGCCCAGGCGGCCGAAGCGCGTATCAAAGGCGCGGACGCTGTTGCCGCGGGCGAAATAGCGCGATTCGTCGAACATGGCGTAGGTGGGCAGGTAGAGCTTGTGATGCAGGTGCAGGGCTGCGCCGCCGGACAGGTAGGCATTGGCGATGTAGAAGCGGTTGCGCCGGTCGCGATGCACGAAGCCGAATACGATGTCGATGGCGCTGTCTTCGGTGGCTTCCAGCAGTTTGCTGAATACCGGGTCATGGGCGCTGGATTCGATAGCCACTTCCGGGACCAGATCCTGGACTTGATAGCCGGTCAGCGACAGTTCCGGGAATACCAGCAGGTCGACGCCCTCTTCGCGGGCTTGCCGCACATAATCGAGGTGCGTTCCCAGGTTATATGCCAGGTCGCCCAGTTTCGGGTAAATCTGCGCCAGCCCTACCTTGATGCGCATCGGTCCAGCTCCTTCGCCAGATATCAAGCGCCATCATAATGCAGACTTGGCATTCCAACAATTATGCAGCTGGCTTCCCCAGAGCAATGGCGCCAGATAATTTTAACCACCGAGGACACCGAGACCACCGAGAAAAGCAATGAAAAAAATGCGTTGGTCTTATTTCAAGAGGCGCTTTTGAACAGCAGATGAAGTTTCGCTGGCGACTTTGCCATGCTCAGGCAACAGATATAGAGGAATAGTCGTCAATACTCCCTAAACTCTGTGTCCTCTGGGGTTAAATATTTGTTTTAGGTATTTTGGTTCTGGCGCGATTGCTCTGCTGGGTTCCCGGCTGGTAATGGGACTATACCGTGCAATGCGGGAGCGCTGGCCAGGCGCGCCTAGGCTTTGTCGCCGCCCGGTTCCGACGGACGCTGCGTGAAGCGATAGCCGACGCCGCGTTCCGTGCGGATGTAATGCGGGTGATGGGAATCCGCCTCGAGCTTGCGCCGCAGGCGATGCATGTGGACGCGCAGGGTATCTTCGTAAACTTCTTCCGAGGGCCAGACCCGCGCGATCAGCATCCGGTTTTCGACGACGCGGGTGGCATTGCGCAGGAGCACATGCAGCATGATCGACTCGGTGGGCGTCAACCCGACGGGTTCGCCGCCGACTATGATGCGGTTATGGGCAAAGTCGATGCTCAGGTTATCATCGACGTGAATTATGGGTTCGCTGGCATAATCGAAGCTGGGAATGCGCGCCAAAACCACCTGTACGCGGGCTTCAAGCTCGCGCAGGTCAAAGGGCTTGACGATGAAATCTTCCGCATATCGCTTCAGCCCGTCAACGATGACGTCTTTGTCGCCGGTCGACGTCACGAAGATAATCGGCACATCGGCCATGGACTTCAACTGATTTGCCAATTCAAAACCATGCGAGGACGGCAGCGACAAATTGACCAGCGCGATATGCGGCAGGCCCTGCTGCTGTATATGGTCGATGGCTGGGGGACCGTCCGGGAAGCTGGCGACTTTATAACCGGCGCTGTGAAGATGTTCCGTTACGGAAGCGCTAAACCCGGCATCATTGTCAACCAACAGAATCTTCGACTTCTTCATTGCTTTGCCCGCTTTCTGCTACTGCGCCAGTGTCAATGCGCCGGTCACAATGTTAAGGAAATATACCTGTATTGTAACGTCAAGTCAAACGGAAACAGAACTATGAGCGCCAACAAGCGACTATTTTGCAGATCCATAATGTTTGAGATCTGGGATAGGGCATTGGAAAAATGCTCGGAATGCGTGAATTGCGTCAAAGATGAGAGACTGCGATTACTGCTGTTCGTCCGGGCTAACGTTTCGGCAACTTACGAGATTCGCTGCAAATACTCGAGGTTTCTGACAATCCAGTCGCGCATTTCGGGCGTCTTGATGTTGATATTGACCAAAGCCTCCGCATCCAGCGGGATTTCTTCGGGGATGAATTCGCCCCGGGCCGGATCGTCAAATTCTGGACCATAACGCTTGCTGATGTCATAGTTTTCCAGCCGACAGACGAAGAAATGTTCTTCGAGTTGTTTGCCGGCTTTCCGATGTTCCAAGACGAAGGCGGTGTCCAATACAGTCGCCACAGCGCCCAGTTCCTCGTATAGTTCGCGCTCCAAAGCGGCGAAGAGATCATAATCGCCATGCTCAACGCCGCCGCCTGGCGCGACCCAGTATGGGGAACCATTCCTCGGCTTTATCCGCTTGATAAACAGGACAGAGCCTTTTTTTGTCAGCAAAATGGCGCGCACGCGTCGATTGATGATTAAGGATTGCGTCGTATTCGCTAGCATGTGGTTCAATGATCAGATCTATATTGAGCGTCAGACAAGAATTCGCGGCGAAGCCAGCGGTCGCGGCTCGCCCGGCACAACTCGCTCAAAGGCTCTAAATATACGTTTTTGAAAAGAGAAAGGATTGTATCATGAATCGTCGAAGAATTCAACCAGGATAAGGGAAGCCATCTTGTGACCAATGATTATTGGCTCTTGCGAGCCCACTTGAATCGTTAATGGACCTTCAAATCGTTCGCGCGCGACTACTTCCAGCGTGTTGCCCATCATCAATCCGCGTTCCTGGGAATCCTGGAGCATATCGGGATCATCCATTACGAAGCGTCGGATGCGCGCTGGCCTATGCAATGCCAGGCTGGATAGCGGCTGCAAGTTGCGCTGGGGCATGACGCCTTCAGAATTGGGAATGGGATCGCCATGCGGGTCGTATTTCGGGTTGCCCATTTTGCGCGCGATCGCCTCGATAAAACGGTCAGAGACGCTATGTTCCAGCGCCTCCGCCTCATCATGTATCTCGTGCAACTTGTATTCCAGGTCATGCACCAGATAGGTTTCAATCAGACGATGTCGGCGCAGCATCTGCAAGGCGACCCGCTCGCCTTCATCGGTCAATCTGACGCCGCGATATTTTCGGTAATCGACCGTGCCCTCTTCGACCAATCGTTGCGCCATATCCGTCACGGCCGGCGGACTCACGTTCAAAGCCTCCGCCAGCGCATTCGTCGATACGCGCTCATGCTCGCGCTGCAAGGTATATACAGCTTTTAGGAAGTCTTCCACCGACTGAGACGATCCCGACGAAAGCTTGCGTCTGTTCATTTCCGTTCCCGGTGTGTTTCCGGCAGATGCCACCGCGCCTATCATATCATAATGGCTGACCAAGCCACCAACGCAATTCTAACGATGCTGCGATATATTATGATTGAAACGAGTCTATTGCGGCTGGGCGCCGGCATTCGCGCCCGCGCAACAGCGCCTGTCTTGATTGACCGCCTGCTTTACAAGGCGTACAATGTGCAGATACACGACAGTCGAGCTCGGGTGAACTTGGACCGCAGACATCCGCCTAGAGCAGCGCGCGCGGACGGGGCTGCAAAACGCAAAGCAATCAGTGGAACCAGCGTATGGCCAGAGACTATTATCAAGTGCTGGGCGTAAAACGAAACGCCAGCGAAGACGAAATCAAGAGAGCGTTTCGCCACAAGGCGAAACAGCATCATCCCGATGCCAATCCGGACAATCCTGCTGCCGAGGCGCGCTTCAAAGAAGTCAATGAGGCTTACGAGATCTTGAGCGACGAGGAGAAGCGGTCGGCTTATGACCGCTTCGGCGAAAACTGGCGGCAGTATCAAGGAAACCCCTTCGGCGGCGCCGGAGGACAAGCGCGCATGGACGATATGTCCGAGATATTTGAGACGATATTCGGGGGTGGCGGGGGGCAGCGTCGAAGAAGCGGGGGTTTTGGCGGCTTCCGTACACAGGCCGCTCATCCGCGCCCCGGCGAGGACATCGAACAGGAGGTCGGCATCAGCTTGCGGGAAGCCTACGAAGGCACGCAGCGCATCATAAGCAAAGATGGGCGCGATATCACCGTTCAAATTCCCCGCGGCGCCGCCACCGGCACAAAAGCGCGCCTCGCAGGCGAGGGATATCCCGGCGCTTATGGCGGTCCCGCCGGCAACCTGTATCTCATTGTACGCGTCGGGGACGATCCGCTTTTTGAACGTGTAGACGACGATATCTTCGTAGATATCAAAGTTGATGCCTTCACTGCCATGCTGGGCGGCGAGGTGGAGGTACCGACGCTGACGCGCCCCGTCCGCATGAAAATCCGCCCCGGCACGCAGGCGGGCCAAAAGCTGAGGATGACCGGCAAGGGCATGCCCAAGCTCAGAACGGACAAGGCTTACGGCGATCTCTATGCCAGAGTTATTATTACAGTGCCCGAGAACCTCAGTCGCGCGCAACGGGATCTGGCCGAGGAGCTGCGCGCCAGCTTGGGCTAGCGGGAGGGTGAATTGCAACGCTGGTCGCGGTCAATCTGTCGCTCCATGCTCCACCTGCTTGCGGTCGCATTGCTGTCGTCCTGCAGCGCCCTGCAAGGGTTGAGCGCCGATGTAGACGATGCAGGCGATGCAGGCAATGAAGACAGCGTTTTCCCACAGCCAGCGGAAGGGCAGCTTGCTGGCGCTGCGTCGACGCCGGAGCTCGCCGCGGCGGCGGACGCCGAATATGCGCTGATCACTGAAATCTATGAACGCGCCAGCCCCTCCGTCGTCAACGTGGAGAGCGCCTTCACGGTTGCGGGCAGCGACGCCGAAGAAAAGCGGCGAGGATCCGGCTTTGTATACGACCGCATCGGGCATATTGTCACGAACGCCCATCTCGTTAAAGACGCGGATTCCATTACCGTGACCTTGCATAATGCCTGGGTGACCGATGCCCGGCTTCAGGGTCTGGACAGCTTCAGCGACTTGGCGGTGCTCAAGATCGAGACGGCGCAGGAACGTTTGACGCCGTTGCAGATCGGCGAGTCGGCTAACTTAAAAGTGGGGCAACGCGCCATTTCTATTGGCAGTCCATTCGGCTTGAACAACTCAATGACGATGGGTATTGTCAGCGGGTTGGGGAGATCGCTGCGCTCGGCCGAGTTGATCGGCGGACCGCAAATGCCCGGGTTCGATAACCCTGCGATCATTCAAATCGATACGCCGATCAACCCGGGCACGTCCGGCGGTCCTTTGTTGAATTCGAGCGGCCAGGTGATTGGCATCACGACGGCTATTCGCTCGGACAATGGCGTATTCCAAGGCGTCGGTTTCGCTGTTCCGGCCGATACCATGCGCCGCGTCGTGCCGGAGTTGATAGAGCGCGGCCGCGTAGATTATGCCTGGATGGGTCTTTCGGTCATGCCGGAAGACGGCGGATTCGGCGTCGCGGGCTTGAGCGAGGCGCTGGGACTGACGGTAGAGCGCGGGGTGTTGCTAAAGGGCGTGGCGCGAGGATCCCCGGCTGCGCTGGCTGGATTGCGCGGCGGGCATGAGACGATTGAGGTTCGCGGGCAAGCGGTCTGTACCGGAGGCGATCTCATCATCGCTATCAATGACTATCACATCAAGAATCTGGATGACCTGAATGCCTACTTGATCCAAAACACAGTCCCGGGCGACGAAATAGAGCTGTTGGTCATACGCGAAAAGCGGACCTTCAAAGCGGAGCTTAGGCTGCAACCGAGGCCCAATGACAATCGTCCGACTTTGGATTGCGACTCGACGGGCTAGGACAGAAGATCATGGAACCGCTGTTATTGACAGATGAATTGGTCAAAATGCGGCCCTTTGTCGCGGCGGATGTCGCGCCGGTCTTCGAGTTGGCGGGCGCCAGGGAAATCGCGGAGAACACTTTCGTCCCTCACCCCTATTCGCGGAAAGCAGCCCAGGAGTTTGTCGACCGGGTTCGGGAGCAATGGTCGACGGACGAAGCCTATGTATTTGTCATCACAGACAGAGCGACCGATACCTTTGTCGGCTGCATGGGCATTCATCCCGAAGACAAGCATAACAGCGCGACGGTCGGTTATTGGATCGGCAAGCCATATTGGGGGCGCGGTATGGCGACGGCGGCTTTGCGGCTGCTGATTCGTTTCGGCTTCGAGCAACTCGAGGTCAACCGCATTGAGGCGGGCCATCTGGTCCAGAACCTGGCATCCGGCCGCGTGATGCAAAAGGCCGATATGCGCTGTGAAGGCAGGCGTCGAGGGTCGCAGCTCCATCGCGGAGAATACAAGGATGCCATCTGGTACGCTATCTTACGTAAAGAATATCAGCGCCAAGAGTCGATCGAATGAGTCACATTATCAGCAAAGTCCTAGATGATATTTTGTTTTGGAGTTTGAACAAAATTGCCTCGAGTTCAATATTTGCCGGGGCTTGAAGTCCCAAAGCTAAAGACATTCCTTGCATATCAGTGCTGTACCTAGACGAAAGTTGCAGCGCTTGCGTTCGTTGTTTTGATCTTTCACAAATGTATATGAATGAAAATGCTGCGAATGCCCCAACTTGGCTGTGCCTATATGGCCGAAACTGAATTGTCGTGTAATGTATTGAAATAAGACATCTTGCACAATTAGCACAAGATGTTTCCCCAATCCTTCAAATGTTTCGATCTTGTGGTGCAATTGCATTAATATAGTTTTGGCAGTCATCTTCCAGTTCATGCCGAAAGGTTTGTTGGAATAGTTTTCGTCTATATCCCCAACCCCAACAGACTGTAGAAACCGCTGACGCTGCGGCCAAACAGTTCCTGTCGTATCTAACGTTTGCAATTCAATGCCTACGAAATCGACTACTTTTCCGCTTTGCGCAGATACCAGAAAATAGTCTACACTGCCGCCCGGAATTTCGACTTGCGCTATCCTGTGCAACTCATTTCCAGGCTCATGCAATCTAAGTAAATGAAGGCAATCGATAAATATCCTTCCACTACTCAACATACGATGTGGACAGACTAGGATATCCTTTGGATCACGAACACCGTAATTGACCGAACATGTGCCGATTGCGAGATCCGGTTGACTTTTACGAACTTTCAAGCATGCACGTTCCAAATATGGACAGTATTGCTCCTTGACAATCTTCTTCCAGTCAATGTCTGAAGCGACAGTTGGAATGCCGAACAGTTCAACTACCCTTTGACCGGTCATAGCAGGATATGGCAACGCTCGGCAGCGTACTCAATGTATTCTCGTGAGATGTCTATACCTACCGACTTTCTCCCCATTTGAAACGCTACTAAGTTAGTTGTGCCAGTACCACAAAATGGGTCAAGAACAAGTCCGTCGGGTGGACAGGTTGATATTATCGGAATCTTACAGAGATCTTCAGGATAAGAAGCATAGTGGGCGCCGCGTTTAGTCGTATCCTCCGGTACTATTTCCCAAACGTCGCCCGGTTTGCTGCCTTTCGGATGATAGAAGAGAAAATAGAATCCTTTTTCAGCCAATTCCTTGGCTCGACCTGATACACGTGAGGAATCTGAATGAGTAGTTCGGTGCTGTTTACGTATGACCATGCGAAAATCAGAAATCTCGCCACTTTCAAGCTGGCGCAATGTTTTTTTAAGAGCTTTCGTTGCTTGCAACTTTTCGCTAGCCGACAGAGCAGTAGATAGCTCAATTTGCCGCTTATACTTTACGCCTG
Organism: Chloroflexota bacterium; assembly: GCA_028873975.1. Lineage (GTDB taxonomy): Bacteria > Chloroflexota > Anaerolineae > Aggregatilineales > Phototrophicaceae > UBA6055. The sequence continues at coordinate 37,014 of JAPPMO010000060.1, forward strand.
TAACACCGGTCGCAGTAGTAACTGCGCCATTTTTCACTATGGCTTGCCGAGGTTTAGTTCGTATTGCGTCGATGTCATAAAAGTAGCGGTCCTGTTTTACTAAGTGAAAGATGTATTCATGGACAGGCCGCAACTTATCTCTTGATGTATCCATACCTTTTATCTTGTGCCAAACGACATCGTTTCTCATGATCCAACCTTGTTGATCCGTTAATGCAAGCGCAACGCGCCACGGAACACCGATTTGTCGCTTCTTAACGTAGCTGTCGCCAAGATTGAGCCAAAACGAGCCTTCCCTTTTCAATACCCGGTAAACCTCTCTAGTAACCTTGAGCAAGTTTTCAATGTAGCCAATGTAGTCTTCTTCCAAACCAATGCCGCCGTTACTGTATTCACGCTGATTCCAATATGGCGGACTAGTCATGCAGAAGTCGACGCTTGCAGAAGGCAGTAGCCGCAAAACATTTAGAGAATCACCGCAAATAAATAGCGGCGACTTACTCGCATCATTCAAGTATGCATGAAACCGCTCTTTGTTTCGCATTTGGTCGAACTTTCATTGGTATAGCATTCAAATTATAACAGTTTCTCCACCAAAATAGAAAAGGACCCCAGAGGATTAGTCTGCGGCCCTTTGACTGTCGAAATCACAGTCTTGCGGTTAGCTGGGAGCGCCCCCTAACGGAGCTTCCCTAAGAGGTGTGAATGGGTTAGAGGGCAACCCCCTTATCACCGTTCATTATTTGATCACCTCCTTTACTCGGCCGACGATAAAGCGAGTATATCACATGCTTGCCGGGAATGCAAGCCCCGCGCGTCAACGGTAGCGTATCCTTTTTGATTGAAATAAAAAGCTTAACCACCGAGGGCACCGAGAATTGCTAGCGAAATAGTCCTTTTCTTTGTGTCCTTCGTGTCTTTGCGGTGAAACTGAATGTGACTCATTTCAAGTTCAACCGAGTTCGATACATGACCGGCTCGCGGCGCGCTTAGGCATGTGGCGCGGCTGTGATATAATGCAGTCGGGAAATCCAAGAGTGGCGCGCTATGACCAGGCATTACAATCCTTCTCATCGCCGGCAGGCGATTCAATGGGCTCAAAACCTTTTGGCGCGCAACTTTTACGTACTCGATACCGAAACGACCGGTCTCGGCGAACGCGACGAGATCATACAAATCGGCATTGTTGACGCGGGCGGCAATACGGTTTTGGATCAATTGATCAAGCCAAGCATTCCGATCCCGCCGGGCGCAGCCAGAGTGCACGGCATCACAGACGGTGACGTGATCAATTCACCGATTTTCAGCAGCCTTTACATCAAACTCTCGAGCTTGCTGGCGGGGGAAACGGTCATCGCCTACAACATGGACTTCGACTGGCGCATGCTGCAGCAAACTGTCGCCCGCTATCGCTTGCCCGATATTCGCATCGGCAAACGAGACTGCGCCATGAAGCAGTACGCCAAGTTCAAAGGCAAGCGCAGCGGGCAGGGCCGCGGCTACGTATGGCATAAATTAACCAGCGCTCTGGCGCAAGAGAGCATCGCTGTGGGCGATGCCCATAATGCGCTAGGCGACGCGCTGATGACGCTTGAGTTAGTACGAAAGATGGCAAGCTCGTCCTAGCGTATCCCCCGGATTGTCATCTGCAGCGGTCCAAGAACAATGTTCAAGCGCCTTCAGTATTCGCCGCGGCAAGGCAAATAAGCCTCTGATTCGTTTGTCATCTATCCGAAATCGGATATAACAAATGTAGATTGGGCGCGCGGGGAAACTGAGACGGCGGCGACCCCGTGCCGTTTGTTCATTATGGGGACAGGAACGAGATGTGATCCGACCTAGATTGAAATCCAAGCATATTTGGCTTTTACTGGCAACTGCGTTGCTGTTATTGCCCTTGGGGCGAGCGTGGGCGGCCGATATCACAGTCGATGAAGACTGTAGCTTGTACAACGCGATCTTGTCCGCAAATGGGGAAGAACAAGTTGATCCCTTGAACAATTGCGAAGCCGGAGACGAAGCGATCGACGAAGAGCAGACCGGCGTCGATACGATCACAATTGATTTGACGGGTACTGAAGAAGGCACGATCACGCTAACATCGACGTTGAGCGTCACCTCCGAAGTCATTGTTGATGGCGCCGGGTTCGTGATAGGCGGGGACGATAGCCATCAAATCTTCAATGTTGACGGCGGCTCGCTCGAGGTCATGAGTCTGACGATGACCTCTGGTTCCAGCGCATCGAACGGCGGCGCAATCGCTGTCAGCAACGGTTCTTTTTCAATGAACAACAGTGTCATTAGCAATAGCGCGTCAGCCAGCCACGGCGCCGGCATCTATGCCGAGAACAGCGACATCGTCATCACCAATAGCGCCATTAGCGGCAATACAGCCGGCACGGATGAAGCGGTTTCGGGCGCTGGCATCTTTTTTGCCGGCGGGGACGCGAACAGTCTGCAAATCGACAAAAGCGGCTTCGACTCGAACAGCGCGACAGATGACGGCGCCGGCTTGTACGTCAACAGCGGAATCGCAAGCATCACCAATACCTCATTCGCTGAAAACAGCGCGGCCGACAAGGGAGGCGCTATCTACAATGCGGGAACCATGACGCTTACCCATGTGACAATTGTCGATAACAGCGCGGAGATAGGCGGCGGAATATACGACAACGCATTGCTCCAGATGTATAACAGCATCCTGAGCGGCAATGTCCCGGAAGATTGTTCGGGCACTTTGAACAGCAACATCGGCAACCTGATTCAAGACGGTTCCTGCGGGCACGAGGAATTGGCGGGCGATCCGATGCTGCTCAAACTGGCCGGCTTGCCGGTTTATTACGTGCTGCAAGAGGACAGCGCGGCGATTGACAACGGCAACACTGGCAGCTGCTTGGGGGAAGACCAGCGCGGGCTCGCACGCCTGGAGGGCTTCTGCGATATTGGCGCCGCCGAATATTTGGCGGGATCGTTTGCCTTCCAGATCCAAAGCGCGGTGGCAAATGCAGCCCGTACCGAGGAAGATGATGATTCTAGCGAGTCGTCTGGATCAAGGACGCCGTCGGCAACCGCAACGCCCACTTGCCAATCCCTGCCAGCTGGCGTAACGGTGACCGGTTATGTTAGCGGAAGCCAATGCCAGGAAAGGGACGCTGCTGGCGTCGGGAACCAAGTCATCACTGACTATGGCTTCAAAAAGGCGATAGATCTCTGGGGATACGTGCCCGAAAGCGGCTTGAGGATCTGCTTCCAGGATACCGGCACGATCATCTTGCTCGACGCCGCAACCTCGCCACGCGCGATCATTCCCTTGTCCACAGCCACCGACGGAGACTGGCGTTGCGCGGATGTTGATCGTGAAGGCACGGCGGTTTTGATGAATCCAGACTTCTTGTCTACCGAAGCGGCGACCAACGCGGAAGTCCCGCTGACCGATTGCACGGTTACGACCACCGATATTCTGAATGTGCGCAACGAGCCGGCCGGCAATACGGTATTGGCTGTATTGTTGAACGACGTCAGTCTTAGCTCCGATACGCGTACCGCATCTTGGTTCAAAATCAACTATTACGGGATCATCGGTTGGATCAGCGCTGACTACGTCACGACAACCGGCGTCTGTCAGTAGTCTTTGACAATTCTCTCTTGGTCCCTCCTTGACGCGACAAGGAGGGACCTTTGCGTCGCGCTCACACAAAACAATATGCCTTCTCGTCGCATGAGAGACGCGGTCTATTAAGAAAGATCATTTGAAGACCGCTGTCGCAATGGAAGAAAACGCTGGCTTGCATATAATTTAAGTTCGGCGTCCCTGTGCGAGAAAGACAGATCTCATGCGGTTTACCGATAAAGTTGTACTCGTTACTGGCGCGTCTCGCGGCATCGGACGAGAAGTTGCCCGACAATTCGCCGAACGGGGCGGCGCAGTCGCCGTCCATTACAAGCAGAACACGGACGCGGCGCGAACGACGCTTCATGCGCTTTCGGGGCGCGGCCACAAGACCTTTCAAGCCGATCTGGCCGATCCAGCCGCTGTACAATCCCTGGTCGATTCGGTCGCGCAGCAGATGGGCGGCATCGATATCTTGATCAACAATGCCGGCGTCTATGAAGAGAGACCGCTCACCGACGTCGGCTACAGCGAGTGGCAAGCGCATTTTCAACGCGTCATTTCAGTCAACTTGCTGGCCCCTGCCAACCTCAGCTACTGCGTCGCGCAAAAGATGATCGGGCGCGGCGGCGGGCGAATTGTCAACATTTCGTCGCGAGGGGCATTCCGCGGCGAGCCGACGGCGGTGGCTTATGGCGCCAGCAAAGCCGGACTGAACAGTATGGGACAATCTCTGGCGCAGTTGCTGGCGCCGCATAACATATTTATTGGCACGGTCGCGCCCGGTTTCGTGGAAACGGATATGGCCGCCGAACGGCTGGCGCAGCCGGACGGCGACGAGATCAGGAATCAATCCCCGCTTGGGCGCGTCGCCAAGCCCGAAGACGTGGCTTACGTGGCTCTTTTCCTAGCGTCAGAGGGCGCGGAGTTTTCCACAGGTTGTATCGTGGACGTCAACGGCGCCTCGTACTTGCGTAACTGAGGTCTCCCGCGAGTATATGAAACCGATCGACTTGCGAAGCGACCGACTGCGCATACGGCAGTTTCACGAGCGCGACAGCGAAGACTGCATTCGCTTTCGCGCGCAGGTCTTCAACATTCAAGAGCCGCGCCAACAGGCGTTGAATTGGCTGCAATGGACGATTGACAGCTACCGCGAACTGGCTCAACTGGGGCAGCCGCCTTATGCGGACTACGCCCTAGAAGCGCGCTCGAACGGGCATTTTATCGGCTCGGTAGGGATCGTGCCGACGATCATTCCCTGGGGCGCGCTGGGGGGCGATGCGGCTGATACGCTGCTCAGTCCAGAAGTCGGTCTGTTCTGGGGAATCATGCCGCGCTATCGAAGACGGGGATTCGCCAGCGAAGCGGGCATGGCTTTATTGAACTATCTGTTTCGAGAGTTGAGTATTGCCCGCGTAGTGGCCACGACTGAAAACAATAATATCGCTTCGCAAAGGACGATGGAGCGATTGGGTATGACTCTCCAGCGCAACCCCTTGTCCGAACCGGCCTGGCGCCAAGTCGTCGGGGTGATCAAGCATCCGCGCCGGCGCTGATTCAACAATATTCACAATGCCGTCCAGCGCGTCCCTATGTTAGACTTCAGCTCGGATGGCGAAGCAATACATGACCGCATCCAGCGTGATGGCAAGCTCGTTTTCAAAAAAAGTGAGGAGGATGCAATGAACCGAAAACTGATTAGTGTTTTAGTCCTGGTCGTTTTGCTTGTCGGCGTGGCCGGCGCGCAAGACGACAGCTTCGAGTTGACGATCATGCACACGAACGATGTGCACGGTCATCATGAGCCGCAGCGCAACGGCGATGGCGGCGCGGCGCGGCAAGCCACAGTTGTCCAACAGATCCGCGCCGAGGTTGACAATCACCTCTTGCTGGACGGCGGCGACCGCTTCACGGGAACGCTCTTCCACGTCCAGTATCGCGGGCAGGACAGCGTACAGATCATGAACGCCATGGATTATGACGTTCTCGCCCTGGGCAACCACGAGTTTGACGATGGCAGCGGAGTATTGGCTGAGTTTGTCAAGAACCTCGAGATGCCGTCGCTCAGCGCGAATATCGATTTCAGCGAGGATCCAGCGCTGGCTGGCTTGGTCGAACCCTCCGTGATCTTCGAGGTCGGCGGCCAGCGCATCGGCATCATCGGGCTGACCGCGCCGGAAACCGAGATTCTGGCCAAGCCCAGCGAATTCCTGGTCTTCCACTACGACCTAGTCGGCATCACCCAAGATGAAGTTGACAAGATGCTTGCCGAAGGCGTCAACAAGATCATCGTGCTCAGTCACATTGGCATTGAAGCCGATTTACAAGTCGCCCAGGGTGTCAGCGGCGTCGATGTGATTGTCGGCGGTCACTCCCACACCCTGCTCAGCAATGCCTATACCGGCGCCTATGGCGAATACCCGCTCGTACTGGAAAGCGCCAGCGGCGAGCCGACTCTGGTGACGCAAGCCAGCGACAATACGGTCTATTTGGGACGGCTGGATGTCGAGTTTGATGCCGACGGACTACTGACCGATTGGGATGGAGATACGATCCTGCTCAGCCGTTACATCAGCCCGGATCCGGATATCAGCGCCCTGATCGCCGAACTGGCTGAACCAATCGCCGAACTGCGCGCGCAACCGGTCGGGGAAACAGCCATGGCGCTGACCGGCACCAGCCCGCGCCTCTGCCGCATCCAAGAATGTCTGCTCGGGAATGTCATCACCGACGCCATGTTGGAAGAAACCGGCGTTGACATTGTCATCCAGAATGGCGGCGGCATCCGCGCCGATATTGATGCCGGCGAGGTCACCTTGGGCGAAGTTCTCACGGTGCTGCCTTTCGGCAATTTGATCAGCACCTTTGAGTTGAGCGGGGCTGATGTGCTGGCCGCGCTAGAAAATGGCGTCAGCCGCGTCGAAGTGGATGCGGATGGCAACCCGATAGTCGATGGCGCGTCCGGGCGCTTTCCGCAGGTCGCGGGCTTGCGTTATACCTTTGACGCCACCCAAGCAGCCGGCAGCCGTATCGTCAGCGCCGAGGTGATGCAAGGGGGCGAATACGCGCCGCTTGATCCCGATGCCATCTATTATGTCGCCAGCAACGACTACATGCGCGCTGGCGGCGATGGCTACTCGGTACTCGATGAAATGGCCATTAATCCCTACGATCAAGGCAGCCCGCTGGATCAAGTCGTGGCCGATTACATCGCCGCCAACAGCCCGATCAGCGCCATGCTGGAAGGGCGCATCAGTCATCAGGCAGGCTGATCGCGCTCGCAAGAGACAGAATAAAGCAAAATCCACGAAGGCCGCTGGCGGAAGCCGGCGGTTTTTCTTTGTCTGTCAGGGGGCGGTTTCGCCCCCGTCTGACGCAATCGCATACTGACTGGTGAAGACCCCGAATTGGAACTATGCTATAAGCAGGTTTCGCGCGGCAATGGTCAATACCAGCGTAGCAAATTCCCATGCAAAACAGCGGCAGCTTCTACGATATTTTCTTCATCTACCACCCGGAAGATATCGAGTTCACGCGTCAATTGGCTGCGCGGCTGGCTGCCGGCAATATCATCCCCCGCCTCGATGAAGAAATTGGCAAGTCTGAAGCAGGTCGGCAGGCGCTGCGGGATGCGATATTGCGCTCGCATACGATTGCGATTGTCCTGTCGCCAGATTCCGCCGAAAGCCAATTGTGCAATGAATTGATCGAATACGCGGTTGCCAACGGCAAGCGCTTCATCAGTTTGATCATCAACGAAGCAATCGCCGTCGCGGTCCATCCAGCCATTGCTGAAAACGCCTATGTTTTCTTTCGCGAAGAAGACGAGCTCAATGCGAGCGCCAATGACTTGTTGCCACTCCTGCAAGTTGACGCGCACCTGCGTCTGCATACCGAGTTGCTCGTCAGCGCCAGCGCATGGAATCTGGAGGGGCGCAGGAGCGATTTGCTGCTCGCCCCGGAGCGCGCGGAAGAGGCGCGGCAGTGGCTGGCGGAGGGCGCCAAGCGCAGTCCAAAGCCATCGCAGCTTTTGGTTGAATTCATCCATGCCAGCCGACGGCAAAAGCCGACGCCGGCTCGCGGATTCCCAAGTCATGTCGCGCTTGGCCTGTTTGCCGTCTTGATCCTGGTCGCGGTTGTCGGGATCGTTCAGAGCGTGATGACGAGCCAAAGCGCAGCAACCGCCACCGCAGCCTTCCTCGCCACAAGCGAGCAAGGGACAAGCATCGCGCGATCCGCCGCCGCAAGCGCAACGGCAGAGGGCAACAGTGCCCTTCGGGTTATATCGATGCTCGCGGCGACCAGCGTCCGCATCAGAGAAGAGGTTTTGGCAACTGTCGCCGTCCAAGCGCAATACGCGACCAGGCAGGCGGCAATGGCCGCGACCTCCCAAGAAGCGACGGCCATCCAGGCCGCCAAAGCCCGCGCTACAGAAAGAGCGCAACTGCAGAGCGAGATCGCCGCGCAGGCGGTCATTGACGGCGCCGGGCGCGCGCTCGCGGATGGCGACCTCGACCTGGCTCTGGCATTAGCCTGGGAAGCTGCGCGGAGCCTCGAGAATCCCTGGCCCGCTTTGCAGATCCTTCGTCAGGCGCTCGAGAGCCGTCCCGTGGCGACGATTGACAATGTCTCACTGTCGCGGGTTCATCCAACTGGCCAGCAAATTGCAGTGGTCCAGCGTTCACGCAAGCGTGTACAGGTCTATAACAGCGAGACCGGGCGGCTCGACTATGCAATTGACGATCACGCAGGCGATATCAGCGCGCTCGCTTATGCTGGCAACGGGCAATTGCTGATCACCGCGGCGGTGGATGGAGAAGTGGTCCTTCGCTCCAGCGAAGATGGTATCCCGATTCATCGCTTGCCAGCGCATGGCAGTCCCGTTCGGGCGATGGCCCCATATCGAACCGACAGCAAGTTGGTCACGGCCGGCGACGACGCGCTTATCCTTTGGGATCTCAATACCGGGGAGAGTCTGGCCAACTACGCGCCGGAATCGGAAGACGGGCTGGCGGTCAGAGAGCTGCTGGCGACCGCCGACGACGCGCGCCTCATCGTCTGGTCAGAGGCCGGCGGCGCAGTCACAATGGCGCAGCATTCGGCCGAGACGCTGGCGCTGCTTAGTCCGGCCAGCGGCGGCCGCGTTTACCTGGGCTACGACCGCAGGGGCGGCGTCGCCTACAGCGGCGGTCGCAGTTTGCCCGCTTATGCCGGCGATCCCAACATCGGCGACCTTGCGCTCTGGAACCCCTCTACCGGGCAGCAATTAACGCGCGTTGCCGAGGGTTTCAACTGGTCGCTCATCAGCGGAGGGAGCATCGCCAGCGCGACTGACAGCCTCCAATTCATCGCATTTGACGACGACGCTGCCCTGCTCGGCGTAGAGAATAGCATTGGCGAGAAACGGCTGGCGCTCATTTCTCTCGCCGACGGATCTGTTCTGCGGACTTATGACGACGCGTTTGCCGCCGGTCTGGTCTCAGCCCATTTCCTTGATTCAGATCTTGCCCTGTCTCTGACCAGCGACAACCGGCTGGTGACATGGTCCACCGCCGACGGCAGCTTGATCCGCCAAGTGGGCATTTCGCCGCAGCCCCTGGCGCGGATGGAAGTCGACGCCCGGGGCAGGGTCGCATTGGGGCAGACCGTCGATGGCAGCGTCCATTTTTGGCATATCGCGCCAGCGCTATCGGACGGGCTTCGGATACTTGATGAGCCCGCCGACGATGTCTGGATCAACCAGACGGGGGAGGCTCTGCTCGTCAGTGACAGCGACGCTACGCGGCTTGTGAGCATAGTCGATGAGGAAATCCTGTTCCAGAGCGACAGCGGCAGCCTGACGCGGATCAACGAATCCGGCTCGCATTTTGCCGTATCCGTCGACGGCGAGATCCAGCTTGTTGAGGCCGAGAGCGGTCAGATTGCGGCGAGCTGGTCCTTGGAAGCTGAACAAGTGAGAGAGATGTATTTGGCGCCACAGGGCGACGCCCTGCTGGTGGAAACCGAAGCCGGCGAATTGCTGCTGCTGCGAAGGGATCGAGCTGCGCCGCAGCGATTGAACAAGGGAGACTTTGGAGAATCCAGGTTGGTCAGATTTGCGGTCGACAGCAGCGCAGTTCTCAGCTTGCACCCGGCGGGCGCCTTGTTGTGGGGAGGGGACTCCGCGGAGCCGACGGCAGCCTACGCCCTGGGACTGGCGCCCGAATATGCCACATCGGATCGCTTCAAGGTCGCGTTCGGCGATGGCGGCGATGGTCTCTATTTCTTCGTTCGCCTGGAAGGAGGATTGGCAAGCCTGACCCGAGTCGATCTGGAAGAGGATTCCATCCAGCGCCAGACCTTTGTCGATGTCGCTCAGGGCGAATTGGCGGCGAATGGGGAGGTTCTCCTGCTGTCACGAGTCGATGGGGGCTTTCAAGCGCTTGATACGTCCAGCGGAGCGATCCTCAATGAATACGCCGACGTCGGCGTTTTTGTCCGGCAATTAGAGCTTCTGGAAGAGCGAAACTGGCTCTACGCCGCCGCCGACAATAATCTGTTGATATGGGACCTGGCATCAAACATCCTGGTAGAGCGCATCCAACATCCCGATGACGTATTGGGTTTCAGCCTCAGCCAGAACGGGCAGCATGTCGTGACCGAGGATGCCAATGGCGTGCGCAGGCTGATTCAGGTCGACAGCGCGCAAGAGTTGCTTGACCGGGTGCGAGAACGAATTGCGCCGCGCGCGTTGACCTGCGCCGAACGCGAACAGTACCTCGCCATCCCCTTCTGCGAGTAAAATCGGAAAATATCGATGAAGCGAATCCTCTTCGCCTCTTGTTACAGCGGTCTTGGCGGCGGCGAAACAGACCTGCTGACGCTCGCCGCTTCACTTGAGGCCGGCGCCTATGAATGCCATCTGCTGCTGCCGAAGGACGGGCAGTTGAGCGAGATCTGGCGCGAAAGGGTCGGTCCGGTCCACATCATCCCCTTTCGCGGCGCCACCACCTTCTTTGTGTCTGCTCTATGGGCGCGCTTCCCCGTGGTCAAGCGCTTCGCCAAGCTGCTGCAACAGGAGCGAATCGACCTCGCGCATAGCGATTATCACTGCTTGCCCATGATCGCCGCGGCGGCTCAACTGGCCGGGCTGCCCTTCATCTTCACGCTCTGGGGCTGGTGGTTCAAGCCGAAACCCTGGCAGCGGATATTCTTTCGCGGCATACCAAAGACGGTAGCGCGTTCAATCGCTATCCGGGACGGCTATCTTGGCGAGCCCCCTTTCATGCCCCGCGAAAACTTGCCGGTCGTTTACCCGGGCGTGGATACCGAGCGCTTTCATCCGGATCTCGACGGAGCGCGTTTGCGCGACGAACTGGGCATCCCGCGCGATGCGCCACTCGTCGCCATGGTCGCCCGTTTTCAACGCGTCAAGGGACATCATACTTTTCAATCCGTGGCTGAAGCTATCGTCAGGCAAGAACCGGAGGCGCGTTTCATCGTGGCTGGCGATAATGTCTTCGGCGGAGCGGCCGATGGGCGCTATCGAGATCAGATTATCAGGATGGCGAGCGCCAATGACGCGCTGCGCGAGCGCCTGCGTTACATCGGTTTTCGCGACGATGTCGAGAATGTCTATGCGGCCGCGGACGTGCTGGTTTGCGCTTCCGAGTTTGAGAGTTTTGGCAAAGCCAACCTCGAGGCGATGGCTTGCGGCAAGCCAATTGTTAGCAGCAACCGCGGAGGTCCCGCCGAAACAGTGAGCCAAGGCGAGACCGGATTTCTCATTGACCCCGACGACATCGCTGGATTCGCGCGAGCGGTCATGCGGCTGCTTGGGGACGGCAGGCTGCGAGAAAATATGGGACGCGCCGGGCGCGCCCGGGTTCGCGCGCGCTTCTCGATCAAGGCTATGACAGAAGCCTATCGCCGCATATTCGACGACCTGCTTAGGCTCAATTCACAGTAGCGTCCCGGAAAAACTTCGCGAGGGCATCGCCGATGCTGTTGTCCTTCAGATAGGCGATATGCTCGCCCGCAAAGGGAATGGGCTGCATAGCAAAGTGAGTGACCAGCGCATTGTCCGGCACCGTATTGGGCACGGCGAGCAATTCCAGCAAGCTGGCGCTGACGGGAGAGCCCGGCAATATCGCTTCCATGACAGCCACTAGCGGGCGCAGCGCAGCGACCGGAACCGGCACGAGCAAGCGCCAAGTGTCCAGCGCGCCGATGATGCGCGCTTCGATTTCGCCCAGGGTCAACACTTCCGGTCCACCCAGCGCCAATTCCATCCCGATGAGGCTCTCGTGGGGGGGGGGGGGGGGGGGGGGGGGGGGGGGGGGGGGGCGGGGGGGGGGGGG
>JAPPMO010000010.1 GCA_028873975.1 Chloroflexota bacterium
GGAGCTAAACTTGGCGGATTTCGTAATAATTTGTTGATTTTCGCAAGGATCGCCATCTTTTTTGTATCGATTCGGTATTGTCCTGGTTTTCATTAGGTACAATTTGGAGTACCGGACAAGCCTTGTAGGGGCGACTAATCTGGTCGCCCGTTGCCCCTGCGCTTGTGGTTTCGGGCGACATGGCAGGGCGCGTAGACACAGCCCGCCTGTCGCCCCTACAGATCGTTGCTTTAGCAAAATTTGCATTTCTTTCTTGGTCTTACTGAGCGCACAGAGTTACTTGGCGTTCAGACGACATTTCTTCTAAAATCCGAGACTAAGCATAAGAAAGAGTTATAAGCGAAACGTGATTTTTCACTCGAAAACACAGTTGAAATAAGATATTTTATGTTTTTCTCTGCGCGCTCTGTGTTCTCTGTGGTTCATATTCAGTTTAGATTCCCGCCATTTCAGCCGCTATAATGGCGGCGGATTCATGCGACGATAAGGGACCGATTACCCATGCCGAAAACGCAGGCATCGCTTAAGGACATTCGTCAACTGGAAAGAATGCACCAGCAACGCATTCCCTCAGCTTTCATGGATGAGAATTCGCACATGAATGTGCAATTCTACGTTCACGTGGCTGAACAGGGGCTGGGGGAATTCCTGCGCCGAGTTGGCCTGGGCGAGCTTTATGCCGCGGCCGACAAATTCGGGAATTTCGCCTTGGAACAGCACATCCGATACTACGCCGAAATCTTGACCGGGGATCAGGTCAGCGTTCATGCGCGCTTGATTGATGTTTCGCCAAAACGCTGCTACGTCATCTGCTTTCTGATCAACGATACGCGCGAGCAACTGGCGGCGACAGTGGAAGTGGTCATGATGAATATCGACATGACGCGGCGCAGAGGAGCGCCATTCCCGCAAGAGGCAAAAGTCGCGCTGGACATTTTGCAGGCCCGGCACCGCGGCTTGCGCTGGGAGGCGCCAGTATGCGGGGTGATGCGCGCTTGACAGACGCGCCTTCGCTTGTCCGCGCCCAGGGAACTGGCGTCATGCGCCGCGAACCAGCTAATGAAGGCGCAAGGCGCTAGAAAATGCAAAGCGGCTAAAGTTCGCGCGGGAATGTCGTCAGGACGTCCAGACCATCTTCAGTGACCGCGACATTGTCTTCGATGCGCACGCCGCCAAGGCCGGGAATATAGACGCCGGGTTCGATGGTGAAGACCATGCCCGGCAGCAGTTCCTGTCGATTGCCCGCTACTATATTGGGCAATTCGTGCACGCTGAGTCCCAAGCCATGTCCCAAACGATGGATGAAAAACTCGCCCAATCCCGCAGCTTCAATCACATCGCGGGCGACGCGATCCACCGCTTCGCAAGTGACACCCGGTCGCGCGAATTCGCGGGCGGCTTTATTGGCGCCGTATACCGCCTCATACATGGCGCGCATTTGTTCGGTCGGCTGCCCGACGCAGAAGGTCCGCGTGATATCCGCGGGGTAATCCTGGTAGCGCGCGCCGAAGTCGATGAGCAGGAATTCATCTTCGCCCCAAGCGCGATCGCCGGTATCGCCGTGCGGCAAGCCGCTCTTCTCACCAGTCAATACCAGCAAGAACGGCACTCCCTGCGCGCCGCGCTCCAGCATTTCGGCTGACAGCCTGTCGGCGATTTGCCGCTCGGTCATCCCGGGAACCGCCCAATCCAGCGCCGCTTCCAATGCGCCCTCGCTGATTTCGATCGCCTTGCGCATCCTGGCAATTTCTTCCGGGGCCTTGCGGGCGCGCATGGTCAAGAACAGGTCGCCGGCGTCAATCGCCTGATCGGCAGAAAGCCCCGCCCTGCGCAAAGCCAGCCACTCAAAGAGGCGCAGCGTCTGCCCATCCAGGGCGATCGGGTTTTCCTTGAGCGCCAAGTCCGCGACCGATTCTCGAAAGGCTTGGTCATAACCGTCGCGGTCCGTCCACATGAATCGGCGCGCCTCCAGGTCCGGTCGCGCTTCCAACTTGGCGACTTCCAATTCGGGAATGATTAGCGACAAGCCAAGCCGGTTATACAGCGCTAGGATCGGACGTTCCGATAGATGAAAGTGCAAGCCGGTGAAATAGACCATGTTTTCGCCGGGGACCATCGCCACCGTGCCCGCGCCGCTCTGCTCCAGCAAGTTGTCCAGGCGCTCTTGATAATTGATTTGCATAAGGTCTCACCTCCAAGGACATTCAGCTTACTACGAACTCGCCGGCGCTTCAACTCGTTTATGAGAAACGGGTGCATTTCAGATTATTGGCAAGTCAAGCGATTACTTGCCCGGTCGAAAGCATGACCAAGCACAGGTCGCGTAGGTCGCGTAGACACTGACCGCCGACACTGACCGTCAAGACACGAAAAACACAAAGTAAATGAGCATTTCTCTCAGGGCAATTGCATCAAATCATTTTTTCACCACCGAGGGGCGCGTAGACACTGCCCTTCGACACCGAGAGCACCGAGTTTAGGTTCATTTGTCTGCTTGCTATCTAAATTCCGTCACCTGAATACGACGAGGTCGCCAGCGAAACTTCATTTGTGGCTGAAAAGCAAGCCTGAAACATAACATGAGCTATGTTCCGTTGCTTTTCTCGGTGTTCTCGGTGTCCTCGGTGGTTAATAATCAGTCCAATTTCGTACCATGTCAGCCGCCCCATTTTGATGCGATTGCCTTGGCATTTCTCTGTGCTTCTGTTGCGTTTTAGTCAAACTACGCTTATAATCCCTAATCAATCGAGTCAGAGGCTTTTGGTAAATTGACGTGGCGGAAAACGACCCCATCCTGGAACAGCGCGTCGAGGCGCTGGAGCAGTTCTCGCAGACTCGGGTTGTCGAGCAAGTTGGCGACTTGACTGAGCGCGTCTCCAGCTTGGAAAGCGCGCGGACGGCGGAAAACCCCTACTTGGCGAGCAAGTCCGATATTGTTCGGCTTGAAGCCCAGCATAAAGCCACGCAAGAGCAGATTGCCGCCCAATCCGAGCAGTTTAACAAAGACCTTAAAGTCCAGTCCGAGCAGTTTAACGCGCGGCTGGACGCCCAATCCGAGCAATTTAGCAAAGACTTGCAAGCCCAGAGTGAAGTGTTCAACGCGCGGCTGGACGCCCAAAGCGAACAGTTTAACAAAGACCTTAAAGCCCAATCCGAGCTATTTAACGCGCGGCTGGACGCCCAGTCCGAGCAGTTTAGCAAGGATCTGCAAGCCCAAAGCGAACTGGTCGACACGCGGCTTGCCGCTCAATCCGAGCAATTTAGCAAAGACTTGCAAGCCCAGAGCGAAGTGTTCAACACGCGGCTGGATGCCCAGTCCGAGCAGTTCAACAAAGACTTGCAAGCCCTATCCGAACAAGTTGACAGGCGGTTCATAGCCCAATCCGAGCAGTTTAGCAAAGCCCTCAATGCCCAAAGCGAACTGGTCGACACGCGGTTTGCCGCTCAATCCGCACAGTTTAACAAAGACCTTCAAGCCTTATCCGAGCGCTTCGACAGCAAGCAGGAAGCGCAGACTCAACAACTGCAGAAGGAACTGGAACAGCGCGTCAACCGCCAGACCGCTTTCATCATAACGACTATAGTCGCTTGCACTGGCGCCATCATATACATCTTCCAAAATCTGCCCGTTTGAAAGAGCGCTTGTCATGCCAGCTCCTCGCTCGCTTAATCCAGGGAGATCAACCATGAACACGATCAGTTGCGCCGCACCTTTTCTTAAACATTACTTAATATTACCCCCCCCCCCCGAATATATGTTCTAATCCTGCGCTGCTGTTTTCTCGCTTCGCTTAGCCTCTTCACCCTGCCATCGCAAGCCCAAAACGCCCCGCCCAAGCCCACTAGCGTCTCCGCCAGCAACATCAGCAACGACAGCATCACCCTCAGCTGGACGAAATCCCCCGGCGCAACCAGTTACGAAACCCGCTACAATCGCTTGCCACAATCCTTTGAGGAGTGGATTGATGTCGGCAATGTCGCCAGCTATACCTTCACGAACCTCACCGCTTTACGGGAATATGCCCTGCAAGTCCGGGCCAAAAACGCCAATGGCGTTTCCAACTTCGTTACCAGTCGCGCTACCACGCTGGACGGAACCAACAAAGTCCCAGCCAATCCCAGCGACGTCCTTGTCAGCCGCGTCAGGCATAACAGCCTCACCATAACCTGGACGAAATCCAGCTTAGCAACCAGCTACGAAGTCATCCGCGCCGGTATCGAATGGATTGATGTCGGCGATGTCGCCAGCTATACCTTCACCGGCTTGCTGCCTAACATGGTTTATCTTCCGCAAGTCCGCGCCAAAAACGCCTACGGCCTTTCCCTTACGGTTTCAGCTTTATTCAATGGATCGCCTTCAGCAAGAACCTCCCCAGCGCCAGCTCGTTCATCGCGCAGTTCCCGCGACGATGATAAATCGCCACCGCCCACCCCAACCCGCGTCAAAGACAGTCTCAATCATCTGCCGCCGGGCATCCAGGTCAGCAACTGGGTCGAGGGCGCCCAGGGCCGCCGCGTCGGCTTTGACGCCATCAGCCGAGCCGATCTCATCGCTCAGGGCATCATCGACGCGGCCGATCTCTACGGCTATATCACCCCTAGCGTCGAGATCTGCTTCGCCGCGCATGGGCGGCTTGTTTTCCTCGACGCCGCCTACGCGCCGCGCCGGCTCCTTGAACTGTCGTCTTATCAGCGCGCTGGCATGACCTGCGGCATTATTGACCGCGGCGGCACCGTCATCTTGCTGCAAAGCGACAGCCCGCCGCCGGTATCGCAAAGCAGTCAAGCGGCGCCGACTCAGCCGCCAAGCATGAGCGACTGCAAGGTGCAGCCCTGGGCGAATGTCAAGTTCCGCCAAAGCCCGCCGCGCGGCTTGGTCCTCGGCGTGACCGGCTCTAGAGACTGGCTGCCCGCCAGCGAGCAGCGCCACGGTTATTTCAAAGTCCGCCTGTGGGGGCGCGAGGGCTGGATCAGCGGCGATTATGTCTACCTGCGCGGGGATTGCGGCGCTTGACTTGCCAATAACCTG
>JAPPMO010000114.1 GCA_028873975.1 Chloroflexota bacterium
GTCACGCTAGTATACCCTCTCAACTAGGTGCCCAGTTTTTCGGAGCCACTACAGTCGATCGCGAGTCGGCGCAATGGGGCACCCTGGCGCTGACGACGCCGCAGCAAGAAGGGGGTCGCGTAGACACTGACCCTTCAATTAGCGCGCGCACGGCTTGGGCGGATTATAGCTGGGGCGATTCCCTGCTCGATTTCTGGGACGACTTCAGCGCCGACGGTCGGCTGGAAGAGCGCGATCGCGGCGGGGTGGACAATCCGACCGGCTCCCTCTCGGTTGCCTTGACCGTGCCCGCCAATCGTTCAGCCGCGGTGACCTTCTTTTTGAGCTGGCATTTCCCCAATCGCATCACCTGGCAAGAAGCCGGTCGCAATCACCCGCAAAGCCCCCTGCAAGCGGGAACGCGCATCGGCAATTACTACACGACCCAGTACGCCGACGCCTGGGAAGCGGCCGCCTATACGGCTGCCAATCTCGACTGGCTGGAAGCCGAGACCCGCTCCTTCGTCAATAGCCTGCTCGAGAGCGATTTGCCCGCCGTCGTCAAGGAGTCCGCGCTCTCGAACTTGAGCACGCTGCGCTCGCAGACGGTCTTTCGCACGCCCGATGGCTTCATGTTCGGCTGGGAAGGCTGCGACGATACGGCCGGTTGTTGTTTTGGGTCCTGCACGCACGTCTGGAATTATGAGCAGGCGACGGCTTTTCTCTTCGGAGACCTGGCAATGGGCATGCGCGAAGTCGAGTTCAACTATGCCACGCGCGGCGACGGCGGCATGAGCTTCCGCGTCGACCTGCCGCTGCAGCACGCCGCAGCCTGGTCGCTGGCGGCGGCTGACGGACAAATGGGCTGCCTGATGAAGCTCTATCGCGACTGGCAGCTTTCCGGCGACAGCGACCGGCTGCGGCAGCTATGGGACAAGGCGCGCAAGGCGCTGGAATTCTGCTGGCTGCCGGGGGGCTGGGATGCCGATAAAGATGGCGTGATGGAAGGCTGCCAGCACAATACCATGGATGTCGAGTACTATGGTCCCAACCCGCAAATGGGTATTTGGTACCTGGGCGCCTTGCGCGCGATGGAAGAAATGGCGCGGCATCTGAGCGAAGGCGATTTTGCCGATGATTGCCGGCTTCTCTATGAAAACGGACGCGCCTGGATCGACGCCAATTTGTTCAATGGCGAGTACTACGAGCATGAGATCCGCCCGGCTGCGGGAAAAGATTCGGTCTTCGGCATGTTAATGAGCGACATGGGCGCGGCCGATCCCACAGAACCGGTGCTGCAGCTTGGGGCTGGCTGCCTGGTCGATCAACTGGTGGGGCAGTTGCTGGCGCATGTCTGCGGGCTGGGATACGTCGTTGACGAAGCGCATGTCAAAGCCACGCTGCGCAGCATCATGCGCTACAACTTCAAGGAAAACATGTACGGCCATTTCAATCACATGCGCTCCTACGTGCTCAACGACGAATCGGCGCTGCTGATGGCGACTTATCCGCGCGGGGATCGACCGGCGCGTCCCTTCCCCTATTACAACGAGGTCATGACCGGCTTTGAATACACCGCCGCAATCGGCATGTTGTACGAAGGCGATCTTGACGACGGCTTGAAGTGCATCGGCGCCATCCGCGATCGCTACGACGGGCTCAAGCGCAACCCCTTTGACGAGGCGGAATGCGGCCATCATTACGCGCGCGCCATGGTCAGTTGGGCGGCTATCCTGGCGCTGACCGGCTTTCAGTATTCCGCGGTTGACGGGACCTTGGCTTTCGCCGCGCCGACGGAAGCCCGCCGCCATTTCTGGTCCAGCGGTTACGCCTGGGGCAGCTGTGAACTGGCGCCAAATGACGATGGCAGTTGCGGCTTGAGTTTCAAAGTCTTGCATGGCGAGATTCGCGTCGCCGAGCTGCAACTCACGGGCTTGGGCGCCTTGCGCTATGATCAAGCGCAGGTCCTGCAAAAGGGCGACGCGCTCGATTGCGTGATTAGCGGGTCCTGACTTCCGCATCGGGCTCAGGAATCGGAGCATCCAATCACTTATGTTAATCATCGCCAGCGCCAACGGCGCTGTCGGCATGGACGCCGCCATGTGCGCCCTCAGGAATGGCGGCAGCGCGGTTGACGCGGTTGAAGCCGGCATTCGCCTTGTCGAAGCGGACCCGGCCGAGCGCTCGGTCGGTTACAACGGCTATCCCAACATCCTCGGTCAACTGGAGCTGGACGCCAGCATCATGGATGGCGGCACGCTCAATTCCGGCGCGGTGGCCATCATGCGCGGCTTCCCCTATGCGATTTCGGTAGCGCGGCAAGTGATGGATCGCAAGCTGCCGCATGTGCTGCTGGCGGGGGAAGGCGCCGAGCGCTTCGCCCGCGAAATTGGCGCCGAACAATGGTCATCCATGCTCAGCGATGAAGTGAAAGGGATTTGGCGCGAGCGATTGATCGAGAACAGCGCGCTGCTGGATATGGATGCCATGGACGGGGACAGCCCACTGCTCGATGCGGTGGAACTGGCGACGGATCCAGAGCGCGTCGCGGGCACGGTAAACTTCATCGCGATTGACGGCAAGGGCGACATCTGCTCCGGCGTCAGCACCAGCGGCTGGGCTTGGAAATACCCCGGGCGCGTCGGCGATTCGCCAATTATCGGCGCGGGCAATTATGCCGACAATCGTCACGGCGCATGCGCCTGCACCGGCATGGGCGAAATGGCGATGCGCGCCTGCAGCGCTTACGGGCTGGTTTCCTATCTGCGCGCGGGCTTGCCGATACAAGCAGCGGGGCAAAAAGCGATGGAGGATCTGCGCGATTTGGGCGGCGATTACATCGGCGGCATGAATCTGATCGCGCTGGACAGCGCGGGCAATCACGTTGGCATGACCACTCGCGCTGGCTCGACCTACATTTACCAGCATGCCGACATGGACGCGCATCGAGAGAAAGAACGCCAGTTTGTAGAGATACCCGCTCGCTGGGCTGGCGAGGCCCGCGTTTGATGGCGCGATAGCAGCTCTCGCCCGAGATTATCGGACAACAATTGCCCAGTGTTTCGTCCCGCTTTGGTATCGAGAACTTATAAGGTGTCCGTTATAATCTCGACGCACTGGCTCAAACCAACGAAGGATGCAGCGCATGTCGCTTTCCCGCATCGACGCCAAGCATGCGGTCAATGGGAGCATCGTCTTTTCGGTTCTGCTCTGCGCCGCCATCGTAGCGATGGGTGGCGCGCTCAGTCAGTTCGAGATCATCCCGCTTCCGGAAGATCCGCTGGTTTATGAATGGCAGTTGGCGGAGCAGACAGCCTGGGGTCAGCTAACCGCCTGGCTGGGTTTCGCCGTCCATCAATTGCTGATCTGGGGGACGATCGCCTATGCGCAAAAGCGCTACAGCAAGCGCGACTACAGCAATACACTGCGCCCGGTGAACCTGTGGGCGCTGGGCATTAATCTTGTTTTTGTCGGGCTGCATTACCTGCAGACCCTGTTCTTTTACGACGCCATCGCCCAGGACCTGCCTAGCTGGACCGCTCAATTCGCAGTGGCCTTGATGCTGATCGTGATTCTGGGCATGGAAAACCAGCGGCGCGGTTTGTTCTTCGGCAAGAAGGTCAAGTTCCGCAAGGCATTCACCGACGGACTGCGCAAGTATCACGGTTTTTTCTTCAGCTTCGCCGTCATTTATACATTTTGGTTTCATCCGATGGCGCCGACCTGGGGACATTTAATCGGCTTCATTCATGTCGTGCTGGTGATGGCGCAAGGTTCCTTGATGTTCATGCGCGTTCACTTGAACAAGCGTTGGATGTTCTTGCTGGAGATCCTGGTTTTGCCCCACGCATTTCAAGTCGCGCTGAACCAGTCAAGCGATATCTGGCCCATGTTCTTCTTTGGCTTCGCGGCGATATTTCTTGTCACGCAGATGCATGGCTTGGGGCTTAAACCCTGGGTCCGGCAGGCATTCTACAGCTCATTTCTGTTAATCGCGCTTTACGTCTATCTTGTCATGCGCGAGCCTTATCAAGCGAACGAGATACTGCGCATCCCGCTCATCGAATATCTGGTTCTCTTCATGATGTACTGGATATATCTGGCAGGGGCCTGGCTGGGCAGCCGCTGGCGCCCGCTGCGATTAGCTTCGTCAGAAGGCGGCGATTAGCGGCCAGACTGCGCCGTCACTCCACCAGCTGATAACATTCCCGCAGCCGCCATTCGAGCAACTTAATGCCGTGCAAGGTCATGAAATCGCGCGAGGGCGCGTTATGTTCCCAACTGGCGCCGATGATGACCTTGGGAATCTGGTAGCGCACGATGGCCCCGGCGCACATCAGGCAAGGAAAGGCCGTGGTGTAGAGAACGGTATCGGCGTAGCTCTCCTGCAGGCCGGCCGCCTTGATCGCTTCCATTTCGCCGTGGCTGAGCGGGTCGTTGTTCTGGATCATGAGGTTTCTGCCACGGCCGATGACCGCGCCGCCGCGCGCGAGCACCGCGCCGAAAGGGCTGCCGCCCTCGGCTTTGGTGGCTTTGGCTTCTTCAATTGCCATTTGCATGAATTCGTCCATCATTGCCTCCTGTTGAGCAATTGTACCGTGTTCTCCGCTGCGCAGGCGCGACCAAGTCTAACCGATTAGCGGTTATCCGCGCAAAGCAGCCCAGGGCAATTGCATCAAAATGTGGCGACTGACATGGTACGAAATTGGACTGATTATTAACCACCGAGGGCACCGAGGGTCGCGTAGACACTGACCGTCAACACCGAGAAAAGCAACGGAACATAGCTTATGTTATGTTTCAGGCTTGCTTTTCAACCACACACAAATGAAGTTTCGCTGGCGA
>JAPPMO010000102.1 GCA_028873975.1 Chloroflexota bacterium
ACGCCGGAGAATGTTGCCCGCGCCCTCCTCGGCAAACCGCTTAAGCGGGATTAACTCGCAAAATGGCACTATTCGATATAAGCCCCCAAATTAACATATCGCCAGCGCCGGCGCACGCTTGGACCGATGCTTTGCCCTGCGCCGCAGGACATGTGTCAAGCAGGGGCGCCGGTTATCGGCTACAATGACCGGCAAGTCAAGCTATCGGACCAAGAATCCTGAGCCATGGGCGGCGAAGACGACCTGCTGCGCGCCATCAAATATATGAAAAGCGGCGACTTGCAATCGGCGGTGGCTTTGCTGCGGGCGGCGGTTGATGACCCTGATCTCGACCAGCATGGGCGCGCCGTCGCCTGTATCTGGCTGGCGGAAACAAGCGATGATATCGCCTTCAAGATCAACTGCCTGCAGCAAGCCCTGCGACACGAACCCGGGAACGCGCAGGTTCAACAGAAACTCGATCAATTGCGCGCCCGGCAGCTGCGGCGCCGCTCAGATGCGTCGCACGTAACATCGTCGCCCTCCAGCCTTCGCATGGCTCAGGCGCCCCCGGTCCTGGGCATCGACGGCGGCGTCAATGGCAGGGGCAGCGGCATCTTCGTCAATCGCGAAGGCTTGGTCGCCACGACCGCAAACGCCGTCGGAAGCGCGCTGGACGTTGTCGTCGACTGCGGCAGTTCGGGGGTTGCGCCAGGTCAAGTGCTGCGCCGATATCCGGACAGCGACCTGGCGCTGATTCAGACGCCCGTCGCACTGGGCAGTCTCGACGCGCTGGAGCGCAGTCCGGTCGTCATCGCAAATGAAGCGGTCACCGCCATGGCTTACAATGGGGCCAAAATACGCGGAGCTGTACACGATGCCGGCGATGGCGCGCGCCAAGGCTGGCTGCGCACCAGCATCTTGATCGCCATGTCGCCCGACGCCGGCGGTAACCCGCTATACGACGGCCGCGGACATATCTTGGGATTGTTAACGCGCAACGCTGATCATGACACAGGCAGAGCCTGGGCGATCAGCCTGCGGCATATTCTGACCCTGGCCGAGCAAACTGCCCAGGAGCGCCGCTTGTTGCCGAATGCCGCGACTTGCGGCGCTTGCGGCTGCCGGGCGCAGGCCGGGCATTACGGCGGGCGTTATTGCGAAACCTGCGGCGCGCGGCTGCCGTCGGCGGATATCTCCCCGTTGGATCCGCCTGATTTTGAGCGCCTGGCGCGCATCTATGGCGAGAATCAGAGCCGGCCCTGCCCGCACTGCACGGCAAGAGCCGGTTATTACGCGGGATGCTGCCTGCGCTGTTCCCATGAACTGACGCCTGGGACCCCGACAACATGAGGCGGAAGTGAAAACATGGGACGCTTATTCCGCCGCGGCGGGCCAGACAAAGACGAGACCAGCGATCCGCTTGAGTTTTCGGCGCGCGCGGTGGAGCAGATCTTGGCACAGATCGGCGTCGATGCGGCGGCGGCGCGGATGGATGTCGAGAGCGGCTACGGCTGGAACTTCCTGCGCGGCTCCGCGCTGATCGAAGTTTACCTGTCGCCGGAGGAGCGCGGCTACTTGCAGGTCTTGGCGCCGATCATGCACCTGCCGCCAAGCAATCTGCTGCCGCTGTATCGGCGGCTGTTGGAGCTTAATCTGGAGTTGACCAACGCCGCACTGGGCTTGCATGAGGATGTGGTCTATTTGTATCACGAGCGGCTGCTGGAGGGCCTGGACGCGGGCGAGGCGGATGTGATCATTCGGCGGCTGGCGCGGGTCGCGGATGAGCTGGATGACGCGCTGGTGGAGGAATTTGGCGGCCGACTGTATGGGCAGGGGTGAGGGGACATTCAATCGCGGGACTTTGCCATAGAACCTGCGCTACAGACTTCGAAAACAATTCGGACGATCTCTTGCGAAGAAGAGAAATAGTCTTGAAGGTCATTAAGCGAAATATCGGTGTTGTCGCTGTGTGCGATACTGTTTCGTATACTGACAAGACTGTTTAGGGATGTTAGCATCTTTTGTGTCACGCCTTGCTTTATCTTTTCTTGCCACTCAGGATTAAACCGGCTAACTAGCTTGATCAATTCGCCATACCGAAGATTAGGTTGGCGCTCTAACTGGGAGTCGACAAACTTTTCGATTGAATCGTCTTTCGTTACCGATCTCACATGCTCCAGCAGGATTGTACGAACCGAATTCTCAACATAGACATAAGTCCGAATACATAAATAGGACTCAAACGCAGACCGCACTTCCAAGTCGATTACATCATTCTTTTGAAGCTCTATGGCACGGTCAAAAAGCCGCTGCAAGGAATCTTTCCTTTCAACAATGTCAGAGTACATCATTCACTCCACCAAAGCGAAGGCTTCCGTCGCAAGCTGAATCCGTGTGCGAACATTGTCGGCCTGTGATGTGCCAGCGTAGATAGACGCGCGAAATCTCTCGTTCTCCAAGAGTTCCTCGTACTCTGGTCGAATATCGGCAGTAATCGGGCCTTTTCCTAGTCGACGCGCGATACCAACCATCAACGCATCCATTAAGGCAGCGTTCACAGCACGTTCTGGCCTGAAGGCATTACGACCCAGCTTTTCGAGTATCGTCTTGACAGTGGAATGAAAGAGTTTTCGGTTTTCCGCCGCAGTGTGCCTGTGCAAATCCCGATTGCTTATCATGTGCTTGTTCAAAAACTCTTTCATAGTTGGCCTGTATTCGGCAGAATCATGGTACAGCGCTAGAAATCTTAAGATTAACTCTTGATCTCTTTTTCTGCGGTTAGGCTTTCCAACCAATACTCTCCATTCACCGCTGTCATTTAGCTCTACTAAAAGATTATTGAACTCACCTCCGTAAATGGCACCGCGAATTTCTTGCGGCGATAGTGGCGTGGAAGTGGTATTTAGACGCTCAAATATTGTGAACTGACTCGTGCCATCGTCATCAGGAGCTTCTTGCTGAATGATTGAGGCGTGAATGATTGAGTCATTAAGCCTTCGCCTGTCTTGTGCAGACAAGTCCGCATAAGCAAAGCCTTCGAATCGCGAATCCAAGCCTGTTAATCTAAACTCGCGATCTGAACCTGGAAACGTGCCACTGTAGTAAGCCTTCAGGCTTAGCAGTCTTTGCTGGCCATCAATAACACGAAGAGTTTGCGAACCTTTGTCACGATACAGGAATATCCCGGGCACAGGCAATCCCATCAGCAATGATTCTATAAATCGAGAAGCGCGTTTCTGATTCCAAACATAGGTTCGTTGGAATTCCGGAATCTCTATATCGCCTCGATCGAGTCTCCTTACCATCCCCTCAACATCGAAATCCGCACCGTAACCGGCAATCGTATATTGCTTTACGGCAATGGTCTCTTCTGGATTATCACCTTCAATTGGTACTTCCTGTTCCAATTCGTCATTGATTACGTTGTCCGCAATCATGCCACACCTCACAAAATGCAGAACGTTGGAGCATCCAGTTTACCAGATTTCCGACCCTATTTTCAGACAAAACCTACCACCCTACCCTATTCAACACCCGCCTCACAATCCCGCTCCCATCCCCGCCCTCCTGTAGATCCCACATGTGCATCAACAGCGCGCGGTGCTGTCCGAATTGCGGCAACTGCCTCAGCCAGAAGTCGTCAATTTCATGCTCGCTCAGATAGCCGGCCATGAAGGCGTCGCGAAAGGCTTCATCAGCGCGCGCGCCAGGTCCGGGACCTTCCGATGATCGAAACTGTCGCGTTTGATTTGCCAATCGGTGGGCACATGAACCCCTAACACGCAATCCGATACAAGAAAACGTCAGCGTATGGTGTCCATCCGCTGGAAGATGTGATTGATATTTCGTGAATTCGCGGGGGCTAAACTAACAGATACTCTTCCTGGCTGCAGACGCGCAAGGCGCCTGCAAGCTCGTGGCCGAGGAAATGGGTCTGCCCGTCGACCAGCAATTGCAGCGGTCCCTTGAAGGGGGCGCGCATCACCAGGCGGAATTTCTTGCCCGGCTCAATCTGCAGTTCGCTGAAATAGCGGAGTTTATGCTCGTCGTGGCTATGGACTCTGCTGATCACGTAGTCGCGGTTGACCTCGACTTCCGGGAGCGGGTAGTCGATGACAGCGGGCATGATGCCGTCCGCGCTGGGGATGGGTTCGCCGTGCGGGCAGCGCTTGGGATATCCGCTCATCTCTTCCATCTTGTCAACCAGGATCTCACTGACGACCAATCCCAGATCATCGGCATCGTCATGCACCTCGTGCCAGCCGAATCCCATGATGTCCACCAGGAAACGTTCCACCAAGCGGTGGCGCCGGATGTTGGCGAGCGCTTCCCGCTCGCCCGCTGCGGTGAGCCGAACGCCTCGATAAGGCTCGTGTTCCAGGAAGCCCGCGTGTTTGAGGCGCCCTACCATTCTCGTGACCGCCGGGGCGGAAACATTCAGTTCATCAGCTAAGGCGGAGGTAGATACAAAGGGGGTTTCCGGCTGATAGCAAGCGATGCGATAAGCTTCGGCCAGATATTCCTGCATGGATTCGGTCGCGGTCATTCTTGCCTCAATCTACGGCCGCAACGAGACCTTTTCTTATCTCAAATATAACCGAGGGGCGCGGAAATTCGCAAGCGTTAACTCAATCTTTAGCTGATGATAAGTGAAATTCTATTACAGAACTACCCCTTTTCAACTGCATTTGCCGCCAGGATGCCTCGTGATACCCGGCATTGAAGATCATGGTTGGAAGCCGAGTTTTGCAAGCAGGCGATCCAACTGATCCAGCAGATGGGCTTCCGAAGCGTCGTTGAGCAGCGTGTAATCGGCGATGGCAATGGGACCGCCTTTTTCCAGCGTATTGATCTCCCGCAGGTCGCGTTCGGCCGCCTCATCAGGCCTCAACGGGCGGACGGAGCGGGAAGCCAGCCGCTGATAGCGCAAATGACGCGGCGCGGCTATCGCCGCCAGAATTGTCGGCGCGCCCAGATGCTGACGCAGAAAGCTGTATTCGCTGTAACTATACAAGCCATCAATGACGATACAATCATGGTCATCCAGCGCCGCTTGCAGCTTGGGCAGCGACAAGCGCGCCATGGCGGACATGCCGTGTCGCGCGCGCAGTTCCTCGCGAACGTCCCGCTCGTTCACTGGATTGACTTCGAGGCCGCGCCGCCGCACCTCATCGACAACGACAGCGCCAAAACGTAAAGTGAAGAATCCCCTGGCCTGCAAGTGTTGCGCGCATAAAGTTTTGCCGGCGCCGGGCATGCCCACCAGCGCCAAAGCGCCGCGCCTAATGCCTTCTAAGTTCAAGTGACTCCTTACCCGGTGTCAGCTAACAGGTCGCGAGCGGATTGTAGCCCGAAATTGGGTATGAATGCACTATGAGAAAGTCCCAAATAAACTGAGCCGCTAATATCCGAAAATGAAGAAAGGCCCGCCTCATCCGTGTATAAGTTGACAAGATCAATTGAGAGAGAAAATCATGCCCATTTGCCACAGTTGTGAACGCATTCTCGATCGCGACAGAGGCGATGCTCCGCTCTGGGACAGCATCTATCGCGGCGACCATTGGGATCTGGCACATGCCTATAATACGTCGTGGCTGGGATGGCTGGTGCTGGTTCTGCGCCGCCATGTCGAAGCCATCGCCGACCTGAACCCGGACGAAGCGCAAGAACTGGGCCTCCTGCTGCGGCAGGTCTCGCGGGCTTTGAAGAAACAGACCGGCTGCAGCAAGACCTATGTCATGCAATTTGCCGAGTCCGCCAGTCACCTGCATGTCCATTTTCATGTCGTGCCGCGCATGCCCAAGCAAGCTCCGGAAGACATCAGCTATAAAGTTCTGCGTCATCTTGGTGTACCCTTAAACGAGCGCTCCAGCGAAAGCGAGTTGAATGCCTTTGCCCATGCGCTGCGCGGGCATCTATCGGAATCGCGCCTATGAATCCGGCTATCGGCGTTATCAGTCGCGGCAGAGCGAGATGATCGAACGGGAACATACTTTCCAAAACGCCAAGGGCATCACGATTTTCTATCGTGAATGGTTGCCGGATGCTGGCGACAGCCGCGGCATCGCGCTCATCGTTCACGGACTGGGAGAGCATAGCGGACGTTATCGTCATGTTGCCGCCGCCTTGACCGAGACCGGTTTCCTCTGCTTTGGCATCGATCAGCTGGGACACGGCAAGAGTGGCGGCGCCCGCGTTTTCATCCCCGATTTGCGACTGGCGGTGGAAGACCTGCGCCAGCTTTTCGAGATCGTGACCCGGCAATACCCGCAAAAGCCGGTTTTCCTGTTCGGGCACAGCATGGGCTCGCTGACAGGTCTGGAATTTGCCCTGCTCTATCCCGATTGTCTGAGCGGGATCGCGCTCAGCGGCGTCGCCATCCATGGAGAATACACGCGTCCCCCCTGGCTGGTGAAACTCTGTCTTTTCGCCGCCGCCTACATCCCCAGGCTTCGGCTTTCGCCGCCGAGCTCGCCGCGCGTCCTTACCCACGACGACGAGATCCTCAAGGAATGGCGGGAGGATCCCCTGATCGACCGGGGTATGTGGCGCGTCGGGACCTCCGCAGCCCTAGTGCTGGCCTCGCGGCGGATCCGCCAGTCGGCGCGTCAACTGACCTTGCCTGTGCTCGCCTTGCATGGGTCAGATGACCACCTGGCGCCTCCATCGGGCGCGGATTACCTGCGGCAAAACGCCTCTTCGAGCGACGTCAGCGTCAAGATATACGAAGGGATGCGACACGAACTTGTCAACGAGACCTGTCGCGATGAAGTCATCCAAACCCTGACTCGCTGGATGTTGGAACGGGTTGGGGCGGGTGCATTTCAGATTATTGGCAATTAACCACCGAGGACACCGAAGGTCGCGTAAACAGAAATAATCTTTTGTATTTCTCTGTGCGCTCTGCGCCTCTGTGGCAAATTTTCAGTTTGTTCGTTGCATTGCTCCACAAGATACCATTTTGAAGCGATTGCCCTGTGAACATCTGCCAAAATATTGGAATGTGCCCGGGTTGCGGCTTCTGTTTGCGCGCAATAGCGCCCTTTGGTATCTTTAGCAATATGATCGGCTGCCACTCGACAAAACTCGCCCGTCGAAGTCCTCGCTAATCTGGCGCCGATTTTGCCGCAAGCCTAGAGGATTTCCATGCCGGTCAAGCTGCATGTGGACAATGTCTCGTTGAGTTTCGGCGGCATCAAAGCCTTGCAAGATGTTGATTTCCAGGTAGAGGCTGGCGAGATCTACGCAGTCATCGGTCCTAATGGCGCCGGAAAAACCAGCCTGATCAACAGCATCAATGGCTTTTACGCGCCGCAGCAGGGTCGGATCATTTTTGACGGTCGCGACATGACGCATATCCCGCCCTACAAGCGCGCTGAACTAGGCATTTCCCGCACTTTTCAAAACATCGCCTTGTACACCAATGCCACTGTGCTGGACAACTTGATGGCGGCGCGGCACATACACATGAAGTCCAATATGCTCACGGGAGCCTTGTTTTGGGGTCCGGCGCAGAGAGAAGAGATCGCGCATCGAAGGCTGGTCGAGGAGATCATCGATTTTCTGGAATTGGAACATATCCGCAAGTCGATCGTCGGCACGCTCAGTTATGGCTTGCGCAAGCGGGTTGAACTGGGCCGCGCCCTGGCGCTGGAACCGTCGCTTCTCTTGCTGGACGAGCCGATGGCGGGCATGAATGTCGAAGAGAAGGAAGACATGGCGCGCTATATCCTTGACATTCATGAATTGCAGGGAACAACCATCATGCTGATCGAACACGATATCGGTCTGGTGATGGATATCTCGCATCATATCGCCGTGATCGACTTCGGCCTCAAAATCGGCGAAGGCAGTCCCGATGAAATCAGCAGGAACGAGGCGGTAATCGCGGCTTACCTGGGCGAAGGAGAGCGCTAGCTATGGCGGTGGCAAATGCCGACGCAGGCATCCCCTTTCGCGAGGCCGGACCGGGCAAGATCTACAGCTCGCGTTTGAAAAGCGAGATTCGGCCTGTCCTGCCCGAGGTCGATACGCTTTCCAAGAACTTTCTGCTGCGGGTGAAAGAACTCGGGGGCGAAATCGCCCAGCGCAAGAAACGCTTTGGCATCTGGCAAGAGTACACCTGGAACGAAGTTTACGACCAGGTTGTCAACTTCGGCATGGGCTTGATTAAACTTGGATTGCAGCGCGGCGATACGCTGATCATCATCGGCGAAAACGATCCGGAGATGTACTGGTCACAGATCGCCGCGCATGCCTTGCACTGCAAGACCTGCTGCGTTTTCAGCGACGCCAGCCCCCAAGATATCCTCTACGTCATCCGTTCAACGGACGCCACCGTTGTCTGCGCCCGCGATCAGGAACAGGTCGACAAACTGCTGGAAATACGCGGGGCGATTCCGCAGATTCTCAAGGTCGTTTACTGGGAAGATCGCGGCATGTGGTCCTATACGGACGACTGGTTGGCCAGTTATCCGACGATTCAGGCGATCGGGATGGACTTTCGCGAGCGGGAGCCGGAGACCTTCGACAAGCTGGCCCGCTCCACAAGCGCCATGGACACCATCATATTGAGCATGACCTCCGGCACGACCAGCCTGCCTAAATTCGCCGAGGTGACGCATTACCAGCTTGTTTACGGTCATGCCTTGAACGATGAATACGTTGACAGCCGGCAATCGGACAATTGGCTGTCCTTCAGCCCCATGGCCTGGCTCGCGGAGCAAGCTTTTGGTTTTACGGCGCACCTCATATCTGGCGTGCAGGTCAATTTTCCCGAAGGGCCGGAGACAGTACCCACGGATATGCGCGAAATCGCGCCGGCGGGGCTGCTCTTTCCCAGCCGCGTATGGGAAAATCTGGCGCGCGCCGTGCAGTTCCGCATCGGCGACAGCAGCCCCTTAAACCGCCTGATGTACCGGGCCTTCATGCCAATCGCCTATCGCGCCATCGACTGCGAAGACGACAAACGTCCCATCCCGCCCCATCTGCGCTTCTTGCGCTGGCTGGGTGAATACGCGATCTTCGAGCCCTTGCGCGACAAACTGGGTTTGACGCGCGCTCGCAATGTCTTGACAGCCGGCGCCATGCTCAGCAGCGACATCATCCGTTTCTTCCGCGCCATCGGCATCGAGCTGCGCCAGTTTTACGGCTCGACCGAGACCTTTGGCACCGTTCACTTGCGCGGTGATGTGCGCTTCGAGACCGTCGGCGTGATCGTGCCGGGCGTAGAGATCAAAATCGCCGAAAACCAGGAGATCTTGATCCGAACAAAAGCCCGCTTCAATGGCTATTACAAGCAGCCGGAAATGACCGGCGAAGCGCTGGATCAGGAAGGCTGGTACCACACCGGGGATGCCGGGCACATGGACGAGAAGACCGGTCATCTAATCTATTTGGAGCGCGTGAAAGACTTGATTGAATTGTCGACCGGCGAAAAATTCAGCCCGCAATACATCGAAGGTCGGGTCAAGTTCAGCCCCTATGTGCAAGATATGATGACCATCGGCGGCGCCGCTATGGACTTCGTCTCGGCGATCATCGTCATTGATTTCCAAAATGTATCGCGCTGGGCGGAAAAACGCGGCATCGCCTTCACGACTTACGTCGACTTGTCCCAGCGGCCGGAGGTGCAAGAGATCATCCGCGGCGAGTTGCGGCAGGTCAACGAGTCGCTGCCGCCCTATTCACAGGTCAAGCGCTTTGTGATCTTGCACAAGGAATTCGATGCCGACGAAGCCGAGTTGACGCGCACGCGCAAGCTCCGCCGGGGCGCCCTGCAAGAAAAATACCATGATCTGCTCGCGGCCATATATGGCGGCAAGCGCCAGGTGCATGTGCGCGCCGAAGTCAAATACCGCGATGGACGCGCGGGCATTGTCGAGACGGAATTGCTTGTCGCCGATGTTTGAGTTGCCATGCTAGCCAGACTATGGCGCAAAAGAGGTAAATGCCGGTGGAAGAATTCTTCAATCGTTACAAAAAAGAACTGACCTGGCTGTTTTATGCCATTGCGATCGCGCTTGTTTTGCTCTTCCTGCGAGAGCAGCTCGCGGACAAAAAAGCTGCGCGCATCGTACAAACCTTGATCTCCGGGGTTCTCGTTGGCGGCATCTATGGCTTGGTGGCGCTGGGCATCGTCGTCATCAACAAAGCCTCCGGCGTCTTCAATTTCGCCCACGGCTGGATGATGGTCGTGGGCGGCATGATCTTTTGGAGCTTTTTCACGGTGGCGGAAATCTCTGTGCCGGGCGCCGCGCTGCTATCGGCAGCCACGATGTTCATGATTATGACTGCCGTGAGCCTCCGAAGCTTGCTGCAGCCGCGCAATCTGACCATCGCTGTCGGGGGCGCGCTGGCTTTGACGCTATTGATGACCGTCGGCGGCATCGAGCTGAAATGGCTGCATGCGATCGTCGGCGCCTCCGCCGGCGCTGTCTTGACGGGCTTGGTTGTCGAGCGCTTCACCATCCGCCCATTGATCGGGCAGCCCCTCTTCACCGCCGTCCTGATGACCTTGGCCATCGCGGAAGTCTTGCACGGCTTGACGCAGATCGCCTGGGGCACGGTCGAACTGAACCTGCCTATCTTTGTCAATCCCGAGACCAACCGCCGATTCAGCGTCATTCGGCTGGACAGCTTAAAGGACATGCTGGGGGGCGTGACCATTGTCAGGGTCGAGCTGGTGATTGCCTTTGTCTTGGCGATTGTCGCCTTCGTCGGGTTCATCGCCTTCTTCCGCTACACCAGCGTCGGGCTGGCGATGCGCGCCACATCGGAAGATCAGCAGTTGGCGCAGTCAGTCGGCCTGCGCGTCCGCGTAATTCTGGCGATCACCTGGGCGGTGGCGGCTATCCTGGCCAGTATTGCCGGTGTCTTGCAAGGCGGCGCCGTCGGTTTGTCACTGAATATCAGCTTTGTCGCGCTGCGTGTTTTCCCCGCGGTGCTTTTGGGCGGCTTGGAATCAATCGGCGGCGCTTTCATCGGCGGGCTTATCATCGGCATCGTCGAGCAGTTTGGCACCTTCCTGAATTCCTCGCAGCAAGTCGGCACGGACCTGGCGCCATACGTCGTGCTGATGCTGGTTTTGGTGATCCGGCCCGACGGGCTCTTCGGCGAAAAACGCATTGAGCGCATTTAGGATTTGCATATTGCATTACAGAGGCAGCGATGGCGAACATTCACCCGGCGGGCGTCTTTGATACGACATACGAAGAAGATATGTCGGTCGACCGCACCCCCCGCGACAAGCTGTGGAAGAACCTGGCTTTTGTCGCCTTGCTGCTGGTTCCTTTGCTGTCGGTATCGGGTCCCTTGGGACTGATCAGCGATCAATACGTCGGCTTGATCGCGCGCATCGCCATCTTTGTCATCGCCGCGCAAGGCTTGAACATTCTGGTCGGCTATACCGGGCAAATATCGCTCGGGCATGCTGCATTCATGGCGATTGGCGCCTATAGCTCGGCAATACTGGCGCGGGAGCTGGGCTTCACCTTTTGGACCGCGCTGCCGGTCAGCGCGGTCTTGACAGGCCTGATCGGCCTCTTTTTCGGATTGCCCTCCTTGCGCGTCAAGGGCTTTTACCTGGCCATGGCCACCTTGGCCGCGCAATTCATCATCCCCTGGGTGCTGCGCTATCCCCTGGAGGGCATTACCGGCGGCACGCGCCCGTTAAATGTCCCGGCGCCTTTGATCGGACCCTTTGCCAGCTATGCCGACGACCCGATTGACGACGCGACGCCCCTGGTTTTTCAGGCCGGCGATCCCTATCTGGTAGACGTGATCTCTCTTGAACTCGGGCGCGTCGACGGCGCTCAACCCGCCATCGAGTTGCGCAATCCCAGCGGAGACATTGTGCCGCCGGGCGATTTCAATATGACTGTGTTCAGGGACGCCGACGGGGAGCTAACAGGATTCTCGTACATCGCAACCAAGCCGGGCGAGTACGCTGTCACCGCGACAGCCGAGGCTGGCGCCACCGCCTTTCGCGCCCGGGTACGGCGCGGCAAGGCGCTCAGCTTCGCCACCGAGACAGCCATGTATTATATCATCGTGCCTCTTTCCGTGTTCTT
Organism: Chloroflexota bacterium; assembly: GCA_028873975.1. Lineage (GTDB taxonomy): Bacteria > Chloroflexota > Anaerolineae > Aggregatilineales > Phototrophicaceae > UBA6055. The sequence continues at coordinate 12,054 of JAPPMO010000102.1, forward strand.
GATGTTTCTCGCGCGCAACATCGCGCGAACGCGAACCGGGCGCGCCTTCATTTCCGTGAGGGACAACGACCTGGCCGCGGAATTATTGGGCATCAATGTCTTCGGCTATAAGCTGCGCGCCTTTTTCTTGAGCGCTGTCTACGCCGGCATCGCCGGCTGTTTGCTGGCTTATGAGCGCAACAGCTTGTCCCTGGATATGTTCAGGCTGGATATCTCGATCGAAATGCTGGCCATGCTGATTATCGGCGGCGCGGGGTATCCGCTGGGGGCATTGTTCGGCGTGACTTTCATCCGCGTCTTGCAAGAAGCCGCTATTCCGGCGCTGCGCCCCTGGCTGCTGGAAATCCTGCCGGTCTTATTCCCCTTCATTGAAGTCGTCAATATCACCAGCGCCATCAACCCGATACTCTTTGGAGGGGCGCTGATCGTCTTTCTCGTGCTGGAGCCGCGCGGCATCGCCCACCGCTGGGAGGTATTGAAGGTCGCCTGGAAGATCCGGCCCTACGCCTACTAACCATTCGCGCTAGTTGCGAGTCACGGACAACACTCTAAACTTTAAGCAGGAAACAAAAAGTGAGGCGTGCAGCCGTGACTGATCGAGAGTTTATCATTCAATTGTTTTGTCGTGTAGATGATCAGATGAAAGATGTACCCAAACATAGTCAAGCCAAGATGTATCCGAGTGAATTGGCGACGTTAGGTATTCTATTTGCCCTGAAAGGGAAGGGCTGTCGCGCCTTGAAACAACAGCGGGTTCACTTATGCCGTTTTTGGGCAGACCCTTCCATGATTGGTCTGATTGACAGTTTCGGCATTTCGTTAAGAAAGGCTGGCAGCCCAAGAATTTGCGTCCTTGCAAGAGAGGCGAGTGGAACGACCGGATGCGAGTAGAAAACGTCTTGTCGATGCTCACGCGGGTCTGTGGTCTCAAGCGCTTGAGCCATCGCGTTTGGGACTATTTTGAGATGCGCTTGGATTATGTGATGGCGATGTTTAACATATTGGTTCAATGGGACGGATTACATGCCGATGAGAATGGATTTGTCCATTTATCCATCGCTAAATTCAGCCTCTAAACCCGCACCATTGGTTATGGAATGGAAGAGACTTCGGTGGATTGCGCTGGCGCCCAAATTGCCTCTCGCGATCGTTCTCCTTTTGTTCACAAGTTCAGCGCTGGTCGCCTGCCGGACATCGGATCTGCCTTTGACCGCCACCGCTGAGTACGAAGTCGCGGCGACCCAATTGGACCAGTTGCGCAGCACAGCGACAGTTGCCAGAGCGAGACTCCAAATCACACTGGACTTTGCCGGTACGCGAGTGGCGCAAATCGAACAGTCAGGCGCGTTCTTGCGTTCCAATTTGTCCGCATTAGGCACAGACAGCGATTTCATCGACGCCAACCTGCGCCAACTGGCGGACCAGCCGCAGGTTGGCGCTGTCGAATCGCGCGAAGAAACGGCTGCTGTCGCTGGCGCGAGCCCAACGATTGATCTGAATGACGCCCTCTCGGCGGCGCGCGCGGCAACCCCTACAGCCAGAGTTGAGGCGACCCCGGATTTCCTGCCGCGTCTGGATGATCTTGTGTTGTCTTCCGGCGTGGACAGCGAGGACTGCCCAGTGGACATTAACCCGCTCTTCACGCCGGATTCTACCGAGATCTATGTCGTGGCGAGAGCCTACGACATCCCCGCGGGCGCCACGCTGTCTTCAAGCTGGCGACACCGGGATCAAGAGCTCGTGTCCCACAGTTTTCGCACGGAGCATTTGATAGACGACAATTGCATCTGGTTTTTCATCGACCAGACTGATACAAGCTTCACTGTAGGCCGGTGGGCAGTTCAAATAAGCCTGGACGGTAGCGCGCTTTCCCCTCTGTTGCCATTTGAGATCGTCGAGAATTAGCCGCGCAATTGTCTTCAAGCCACAAACTGTGATATGTTATTATTGCTTTTGCGGGCAACGTCCGCGCAAGACTTCCGTAATTGAATTATATATCCTGGAGCAAGATACGGGACTGGCAATATGGCAATTGTGACACGTTGGGATAACAAGAAAAAGACGATCGTCCTCCTGGAATTCGAGTCCGAATGGACCTGGGAGGAACTAGAGGAAGCCGTGCAGCGCGCGGACACGTTAATTGGCAGTGTCGGTCACTTTGTCGATCTCATCATAGATCTCGAAGGCGCCACGATACCGAAGGATGTCTTTAGCGCCGCCAAGACATTGCTGGCCTCGGGAGAGGCGCGCCCGAACGAAGGCGCGCGCGTGGTGGTCGGCGCTAACGGGGCGATAAAGACCATTTATCAAACCATCCACAAGACCTTCAACGACGCCGTTGAGGGTCGCGAGATCCTCTTCGCGCCCAATCTATCGGATGCGAGAGCGATAATCAGGGGCTTGTCTTTGGATCGTTAGGCGCCCTGCAAGATCTTGCCGTCGCCCGCATTCAATTTGCCATCTTATTTTATCAGCCGCGCCGCTCATGCGACAAGCAGGCTTGCTATTTTGCGTGAATACGGCAAACCTTCTCGCCGGTTACGCGCCGAGCGGCTCTTGACGACAGCCAAACGGCTCGGGGATACCAGCCCATACTAGCCAAATGATCGGTCTGCCCAATCGTATTGACAGTAGCCTCGACCGACGATTATGCGATAAATTAAGTACAAAGCAACTGACAAGGACAATTCGACGATGATGAGAGGCGGCGGATGGTTTCGCTACATGCACGGCTACGAGGCGGAAAAGCCAAACGTCTCGCGGCGCTTGCTCCTGCGCGTTCTGGCTTATGCCCAACCCTATCGCCTGCACATAATCGGCATGCTCGGCACGATACTGCTCACGACATTTTTGGGCTTGCTGAATCCCCTAATCTTTCGCGAGATCATAGACAGCGCGCTGGCCAATAAAGACCTGGATCACCTGCATCTGCTGGCGCTGGGATTGGTCCTGATCCCGCTTATCAGCGGCGGCATCCGAATCATACAACGCAAGTTAAACGTCTCGATCGGCGAAGGCGTGATCTACGACCTGCGCGTCTCCCTGTACCATCATTTGCAGCAGATGTCGCTGCGCTTCTTCACCAATACCAGGACAGGCGAATTGATGAGCCGGCTGAACAACGATGTCGTCGGCGCCCAAAACGCCATCAGCAACACCATCGTGTCTATCGTCACTAACGTGATCACAGTGATCGCGACTCTGGCCATGATGTTGGCTTTGGAATGGCGGCTGACCATTCTAGGCGTGCTGGTGCTGCCTTTCTTCATCTTAATTGCCAGGAGATTGGGCAAAAGACTGAAGGCGATTGCCCGCGAACAAATGGCTTACAACGCGCAAATGAACGCCATGATGAACGAAACGCTCAATATCAGCGGCGCCCTGCTGGTGAAGCTTTTCGGCCGCATTGATACTGAAGTTCAACACTTTGAGCGGCGCGCCGCCGATGTCCGCGATTCCGGTATCAAGCGCGCCGTGCTCGGCAGTCAGTTTTTCGTGATGATCGGACTGGTGAGCGTGATCGGCACCGCAATCGTATACTGGGTGGGCGGCGTTCTGGTGATTCAGGACGCCTTTACTGTCGGCACCATAGTCGCGTTTGGCGCCTATCTCACGCAGCTTTATACGCCACTGCAAGCGCTGACCAACGCCCCGGTAGATTTCGCGCAGTCAATCGTCAGCTTCGAGCGGGTCTTCGAGATCATCGACTTGCCGCTGGAAATCGCGGAAAAGCCCGAGGCGGTCCATTTGCATCAGGTCAAGGGCGAGCTGGAATTTGAGGGCGTCTCCTTCCGCTACACAATAGACGAAGACAATCTGCTCTCCGATGTGGAACGGATTGGCAAGATGGACAGCATCGCCGCAACGCGGTCGGGCGATCCGGCGAAACGCGGCAACGGCCGCAGCGGAACTTCAAAAATCCATCAGGCGCGGGAGCTGGCTCTGGAAGACATCTCCTTCAGCATTTCGCCCGGGCAATTGGTCGCATTGGTGGGGCCCAGCGGCGCGGGCAAGACCACGATGACCTACCTGATACCGCGCCTGTATGATCCTTCCAAAGGCAGGATATTGATCGACCGCCACGACCTGCGCGACTTGAGCCTGCATACCATGGCGCGGAACATCGGCATGGTCACGCAAGAGACCTATCTCTTTCACGACAGCATCCGCACCAATCTGCTCTATGCCAAGCCGGAGGCCACGCAAGCTGAAGTCGAAGCCGCGGCTGAAGTAGCCCATATCCATGATTTCATTATGGGATTAAGCGAGGGCTATGACGCGATCGTCGGCGAGCGTGGATACCGGCTCAGCGGAGGCGAAAAACAGCGCATTGCCATTGCCCGCGTGGTCCTGAAAGATCCGCGCATTCTGGTACTGGACGAAGCGACCAGCCACCTCGACAGCCAATCGGAAGCCTTGATCCAAGACGCTTTGAGCCACATCATGGCGGGCCGCACCAGTATCGTCATCGCACATCGACTCAGCACCATACTCGCTGCCGATCAAATTCTGGTGCTGGATCGCGGCCGCATCGTCGAAGGCGGCAGTCATAGCGAGCTCATCGCCCGCGACGGGCTCTATGCCCGGCTCTACGAAACGCAATTCAGTCAACAGCGAGAATTGGCATAGCCGCCCCGCTTGACGCCCGTCCCGCCGTTGAAACGGCTTCAGCGACCCTGAGATGATTGCGAGCGCAGCCAATGAGAGCGACCGTCGCCGAAATTGATCCCAATCATCTGGAGAGCCAATGGGCGGCTCTGCGGCAGCATGTGAGGATGGCCGACAGCCAGTTGGTCTTGTTGCCGGAGATGTGTTTTGCCCCCTGGTTTTGCACGAGGCCTGTTCCCGATGAAACTTGTTGGCGAGACGTCGTCGATTCACACGACCAGTGGCTGCGGCGCTTGCCGGAGTTGGACGCGGAAACAATTGTCGGCACAGCGCCGCGGACGCTGGGAGAAAAGAAACTTAATGTCGCATATATCTGGACCCGGAGCGCCGGGCTGTGCTGGGATCATCAGAAAACCTATCTGCCCAACGACCACGGATACTGGGAAGCCAACTGGTACGATCGCGGGCCCATCGACTTCCAATACGCATCCGTCGGCGCTGCGCGCGCCGGAATCATGATCTGCACCGAGATCTGGTTCATGCAGCACGCGCGCGCATACAGCCGGGCTGGGATTCAGCTCCTGCTCAATCCGCGCAGTACGCCCATGGGCACGAACGACAAGTGGCTGGCCGGCGGACGGACCGCAGCCGTCGTGTCAGGCGCCTTTTGTCTCTCGTCCAACCACGCTGGTCACGCCGGTCATATCGAGTTGGGCGGCGCTGGCTGGATCTGTGATCCTGACGGCGCGGTTCTGGCCCTGACAAAGGCGGATCAACCCTTCGTCACGCTTGACCTTGACCTGCGCCTTGCCGAGGCGGCAAAGTCGACCTATCCGCGCTATGTCGATGACAGCCCGCTCTAGGGCGCGGTATGCCAACAGAAGCCAAAGACGCATAAAACCAGCCCAGTGCGGAAGGTCTTGGGTGCATTTCAATATTTTGGCAGATGTCCACAGGGCAGTCGCTTCAAAAATGGTATCTTGTGGAGCAATGCAACGAACAAACTAAAAATTCACCACAGAGCCACAGAGCGCACAGAGAAATACAAAAGATCATTTCTGTTTGCGGGCGTTTCAGCGGGTCGCGTTTCAATGGACAAGGCAAGCCTCGCTCTGCTAATATAGCGGCGCATGTCACCTGACGAGGGAACAATGTCCAAGCTTCACCTGATTGTCGGGCTGGGCAATCCAGGACCCAAATACGACAACACGCGCCACAACATAGGCTGGGGGGTGATCGACGAGTTGATCCGCCGATATGACCTTGGCAAAGGCAGGAGCGAAAAACGCGCGCAGACCTGGGGCGCCAATATCCGCGGCAAAGGCGTAAAGCTGGTCAAACCGCTGACCTTTATGAACCGCAGTGGCGAGGCAGTTCGACCGCTTCTGGAATACTACAAGATTCCCATCGCCAGACTCATGGTCATTCACGATGATCTCGATACGCCTTTTGGCGCCCTGAGACTGCGACAAGCCGGGGGCCACGGCGGGCAAAACGGCTTGCGCAGTATTGTGGGGCATCTAGGCAGCAAAGACTTCGCTCGCTTGCGCTTTGGCATCGGCCGCCCGCCCGGCAAAATGGATCCGGTGGACTATGTATTGCAGACACTAAAGGGCGACGATCTCATTCTGGCGCGGGAGCTGACGGTTCGGGCGGCAGACGCAATTGAGACCTGGCTGCAAGATGGCATTGACAAAGCGATGTCGGCTCATAATGGCGTCGGCGCCAATTCACGCGCGCAACCGGTAAATCTGGAGGAACAACTTGAGATTGCGCGCCGCGCCCATGAACTCGCGCCGCATGATCCCAAGCCCTTGTCCAAACTCATCGCGCTGCAAAAGAAACTCGGGAAGCTCGATGAGGCTGTGGACAATCATCTGCTCTTGGCGAGGCTGCTCGAAGCCGAAGGGGCAGAGCGGCTCGCCGTCGCCGAAAAAGTTAAGGCGGCAACCATCAAGCCCGGGTTGATCGACTTGCAACGCGACATCGCGGACTGGTATCTCAATCACGACAACAAGAAGAAAGCCGTCAGCCGCATGTTGATCATTGCTGACTATTTCCTGGGGGAGAATGATTTCACGGCAGCGAGGGCGGCGGTAGCAGAGGCTTTGGCGATCAACCCGCAACATCCCAAGGCGCTGGCAATGCGGAAAGCCCTCGCTGATACTGCGGCGGCGAACCGATGAAGAATCCTGTGAGAACCAATGCCATCAGCAGAAAATCAAGGAGGCACTAGATGCGGATAGCTGAAGCGGAAAGCGTCGGCATGTCATCAAGCCGACTCGCGAATATCAATCATAAACTGAGGGAGTACGTCGACGACGGCAAGGTCGCCGGGTTCCTTACGCTTGTCGCGCGGCACGGGGATATTATCCATCTTGAGGCTGTCGGCCATCGCGATAGCGAAGCCATGCTGCCGATGAAGCGTGATACCATCTTTCGAATCTACAGCATGACCAAACCGATCACGTCGGTCGCTTTGATGATGCTTTACGAACGCGGCAAGTTTCAGCTGAATGATCCGGTCGCCAAGTATATCCCGGCCTTCGCCAAGACGCGGGTTTTGAGCGGTTACGGCTTCCTGGGCAAGGAACTTGTCGAGCAGGATCCGCCCATGACCATCCACCACTTGCTGACGCACACGGCTGGCTTGAGTTACGGTTTCTTCTACGATACGCCGATCGACGATATGTACCGTAATTCGATCTTCCGCAGCGAGACAGCCAGTTTGGAAGAGAAAATCCTCGGCATGGCAGCTCTTCCGCTGCGGCATCAACCCGGCGCAGCCTGGAATTACAGCATCGCCACGGACGTCTGCGGCTATCTGGGACAAGTGCTGGCGGATATGCCTTTTGAAGATTTTTTGCAGCAAGAGATCTTCGATCCCCTCGGCATGGTCGATACGGGATTTCACGTGCCGGCGGACAAGCTTGATCGCTTCGCCAAGCTCTATCAACATCGGCCCTCCGATGGCAGCTTCCGCGAATATGAAGGCGCGCCGAACATCCCCGCGCGCGATTTCACCAAACCCGCGAACGCGCCCTCTGGCGGAGGCGGCTTGGTTTCAACCATCGGCGACTACTGGCAATTTGCCAGGATCTTGCTGAACCGCGGGCAATCCAAGGACCTAAGGATTCTGGGACGGAAGACCCTGGAATACATGACGCTGAACCACTTGCCGCAGCCACTCCTGCCCATCGCTATCGGCTTGAGCGCCATCGGCGGCAGGGGATTCGGCCTCGGCTTTGACGTGATCCTTGACCCGGCGCAAACGGGCGTCCTTAACTCAACGGGCGCCTTTGGTTGGAGCGGCGCCGCCGCCACTAATTTCTGGGTCGACCCGCAGGAGCGGATTGTCGGCATCATCATGACTCAACTGATGGACAACCTGCTGCCCTTCCAAGCCGACTTCAGGGCGCTTGTCTATCAAGCGCTGGTGGATTAATCGGATAGCCGATTCAAGCCGGCTCGGCCAAATCACGAGCGACGAAATCTAGCCCGCCGGACAAGTCTCTGATATACTGCGCTTTCCCTCTCTGGAGACAAGTAAAAAAACAAGGTCAGGCATGTCGATTTATCTCGCGGGTCTGCTGGATATTCTGCGTGAAAGCCGGCTCTATCAATCGCTTTTGCAAGACCTCGCGAGCGCGCCCGCAAGATCGCCGCTCAACGTGGCGCGCTCGGCGCGTCCCTTTGTTTTGGCGGCACTGGCTGCTGACTGGGACGGTCCGCTGGTCTATCTGACGCCGGAAGTACGCCGCGCCTATAACGTTAGCGAGCAATTGCCGGTATGGATCGATAAACCAGAGCGCCTGCATCGCTTTGCGGAACCCTCCGCCCTCTTTTACGACCGCGCGCCCTGGGACGCCCCGGTAATCCGTAATCGAATCGAGACCTTGAGCGCCCTGCAGCGCGATCACTCCGCCCAACATCCGATCATCGTCGCGTCGGCTCGCGCCTTGATGCAAGTTACCATGCCCCCCGACGTCTTCATCAAAGAGACGCAGGAGCTAGCAGTTGGCGAAAGGCGCAATTTCGATGCCTTGATTAGATCCTGGATGGGCATGGGCTACGAGCCGGCTGCGATTGTCATCGAACCGGGCAGCTTCAGTCGGCGGGGAGGCATCCTGGATATCTTTCCCTTGGCGGAAGAGTATCCCCTGCGGATCGAGTTCTTCGACGATGAAATCGAAAGCCTGCGCGTATTCGACCCCAACGACCAGCGCAGCATCAGGCGGCTGCGCTCCGCAGCTATCGTGCCTGCCAGAGAGGCATTGCCCCGCTTGATGACCTCAGTTGGAGAAACCCTGGCTCAATTGACCCAGTCAATTTCAAATGAGGACGCGGAACACTCCAGCATTCATGCCGACATCGATTCAATGAAAGAAGGCATGACCTTCCCATTGCTTGAACACTACTTGCCCTATGCCTACGAGGGATCGGCTTGCCTGCTGGATTATCTTCCCGAAAACAGTCTGATCCTCATAGAAGACGAACAGGCAATGGAAGCAGCCGTCGCCGAGCTGGTGTCCCGCGCGGAAGCAAACCGCGCCGACGCCCTTAATTCCTATCAGATCGCCGCGAATCATCCTAAACCGTATTTGCCCTGGGACAGCATACAGCGGCAGATCGCATCCCAGCCCAGCATTGATCTGTCCAACTTTCAAGATGATGGGGAAGCGCGCCTGTTTCAACCTGGCCAAAGATTTGGCGGACAGCTGCGAAGCATGTTGAACCAAGCGCGACAGTACCGCAACCGTGGCGACCGGGTTGTGATCGTCACTGAGCAGGTTGAACGCCTGGAAAACCTCTGGTACGAGCAAGACGCATCCGCATTCATACCGAAATCGCAGGCGATCGCGCAACCACCCGAGGCGGGCGCATTGCATTTTGTGCGCGGCTCTATGGCGGAAGGCTGGTCCCTGCAAAGCGACAGCGGCGCGCTTCACTGTGTGACGGATGCCGAAATCTTCGGCTGGTCGCGGCCCGAGCCAAGGCGTCGGCGCGAGACAAGCGCTCGACGAAGCGGCAAGACGCCGGAAACCGCCTACACGGACTGGTCGGAAGGCACGCATGTCGTTCATGTCGATTATGGCATCGGCAAGTTCATGGGTATGCGGCATCGCACGGTCAACACCACAGAGCGCGAGTTCCTGCTCGTCGAATATCACGGCACAGATACCTTGTATGTGCCGATCCACCAAGCAGATCGCCTCTCTCGTTATGTGGGCGCGGACGAGACGCCGCCCAAGCTCAACAAGCTTGGCAAAGCCGAGCAATGGCTGAAAGTGAGAGAAAAGGCGCGCCGCAATGCCCAGGAAGAGGCGAAAGAGCTGCTGGGCATCTACCGCGAGCGCGCCCGCGCCCAAGGCTATGCCTTCAGCGCCGACAGCGCCTGGCAACACGAGATGGAAGCCAACTTCGCCTTTGTCGAGACCGAAGATCAAGTCCGCGTTATTCAAGAAGTCAAGTCGGATATGCAGAGCGGCAGTCCCATGGACCGTCTGATCTGCGGCGACGTCGGCTTCGGCAAAACCGAAGTCGCCTTGCGCGCCGCGTTCAAGGCCGTACAAGACGGCATGCAAGTGGCTGTGCTCGTTCCAACCACAGTACTCGCGCAACAGCACTACGACAACGTCAAATCACGCCTGGCCGCCTTCCCGGTCAAGGTCGAGATGCTGTCGCGCTTTCGCAGCAAAGCTCAACAAAATGTCATCGTGAAGCAAATCGCCAGCGGAGAAGTGGACATCGTCATCGGGACCCACCGTCTGCTTTCCGCGGATATCGAATTCAAGGAACTTGGTCTGATGATCATCGACGAAGAGCAGCGATTTGGCGTCAAGCATAAAGAGCATTTCAAAAAGCTGCGCGCTCAGGTCGACATTTTGACGCTCACCGCGACGCCGATACCACGCACGCTCTATCTCAGCTTGAGCGGCATTCGCGACATCAGTATGATTCAAACCGCGCCCGAAGAACGTCTGCCGGTGATCACGCAAGTCGGCTCCTGGGACAACAAGTTGACGCGCCTGGCCATCATGCGCGAATTGGAACGAGGGGGCCAGGTCTTTGTCGTGCATAATCGCGTCAATTCCATTCACGTCATTCGCAACAGAATCGAAGGCATTGTGCCGGAAGCGACTCTCGCCGTCGCGCATGGGCAGATGCCGCCGCGCGCCTTGGAAAACGTGATGGCGGCTTTTTCGCGCGGGGAATACGATATTTTGATCTCCACCTCGATCATCGAAAACGGCATCGACATGCCCCGGGTCAATACCTTAATCGTCGATCGCGCCGATCACTTTGGCATGGCTCAGCTATATCAACTGCGCGGCCGTGTCGGGCGCTCGGCGCAACAAGCCTATGCCTACTTCTTCCACGCGCCGGGCTCGCTCACGCAAGAAGCGCGCGAGCGGCTGGAAACGCTCTCCGAAAACACCAAACTGGGCGCGGGCTTTCAGGTCGCCATAAGAGATCTGGAACTGCGCGGCAGCGGCGACATTCTCAGTACGCGGCAATCGGGTAATATCGAAAGCGTCGGGCTGCATCTTTACACGGATATGCTGAAACAGGCGGTTCAAGACCAGAAGCGCGCGCCGGATGACGGCGGCGGGGAATCGGAATCCGCCTCTTCCCGTGAACGCATTGTGATTGACCTGCCCTTGCCCGCCTACATCCCGACCGATTGGATACCCGAGATGGCGCTGCGCTTGCAGCTCTATCGCCGCATCGGCAACATCCAAAGCGAAGCGGACGTAGAGGCGATGAGGCAGGAGCTGATCGATCGCTTCGGTCAGTTGCCGGCTGCAGTCGAGGGGCTGATGTATCAGATCGAAGTCAAGGCGCTGGCGCAAACGATTCACGCGACGCATGTCAGCCTGCCGCGCGGCCATGTTCAAATCAGACTGCCCTATCTGGCCAAGATCAACCGGAGCCTTTTGTCAATCGCGCTTGGCGCCGAAGTCGATGTTACCCGCACGGATGTGCGCTTCCCCGCTGAACAGGATATCTGGCAAAGCCGTTTACTCGACTTGCTGCGGGATCTGCAGGACAAGCTCGATCTGTTGACAATGGCGAGGCAAAATGGCAGCCCCATCTCAAGAGTGCTAGACTAATGGCATATCCAGCCTAGAATTAACAGGCGCCTGTTTCATGACGAATGAAAGGTTGACGGCAGCCGCAAGCACCCTGGCAATTGCGCTCCTGATGCTGCTGATCACGATCCTGCACACGGGGGTATACGCGGGGCGCAACTATCGCGAAGACGAGATCAACTCGATCCATGCCGCATTGATCAAATCGCCGCCGGAGATCGTGCGCTGGATGGCCCGCGATGTGCATCCGCCCGGCTGGCGCCTTTTCGCCGACTTTTGGGTGGATAGTTTCGGAGTAGCCGAAGCCATCACGCGCTGGTCGTCGCAATTGCTCAACCTGCTAACATACGCCCTGGTTTTCCTGCTGGGAAGACAGCTAATTGACCGGGGAGCCGCCTTTTACGCGGTGGCGCTGCTGGGTGTCTATGGCTTCGCAGCCAACGGCATGTACGAGTTTCGCCCCTATGCCATGCTGGTCGCCCTGACTACTGCCTTGCACCTGGCGTTCTATCGCTGGCTCGTCAAGCCTAGCGCGACTGTGATGATCCTGTACGTGGTCCTTGGCATGGCGGCGATCTATACCCATTTTTTCGCCTTCTACATATTCGCGGCGCACGCGGTCTTTCTCTTGGTGTTTCACCGCGCGCGGCGCCGGGTATATCTGAATTCCTTGTTGATGTGGGTATTCATAGCCCTCTCGTTTTCCGTTTGGATCATTCCCTTGCTCGGCGTCATGCTGGGTCCCTTCTCCGGCGGGTACTATGTTGATCATCCGGATGAGCTGTACCAGCGCCTGCACTTCCGCCCCGAGATCGTTTTCGCTTTTCTGCTCTTGCTGAGCCTATTCGCGCCGCGCCTGCTGCGTCGGCGCGGTCTCACAAGCGACGCCTTTACGCCTTTGCGCTGGCGGCGCCACTGGAATCTGTTGTTCCCATTGGTCTTGCTGCTCGCGACGCTTCTCGCGGCTAGCTTGGCAAATACGGTTTACGGCAGCCTGAACGCGCGAGGCTTGCAATCTGTTGTCATGCTGATTGCGCTCCTAATGGCATTGGGTTTGCGTACCTTGCCTATCCAGGCGGGCGGCATCATGCTGGTATTGCTCTACGTGATGGCGCCGCGGCATATATTCATCCAGCCCAGCAACGGACCCTATCGCGAAATCGTCGCCGCCATGGGTCAGCGTTACGAGAAGGACAGCATACTACTCACCGAGTTCGACTGGGCTTGGCGCTGGCTGAGCCCCGCAGCCTATTTTCTGATGGATTTCACGCCCGATCGGATGTCCAAGGAGCGCATGTTCCACGTGATCGGATCCAATGACAGCGCGCATCCGCCCGCGTATCCCGATCGCTTGGCCAATATCTATACAAGTTTCGACCCCCTAAACTTTGATCCCAAGCGCAGCCACAGTCAGTTATGGCTCCTGCGTCAAGGCAACGGCAATCGCTGGGGGAAAAACATTCAAGACTGGCTTAATCGAAACTATGCCTTTGTTCGAACGACCCGCTGGGACGAGCCATATCACACCTCCTACGAATTGAGCGAATATATTCGCGCCCCGCAAAGGGAGGAACCCCTGCTCGTCGCCGGCGACAGCATGCAGCTCTTCGATTGGACGCTGCTGGATTCGGTTGATGTCCAGCCTTGCCAAGCGGTCACAGTGGAGAGTTGGTGGGAACTTGAAGCCGAAGACAGTACGCCCTACACGCTCAATATCATTTTGGCTGACAGTGATGGCGACGGTCAACTGGCGAGGACGCCATCCGTACCGGCCAATGTCTTCACCAGCGACTGGGTAGCGAACAAGTATTATCGCGATCTATCGGTATTGCCTATTCCTTGTGAAGATATAGAGGCCGGCAGCTATCCGCTTTTGCTCGGATTGGTGGAGACGATCACCGGAGACGAACTGACCTTGAGCTATGTCAGCGGCGATGTGATCGGCCCGCTATATTATCTGACCACGCTGAACGTGGGAACCAGCGGATAAATGCAGGGCCGCCTTAAGCTTTCGCGATGTCGGCAAAGACCGCCTGCGTCACAGCCCGCAAAACAGCCAGCTCAATCGGGAAAATCGCGTTTGCCGCTCCACCGGCCGCGTACACTATGTCGTAGCGTCTCAGGTTGTCATCAAGAATCACGGGGATATCAGGCTGTCGATGACCCAGCGGCGGGACGCCGCCCGGCGCATAGCCCAGGATTGACAGGCACTGCTCCGGGTTCATCATGCGGACTTTCTTGCGCCCGACCTGAAACAGAGACGCCAACTTGCGATCATCGACGGACTGGTCGCCGCCCGCCAAAACAAGAACCGGCTTCGATTTCTCAATCAAGAAACCGAGGCTTTTGACGATCTGCCCCAATTCGCAGCGGGCGCTGTCCGCCGCCTGTTGCGACGTCGCGGTTGAACTGTCGAATGCCATAATTTCGATTTCAAGCTCCAGTCGCTCAAGAGCAAGTTGTACATCTTTAAGTCCCATTGCTTGCATGAAAGCTCCGATTCGGATAGACTATCAAGCGCAATTGTAATTCAGCCCCGATGCATCGGGCAACGTTAGCTTCAGGGAGAACGATCATGCGGGTGGATGTCAAAGGGTTCCAGGAACGCGGACACGTCATCGTTTCGGGGCTGTTTACTGACGATGAAGTCGCTGAGCTTCGTCAGCATTATATGGAGATGCGGCGCGACGGGAGCTTTGAAGGCGATTTCGCCGGGGTGGATGCCAAGGCGACAGATCCGCTCAAGGCTTTTCCGCGCTTGATTCACATGCATCGCTGGGACCAAATTAGTCTTGACTGGATGCTGGAACCGCGGCTGGAAGCCGTCTTTGTACAGTTGCTGGGCAAAGCGCCTTTAGCCGTGCAGACGATGCTGTACTTCAAGCCGCCCGGCGCGCGCGGCCAAGCCTTGCACCAAGATCAGTATTATCTGCGCGTCCAGCCGGGCACTTGCATTGCCGCCTGGATGGCGCTGGACGACTGCGACGAGGAAAACGGCTGCTTACAGGTCGTCCCGGGCAGCCACAGCCTGCCCGTTCTGTGCCCTGAAGACGCCGATACCACGCAGAGCTTCACGGATGTGACCGTTCCGCTTTCCGCGAACATGCAGCCCGAGCCGGTGATCATGAAGGCGGGGGACGTTTTTTTCTTCAACGGTCAATTGATCCACGGCAGCTTCCCCAATAGTTCCCCCGCAAGATTCCGCCGCGCCCTGATCGGCCATTACATTGACGCCGATGCCGATCAAGTGGCGCATTACTATCATCCTGTGCTGCGCTTCGATGGCAGTACAGTCGCTTTGGACGTCAGCGAGGGCGGCGGTCAATGCGGCGTATGGGTGGAGGAAGACGGAAGCGAAGTCCTGGAAATGATTGACCTTCTGTAGACCGACAACGTCAATCGGCGAAAATCCGTCCGCCGCGGTGGACGAAGCTTTCGCTTGGTTCGGCCAGATCCGCCTTCGGGTGCGCTTCCGGAATCATGCTGATCAAGACGCGGCGCTGCCCAAAATCAAAATAGTAGACGCATAAGCCCTGATCAGGCTGCAGTTTGACTTTGCTGGCGATACGCTTGTCGAAGCGGACCGACTCGCCCGACCTGCTGGCAAGGGCTAGCTTCTTCCAGAATCGCCAGCGCGGATGAATCTCTTCGGGATAGAGGACGCGATAGCAAAGTTTGACCCGCGAAAAACGAACCGCGCGCATGGCGACGGTCAACAAGAAACCCAGGATTAGCGCGACTACCAAAAGACGGCCCCCCATGCCATAGCGAGCCAGCAGCAGCGCCAGCGGCACAGACAGCAGCAAAAGCGACGTCAGCGGTTCGCTGATCAATTCCAGCCATTGGCGAGACGACAGCCGCCCTTCGCGATTGCGCTTGAAGTCCTTGATCAGATCCTTGGAAAGTCGTTCCGGCGTTGCGGTCATGAGCATACTCTAACACCTATCCCGCTTCGTGAGCAACATTGATATTGACTTTGTTCGCGGCTCGCAATTGCAATATGACAACGCTTCCGACAATCAACGCGGCTCCCAGCCATTGCAGGGGCGCGATCACTTCGCCCAGCAAGATCATGGCCACGACCATCGCCAGCACCGGTTCGATAGTGCTGACCAGTGAGGCGCGGGCCGGTCCGATGCGCTGGATCGCAATGTTGGTAGCGAATACCGGCAGCACCGTTCCCAATGTCGCAATGCCAAAGAGGCCGACAAGCGTCGCCGGATTCTGCGGAAACTGTAAGCCCCGTACCGGGACCGACAGCAGCAAGATCAAAAGCGTAGCGCTCATCATGTGGGCGCTGGCTCGCGAGATGTCCTCGACGCCGGTCAAGACGCGCCGCGCCAGCAGATAATATGCGGCGACAATCGCCGCGTTCGCCAGCGCCAGAATCGCGCCCACCGGATCAACGGCATCGGGAACAATAAAATCCGGCACGGTGAGTCCGACCCCGACAAGAGCCAGCCCCAGCGCCAGCCAGGCGCGCGGAGAGATCGCTTCGCCAAGAAATGTCGACAGGAGCACGATCATAGCCGGGTACGTGAAAAACAAGACAATATAGATACTGCCAGGCAAGCGCTGCAGCGCGAAAAAGCCGCACAGGACAGCCGCTGCAAACAACAGGCCGATAAATGCCGAACCGATTGGCGATATGCCTTTGCCGCGCGCTGGACCCTGCGAGCGGTTTCTCAATCCGACCAAT
The DNA here is from genome assembly GCA_028873975.1 of Chloroflexota bacterium. GTDB lineage: Bacteria > Chloroflexota > Anaerolineae > Aggregatilineales > Phototrophicaceae > UBA6055. Next base: position 28,455 of record JAPPMO010000102.1, read on the forward strand.
ATCCAAATGAGCGGCGCTGCCAGGATGAAACGCCAGACAGCCAGGTCGAGCGGTTCAAAGTTCGCATGGTTGTAAATCGTTTTGACGATCGTCGGGATAAAGGCGAATCCAATGGCCGCAGCCAGAATCCACAGAAATCCCTCACGCTCTCGTGCTGACATGGTCTCTTGCTTCGTTACGATATCTTGAAAGAAAAAGGCGAGCGCAAGCCTCGCCTCGTCCTTCGATGACTCCGATATTTAGCGCGATTTGGCAACTCAAGTGATGCTCACAGAACTTACAAGGTTCGTGGCAAGCGGGTAAAAGACGCCGAAGACCATCGTGCCTGCCAAGGCAATGTTGATCGCCCATCTTACAGCTGATGTTTCCAAGGCCGGCTGCAAATCGCCTGAACTGTCGCGCAGGTACATATTGACTACCACGCGCATGTAATAGAAGGCGCTGACGACGCTGGTGAGAACGCCGATGATAGCCAAGCCAAAGAGACCCGCTTGCACGGCGGAGGCGAATACCATGAATTTGCCCAGGAAGCCAGCCGTCAGCGGAATGCCGGTCAAGCTTAACATGAAGATCGTCATCGCCATTGCCAGCAAGGGGCGCGACCGCGCCAAGCCGGTAATGTCCTCGATATTGCCGCCGCTGCCGTCTTCTCTTTCAATCGACATGACGACGGCGAAGGCGCCCAGATTGGTGAACATATAAGCCAGCATGTAGACCAGGGCGCTCTGTGTCGCCGCGTCAGCCACACCGGCCGTTCCTGTGGCAGCCACAGCCACAAGGATGTAACCGGCGTGCGCGATCGACGAATAAGCCAGCATGCGCTTCAAGTTTCTTTGCGAAATCGCGACAAAATTGCCTAGAACCAAGGTCAAAACAGCCACCAGGGACACCGTCGCTTGCCAGGCAACCGGCTCGCCATCCACGATTACCAGCGCGGCCAAGCCGGTGACCAGAAGCCGCAGCATGGCGGCGAAACCGCCAATCTTGGCAGTCACGCTCATAAAGGCGGTAACCGGCGTGGGAGCGCCTTCGTAGACATCGGGCGTCCACATGTGGAAGGGAACCACCGCTACCTTGAATCCCAAGCCCACAAAGAGCAAAGCCGCCCCAATGATCAAGTAGAAGGCAGCCGACGAAACGTTACCGGCGATGCCGCCAGCCAGCAAAAAGATCTCCGGGATGTTGGTGGTCCCGGTCGCGCCATAAACCAGCGCCGATCCGAAGACCAGAAACGCGCTGGAAAACGCGCCTAAAATGAAGTATTTCATGCCGCTTTCTTCGGATTTGAGCGCCAAGTCGCTGCCGTCGTTCTTGATCGAGCGAAATGCCGCCAGGATATACAGCGGAATGCTGAGCAATTCCAAGGCGACAAATATGATAATCAGGTCGTTGGCGCCGACCATAAACATCGCGCCAGCCGAAGACAACAACGCCAGCACATAGTATTCGCCCCGATGAATATCGGCGCGATTGAGATAGTCCCAACTCATCAATATCGCGATCAAGGTGGCGACCAAGATCACGACATTTAGAAAACCGGTGAAGGCATCGGCGACGAACATGCCGTAGAGCGCGATCTGTTCGCTTTCAGCCGGGGAATAAACGAATAAATTCGCCACAAAGCAGATGCCCAGCCCGACGCAAGCCAGGATAGGCGTCCAGCGTTGACGTTCCTCTGGCAAAAAGAGATCAACCAGCACCAAGACAAGCGTCCAAAGCGCCAGAAAGGTAGCGGGCAAGGTCGAGCTCAGGTTGGATTGAGCGAGAAAATCCGCGATAGTGGGCGTCTCGAACATGGTGTCTCCTAGGGCGCGAACAGTGCCGCGATGCTATCCACCGAAATATCCAGCATATTGAAAAAGACAATCGGTTGGATGCCGATCCAGAAGATCATGATCAGGATCGGAATGAAAGCCGCGATCTCGTTCCACTGCAATTTGTAGCGCGTCTCGTCGGAGAGCGGATTGCGATGCTCGCCCATGAAAACGTGCTGGAACATTTTCAAGAGGTAAACCGCCGCCATGATCACGCCCAGGGTCGCGATCAGCGTGAAGGCGAAGCCCAGGTATTTGCTGCCCAGCGAACCCATCAAGATCGTGAATTCGCCGATGAAGCCGTTCAAGCCGGGCAAGCCCATACTGCTCAAGGAAATCACCAAACTGATCGCGCCGAAGGCCGGCATCATCTTCCAGATACCGCCGTAATCCGCCATTTCCTTGGTGTGCCAGCGCTCGTAGAGCATGCCTACGATCAAGAAGAGACCGCCGGTGCTGATGCCATGATTGACCATTTGCAGGGTCGCGCCCTGCAAGCCTTGCGAGTTCAGCGCGAAAATGCCGAGCACCACGAAGCCCAAGTGGCTGACCGAGGAATAAGCGACCAGCTTCTTCACATTGTCCTGCGCATAGCTGACCCAGGCGCCGTAAATAATCCCCACCACGCCGAGGAAAGCGATCGTCGGCGCCCAAGCCACCGCGGCTTCCGGGAACATCGTCAGGTTAAATCGGACGATGCCATAGGTGCCCATTTTCAGCAAGACGCCGGCCAGTATGACCGAGCCGGCCGTCGGCGCCTGCACATGCGCATCGGGGAGCCAACTGTGGAAAGGAAAGATCGGGACCTTGATGGCGAAAGCCACCAAAAATCCCAAGAAGAGGAAGCTCTCGACAGAGCTGAGCAAGAAACCGGTATCTTCCTCTTCGTCGGGGGCCGGGTCCCAATAGCTGCCCTCGCCTTCATAGCTTTGCACCATCTCGATGACGCCGACGTCGCCCGCGGCGCTGTAGGTGCTGAAAGTGCCGGATTTGTTGCCAACATAGAGGATGGCGATCAACATCAAGATCGAACCAGCCATCGTGTAGAGGAAAAACTTGACCGCGGCGTAGATCCGCTCTTCCGCGCCCCAAATGCCGATCAGGAAGTACATCGGCACCAGGGTGACCTCCCAGAAAACGTAGAAAATGATCAAATCGTGCACCACAAAGACACCGATCATTGACCATTCCAGGAGCATCATGAAGATGTAATAGAGCTTTTCTCGTCCCCGTTCTTCAAAGATCTGGCTGCCAAAGGATCCCAGGATCGCGATCGGCATGATGAAGGTCGTCAAGAGCACCAACAGCAGACTGATGCCGTCGACGCCCACAAAGTAGCTGATATTGATCACTGACTCGCCCAAGGACACCTCGGCCCAGGTATTGCGCTGCGCCATCTGCAGCCCAGCCACGCTCGGATCAAAATTAACCCACATCAAGACCGCAGCGACAAAGGCGACTATGCTCGTGCCGAAGGCTACCCACTTGATATTATCCCTCTGCGTCTCGCCATTCATGAAGAGCAAAATGACGAGCCCGATCATCGGGATAAACAAGGTAATTGTCGTAAGCGAAAGTCCAGTCAAGTCCATAGGACGACGTTCTCCTTAAGAGCCACTTTGGAGCATGGTCTGTATAAAAGGCAAGAGCATCAACAGAATAACAGCCACCACACCGATGAAGATCACAACCGCATACAGGCGAACGTAGCCCGTTTGCATGCCGCGCATCCAATTGGCCAGGCGCTGCACCAGCCAGGCCACGCCGTTCACCGCGCCGTCAATGATGCCCAGGTCGAAGGGCTGACCCAGCAGTTTTGCGATGCTGTCGAAACCGCGTTTGATAATGCTGTCATGGAAATAATTGTGCAGGAAATCCCAATCAATACGGTCGGCCAGGAAAGTCGCCAACCGGTTAAAGGGCTGCTCAACCGCCTTGCTGTAGATCTCGTCCCAATACAGGCGCGCATTCGCCAGGCGGAAGGCTACGCGCGACGATGCATGCCGTTCCAACTGATCGCCATTGTCCGGCGTCAATCCCTTGCCCTTGTAGACATTGTGCGCCACCACGATTGAAGCGATCCCAAGCGCCAGCGCGATGCCGGCTATCAACAGATTGAAGTCGAGCGAGTGCCCCCGCGACACGCTGAGCAAGCTGTGTTCCAGGAAGTGCTTGAATTCGTAGCTTTCATAGATGTTGGAGAAGATCGGCGTCGCCTTGGGCACGTTGATCAAACCAATGACGCAAGTGAAGATCGCCAAAACAACCAGCGGCAACAACATCGCGCCGTTGCTCTCCGGCGCCTGTCGCGCCGCCTCGCTGCGCGCTTCGTCAAAGAAGACCAGCACGATTTGACGCCACATGTAAAAGGCTGTGAACGCTGCCGCCACCAGGAGAATGCCAAAGGCGATGAATCCACTTAACTCGTTGAGTTGGAAGCCCTCGTACCAGGCGTCGGCCAGGATCTCGTCTTTGGACCAGAATCCGGCGAAGGGGAAGATGCCCGCCAGCGCCAGGGTACCGATCAAATAAGTGATATAGGTGATCGGCATGCGCCTGCGCAAGCCGCCCATGTTGCGCATATCCTGGGCATCAAATTCCTGATCGTGGTGATCATCATCATCATCTTGGCCCTGGCTATGCTCGCGCGCATGATGGCGGCCGTGTTCGACGCCGTGAATGACGGAGCCGCTGCCAAGGAAGAGCAGCGCTTTGAACACGGCATGCGTCACCAAATGGAACATAGCGGCGACGTATGCGCCGATGCCGACCGCCGCGACCATAAAGCCAAGTTGCGAAATCGTCGAATAAGCCAGGACACGTTTGATATCCCACTGGCCGAGGGCGATATAGCCCGCCATCAACGCGGTCCCGGATCCAACCAGGGTGATAATCAAGCCGATGACGTAGCCGCCGTGGTTGAGCTCCCACAGCATGACATTGGCGCGGACCATCATGTAAACCCCGGCTGTCACCATTGTCGCCGCGTGGATCAGCGCGCTGACCGGCGTCGGTCCAGCCATGGCGTCCGGCAGCCAGATAAAGAGCGGAATCTGCGCCGATTTGCCCGTCACGCCCAGCAACATAAATAGGGCGATCAGGAAAATGACATCGTCGAAAGCCATCTGGAAGCCGCCGAAGTCCACTGTCTCGCCCGTCCCGAAGCGTTCCTGCGTTTGCCCGAAAACGCCCAGGTAATCCGTATCAAAATGATGATTATCGCAATAGATTGCGCGAATGTCGCTGGCCAGCGGATTCGGGGCGCCGTAACCAGATTCGACGCCATGGCTGTCATCATGGGCGGCTGGACCGGCAGGCTCGCAGACGTAGGAACCGCCATGCCCGTCATCCTTCTGCTTGTCGCCATCGGCGCTTTTTGCATCGTCGTCGCTGTGATCGGCCAAGCCATTGTGTTCGCGCCATCCCGCCAAGTACTTGGCTTCCGTATTTGGCAACTCGCCGGCTTTGTAGAAATCCAGGGTGCCGAAGGTCCAGAATATGAGAAACATCGCCATCAAAAGCCCGAAGTCGCCGATGCGGTTGACGATGAAAGCCTTGCGCGCGGCATTGCTGTTCTTCCAACCTTCGGGCATTTTCTTGTCCCACCAGAAACCGATGAGCAAGAATGAGCACAAGCCGACGCCCTCCCAGCCGACGAAGAGCATCAGGAAGTTATTCGCCGTGACCAAGGTCAGCATGAAAGCCAGGAACATATTGAGATAGGCGAAGAAGCGGGGGTAAAGCTTGTCGCCGTGCATATAGCCGCGGGCGTAAAGGTGAATCAGAGAACCAACCCCCGTCACCACAAGCATCATCGTGACGCTCAGTGAATCGACGCGCAACTGCCAGGGGATCTCAAGTCCGATCGACTCGATGCGCAGCCAGCCATCGACAAGCGGGGGATTCACGACCGCGGCGGCGCCATCAGTGCCGGTGACGTATGTCAGGAGCAGTAAAGAGATGATGAAGGCGAAAATCGACGCGAAGCAGCCGATATAGCCGGACCACTTCTCCCCCAGCTTTGCGCCAACGAAGAAATTGACAATCGCCCCAAGGGCGGGCGTCAGAATGACCAAAGGAACCAGAAGCGGTAGATTTTCCATACTTTATGAGCCTCTTCCGATGGCGATCCGCTAGCCTCGCATTTGCTGCAAATCGTCAATATTAATGCTCTGGCGCTCGCGGAAAATGTTCACGATCAGCGCCAAGCCGACGGCTACTTCCGCCGCCGCGACGGTCATCACAAAGAATACGAAGACATGGCCGTTTATTTGCTGCCATTGCTGCGCAAAAGCCACCAGCGCCAGATTCGCGGAGTTCAACATGAGCTCGACCGACATGAAGACAAGAATGGCATTGCGCCGCATCAATACGCCCATAGCCCCCATGAGGAAGAGGACCAGGCTCAACATGATATAAGGCTCAGTGCCGATTGAGTGCATCATCCGTTCTCCTCAGCGGCTATACAGCTAATTTTGCGCCGGGTCATCGGACCCGCCGGGCAACTTCGCGAGATAGTCGCCGCTTAAAACATCGGAGCCCGTCTGCTGCGACAAGACGCTGACAAGCGGCCGGCTTACGCGCCTGCGCTGGTTGACGCGGCGGCGTTCCGCTTGCCGCAGCGCATCGGGGCGCGCCAGCACAATCACCCCGATCAAAGCCACCAGCAGCAGAATCCCCACCAACTGAACCGGCAGCACATAATCGATGAACAATACCTGACCAATTGCCTCCGGGCTGCCGAAAGCCGGCTTGCCCAGCGCATCAAACATCACCGCGCGGTAACTGGCTTGCCCGCCGGGAATACCCGGGTCACGGACCAGCAGGCGGGTCTCTACCTTTCCGCGCTCTGCTTGGTAATCGACCAAGGTACGCAGGACATTTTGTCCCCCGTCGACAAAAGCCAGATTGTACTTGCCCTCATCCAATTCGACGCTGAGGCTTTCACCCGATGGCAAATCAGCGGCAAGGACGCGATGGGGTATCAAGGCGTCGCATGAATCGTTTTCACAGAGCGTGCGAATGGCTGTGTACTGGCCGATATCAACCAGCGACACCTGAGCGTCAGCGACCGTATTGATGAGCGTCAGGCGCATTAAACCTACGGAAGGCGCGCTGAGATCGTCCGCCAAGAGAGCCATGTTGATCAGATTATCCGAGCCTTCAAAAGCCAGGAGAGTAAGGGCGTCGTCCGCCGCCAGTTGCAGGTCCCGGCTAAGGATTGGCGTCGTGTTAAATTCCATGTTGCCTGCCATGGCGCTCAGGGAAGCGCGCAGGGCATACGAGCCGGCGGGCAGCTCGCTATAACCGGGAGTCGCGTCGCCCGCGCCAAAATGATCGACAGGATCAAAGGCGATATCCGATTGCGCGTCGTCGAGCGAATCGAGAGCGACGTTTACATGCACAGCGCCTTCAAGCAAGGTTCGATCCATGGCCGACGCCGAATAGTCCGCGCCGGGTTCAATGACACCGGACTCGCTTCCATCCCCGGAGGATACGGCATTGATGATGCGCAAACTTGCTTTCGCGTCCGGTTGTTCAACCGCGTCGTCGTCCAGCATGTCCGAAGCGATAGGAAAACCAAAAATGAGCAGGATCAGAATTGCGACCGCGGTGCTCACGAAGCCCAGCCAACGCATACGGCCGCTGGTGTCGGTGGTCGCCTCGGCCCCGAGCAGCATGATCACAAACAGGAAAAGCACCATGATCGCGCCGGTGTAAACCGTCACCTGCACCATCGCCAGGAATGGCGCGTCGAGCATCAGATAGAGGAAGGCGACGCAGCCGAAATTGACGATCAAAAACAGAGCGCTGTGCACCGCGTTTTGCCGCGTCAGCATTAAGCCGGCCGCGACGACAGCGACAAAGCTTACGACCAGGAACAACCACTCCATACGCTTCTAATCCCACCCCAAAATCGACTTGTGCATTTTAACACAATCGCTGATCTTGTTCAAAGCGAAATAAAAGGCCTGCCTCGAAATCGATTGAAATTCAAATGAGTCAAATTCAGTTTCACCACAAAGACACTAAGAACACAAAGAAAACAGGGGTATTTGGCAAACGATTCTCGGTGCTGTCGGTGTCCTCGGCGCAAGTTTTTTCCTATTTTGAAACGGCTTCGATACCGCAGCTAAATATGACGGACAAGCTCACAACAAGGAATAAACTGCTCTAGGACGGATCTTCCATATCAGGGATGGAGCGCGTGTAAGCCCCGGGCTCAACTTGCTGTGGCGTATCGCCGGCGCCTTCACCCGGCGGGTCTATCAACATGTCCTTGGTATAAATGGCGTCGCGGCGGTCGGTGAAGGACATCTGATGTTCGTGTCCGAGCTCGATCGCTTCTGTCGGGCAGGCGTCCTCGCAATAACCGCAAAAGATACAGCGCAGCATGTTGATCTCGTAGGTTTTGGCATAGCGTTCGCCCGGGCTATAGCGCTCGTCATCGGTGTTTTCAGCCGCTTCGACCCAAATGGCGTCGGCCGGACAGGCCGCGGCGCAAAGCGAACAGCCGATACATTTTTCCAAGCCATTTTCATAACGCCGCAGGTGATGCCTGCCTTTGTAGCGCTCATGAAACTTTTGCACCTGCTCCGGATACTGCACGGTCACGGCATCGTCCATCAGATGCTTGAAGGTCGTCCTGAAGCCTTTGATCACATTCATCTTGCGCTACCTCTAACTCAGTCGTTTTAGAGAGAACTTGTCAAACAATGCCGCCGTCTGCGCGGCAGCCCGTCTAATCGCCGCCGCCCGTTGTCGTGATGGCGGCGTCTCCGCTTTCCAGTTGGCGATCTTCTTCGGGTGTGCGCCCGAAACTGGCCATCCCTTCCAAAGCCTTGACCTGGAAACGGATGTGTACGATCGGAATCGCGATCAGCATCCCGACCAGGTGCGCCAAAGCCCAGCCTAATCCGCGGCGTTCGCCGGTATACATGGGATCGTCTTCCAGCGGGATCGCTTCTTCGCTCGCTTGATCCCGACCCAGCCGCCTCAATACCAAGGCGCCGATCGCAAGAACGACTACAAAAACAGCGCCGGAAATGAAAGGATAGGCGGTGCCGCCCAAGGCCTCGCCAATGACTACCGCTACAGATGTCCAGGCGACTGCCAGAAGACCCAGCGGGATCATGACTTTCCAGCCAAATTGCATGAGCCGATCGTAGCGGATGCGCGGCAGGGTGGCGCGGATCCAGATCATGCCGCAAAGACAAAGGACTACTTTACCGATGAAGACGACCGGCGCCAGGATCGGCAAGCCGTCCATCGGCCACAAGTGGTATCCCCCGAAGAATACAGCTACAGCCACCAGGCTGACAGCGATCATGCCCAGGTATTCCGCCATCATGAACAGCGCGAACTTCATGCCGCTGTATTCGGTCATGTAGCCCTGCGTGAGTTCCTGCTCCGCCTCCGTCAAGTCGAAGGGAGCGCGGTTCGTCTCGGCCAGGAGCGCCAGAATCAGCACCGCCGCCGCCAAGGGATTCTGGAATACGAACCACTCCCAGACATTTCGCTGCGCGTCAATGATGTCGCCGATAGCCATGCTGCCGACGATCATGACCGGCACCGCCAGAGCCAGCGCAAAGCTCAACTCGTAGCTGATCATCTGCGCCGACGCGCGCAGCGCGCCCAACATGGCGTATTTGTTGTCGCTGGACCATCCAGCAAGCACCACGCCATAGGTCGCAATGCTGGTGATGGCGATCACCCACAAGATGCCCACGTTGGAATCGATCAAGCCCTGCGGCACCTGGAACCAGACGTCGCCAAGCGAGGGCGCGAACCAAGGCAAGACCAGGTCCGGTCCCATCGGGATGACAGCCGCGATCATGAGGATAGGAATCACCTTGATCATCGGCGCCAGGCGGAAGACCCACTTGTCGGCGCCGGCTGGCAGCAGATCCTCTTTGAAAACCAGTTTGACGCCGTCCGCGGCCGGTTGCATGAAGCCCATCGGACCGACGCGATTGGGACCGACGCGATGCTGCAAAAACGCTAGCAGGCGCCGCTCCAGCAAGGTCGTATAGGCGAAACCTGTGACGATAACGAAGGCGAATCCAGCGGAGAATATAATCGGCCAAAGCGCCGAGCACCCGGCATCGTCCTGGCATTGAATCACGTTGTGCACGCGCGCTTCGGGATTGAGCAGCAGACCCAGCGCGCCTTGCCGGCCATCGAGGTTGCCCGCGCTGTCAAAGCCGATCCAGGTCATGATGGGACCCAGATTCGCCAGGATCAGCGCCAAGACGATGACCAGCCCAACCAGCGCTACAATGCCCGCTCCAATCGCTATTTTCAGATTACGGCTCATAATTGCTGTCCCCTAGCCTCAATCGCCTGAAGCCACGGCTTCTGTCACCCGGCTGATTGTCCCGCTGGTCAACATCATCGGAATAGCCTCGTCAGTCAGATGGCGGGGCAGGGCTGCCGCGCCCCGGGCAATCTCGTCGCTCAGCTGCGCGAGAACACGGACGCGTGATTCGCCAGCGGAAACTTCGACCGCATCACCGTGAGCGATGCCCATATTTTCCGCGTCGGCAGAATTGATGATCACGAAGGGAGGCAGAATCCGCGGCTCGAGCAAAAGCGTCGGACGGAAGCTTCGCTGTCGATTGTACAAACGGGTGATAGGCATAACGACGACTTCGTTCTCGCCCACTTCAATGTTCGCGGGGCTGGTCAGTTTCGCCTTTTTCAGCTTCTGGCCGCGGTCGGCCCCGCTGGCGATTTGCATGCCCAAACCGCCCTCATTGGTATAGGCGGTGCCGCCATAGTACAGGTCGCGGCCGCCCACATCGGGAAACTGCCGCTCGACCTTTGCCAGCGCTTTGTAAGTCATCCCGTCGAAGTCGTCAACGTTCTGGCTCAATTCCAGCATGACGATGGCGGCTGACGGTTTCAGGCGCGCTTGTCCCAGAGCCTGTCGGATACTGCCAAATAATTTCCAGGCCGGCAGAGATTCACCGATGGGACCTTGCGCCGTATAGAAGCGCTGAACGCGCCGTTCTCCATTAACAAAGCTGCCATCGCGCTCGGCAAAGCTCTGTATCGGCAGCAGATGCTCCGCAAATGCCGAGATGCCGTCGTCAAATTGCTTGGCAACGATGACGGTCTCGATACTTTCCAGCCAGCCGCGCGCCGTCGGGTCGTCATCGAGCAAGTCGGCCTGCGCCACGATCAATACCTTGGGCGGATTCGCGATGATGTCTTGCGTCGCGTCGGGCGAGTAACCCAGGTAGTGAAGACCCATGCCGTTGGCGCCGGGCAAGACCGAGAGCAAACCATTGTTCGGCTTTCCAATATGCTTCGTTTCGATCAAGAAGTTGGCAGCCGCACCCGCCAGAACCCGGCTGCCTTCCAGCGTCAAGCCCTCCGCGCCCGTCACGATGACAAGGTTCTCAGCCTCTTGCAATCGTTGAGCGACATCCGCGTGATTCTTTTTCAAGTCGCGCATGACCGCGGCCGCTTCGCCGGCAGCGTAGCGGATCGCATCCCCGGCGACCACTTTATCGTTGCGCGCGCCCTGTATCGCGAAGTCTTCCAGGCGCGTATAGCGCGCGTTGGCGACAACCAGATAAGCCCCTCGATCTTGCGCCTGCTTGATGCGCAAACGCCAAATCGGCACCTCTTCTTCCAAATCGCTGGCGATCACCAGAATGGCGTCGCCCCGCCCCAGTTGACCGAGGTTAGTGCCAGCGCCGACGCCGACCTGCGCTACTTGTTCGGCAGCGCCATGCGTCGGCGGCCAGGCCCCCAAGCGCGTGCCGCCCATGCCCTCCACCAATTGCCGCAGCTCCCAAAGATCTTCGTTGGACATGCCGCTGCCGGCGATGGCGGCAATGTCGCCGCCCGCCTCCTTCAAGGCTTCAGCCACTTGCGGCAGAACCGTTTTCCAATCAGATTCTCGCAATTGGGCGCCGGACCTGGTCTGTGGCTTTTGCAAGCGATCTTCGCTGCGCGTGAAGTGATGGCCGAAGCGCGTCTTGTCACTGATCCAGATCTCGTTGACCCACTCGTTTTGACGCGGCATGACGCGTTTGATCATGGCTTTGCCGTCAAAGTCTCGGTCCAGCCGCATACTGAGGCTGATATTCTCCCCCGCGCAATCCCAGGGAGAAATGCTCGCGACTTCGTTCAATTCCCAGGGGCGCGCGCCAAAGCGAAAGTCGCCAGTGGTCAAGGCGCCCACCGGGCAGATGTCCGTGGTATTGCCGCTGAAGTAGGTATCGAAGCCTGGATCTGAGTTGGTGATTATCTGCAATCGACGTCCGCGTTCATGAAAAGCCAGGACGTCGTCTCCCACGATCTCATCCTGGAATCTGATGCAGCGCGCGCATTGTATGCAGCGTTCCCGGTCGAGAAAAATCAGGTCGCCAAGCGGATAGTGCTTTTCCAGCAGTTGCTTATCTTCAAAATACATCCGGGACGACTGCGGACCATGGCGCATGGTCAAGTTCTGCAGCGGACATTCGCCGCCCTTGTCACAGATGGGGCAATCCAGGGGATGGCTCGTCAGCAGAAACTCCAAGACATCGTTGCGCGCGTCAATCACTTCCTGTGTATTGGTCTTGATATGCATCCCGTCGCTGACGACGGTGGTGCATGCGGTCTGAAGTTTGGGGAAATAGCGGATCTGTGGACTGCCGTCTTCGTTGAGCAGCGCCTCGCCGCTAGCGCGATCGCGCGCCGGCGTACCCAGCTCCACCAGGCACATGCGGCACATGCCGACCGGATCCATCTTGGGATGATAGCAAAATACCGGGATGTCGTTGCCAGCATGCCATTTGGCAGCATCAACCAAATTCGACCCGGCCGCTACCTCGTATTCTGTTCCATCAATGTTGATCCTTACCGTGTCGGACATCCAAGCCTCCACCTCAACAATGGTTCCGCGCCGCGGACTTCGCTAGCCGCTTCGTTTCACCAACTCGATTCCCTGCAAGGCGCGGTCGCGCATCACTTGCTCCAATAGACCCCAAGACTCCTTCGGGTCCGCCGCTTCAGCGATATCCACCGCCGCCTCGAAATCCGCCCTCGCCCGTTCGTACTCGCCGCGTTCGATCAACAACTCTCCGCGCAACACATAGTGGGTGATTGATTCCGGCAGCGCCTCAATCTCGTCGCTCAGTTCGCGGAAGCGGTCATAAAAATCTCGTTCGCGCTCCAGCGGACTTTGAAACAGCTGCTTCAAGATTCGCCATAACCAACCGGACCGAACCGTCACGCTTTAATCGCCGCCTGCGGACGCCGCCCCTACGTGCTGCGCGAAATCATCCGGAAAGTGTTTGATCGTATGGATGATCGGGTTTGCGGCGAAATCGCCCAAGGCGCAAAGCGTCGTGCCTTGCATATTTTCAGCCACATCCGCGATGCGCTTGACATCATCGGGCGTCCCGCGGCCGTCCAGAATGCGATCAATCACCTTGTCCAGCCAATAGGTGCCTTCGCGGCAAGGCGTGCATTTGCCGCAGCTTTCGTGCTCAAAGAATTTGGTCACCTTCGACGCCACCCAGGTCATATCGACCGATTCGTCCATGACGATGATGGACGCGGAACCGATGATTGTGCCGATATTCGCGCAATGTTCATAGCTCATCGGCGTGTCCAGGACGTCGTCGGTTAAGGGAACGATCGGTCCCGACCCTCCCGACGGCAGCATCGCTTTGAAGGCGCGGTCATCATACAGGGGTCCGCCGGCCTGATCGTAGAGCAATTCGCGGAAGGTTGTATTCATGGGCAATTCATAGTTGCCCGGTTTCTTGACGTGACCGCTGACACAATAAACCTTGTTGCCCGCGCTCTGCTCGGTGCCGATCGCTTTGAAAGCCTCCGCGCCTTCCCGCATGATGAAGGGGCAGTTGGCGAGCGTTTCTACGTTGTTGACAACCGTAGCTTCCTTATATAAGCCCCCGCCTTTTTGCGCTGGAAAAGGCGGCCGCACACGCGGTTGCCCCAAATAGCCTTCCAAACTGTTCAGCAGGGCGCTCTCTTCCCCGCAGATGTAGGCGCCGGCGCCCAGATGCGTATAGACTTCGCAATCATAACCCGAGCCCATAATATTCTCGCCGACGTATCCTTTTTGTCGCAGTTGCTCGATACAATCGTCAAGCTGCGCGCCGATATCCCAAAACTCGCCGCGCAAGTAGATGTAAACCGCCTTGGCTTGAATGGCGTAAGCGCAGATCAACGAGCCCTCGATCAACTGATAGGGATTCTTTTCCATGATTTCGCGGTCTTTGAAAGTGCCGGTCTCGCTTTCGTCAGCATTCACCGTCACGTACTTGAGCGGCTCGTGCTGGGGGATAAAGCTCCATTTCACGCCCGTAGGGAAGCCCGCGCCGCCTCGACCGCGCAAGCCCGAGGCTTTCATCTCGTCAATCACTTCGGCGGCTGTCATAGCCAAGGATTTCTTCAGCCCAGCAAAGCCGCCGTGCTTTTCATAGACTTCCAACTGGTCGATGTTATCGATTTCGCGTCCGCGCAAAAGAATATGCATGCTTCGTTTCAGTTCCTTTACCGTTCGACGGCTCGTCTAACCCTTGGCAGGCTGCGCCGCTTCCTCGCGCCATTGCGCCAACAAATCGCGCATCTTTTCTTGACCCAAGTTCTCTACGTAGTGGAAATTGCATTGCAGCATGGGCGCCTTGTCACAGGCGGCCAGGCACATAACGTGTTCGACGGTGAACAGGCCATCGTCGGTCGTGCCGCCCTCTTCGACGCCGAGCTCGTCCTTGAGCCAAGCGTGAAACTCATCGGCGCCCCGCAGCGCGCAGGGCAAATCCGTGCAGACTTGCAACCAGTACTTGCCTTTCGGCTTTTCCGAATACATGGTATAAAAGCCGGCGATTGACTTGACCTGCGTTGGATCCAAGTCAAGAATACCCGCAACTTCTTCTATACCCTGCTGATTAACCCAGCCGTATTCTTCTTGTACCAGATAAAGCAGAGGCATCACCGCGGAACGTTTGGTTTCGTATTTGGCAAGATGATGCTGGATACGGTCTTGGTATTTTGGGTTGCCGATGATTGCCATCAATCTGTTTCCTTCAAAAACGCGCCCCGCTCTTCAAGTCGGGGCTTATGCGCGATTTCACCAATGAACCCTCGCTAAGCGCAATACGATCTAACGATCGCAATCGCCAAGTACGATATCGACGCTGCCGATGATCGCTACCATATCCGCCAACAGATAACCGCTCGACATGACCGGCAGCGCGCTGATATGAATAAAGGACGGCGTCTTAAAATGCACCCGGCGCGGTTTATTGGCGCCGGTCCCGTGAATGTAACAGCCGATTTCGCCGCGCGGGCTTTCAATCGCGCTATAAATTTCGTCATCGGGCGCGTCATAACCGTAGGTCCACAACTTGAAGTGGTGGATCACCGCTTCCATGCTCTGGCCTAACTCGCTGCGCAGCGGCGGCACATACTTGCGGTTTTCCGATCGGTAAGGTCCCTTGACCGTTTCCAGCCGGGCAACCGCCTGATTCAGGATCTTCATACTCTCCCGAAATTCTTGAATACGGATCAGGTATCGGTCGTATACATCTCCATGTTCGCCAAGCGGCACATTAAAGTCATAGGTCTCATAACCGCTGTAAGGCTGCGCCTTGCGCAAGTCCCAGTTGACGCCGCTGCCGCGCAAGGCGGGACCGGTCATGCCATGCGCCAGCGCCACATCCGGCTCCACCACGCCCACGCCCTGCGCCCGGTCTTTCCAGATCGGGTTTTGGGTCAGCAGCGCTTCATAGTCGTCAACCTTGGCCGGGAAGTCGTCCAGGAACTGTTTGATCGTGGGGAGAAACTCAGCCGGCACATCGCGCCAGACGCCGCCGGGGCGAATATAGCTGCTCATCATGCGCTGGCCCGAAAGCATCTCGAACATGCCGAGTACGCGCTCGCGCTCGCGGAAGGCATATAGCAGGACGCTCATCGCGCCCATATCAATGGCGTGAGTCCCCAGCCAGACAAGATGACTGGCGCAACGCGCCAACTCGAGACAAATCACGCGGATGATCTGACCGCGTTCCGGCACATCCAGATCAAGCAGTTTCTCGACGGCGCAGGAATATGACATGTTATTGGACATCGGCGACAGATAATCCATGCGGTCCGTCAGCGGAAGCGCCTTTTCGTAGCTCTTGTCTTCCAGGGATTTTTCAATGCCGGTGTGCAAGAAACCGATGTCGGGCAAGCAGGTGACAATCTCTTCGCCGTCCAACTCGAGCAGCAGGCGCAATACGCCATGCGTGCTGGGATGATGCGGTCCCATATTGAGCAGCATGGTTTCGCCAGTCATCGCCCGCTCGGAAACCAAGCCTCGCAATTGGTCGATGCTGCCTTCCCATTTGCGCTGCTCTTCGATTGATTGCGCTTGCGCCGCAACTGCCATTGTGACCTCGGAATCTAGTTTTGCGCAAAGGGCTTGTGCTTGCGGATTTCCGCTTCGTTAAAGGAAAAGGCGACGGTCTCTTTGCCCAAGGGATAGTCGCGCCGATGCGGGTGACCGTGCCAATCGTCCGGCATCAGCAGCCGACGCTGATCGGGATGACCGTCAAATGTAATGCCCATCATGTCGGCTATTTCGCGTTCCAGCCAATTGGCCGCGGGCCAAACCACGGTCGCCGTCGGCAGGCGCGGATCTTCTTCCGCGGCAAAGGCTTTTACGCGCAGCCGCCGGTTATAGAGCATCGAAAGAATGTGGTAGGAGACGGCGAAACGCCCGGGACGGTAATCGCCGTCGGCGCCGTCAAATTCGTCGCCGTAGTCCTCCGGGTAATAGTCAACAGCGCTTATATCGGAGAGCATGTTATACACCAACCCGGAACTGACGCGCAGAAAATCCAGCACTTCGGGCAAGCGCGCGGCTTCCACGACCAGCGTCGTCTCTCCGCGGAACTGCTTCACATGCAAGACGGCATCGCCGAACGCGTCGCGCGCTGCGGATACCGGGTCTCTCGCTGCCGGAATTTCCATTCCCAAGTCCGCCTCAGAAACTGATCAATAAGTCCAGGAACCGGTTATGCCCAATCCGCGACGCGCTCGCTCTTTACCTTTTCGTGCAAGGTCAAGATGCCGTGCAGCAACTGCTCGGGACGCGGCGGGCAGCCCGCAATATAAACGTCCACGGGGATGATCTCATCCACGCCCTGCACGATCGCGTAGTTATTGTAAACGCCGCCGCAGGAAGCGCAATCGCCCATGGAGATGACCCATTTCGGCTCCGCCATCTGATCGTAGAGCTGGCGCACGACCGGCGCCATTTTCCGCGTCAAACGGCCCGATACGATCAGCAGATCCGCCTGACGAGGCGTGGCGCGGTTCAACTCCATGCCAAAGCGAGACAAGTCGTAGCTTGAAGCCTGCGAACTCATATACTCAATTGCGCAGCAAGCCAAGCCAAAAAGCAGGGGCCACATGGCGCCCGTTCGCGCCCAATTAACGGCTTGCTCAACGGTGGTTGTGACAACACCCAGGTTACCGAGCTTGGAGCTTACTCCCATTCCAAACCACCCTTCTTCCATTCATATACGAAACCTACGACCAGGATCACTGTGAAGACCGCCATCACTGCCAGTCCATAAACGCCGAGGTCGCGCATGGAAACTGCCCAAGGCAAAAAGAAAATCACTTCTATGTCGAAGATAATGAATAAAACCGCTACCAGATAGAACTTGACAGGCAAACGACGCGTGGCTGGGCCAATCGGCTTCATGCCGCTTTCGTATGGCACGGACTTGCGATAGCTTGGCCGGTGCGGACCCATCACGCGCGAAATGTTAGCGATGATTAAAGCCAGCGCGGAGGCAATCACAAGCAGGGCGGCGACGGGACCAAATTCGAGCACGGTCATAGGGGCATTCCAAGCGTTTGTGCTTTTTGGAACAAATAAGACTTCACAGAGACTAGCATACTATGTCGGCAAAATCAAGCAAGACCGATCTCATGCCAGGGCAATCGCATATTAAAGGTTTTGCAGGATAATGGTTGCAAGAGAGGGGGG
>JAPPMO010000088.1 GCA_028873975.1 Chloroflexota bacterium
TTCGTCCTTTTGCTCATTGGAAACAGTGCCATTATAATCCAGGACTATACAACTACCCCCTTGCCAGGGCGGGCGTCTTTTGGGAACTCCCGAACGGCTCAGATCTACCTACTGCTCCAAGTTAAAAGATTTGCGCGATCGGCTCCCAATCCATTTTCGGGTCGAAGGGATAGCAAGGTCGCTGAATTCGAGCGAAGGGCAGCGAAGTGATATCCTGATTGACCGCTCCGGGCGACAGCGCCAGATAAGAGGCGCGCGCCATGGATTTGAGTTCCGGCTCGAGATAGCCGATCTTGATGGCGATAATGTCATGCGCTTCCGGTTTCAAGTTGAGGTCCGTGAATTGCTGGCGGCGATGAAATGGCGTACGTTTGCCAGTCAATATGATGTGGATGCCGCCCGACTTGAGAACGACTTGGGGATTGTCGGGGTCCGCCTTGATGGATTCGACCGTTCCCGAGATGTCCAAGGGCTGGGAATTGCGCCTGTCGAGCTTGCCGCCAATTTGCAGGTCAACTTCCGCGCCCAGCCCCGCCGCGATGCAAGTACGGACCGCGGCAGGCTCGGCTATGCTGGCGTAGATCATGTCGGGCGGCGCTAGGGCCAGGGCGCGCGACAGAAAATAGGTCACGTCTCCCGCGCCGCCGGCGGTGGGATTATCGCCGGAATCGCTTAGGAGCACGGGCTTGGCCGCGTCAGACATCGCTTGTCGCAGGCAATCGTCAACTGAAAGCGCCGGTGCCCCAAAGCGAAAGTCCCGGCGATGCTTCCAGTAGAGGGCGGCTAATTCGCGCGCTGCGAGGCCAATCTTTTCTTCGTTCAGTCCGAGGGCAATGGCGCAGGCAGTCATGCGGGGTTCGTCGGCCCAAACGTAGCCGACTTGTACGGTGGCGTCGATCACATCGCGGCCGTCGATTTTCGGTTGGATCGCCTCATAGATACGATTGCCCGGTTCCCATTCTGTGCTGGTCTTCTCGCCGGGCATGGCCACGGGAATCCTGACAAAGGCTTTGCGCGGGCGGATGCCCTGGCGCAGGCAACGCAGCAAAAGCGACATCGCGCGTTCCCGCGTTTCCAGGGCGTCGATATGGGGCGCGGTCCGGAAGCCGGTGATGATATCGAGCGTCGCCATGGTCTTGTCAGAAACATTGCCGTGGAGATCGTAGCTCGCGGACAGGAGAGGATCGTCGCCCAGGATTTCGCGAATCGAACGGTACAGATCGCCTTCGGCGTCGTCCATGCCAGCCACGTTCATAGCGCCGTGCATATCCAGATAGACGCCGTCGAATGGGCCCCGGGATTGCAGCTGCCCCAAGAGCTCGTTCTTGATCGCCTCATAAGCGGCCGCCTCGACCGGCCCGCCGGGCAGGGCCTTGGCTGTGATCGTGCCGACGAAATCGATATCCGGGTACTTATCCAGGAAGGGATAGAGTTCTGTGAAGGCGTCATCCGCCTCCCGCGTGATGCGAAAGTCTGCCAGGCGCGTCGGCAGGGCCGAGAAGGTGCAGCTTTCGGTTGCAATGCCAGCGATGGCGATTCTCAACTTTCAGCCTCCTTCCGGCGGTGATGCCAAACCAGCGCCGCCGCTGGTCGGCAAGGTACGATGAACAAGCATGCAGCCTGAGCGGTTGACGACAGCAAATGCCATCTTGGTCGCGCCGGTATCGAGCCCGATGGCCAGTTCTTCAGGCATTTTGCAATCCTCGAGGTTTCGGTCAGTCGCTAGCCGAGTTTAGCGTTTGGCAGAAGAAACTGCCAGAATCCGGGTGGAAGCCCTGCGCAAGTCGGCTTTGGCGCTTCAGACTATACTTTGATAAAATCTTGTGGCCGTAGCTAGTAGTTCAGGAGCTGCCAGCATGACAGCGATTGATACCATCATTGTGGGAGCGGGCGGAAGAGGCAGAGCCTACAGCAAGTTCGCGCTGGAATATCCGCGGGAATTGCGGGTCGTCGGCGTTGCGGAGCCGGATCCGCTCAAGCGGCAGCGTCTCGTCCGCGACCACGACATCGCGCCGAACATGACTTTTGAGGACTGGCAATCTTTGCTGAGAAGCCCTGGCAAAAAAGCGGGGACGATTATCAACTGCACCATGGACCGCGATCACTTCGCGTCCACGATGCGCATGCTGGACATGGGATATGACGTGCTATTGGAAAAACCCATGACGCCGATTCTGCGCGAGAATTTGCAGCTGGTGCAAAAGGCCGAAGCTGCGGGGCGTTTGCTTCAAGTCTGCCATGTATTGCGCTACACACCGTTTTGGCAGGCATTGCGCGCGGTCGTCCAGTCCGGGGCGCTGGGACGCGTCGTCAGCGTCACGCATCGAGAGAATTTGATTTATTATCACATGGCGCATAGTTTCGTGCGTGGGAACTGGCGGCGGGAATCGACATCGGGCCCGATGATCCTTAGCAAGTGCTGCCACGACTTTGATATTCTGCTGTGGATCTTGCGGAAGAAAGTGAAGTATCTGAATTCCTTCGGCTCCCTTTCGCATTTTCGGCCCGAAAATGCCCCGCCCGGCGCGACCGAACGTTGCACCGACGGCTGCCCAGCCGCCGAAACTTGCAAGTACGAGGCGACCCGGCGCTATGCCCGCGACGGCGCCGGCTGGCCCTTGGATGTCGTTACCCCCGAGCCGACGGTCAGGGCCCGTTTGGAGAAACTGAAGACCGACTGGTACGGGCGCTGTGTCTATTTTTGCGACAACGACGTGGTCGATCACCAAACGGTGAATATGGAAATGGAAGACGGCGCCACAGTGACCCTGGTCATGAATGGACAAGGGGACGAAGAATGCCGCACGATGCGCTGGGATGGCACCAAAGCCACGCTTTACGGCAAGTTCTCGTCCAAAGGTCATGTCATTCGCGTACATCACCACTTGAGCGGCGAGGCAGAAGAGGCGCCAGTGATCGCGCGGGACAGCAGCGGGCACGGCGGCGGGGATTACGGCATCGTCCGCAGCTTCTTGAATACCATCAAGGGCAACCCTGATGAAAGCGTAACGACGGCGCGCGAGTCGCTGGAAAGTCACCTCTTGGCTTTTGCGGCCGAAGAAGCGCGGATCAACAGGACCGTCGTCGACATGGATCAATTTCGCGAACGCGTCGAGACGATCTAAATTGTTGGACCAGCCCGTGAAGAGAAGGCGGAATAGCGTGCCGTAATGAACACCCCCGACAGGATTCGAACCTGTGCGCCTGGTTCCGGAAACCAGCGCTCTATCCCCTGAGCTACGGGGGCATACAGCGTCAATCCTAGCAGATGGCTCACGAGCGAACAAGTGCAGGGTCTGGATACACTCCTAGTAACTGGCCAGGTGCGAACCTGAGGCTGGTCTTGATATAATGTGGCTTACAGCTTATGCGCTGGAAATGGGACACTGGCTTGGCGAAAGTTAGTGGCGATTGTGGAATCGGCCTTGAGCGACTCCGCGTATTCTATTTTCAATACCAAAAACAGATTTGCCGCGGAGATTTGCTGCTTGAAATGGCTACTTCTCGCGGCGCTCCTGGCCGGCTGTCAAGCGCTGGCAAGCGAGAATGTCGGGACGCCTGTTGACGCCAATGCGACGGTATATGTTTTGGAGCTGACCGTCCTGCAACGCGCCGCCGTCCTGGATCAGGCGCAGGCGGTCGCGACATTGTCCGCCGCGGGAACAAGAGTTGCGGAGTTGTCTCAAGTCAATGCGGCTTTGGGTGCCACCTTGCAAGCGGCATTTACCCCGACGACTCAAATCCGGGCAGTGATCGTCAACGCCGAAGACATGGGCAGTTCCCTGGAGCAAGACATGATGGACGATATGCCTGACAATGAAGAGGACCTGTCAGCCATGCGAATTGTGGGTCTTGCGACTGCGAACAGTGTCAATGCCAGCAACGGCTGCTCCACCGGGGAAGCGCGCCGCTTCAATGCCGGGGACGAACGCATCTATGTAACGGCTCGCGTCGAAAGCCTGCGCCCGGATACCTATTTTGAAGTTGACTGGCAATCGGGCGACCGCGTCTTGTATCGGGTGTCATGGCGGGCGACCTATGCGGCGGCGGCCGAGTGTATCTGGTTTTATGCCACGCCGGTGGATTTTCCCTTTCTGCCGGGCAATTACCGCGCTACGCTTTTTGTCAACGGCCAAGCGCATTCCTCCACTGATTTTAGCATTTCCTCGTAAAGACAGAGATGGATCGAAGCCAGGCTGGGCTCAAGTCATTGCCTTCGCCCGAAAGATCACAGGACTATCGGCAAATTCAGGCTTGTTTGGCGTTTTTAATTTGCTCGCAATTGCATGGGCGCTCGTGGTAAACTCGAATCGATTTTTCTACCCGCGAAAGTGACTGGACTGTGAGTCTTTTTGTCGGACAAATGGCTCTTAAGCGGCGCAATCGAACCATGAAGCAGTTCCTTGCCTGCCTGTCAATGGTGGCGCTTATCACACTATGGTTGGCGGGTCTGTCGCTATCCGAGGCACAAAGCGAAACGGCGACGCCCTCAGCATCGGAAACAATTCAGCAGAATCCCAACAGAACGGATTTTGACGCGACGGCAACGGCAATAACGTTGATTGAGCCAAAAGAGCATCACCTGCTTCGGCGGCCGATCCAGTTAGCCGAGGATCTGGTCCATTGGCCCGACCGCACCTATCCCTACGGCAGCACGCAATGGGGTACGCGCCCGGTTCACTTGGGCGTTGAGTTTGTGAACCCGCGCGATACGCCGGTCTACGCTTCCGAGGCGGGCAAAGTCGTTTTCGCCGGTTCCGACAGCGAGACAGTCGTGGGTCCGCAACCTGATTATTATGGCAATGTCGTGGTTATCGTCCATGACCTGGTATCACTCGACGGTTATCCGGTATTCACGCTCTATGGCCATCTTGACAAAATCAATGTGAGCGCGGGCCAGGCGGTTGAAGATGGCGCGCGATTGGGGGCTATCGGCTCAACCGGCGTGGCCATCGGCGCGCATTTGCACTACGAAGTTCGTATCGAGAGTCCTTTCGACTATCGCAAGACGCGCAATCCAGAGTTGTGGCTGCAATATTATGTCAACAGCGGGATGGTCGCCGGTTACATACACGATGAATACGGCGGAGCAATCGCCGAAAAGCGACTGGTCCTGCGCTCGGATACGCTCAGTCGCGAAGCCTATACCTATGCCAGCGAGCTGGTGAACAGCGATCCGGTTTGGGGAGAAAACTTTACAGTTGGCGACCTGCCGGCCGGCGAGTACGAGCTTATTGTGCTGAAGGAGAATGGCGCGCTCGCCTATCGTGAGAAAATCCAGGTAGAAGCCTACACCACGACTTTCGTCGATATCGAGATCAGCGAGTGAACTTCATTGGCTGCGGCTGACGCGGATCTCTAGCGATACATTCGATATGCCAGGGTCAGCACATCATCGCCGCCCAAATCCAGGACTTGAATCACGCCCCGCTTGCCTTCGCTGCTGATGAAGCCAATCACCGCTTGAGACAAGAGACTGGCGTTAAATGCCTTGTTATTCGCCAAGTTCGGCTCAATTGCATCGTGATGCGCGTCGTCGATTGCGCTAAAGTCGCCCATCAAATACATGGAGCCGCTCAAAGCGACCAAATCACTGCCGGACCAGGACAAATCGAGGTTTCCGTTTTGGTCCAAATCGAGTGAACCCGAGCTCCCTGTCCAGGTGCCGCTATTGATGATCTCGCGATCCGCGATGTAGTTGTAGGCGTAGCTGTGGTTGTTGGCCTCGCCAGCGTCGCCCTCAAACACTTCGTCATTGAGGTCAGCTACGATGATGACGGATTGCGGACCTGTCGCCCCGTTAAGGTTTTGCCGCAATTGAACAGTCGCCTGCTGTCGGCCCGCCAGTCCCGGCAGATTAACAGCGGCATAACGTCCGCCGGGCTGGAAGGACGTCGCTATGGCGAAGGGACCGGCAGGAGCCAAGCCCTGGTTGGCCACAGTGACATTGACGATCATCTGCTGATCCAGCGTGAGGCGCGCCGGGTAGACATTAACGATAAGCAAATCAGCTGAGCTAGGTGGAGCCACGGTAGCGGTTGCCGGCGGCGTTGGACTTGGAGGCGGCAGAATGATCGGCACCAGGTTTCGATTGCCGGCCGCGTCCACCAGGTAGGCGGCCAGCCAGCCCCATTGTCCGCGGAAATCGATTACCAGCCAGGAGAAATCGGCGGTGGCGCCAATGACCCGCGCCCCCGCCCCGTGTGGGAGCTGCCCGATGACATCGAAGTTGAGGCCGGGGCCGCTGCGAATATTTTGATAGGTGCTTTGAATCGTCAGGTAGTATCCCGAAGCAGTGGGCGATGGCTGGGCGGTGGGCGTAGCTGTCGCGAGGCTGGTTCGAATATCTCCGCTTAGCGTCGCGCCTCGATAACTTGCTACGGCATTGGCCGTTCCAAACTCATTAATCTCGGCAATCATGACGTTTGCGCTTGTCTCGCCACGAGGCAGATCCCCGGGACTTAGCGAACCCTGTACACCCTCAAAACTCCCCAGCCCCGCTATATTGTCGGCGAGGCTGCCGGGGCGTCGATAGGCTTCCGCGAGCAGTCCGACAGCGTCATAACTTGCCGCGCTGTCAGCATCCGGCAACGTGCCAAACGCGCTTGCGAAATCCCATACGAATTGCTGGCTGGCCGCATCGCTTGATGTGAAGGACCAGGGTGTTGCGACAATGATGCCTGCCCGGCTGTCGCTTGGCACAAGACTGACAAAATCCGGATCCAAAGCCTGGTTGTAGCCGACCGGTCCGGCGTATCCGGCTGCGCGCAACTGCAGGCATGTTTGCGCCGCCAACAGAGGCGGACCATAAATGACAACAGCCTCCGGCGGCCGCGCTGCGATTTGATTAGCGATGAAGCCTAGATCGTTGCGGGTTTCGTCGTATAAGAGATTGGACAGTCCCGCGCCGGCTTCCGACAGGGCAGAGGCGAACCCGATCAGGCTCGAGGTACTGGCGGCATCAAGTTGAATTGTCGTGATCCGGCTGGCGCCAAGCGACTGGACCAAATAAGTCGCCAGCGCGCGACTTTGCAACAGTTCCTGGGAGACGTTGCGGAAGATGCGACCGCTTGTGTCTTGCAAGAGCAAGGCGTCGCTGGATACTGTGGTGAAAACCGGAACGCGAAGGTCTTGCAGTCCCGACAAAGCCGGGAGCAAGACGTCGGGCGAGCTTGGGCCCAAGACGGCAATGACATCCGCTTGCCGCATGTTCGCCGTGGCGATGTCCATATTGTCGGGTGATGTCACAGCAACGACGACCTCGAATCTTGTCCCGTTAGCGTCTGTCAATCCACCGGCGTCGTTAATGTGTTTTGCCGCAAGCTGGGCTGCTCGCGCGATAGACCCTTCCATACGATCGATAACGCCGATACGGACAATCTGCTGGGCTTTTGCGGACGGGTTTGCTGCCATAAGCAGCAGCGCGAAAACCATGAACGCAAATCGGACGAAAACAGAGCGGGCAGCCGCTCGGCGGCAGAGAATCGTCCTCCCGCGCTCACAGAAAATATCAAGCCCTCTCCGCGCATGAGCAAGGGGGTGTAATATAAAAGAGGACATCGTACGAAGCTCTCGCTTTCTTGCTGGGGCAATACGGTCAGTATACATGAAAGGCTAGTGCGGGCAAGCTGTGCAGCCTATCCTTGTCTTGATTTTGAACGCGCCGCTAACTATACTTCTGCTTTGTTGCTATTGCTCGCATATTTTGATCCCAATTTGTCCAAATGCAGCGTGAGCGAATCACCGACAATATCCTCGTTTTTCGCAGTGACCAGTACGCGCAGGTGACGGCCGGCGTCGTCTTGACCTCGGCTGGCGCCGTTTTGATCGATACGCTTCTTTACCCGGAAGAAAGCCGGCGAATCCGTCGATTTGTCGAGGCTGGGTTGGGCTACGAATTTGCTTTTGTCATCAATACGCATTTTCATGCCGATCACACGACCGGCACTTGCTTTTTCCCCGGGGCGCAAGTGATCGGCCATCGGCTTTGCCGCGATCTTCTTGATACGCGCGGGCGGGACGGTTTACAGCACTTGCAGGAGTCGTCGCCGGAGTTCGAGTCGGTCAGGCTTGTGCTGCCGAATATCGTATTTGACGACGAACTCACCTTATGCCTGGGCGACACGACGATTACAATGTGGTCCAGCCCCGGTCACAGTCCGGATTCGATCGTGTGTTTGGTTGAAGAGGAAGATATCCTGTTCGCGGCCGATACCGTCATGCCGATACCGTATTTCGTGGACGGCGATTTCGAGAATTTTAAGCGGTCGCTGCGTCGGCTGCGCAACGCTGGCTTTGAGAATATCGTGCAAGGCCATGGTGATATCATCCTGCGGGGCGAAGCCGAGGAAAAACTTGATAGCGATCTGGCTTATTTGGACTTGCTTGACCAGGCGGTCGCGGGGAGTATTGGCATAGGCGCGGCTGAAGCCGAAGAACGGATCACGGCGGAGGACTGTGGCAAGAGCCAGGTTTTGCTCAATGGACTGGTCCGGGAATTGCATCGGCAGAACCTGCGGTCGATGATAGAGCGGCGACAGCGCTCCGACAAAGGCGCCGGTACGCTGCTGTGAGCTTGTCGAAGCAGAGCGCGCTGACGAACAGGACGAGCAATTGACACGGAAGTAGCATTGCGAAGGAACCAATAATGTCAACAGATGAAACTTATTTGACCAAAGAGGGCGAATCCGAGCTTCGTAAGGAATTGCAGGAGCTTGTCGAGCGCCGGCGGCCCGCGCTCGCGCGGAAGCTCAAAGACGCTGTGGCGCAGGGCGACTTAAAAGAAAACGCCGATTATCACGATGCCAAGGAGCAACTTGGATTCATTGAAGGGCGCGTGCAGCATATTGAGGCTATATTGCGGAACGCGACCGTGGTTGACAACGCGGGACCCAGCGACGAAGTGCGAATCGGCTCGGTTGTGGTCATCCGCGAAGACGGAACCGGCGAAGACGAAGAATACAGGATCGTGGGCAGCGCCGAGGCCAATCCCCGCGAGCGAAAGATCTCTCAGAAGAGTCCCATCGGCTCAGCTTTACTAGGCAAAACACGAGGCAGAAAAGTCGATGTGAAGACGCCAGACGGCATTGTCAAATTCAAGATCGTAGACATACGCTAGCTGACGGTTGCGCCGCCGAAAGGCGCACTGGCTCTGCGTCGCTAGCCGCGGCAAGGACGAGTCGGCATCCCGCGTTTTACCCGACAATCACGAATAGGGCATGAAGTTGCCGGTCCCGCCAAAGGGATCGTCTTCCTCGTCTTCCGGACGTTGACCCTGCGCAGCCCGTCGAGAACCCGGACCGGTCGGGTCGAACTGTCCGGCGGCTGGCGGGGGTGGAAGCGTCGATGGCATCTGCTCCGGCGAAGCGTATTCCATATTGGCGTAATCAATGAAAGGATTCTCGGCTGCCGGGGGCGCGCTGGGCGCGGGCTTTCCGACTTGTGGACCTTGCTTCTGCCAAGCCAGGATTTCGAGCTGCAAAGTTTCAATGCCGCTATTGGGCGCGCCGCCGCCATAGTTGCAGACGACGCTTTTGATCTCGGCCTGTAACTGAATCGAATAGGTATCGACGACGAGGGTGGCGCCCGATGTCGCCGCGACAATGTCAGCAGCCGGATCCTTGACACGATTGCCGACGGCTGCGATCAAAGCGGGATCGCTGATGGCGGCGGGGGCGGCGAAGACCTTGGTCAAAGTCTCCTGCGATGCCATATCGAATCCCCAGAACTCGATAGCCTGCAATTCGTTGCCAACCCGGGTAGCCGTCGAGATTCCGCACTCGCCCAGGAATTGATTGCCCTGTTCCGGACCGAGCTCGATGGCAAAGGATTCATCGTAGTTCTGGCCCTTGACATAGCTGGAGACGGCATGCAGAACCGGCACGCCGAATTGTGGATGAAGAACGCCGCTTTTTTCTGTCTCTTCCTCGGGCCACTGCGCAGCGGGCGTGGCGGATGGCGAAGCCTGGGGCGCGCTACGGGCCCGCGGGGCAACTTGGGCAGTCGATCCCCCAGCGTTGCGATTGGCGCGGCGTCCGCTGGGCGAACCACTCGAGTCGCCGGGTACGACGCTCCGCCAAGCGATTACCAGCACTGGCGCCGCAATCGCGACAGCGGCCAGGGCGAGAATGATCTGCAGGCTGCTGGCAATCAAGCCCGGGTCGGCTGGCGCTATGGCGCCTGCTAGACTGTCGAAACCAGCGATATTTTGCAATGCGGATATCGCTTCGCGTTCGCTTATTCCGATGTTCCCGTTGCGCCCCAGACGCGCGACAACCGCTTGCGGGTTCGGCACCTTCTCCAGCGCGATAAGCGCATTGGCGTCATCATAATGGATTTCTCTGGAATGCCCGACCGCCACCATGCGAACCCATTGGTCGATCGCCCCCTGGCTCATGTGCCGCGGCGCGGCGCCCGTAAACTCCGATGGGAACACGACGTAGGCGGCGGCCATTCCCAATAGCATGCCAATCAAGATGATCGCAATTGTGCTGCGTTTAGGCGCAGAGTCACTGAACCTGCTGTTGCCGAAAACACCGGACACATTGCTCCGCAGGCTTCCCAGGAAGCCTCCGCCATCAGCAGCCGAAGGCGACCCGTCCGCAAAGCCTGCGTTGTCTACTGATTGAGATTCATTCGCACTATGATCTTGAAAACTCATATTATCCGACCCTTCAAGTCGACACTGGGCAAACCAAGGCAACGCTCAAAAAAACAAGACGAAAACAGCCAAAACTCGCCCCGTTCTCTATTCTGTTATTCAGTATACAAAGGGTTGAGATTTAATGCAAAGCGCGTAGCGCCTTTATTATCAGGCGCTGCGTTCCCGTTGACCGGGTTCCGCGGCGCCCGTTGGCGCCTTGTCCAGATTCTTGGGCAGATTCCAGGTGGAATACTCGCAATCGGGGAAGCGACTGCAACCATAGAACAGGCGTCGTCTTCCCTTTTTGGCTCGGCGTTCGACCAGTTCTCCGCCTTGCGCAATCCCGCATTCAGGACAGAGCAAACCGGTGCGTTCCAGGAATTGTTCGGTGTGGCGGCATTCTGGATAATTGGAGCATCCGATGAACTTGCCCCAGCGCCCGTACTTGATTAGCAGATCGCCACTTTGGCACTTGGGGCAATTGCGCCCGACAAGCTCTTGCTGGATCTGCTTGGGCATATTGGCGCGGGCTTTGACCAGCCGCTGCTCGAAGGGGACATAAAAATCCCCGAGCATGGGGCGCCAGTCGGATTTGCCCTCCGAAATGTCATCGAGATGATCTTCCATTTTGGCGGTGAAAGAGTAGTCCATTTCTTCGCTGAAGTATTCCGACAAGAGATCGCTGACCACAGTGCCGGTCTCTGTTGGCACCAGGCGCTTCTCTTCTTTGTTGACATAATCTCGACTCTGGATAATGGTCACGGTTGGCGCATAGGTGCTCGGTCGACCAATGCCGTATTCTTCCAGCTTTTGGATCAATGTGGCTTCGGTGTAACGCGGGGGAGGCTGGGTAAAATGCTGTTCGGGAGAAAGGCGCCGCAGGTCCAGCCATTCATTCTTTTGCAACTCCGGGAACGCTTGGCGCTCGGATCCCGCGCTTCGGCTTTCATCATCGCGGGTATCATTATGCAGCGCAAGAAAACCTGCGAACTTCAATGTGCGCCCTGAGGCGCGGAAAAGGTAGCGCAGATTGTCCGCCTCCAGCCCCGCTTTGATATCGAGCCGAATGGTGTTATAAACCGCGTTGGACATTTGGCTGGCGACGAAACGATCCCAAATCAGTTTGTACATCCGAAACTGATCCTTGCCGAGATGGGCCCGCATCTCGGCTGGGGTTCGCGCGACGCTGGTGGGGCGTACAGCCTCGTGAGCCTCCTGCGCGCCTCGAGATCTTGTCTTGTATTTGCGAGCTTGCTTGGGCGTATAGTTTTTGCCAAAATTCTTTTGGATGTAGTTGCGGGCTTCGCTTTGCGCTTGTTGCGAGACTTGTACGCTGTCAGTTCGCATATAGGTTATTAAACCAACGGGGCTGCCTTGACCTATCGCGATGCCCTCGTATAGCTGTTGGGCGAGTTGCATGGTCCGCCGGGCGCTGTAATTCAACCTGCGGGAAGCTTCCTGTTGCAGGGTGCTTGTTGTGAAAGGCGCGTAGGGCTTGCGTTGGCGGGTCCCGCGTTTGACGTCCTCAACTCTGTACAAGCTGTTTTCCAGCACTTCCAGATGCGGGCGGACCGCGTCTTCGCTATCCAATACCGGATCTTCGCCATCGACTTTGAGCAAGCGCGCCTCGAATCCGTCCTGATTGCCATTGGGACTCCGCTTGGACAACAAGGCGTCGACCGTCCAGTATTCAGTTGCTACAAAGGCTTGTATCTCTTTCTCGCGCTCAACGACCAGGCGAAGGGCGATGCTTTGCACGCGGCCGGCCGACAAGCGATTGCGCACTTTGTCCCAGAGCAATTCGGTAATGTTATAGCCAACCAGCCGATCCAGTATCCGGCGAGCCTGCTGGGCATTGACCAGATCCATATTGATATCGCGCGGGTGGGCAAAGGCTTCAGCGACGGCGCTGTCGGTAATCTCGTGGAACACGACTCGCTTTACCCCGGAGCTTGGCATATCGGCCGCGGCGACCAGGTGCCAGGCGATGGCTTCGCCTTCGCGGTCGGGGTCCGTCGCCAAAAAGATCTCCTCAGCGTTCTTGGCCGCTTGTTTCAATTCTTTGACAACATCGCGCTTGTCGTTGGGCACGCGGTACTTCGGTTCGAATTCGTTCTCAATCTCCACGGAAAGCTGGGATTTGAGCAGATCCCGAACATGCCCCTTGGAAGACATGACCGTATAGCCCTTGCCCAGAAAGCCGCCTATGCTTCGGGCTTTTGCGGGAGACTCGACAATGACCAATTTGCCGATGCGATTGCGAGACGATTTCTTGCGGGATTTCGAGGATTTTCTGGACTTCGGCTTTGCCTTCCTGGCCGGTTTATCGAGTTTTTCCGGCTTGGGAACATGGGCATGCGCCTCCGTTTGACCCATTCTAAAGAGCGTAGTGCCGCATACAGGGCAAGATCCCTTGCTGCCGGGCGTGCCTGTTCTGGTGTAAACAGCTTCTGGATCCCGCAAGTCGCGCTTGGTTCTACATTTGACGCAGTATGCCTGGAAACTTTGAACCCTGTCCTCGCTCATATCAATTCCTTCAATGGTTGCATAGACTGTCGACCGCGTTAAAGGTATTCTTCGCTGCCGTTTTCTTTCAGATAGTCCACGACTTGCTTTACGTCCTGTGTGCGATCCTTATGGCAGATCAACAGCACATCGTCAGTATCGACGACGACAATGTCTTCGACGCCGATAGCCACCGTCAGCCGGTCGCTATAAACCAAGGTGTCGCGTGTATCGAGGATCACGCGATTGTCGGTTGCATCGCCCTTGATGCAGTTGCCAAAACTGTCCTGCGGCAAAATATGATACAAAGACGACCAACTGCCAATATCGCTCCAACCGATGTCGACGGGAATCACGGCTATATTCTCGGCTTTTTCCATAATCGCCACATCGATGGACAGCTTGGGCATGGTATCCCAAATGCCTTCCAGCTTCTGTTGATAGTCCGGCGCGCTAAAGGCTGACTGAAGATAGGCGCACATCGCATAAATGGCTGGCTGGAACTGTTCGAAAGCCCGCATGGCGCTGCTGACCTTCCATATAAACATGCCGGAATTCCAAGTGTAAAGTCCCGAAGCAAGAAATTGCGTCGCGCGAACAATATCCGGCTTTTCGGTGAAACGTTTCGATTGATAGACCGTGCATTCATCAACTTCCGCGATGGGCGGACCCTGCTGTATGTAGCCGTACCCGGTTGCCGGATGGGTGGGTGTGATCCCCAAGGTAACGATTCTGCCGTCTTGGGCAATCTGCCTGGCCCCCTCCAAGACACGGCGGAACTTGTCGGGATCCGCAATGTGATGATCGGCCGTCAAGATTGCGACTATCGCCTCTGGATCGCGCGCTTGTATGGTCGCCAAAGCCAGGGCAAGCGCAGGGGCAGTGTTCTTGGCATAAGGTTCAATAATGAAATTCGCAGCCGGAATATGAGGGACTTCCCCTCGCAATTCCTCGGCGTAATCCTGGCCCGTAACGACAAATATGTCTTCAGGCGCAAACAAACCGGATATCCGCTCAACGCTGGTCCGGAACATGGAGTGGTCTTCGATGAGAGGCAGCATCTGTTTCGGCAGTTTCGCGCGGCTCATAGGCCACAGGCGCGTGCCATGTCCGCCAGCGGCGATTAGCGCGTAAAAGTTCTCCACAAAGACCTGCTTTCCTTACTGCGGCTAGCGCGCTCGGCAGTATTGCATAGGACCCGCTGTCTCGGCAAGCCCTTTTAACTCCAGCATTGTTAGCGAACTGGAGACCGTCGCGGTTGACAAATTGGTCTGGCGCACGATGACGTCTATATGGATGGGGTCAGCGCCAAGCTGCTGCATTATCAAGGATTCCATATCGTTTTCCGGATGAACTCTCTCGGTTTCAATCCTCGCCTGCGTATGCAAGTGGGTCATGTTCAGTTCTTGGAGAACATCGCTGACGCGCATCACCAGCTTGGCACCATCTTGGATCAAAGCATTGGATCCGCGTCCCGTCTTGCTGAAGATATTATGCGGCAGCGCGAAGACATCCCGGCCCTGGTCAATGGCATGGCTGACCGTGTTCAGCGCGCCGCTCTTTTCCGGCGCTTCCGCGACCAGTACGCCAAGGGACATGCCGCTGATGATGCGGTTGCGCTGGGGAAAATTCTTGCCAAGCGGCGCCGTGCCCAGCGGCATCTCTGTGACGAGGGCGCCCTTAGACGCGATTTGCTCGGCCAGCTCGGCATTATCGGCGGGATATACGCGATCGATTCCCGTCGCCATAACTGCGATTGTGCGCCCGCCTTCGAGGGCGCCCCGGTGCGCGGCGCTGTCAATGCCATGCGCCAAGCCGGATACGATCGTGACATTATGCTGCGCCAAGCTCTGCGACACTGTTCGCGCGGCATCCCATCCGTATTTGCTCGGCTTCCGCGTCCCTACAACCGCGATCGTTTTGGCCTCCGCTTCGGGGAGCTTTCCCCGCACATACAGAACGAGCGGACGATCGGCGATCTCGCGCAAGAGGCGCGGATAGGCTGGATCAGCGAAACTGACAATATGCGCGCCGCATTGCCGAACTTTGTCCAACTCGCGTGGCAGGTCGATCGCTTGGCGCCCGGCGATAAACTGACGCAACAATTTCTGCGGCAAGTCCAGGCGCAGCAAGCGGTCGTCAGGTTCGCGCCAAAGCTCGGCCGCGGAGGGAATGCGAGCCAGTAACTTCGCGAGCTTCGCGTTGCCAAACTGAGGGATCAGGTGCAAACCCAACCAATACTGCTGTTCTTCGATTTCTTGCATGAGGGACCGTTGCTGTTTCGTCGGCGCCAACAGCATATCAGCAAGCAATTTTTTTTGTCAAGTTAGGAATGGCATCATTCGTCAGCTAACAATCCGTCGGGCAAGAGCATGGTGATCACTTCGTTTTCAAAGTCGATAGACTGGATTGTTTCCTGATGCGCCGGCAAAAGGACGTCCCCGTAAACTTCGCTTTGCACCACATAGACGTCATTGGCGCCGGTCTGCAAGACTTCCTTCACGACGCCTATCGTTTGCTCGCGATCCCTGACCAACATGCCGACAAGTTGAAAAAGATAATACTCGCCAGGTTCCAGCGGAATTGCGTCCTCCATCGATATTAGAACCATTTTGCCCCGAAGCAGATCGGCCTCGTCACGGCTGCGGTATCCATCAAGCGTAAGCAGGGCGTAGGCTTTGTGGAAGCGGAGCTTTTGCAAAGCGACCGCAGTGAGATTGCTATCGTCGGCGGATCTGCCGATATATACCGATTTCAATGTCGCCAAATGCTCGGGATAGTCGGTCATGACGCGCATTCGCACTTCGCCGCGCACGCCGTGGGGGCGCAAGATCTCGCCAACGACAAGATGCTGCGAGCCTAGGGGCTTGATGCTCTGAGCTGTCTTATTCGATTTCAAGGATAACCCGACGTCTGCGCCGGTCGCGGCCTTCTTCCTGGCTGGGCAAGGCGCGCAATAACGCGCGTATCGAGTTGGCTACTCGGCCGCTGCGTCCGATCATGCGGCCCATATCGTTCTTGGCGACGGAGAGTTTCAGGACGACCGTGCGTCCGCTGTCCCGCCGCGACAAATTGATTTGTTCCGGATCGGTGACAAGGTTTTCCGCGATGTATTGGACAAGTTCTTCTTCGATCATTCTGGATCGCTCTACTGACATTAGCTGTCTTCGCCCGCGGTCTTTTCACTGGCGAGTCGAGCGGCTTCACGCGCCTTGATCTTGCTTTCGCCATCGCCAGGAGCCGGATAATTCGTTTTCGGGCTGGGCAACTCGCTTTGCTGGCTTTCCGCTTCTTTCACAAGATCTTCCAAGGACTCCCCAGCCCGCAAGCGCTGGAAGCGCTCCCAGGTGCCGGTGTGATCCAGCAGGCGGCGAACCGCATCGCTCGGCTGGGCGCCGACGCTGAGCCAATAAAGCGCGCGATCTTCGGCGATCACCTCGGTGGCCGGGCGTGTGCGCGGGTTATAGTAGCCAATGTTTTCCAGATAGCTGCCGTTGCGCGCCTTGCGCTGGTCCGTAACGACGATGCGATACGTGGGTTGCCGTTTTAGGCCCTGGCGGCGCAAGCGAATCCTTACCATTTGATTGTCTCCTGTCGGCCAGCCTACAAGTTCAAGCCGGGTATATGAGGAACTTTTCCTCTGCTGAGTTGATTCATAAGTTTGCTCATTTGCCGAAATTGTTTCAGCAATTCGTTAACATCCCGCACCTCGACGCCGCTGCCGCTGGCGATCCTGCGCTTGCGGCTGGCTTTGAGAATGCGCGGATGCTGTCGTTCCGTCGGCGTCATTGAGTTGATGATCGCTTCAACTTTTCTGATGCGCTTTTCGATGTCCTGGTCGTCAAAATCCGCTTGCATCTGCAGTTTGGACATGCCAGGTATCATGCCCATGACTTTGCCCAGCGGACCCATGCGCCGGATCTTCTGCAATTGATCGAGGAAGTCCTGCAATGTGAACTCATTCTTGATGATCTTGTCCTGCAGGCGCAGCGCTTCTTCTTCCTCGTAGACGGATTCGGTCTTCTCGATCAGCGACATGATATCGCCCATGCCGAGAATTCTTTGGGCGATGCGGTCGGGATGGAATAACTCGAGCGTGTCCGCGCTTACTTTTTCTCCCGTCCCCATATACTTGATGGGCACTCCGGTCACCGCGCGCATGGAAAGCGCCGCGCCGCCGCGAGCGTCGCCGTCCACCTTGGTCAAAACCAGTCCCGTGATGCCGAGTCGCTCGTTGAAGCCGCGCGCGATATTGACCGCTTCCTGACCAGTCATGGCGTCAGCCACCAACAGAATCTCGGCAGGGCTGGCAATGCGCTTGATATCTTCAAGCTCGCCCATCAAGTTCTCGTCGATCTGCAGCCGACCGGCAGTATCGATGATAACGATGTCGACGCCGGTTTCCTTAGCCATTTTGATCCCGCGCCTGACAATGGCTGGCGGCTTGTCGCTGGTTCCCTCTTCATAATAAGGAACGCTTATCTGTTTGGCCAGCGTCACCAACTGATCGACCGCGGCCGGACGGTAAGTGTCCGCGGCGATCATGAATGGTCTGCGGCCCTCCCCCCGCAAGTGCAGGGCCAGTTTCGCGGCATTGGTCGTTTTGCCGGAGCCCTGCAAGCCCACGAGCATAATGACATGTGGTTTGACGCTACCGCTGTAGCTCAAACGGCCCGCTTCGCCCAGCATGTCGACGAGCTCTTCGTGGATGATCTTGACGACTTGCTCGCTTGGCTTGAGCGCTTTGTGGACTTCCTCGCCGATGGCGCGTTCGCGCACGGACTTGATGAAGTCCTTGACGATCGGCAAGGCGACGTCCGCCTCCAGTAAAGCCATGCGGACTTCTCGCATGGCGGCTTTCACGTCAGCTTCCTTGACAGTGCCGCCTTTGCGCAAGCCTTCAAAGGCTGTATCGAGTCTCTGTGATAACGATTCGAACATCAAATATCCTGCTGTCCTGCCAGATTTTCGCTAGAGGATTCTAGTGGAGCGACAATCCTTAGTCAAGTCGAAACCTCGCCCGCTGTCACTCCCGCTATCTATTGTCCTGATGCGGCAGCAGCCGCCACATGATGATAAAGGCGACAATGCCCAATCCGCCAGCAATGATGCCGACCAGGGTAAAATTGCCATTTGATGCCGCATATACCCAGGCGCCCAGCGCCGCGCCGACCACGCGCCCCAGGGAGTGCGCGCCCATATTCGCGCTCATCATCACGGCGCGCGATTTCGGCAGAATCTCTGTAAACAGCGGCAGTGCCGAGACGATCGACGTCTCGATGGCGATAAACATGATGAATATGGCGAACATGGCCAGCGGCAAACTGAAAGACAGATACGGGATGATGAAAAAGCATATCGCTGCGATCAACATACCGGTCATCGAAGTTATCCGGGGTCCGAGCCGGTCCGCGACAGTGATAACGATAAACTCGCCAATCACCTCGGCCACGGCAATGGCAATCGTTACCGCCCCGAGCGCCGTGAGAACCAGGCCGAAGGAGTCCTCCATCCAAAGACCATAATTGATGTAAAAGATCTCATGGGAGAGCGTAAGACACATGGAATACAAAAGCGCGAAGACCGCCGGCGGGTGCGCGCTGACCGTGCGTATGGCTGTCAAGGGATTGATGATGCGTATGCGTTCGTGGCTGTGATCGGGCCGCTCGTCGGACTCAACGAAAATCCATAATGCCGCCGCGCCCAGCGCCAGCGAGACGGACAGAAAAACAAACACGGACTGTAGATTGCTGTTGTCCAAGAGGAAACCGGCAACGGGCGCGGCGACTACCAGCGACAGCGCCCAGCTAAGTTCGGAAATGCCCATCACGCGGGCGCGCCTGCCAAAGGGCACCAAATCTCCCAAATATGCCTGAAACGTGGGGTCGTAAATGGTCTTGCCGATGCCGAAGGCAAACATCACCACCACAAAGACGCCATAGTCGGCGAATACCGCGCCAAGCAGGCTCATGATCGCCATCATCCAAAGCATGCCAACCATCACGACCTTGCGCCCGTAATGCTCGGAAATAATGCCGAGTACCGGACTGAGCAATCCGGCGCCATTCGTCAAAGCAATCACGTTCTGGATGTTGTCGGCCGGCACGCTGAAGCTGTCGGCAATGGCGGAAACGAAGGGGTAGGGGAAGCGCCTGGAGATATTAATGACCAAGCGACCGAAGACGATTGCCAGAATCGACTTGATAACCTTGTCGTTGAAGAATGGCTCGCTGCTGCGCTTGTTTTTCATCAGGAATCGAACAGGATTCTATCACAAGCCGGCACAAAATCGGTCAGCGACTTGTAGTCCTCGGCGAAGTCTCCGGCGCGCTCGCCGACGACAAGCGTCGGCACCATGTTAAGCGTATGGCGGCGGGTACTCAAGTCTTCCATGTTGCCGTGATCGCTGACCACGACGATGAGTCCTTCGTCGCTTCGCCATTCGTCTAGCGCGCCAGCCATCACTTCGTCGAAAGTCTCCAGTAGGTTTACGCCGCGCGCGAAGGGACCGCGGTGCCCGATGCGATCCGTCAGCCAATGCGAATGGAAGGCGAAGTCGTAGTTGCGCGAGAGCCGCGCCAGCAATTGACCGGCTTGCCGCGGCGAATAGTCGGGCAGGCGCGGGATGCCCAAATGATGTTGCCAGCCTGCGGTGGTCCATTCCGCGGTCAAGGCGCGTTTCTCCACGACGTCGTCTACCGAGAAGTGATCTTCGCCGGACTCGTAGGCCGCTTGCTGGATGCTGGAGCGGAGAGTCTTGCCACGGGCGAAGTCCTTCAAAAGGCGCGGAGGATAAGCGGTGAGCAAGCGGGCGGTCTTGCCGCGTTCGCCCAGTGATTTGAAATAACTGTGCCGGGCTATGATTTCGCGGGTTTCTTGATTGGGTTTCGGTCCGTAATGCTGGCCGATCAGCTTGGGCACGTTCAAACCGGTGAGCAGGCTGGCTTGGCCCGTGCCGCTTTGCGGACGCCCAGCGACGCCCAGGCAGGCATCGGTCGGCGTAAAGACCGCGTTGTGACCTGTGACCGGCTCAGTGTTTGCCAGCCATCGCTTTCCATTGCTAAGACCATGAAGCGTGGGTAAATCGGCGACCGCGAAAGGATTGATCTTCGGGTCGTCCGCGCCAAGCCCAATGCCATCCAGGAAGAGCGCCAGGATATGCGAGCCCGACGAATTCATCGGATGAGGAGCCGCAACTGTAAACGCTCCGCAGGAGAGCTCATGGCGCGCCCTGGTCGAATGAGAGCAGGAAGGGATTGCTATTTCGTTCGCGGCCGATGGTGGTCGCGCCCATATGCCCTGGCAGGACGCGAAACTCGTCGTCCAGCGCCATGAGCTTCTCGAAGATAGAGCGCATCAGGAGCGGATAGTCGCCGCCGGGCAAGTCTGTGCGGCCGATACTGCCGGCGAAAAGCGTATCGCCGCTGAAGAGGATTTTTTGGCTTTCCAAGAGCAGGCTCAAATGGCCTGGCGCGTGCCCGGGCGTGTAAAGCGTTTTCAGGCGGATGGAGTCCAACTCGATGACTTCGCTCGCGCTTGTCAAAAGGCGATCCGGCTGGGCGGCCGCCGGCATATCGCCCAAGCCGAACAATTTAGCTTGCGCGGGCAGATCCGCCAGCCAGGGCAGGCACTCCTCGTGGATGCAAAATGGTATTCCCAAGTCGTCCTTGATCGCTTTGCTGGCCATGACGTGATCGAGATGCGCGTGCGTTGCGATCATCATCCGAATGCTCCAACCGCGCTCGGAGGCCGCGTCCAGGATGACCGGCGCGTTATCAACCGGATCAATCAGGATGGCGTTTTTTGTTTCGCTATCCGCCACCAGATAAGCGTTAGTGGCAAAGGCGCCCAAAGTCATGGACAAAACTTCAATCGGCATGCGCTCTCCTTTTCCGTCAAGCTATCGACCGGCCGCGAATTATGTTCATCAAATCGGATAATTCTTGCATTCTGATCAGGGCG
Organism: Chloroflexota bacterium; assembly: GCA_028873975.1. Taxonomy (GTDB): domain Bacteria; phylum Chloroflexota; class Anaerolineae; order Aggregatilineales; family Phototrophicaceae; genus UBA6055. The sequence goes on from JAPPMO010000088.1 coordinate 21,110, forward strand.
GCGGCGAGGACGAAGACCGCCAAGCCCCCGAGCCCTTGCGCGAACAGGCCTGTGATCATCAGCGAGAAGCCGCTTCCAGGTCCCCAAGCCTGCCACAGCGTGTCCAGCAGAACAATGGCGCCAGCCATGGCCAGCGACGCGACTAGCGACTTTAGCAGGCTGCTCGCCAGCGAGCCTTCCCGGATGCCGCGCCAGCGCCGGCGCAAGATAACCAGCAGGCAAAGGACCTCGAACATCACGCCCAGGGAATTGGCCAGCGCCAACCCGCTGACACGGCCAATATAGGGCTCAAAGCCGAGGACGGGAAATGCCCGCGCAATCGAATTGGCGAACAATTGTGAATCAACCCTAGATACATCGCTGAGCAGGATAGCGAAGACGAAGTTGATCGCCGCGCCGCCGAGCGCCGCGTACAGGGGGGTCAAGGTGTCCTTGTCCGCGTAGAAGCTGCGGGCGATGACTTCCAGCGCGGAATGCACGATAAGCCCAAGCGTAAACATGCTCAGGGTGCTATAGACCAGCGCCGATGCCGCCGCGTCAAATGCGCCGCGTTCCAGGAGTCCGATAAGCGGCCTGCCCAGAACGATCAAGCCCACTGCGGACGGGATGCTGGCGACGAGGACAAAGCGCAGCGCGCCGGACATGGCGTCGCGCTTGCCGTCGAGATCTCTCACTTCGCTCAGCGCAGCCAGAGTCGGAAAGATCACGATGCCCATCGCCGTGCCGATCAAGGTCTGCGGGATTTGCATCAAGCGCCAGCCCCAGTCGAGAGCGCTCACCGAGCCGACGCTCAGCCGCGAGGCGATGTTGTTCATCACCAGGAAGTTGAGCGCGAAAACGCCCAGCCCGCCGATTCGCGGCAGCATCAAACGAATCACGCGCCACAATGCCGGATTCGCCAAGCCCAGCCCGCGCTTCCAGGACATCCGGAATTTGATCAGTCCGGGAACCTGAATGCTGAAATGCAAAGCGGAGCCGATCACGGCGCCAATCGCGATTCCGTGTACCCCAAAGCCGGGCAGCAGAAACAAGACGCCGAAGAGAATGCCGATATCAAACATGATCGGCGCCAACGCCGGCAAAAGAAAATGCTGATGAGAATTGAGTATGCCGCTGAAGATGCCGCTGATCGAAAAGATGATCGTGCTCAGCAGGAGAATGCGCATCATTTCAATCGTGTTTTGCGCGGTGGAGGCGTCAAAGCCGGGCGCGACTACCTCGCTCACGAACCACGGCGCCATAAAGAAGACGGCTGCGCTCAAGATCAAAGCGAGCGTGAATATCGTATTGATCAAGTTGCTGGACAATTGCCAGGCGGCGTCAAACTCTCCCTGCGCCAGATAGCCGCTGAATACGGGAATAAAGGCGTGCGTCAAGGCGCCGCCGGAGATCAAAACGACGATCAGTTCAGGTATGCGATTGGCCGCCACGTAGGCGTCCAATTCAACGCCAACGCCAAAGACCTGCGCGATGATCAAGGTCTGCAGGAGGCTGATCAATTTGGCGGCCGCAAAGGCGATCATCACAGTCAATGTGGATCGCGCGATTCTGCGATTGCGCTGGAGCATTCCCTTGCCTGGATTTGCTGGATTTGGGGGATTTGAATGGAAGGCTGCCATGCAGTTCCCTAGTTGAGCTGGGCGAGCGCCGCGCGCGCTTCGTCATAGTTCGGGTTATATGCCAGCGCCCGCCGAAACGAAGACGCGGCTTGCCCGGGCTTGTCTTGCGCTTGCAAAACCAGCCCTTGCCAGTAATAGGTTTCCTCGATTTCCTCCGCGTTGTTCAAGTTGACCTTCACCAGGCTTAATACATCATCGAATCTGCCCAGCTGATAATAAGCCTCGAATGCGCCGAACTGGTACCACATCATCCGCCAGGGCGGTCCAAGCCTGCGGGACTGGTCGAAAGCCGCGGCAGCTTCCTGGTATCGCTGCAAGGCGACCAGAGACGTGCCCATATTGAACCAGGCAAAGGCATTGCTGGGGTCCAGGCGCGCTTCGGCCTGTGCTGCATCAAAGGCAAGCTGGGCTGCGTCCTTTGCATCCCAGTGGCTGTCCAAAAGACCCCGCAGGAGCCCTTCGCGCCGGGGCTCGTAGACGACGATAAAAGTACGGTTGAAAGCCTGCCAGTCCCGGTCAACTTCGTCGTAACTGATCGCCACGCCCTGCGCGCCTTCGCCGACGCCCAGAAAACTATCAAAGAAATAGAAGCGCTGATATACGTCATCGTAGGCGACCAGAGCGCGATAATGACCGATCCAGTCATAGGCTTCGAACATGGCGCCTGTCTCGATAACGACCGGAAACTCGTTTGCCACCAAGCGCTTTAGCAGATCCAGGGTGCCGCCCATGCGCGCGATCGCTTTAAGATTGCTGGCTTCCTCCACATAAGCCGCCATCTCCTGCGGGCTGACATTTTTGTCTTCGCGATTCGGTTTGAGCGCCCTGCCCGCGGCGGACTGGTCCTCCTGCCATCCATAATAGCTCATCGCCATCGTAATTGTCGCTGGTCCGCAGTTGTTCCAGGTCTGCCGCTGATGAAGAATGCCGTAGATTCTGGCCGAGGAGGGAAGCGCTCCCCCAGACAGGTTGACCGGGGCGACAGCGATCTCGCTTGTCGCGGTCGCCGCCGGCGGGGCGGGCGAGGGCGACGCCGTCCCGCTTGCGGTGGCGGTGAAGACCGTAATCGTCTCTGCGACTCGCGTGGGCGCCGGGGTGGCGGTCGCTAGAACTACGGTCTCCACGAGTACCGCGGCCGGCGTCGCCGAGGCTGCGCCTGTTGGCGGCGTCGGACTGGCTATTGCCAAGGGCATATCCAGAAGCGCCAGCGCATCGCTTTCGCCCGCGCGCGATTCCAGCGTTGGGAAGAGGCCGCCGACCGGCGTTGGCTCTTTGAACATGCGCATGAAGGGCAACTGTTCAATCACCCGCTGTTGCTGCGCTGGCTGCAGCACCTCTCGGAAGCCGACAATGACGCCCCCGACGCCGGCGACCGTGAGCAGCGCGAATAGAATGACGCCCCACAAAAGCAGCCTGGGCGGACCCTTCACGCCGACATTGTAGTTTTGCATATAGTAGCTGCGGCTCGGTTGCGTATCGTCGAGATCTCGCACAAATGTTTCCTAGCGATAATCGAAGGTCGAAGTACTTCGTCAGCAGTTGCTTTTGTTCGCTTTGTGGTTCCTTGCACTCAGTATAGTGCTTTTTCGCTCTTCATGCGGGTCCGGCGATTGCGGCGGCGCCTAAGAGTAGCTTTGCGCGTCAAGGTAGGATTGCAGTATGACCCTGGCCGCCAGATCGTCGATCGGCTCGTCGGGTTTGCGCTTCAGTTGACGCGCCAAATCCCTGGCTTCCACGCTGGTCAGATATTCGCTGACTTCAGCAATCGGCAGATCTGTGTAACTGCGCAGTCGCTCGATCCAGCGCTTTACTGTATCAGCTTGAAGCGCTGCGCCCTTTGGCGCATTGGGATTATGGGGCACGCCCACGACGAAACCACAAGCTCTCTCGCGCCGGGCAATGGCCAAAATCTGCTCGAAATCCCTTGCGCGCGTAGTCCTTTGCACGATAGTTAACTCCCGCGCCACGATGCCCAAGCCATCGCTAACGGCAAGGCCGATGCGCTTGCTCCCGTGATCAAGGCCGATCAAACGTCCGGTCATGCCGGCAGCCGCACTTGAAGATCAATCCGGACCGATAATAGAGGCATCCTGTTGAAGCCTTCTGGAAAAATTTCGATTGATGATGCGGTCGGCGCTGCCAACTCCGGCTGCGACCGCAGGATCTGCAAAGCATCCGCTATCGATACACCCGCAAGCCTGTCGAGCAAGCGCGCGGTATCCAGCTCTGCGACAAGCGCCCCGCTGGTTTCGGCGACAAAGGAAACGCGCTCGCCTGAAGTCGGCTGCGTCAGAGGACCGCGTACATATTGCAGGGTATCCGGGAGCAAGGTCATGTTGGGTGGCGCCCGGTCGCGCAATTGCGCCAGTGACACCTGACGTCCCAAGCGATCGTCAATCACCAGCGCCGAAACAACCGCGCGCATGTTCAGAGTCAATTCCTCCGCCATCAGGCCAATGTCCGAGGAGAAGTTCGTCCAGTCTTTCCGCTCTTCGTCTATCGCAATTGACTCGATAATAATGACCTGCGACGCGGTCAATGTGGATTGGATATCCTCATAACCGAGCGACTGCAACTGTCCGCGAACGATGTTTAGCAGGCTGTCTTTGTCGGCGGCGGAGACGATATTGACCGCGCGCAACGCGCCGCCGCTGGCCGGCGCTGGATTTGTTACCGTGACGCTTTCCGCCAGGGGCCCGACGACCAAGTTGATTTGTCCTGCCGCGATGTTGCCTTCCTCCCCGCTGTATTGTTGCATGGCCTCGAATGGCGCATTCGCCGTCTGACCTGCTCCGGCCGGCAAGAATACATCTACGACGGTACGGAACAGCAATGGCGCGGCGGCGGCGCTCAGAATCGTGTTTGCGGGAACGGTCAATGACCTGTCGGTCAAATTAGTGAATGTCGCCGTGCCGCGCGCAGGCACTTCATCCAGGTTGCGCAAGCCCGTGGTTGGAAGGGTCGCAGTGGTCTCGACGGTGGCGCGGAGGGTTTGCGCCGGGATAATTCCCTTGTCCGGGTCGACTCCGGCAGCTTTGGTATCGGCGATGATGGTCACTGCGGCATCGATGGCTTCCGCGCGCAAGCTTACTGCCACGGTTGCGCCGGGAACAACCACATAGAGCGCCGCAAGCGTTGCCAGCGAGAGCAGCCCCAGGACAAACAGCCGTTCAAAATAGATCCGCAAGCGGGATGGGTGGCGATTGCGGCGCAACACGCGGCTCGCTATCGACCTGAGCTCGTCGGGCGGCTGTGGCTTGCTTGGCTGGTGATGGCGAGGCAAAAACACTTTCTGTCGTCCGCGTTTCCATCTGCTCTTTTCGCTGGCTTCGACAGAATCAAAGCAGCTGATATTGAGTTCCCTGGCGTATGCGATAATGTCGGCTTCGCGGCTGACCAGGGCGAGCTGAATCGCCCGTCGGTAGGCTTCACGCTGCAAAAGGATCAAGTCCAGTCTACGTTTGAAGAGCGTTCCGGCAGGGGAGAGAAGCAGCAAGACTCGCTTGCCCCGCAAGTCTGACAGGCGCAGCTTCACTGACGTGACCGTGTCACTGGGGTCGAGTTTTATCTCTACGGTCTCTGGAGCCATGTCCTGGATACGTTTATCTGAATGCCGGACCTTGGCTTTGCCGGGTCTAGGCTTTGGCGATCAAATCGCGCGCGCGCGCGAGGGCGTCGCTGATTTTGCTGCTGTCTTTGCCGCCCGCCTGCGCCATCTGCGGGCGCCCTCCGCCACCCCCGCCAACAACCTGGGCGATTGGTTTGATGAGATCGCCCGCGCGCATGCCGTCTTCCACCAGAGCGTCCGTTACTGCCACGACGATTTGCGGGCGACCGTCTATGTCGCTGGCGAGTACCATGACACCCTTGTCCACGCGGTTGCGGAACCAATCGGTCATTTCGCGCATTGTTTCCATGGGAACGGCGTCCAGGCGAACCACCAAGCCCTGCTTCCCGTTGATGCTTTCCAACTGCGTGTCGAGCATTTCGTCAAAACTGCTCTTTGCCAATTCTCGCCGCAAGGCGTCGATCTCTCGCCGAGCGCTAGCAAGTTCTCGCTGCAAGCCGCCGAGTCTGTTCGCTAGAGAATCGGGACTGGCGCCAAGTTGCTGGGCGATTTCGTCAACCAGCGCCATTCTTTCACTCACATAGACAGAAGCCGCCGTTCCCGTCAGCGCCTCAACGCGTCGAACGCCGGCGCTGACACTGCCTTCGCCCGTAAAAACGAAACTGCCGATTTCCGCCGTGCGCCGGACATGGACGCCGCCACACAACTCGTAGCTGTATCGCTCCTTGTCCGATTCGATGACAACTGTCCGTACCACGTCGCCGTATTTCTCGCCGAAAAGCGCAATCGCGCCTTTGTTGCGCGCTTCCTCCAGAGATTTCTTTGCCGCAGTGACCTCGTAGTTGGAAAGTAGCGCTCGGTTGATTTCCCGCGCTACCCGCGCAAGCTCGCTATCGCTCAGTTTTTCCGGATGCGAAAAGTCGAAACGGAGGCGATCAGGCGCGACCAGCGAACCCTTCTGCTGCACATGATTGCCCAAATGCTTGCGCAGGGCTGCGTGCAGCAAATGCGTCGCCGTGTGATTGCGGATGATATCCCCGCGTCGCTCGCGATCGACTCGCGCTACAACTGAATCGCCTGTCTCGGGATTGCCTTCAACAACTTCGCCGACGTGTACGACGAAGCCCGCCACCGGCTGCTTCATGGATTCAACTTCGATTGCCCAATTGTCGGCGGCGATCAGGCCGGTATCGCTCACTTGCCCGCCGGATTCCACATAAAAGTTTGTCGCCCCCAGAACGACCTCGACCTTTTCACCGAGCAAGGCTCTATCCACTAGGCGATTGTTCTGGATCAGCGCCAAAACACTGGATTCGCGGGGCGCGTCGTCGTATGGATTGTAGTCAACGCCCGTATCGCCTAGGGCGCCCTCTTCTCGCAACGTCCCGAGCAAGTCTTTGTAAAAGTCGCCAGACTCGATCTCGCCCATCGCTTGCCCGCCGCCGCTGATACGAGCATGCTCGGCTTCCGCGGCGGCGAAACCGGCTTCGTCGACGCTGAACCCTCGCTCTTCGGCGACGTCTTTTGTGACCTGGAAGGGCAGGCCAAGCGTCGCCTTGAGGTAAAAAGCGTCCACGCCTTCCAGGGCGCCGGACGGTTCCAGTTTGGCCAGCATATCGTCCAACTCGACGAGTCCGCGCTCCATGGTCAGACGGAAGCGTTCTTCCTCTAGCGTGATGACGCGCTTGATGCTGTCGGCTTGTTCGACGAGTTCCTGGAAATGCTCGCCCATAATCTCGATGGCGGTATCGGCCACCTGCGCGAGAAAGGGGCGCTCAAAGCCGATCATCGCGCCGAAGCGAACTGCCCGCCGGATGACGATGCGAGGTATGGCGGCCCGTCCTTTGGCGCCGGGAAAAACGCCATCGCTAATGAGAAACAAAGCCGCGCGAATATGATCGGCAATGACGCGATAGGGTACGATATTAGCATCGCGTTCTTCATCGCTATGACCCGTCAGTTCCTGTGTCCGCTTGATAATCGGCATAAAAAGGTCTGTCTCGTAGTTGGCTTCGACCCCCTGCAATATAGATGTGATACGCTCGAAGCCCATGCCGGTGTCGACCCCCGGCGCCGGCAGAGGCACATCCCAGCGGCCGCTGTGTTTGGGGTCGGCTTGCTGGCGATTGAATTGCATAAATACCAGATTCCAGATCTCGAGAAAGCGGTCGTCTTCCGCCTGCAGCATCGCTATGATGTCGTCTTCCCCGGCCGAGGGCTGCTTGTCCCAATGGATCTCCGATGTAGGACCGCAGGGACCAGTATCCGCCATTTGCCAGAAATTGGTGGAGGGACCCATGCGCGCCACCCGCTTCGGGCTGACTCCCACTTCGTTCACCCAGCAATCGTAAGCTTCGTCATCATTCTCATAGACTGTGAAGACCAGGCGCTCCGCCGGCAGCTTATAAACCTCGGTCAGCAGTTGAAAGGCGTATTTGATCGCATCGCGCTTGAAATAATCCCCAAAGCTGAAATTGCCCAGCATCTCGAAGAAGGTGTGGTGGCGGGGCGACGGACCGACGTTTTCCAGGTCATTGTGTTTGCCGCTGACGCGCATGCACTTCTGCGATGTGGTTGCCCGGCTGTAGTTTCGCTTGTCCAAGCCCAGGAAAACATCTTTGAATTGCACCATGCCCGCATTGACAAAGAGCAGCGTCGGATCGTCCGCTGGTACTAGAGAAGACGATGGGACCTGCCTGTGACCCATCTCCTCGAAATAGTCGAGGAAAGCCTGTCTAACTTCTGCGCTGCTCATACTTTGCATGCTCTGTTTCCTTGTCTTTGGCTATAAGACCCGCTTACCGTCTTTAGGGCGCAACAATAATGATAATCCCAACCTGTCAGCAAGACTATGGCTAGAACTGCCCAACCTGAACAATAAGCGGCTGCTATGGTATACTGCCGGTTCCGACAGAGAATTGATGCAGCGAGTTAATAAATATGGTGACAATCGAAGAACAAGTCGAAGTGTTGATGTCCGGCGCGGCTTACGGCGATCCAGCGATTCGCGACAATATGGCGAGAGATCTGCAGGAACGCTTGCTGGAGTGCCAGGCGGAAGGACGACCGCTGCGCGTCTACTGTGGCTACGATCCACGCACCTCCGATTTGCACTTGGGCCATACCATAACCATGCGCAAGCTGCGGCAATTCCAGGACTTCGGGCACGACGTTACCTTCCTAATCGGCACATTCACCAGTTTGATCGGCGATCCCTCGGACAAAGACTCCGCGCGGGATCAATTAACCATGCAGAATGTCGAGGACAACGCCCGCACTTACGCGGAGCAAGCCTTCAAGATTCTCGATCGCGATCTGACTCGGGTCCGCCGCAACGATGAGTGGCTGGCAACCCTGGATTTCGCCGACATCATTCGGCTGGCGAGTCATTTCACGGTTCAGCAATTCCTGGTGAGAGAAAACTTTGCCAAGCGCATCGACGAAGGCAAGGCGATCTTCTTGCACGAGTTTTTCTACGCGCTGATGCAAGCCTACGACGCCGTCGCGCAAGAAGCGGATGTGCAAGTCGGGGGGCAAGATCAATTGTTTAACATCTTGGTGGCGGGTCGCAAGCTGCAGACGGGCTTGGGCCAAAAGCCGCAGATCGCCGTCATCATGGGCGAGAGCTTGCCCGGTACCGATGGCGATGTGAAGATGTCGAAGAGCTTGGGCAACCATATTCCGCTCTTGTCCGAGCCTTGGGACATGTACGGCAAGGTCATGAGCTTGCCCGACAAAGCGATGGGCATCTATCATAAACTGATATTGGGATGGACGCCGGCGCAGGTGGAAGATCTGGAGCGGAAGCTGCGCTCCGGCGAGTTGCACCCCAACGACGTCAAGATGAATCTCGCGGGCGAGATCGTCAGCATCTTTCATGGCAATGCCGATGCGGAAGCGGCGCAAAGCCGCTGGAACGAGGTCTTCCGGGGCGGCAGCGGGATCCCGGATGATATTGACGAGGCGATGGTCCCGGCTACCGAAGAGATCCGCGATATCCTGGTTCGGCTGCGGATGGTCGGAAGTCGAGGCGAAGCCAGGCGACTTATTCAGCAGAATGGCGTGCGGCTGAACGAAGAAAAAGTAGATAGCCTGCAAGCTGTCGTTTCGCCGGAAATGCTCCCGGCAATTTTGCAAGTGGGCAAACGTCAGTTCGTTCGTCTGGTAAAAGCCGAGTAGATCGTTCCAAGGAATTCTTTTGGCAGAGGAACCGCAATATACTGTTGACGAGCAGATCTGCGTCTGTATATCGAAGCAAGTCAAGGACGGCGATGTCTGGGCCCAGGGGATAAACACCCCGCTGGTATCGGCCGGCTTAATCCTTGGCAAGATTCGTTACGCGCCGCGCGCTCGATTCACCTCGGCAATCGGGCAGGCTCTGGTTCAAGATTGGGGTCCCTTGGGCATCGCGGATATCGAAAGCCTGTGGGTGGGCAAGGGACTGATTCATCTCGGTTTCGCGGCTGGCGCCGCGGATATTCTGCCCAAATATCGTCCGAATGAGTTTTTCCGCCCGGCTCAGGTCGACAGCCGCGGCAACTTCAACAATATCGCCTTTGGCAAGGACTATCACAGACCGCGAATGCGTCTGCCGGGCAGCGGCGGCATACCGGACGTGACACCACTATATGATCACAGCTTTCTCTATGTACCGCGTCATTCGCGTTTGACATTTGCCGCGAAGATTGATTTCCTTAGCGGCCTGGGCCACGCCCCGGGACGGAAGCAGGGGGGAGGACCGCGATACCTGGTATCCGACTTGGGTCAGTTTGACTGGTTGGAAGGGCGCATGCGAGTCACCTCGCTGCACGCCGATATCGATATCGAAAAGGTCAAACGCAAGACCGGCTTTGACTTGGAGGTTGCGCCGAATCTATACAGGACCCCGCCGCCGGAGGCCGAGGATCTACGGCTCTTGCGCGAAGAAATTGATCCTTTGTCGACGCGCAAACTGGAAACCTTGGGCGGCGCCGCGCGCAAAGACTTGCTGCGCGAAATCTTGCGACAAGAAGGCGCTCTTTAGCTGGCCGTCCCGGCCAAGCGCCAGGCGCTTATGCCGCGAAAGCGGTCGGCGGCTTCTCCGATAAATCCCAGCCGGACACCGTCAATCGAATCGCGGACGATCATAGAATACAGCGGGTAATACAAGGGAATGGCGATCGCCTTTTCAGCGAAACTTTCTTGAAATTGCTGATACATTTGGTGGCGGGCAAGTCCATTACTTGCCCGACGCGCGCTGTCCAGCAACTCCGCGATCTCGTTTTCCGCCGCGCTGCCATAGTTCTGCCCCGTGCTGGATTGCGCGGGATGCCAAAAGCGATAGACGTCGGGTTCTCCTCCAAGGCGCTGTGAGACGATCGCCGCATCGAAATCGCCGGCGCGCAGCCGCTTCTTCAACTCATCGGGCATGACTGGCGCGACCTCTACCGCCAGCCCTATCGCGCGCCATTGGGCAGCGATGTCGAAAGCGAGCCCGCTCAAGGAGTCGGAATCTTCTACGAGCAAGCTAAAATCAAGCATCGCGTTGCCTTCGCCTTCCGCGTCGCCGCTTTCTTCCGCATCCGAATTCGCGCTGGAAACCCTTTCAAGCAGTGAGACCGCAAGCGCCGGGTCATGCGCGTTCCAGAAGTCATTCGACTGATAGACCGGCATTCCCGGGATTAGGGGACTGTCCGCGTATGAGGCTTCACCCGCCAAGCGCGCCTCGACAAGCGCCGTCTGATCGATCCCCAATGCCAGCGCGCGCCGCATGCGTCTATTGGCAAATGCCGGCTCCTCCCAGTTGAAAATAAGGATTTTCACGGTCGAATCGATGCTGGTATGAAGACGCGCCCCGGGCAAACCAAGCAGATCCGCTCGCGATCCAATATTTGCCAATACATCGATTTCGCCGCGACGATAGGCTTGCAGCGCGTCATCCGCATTTGAATAAAGATTGAAGAGCAATTCCCGCAATTGATGGCTGTTTTGCGATTCGCCGCGTCTCTCGTACACCGGCGATAGCTGCAGCAGAACGGCGCTGATCTTGCCCGATGCCTCTGCCCGCAATTCGCGGAGCTGGTAAGCGCCGGCGCCAATTGGCGACAAGTTAAATGGGTGCTTCGCCAATCCCGAAACTGGCGTCCCGCGCAAGGCGTGTTCGGGCAAGAGGCCAATCGTCAAATATCGCGGGAAGCTGGCCAGTGGCTGCGCCAGGCGAAAACGCACCAGATGATCTCCCAGCTTCTGCGTTTCGACACTGCGCCAAAAGTCAGCGCTTGGCGAGTAGGCAGCGTAATCCGGATCGCTGAGCAAGGACATCGTATAAATGACATCGTCGGCGCCAAATGCGACGCCGTCTTGCCAGCTGATGTCTTGACGCAATTCCAGCACATATTCGAGCTTGTCGCCTGATATGGTCAGGCTTTCCGCCAGATCAAGCACCGGCGCGCCATACTTGTCAGTAGTGAAGAGGCCCCGGAAGATCAGGCTTGTAATGTCTTGGTCGACGGGGTTGAGATGCGCGAAGACCGGATTCAGCCGCCCGACCGTTCCGACCAGGCCTTCACGGTATTTTGCTCTGTCTGTAGCCGGGCTTCGGAGGGTGGCGGCTTGTTCTTCGACGGGCGGCGGGGTGGGCGTGGAACTAGGACCGGCGGTGATTTCGTCGACGCCGGGAGCGGCGGTCGCCGTGGGGGGCGGCTGAACCTGCGTTATGCGGCTGGCGCGGAAAACGGCGGCAAATGCAAACAGGACCGCGGCCAGTATCAGCGCCAAAAGATGCAAACGGAATCCGCGAAACATGACCCGCCTTATTAGTCTAGATCACGGATAGTTGATATCCCGCTGTTGCATTGTCGACAACTGAGAGTTGAACGCTTTGTTTGAAGCCGAATGAAGTGACTGGAGACTCAACCGGTCGTGGCGACGGAGAACAGCGCTATGCCAAGAAAGGCGATCGACAAGAATATCGTGATGCGAAAAAGCGTTTTCTCCAGCCCGCGCCGGGTGCGGGCAATGCCGCCACCGGCGTCGCCGCCCAGCAAGCTGCCCAAGGCGCCGCCTTTGACTTGCAGCAAGATGAGGATGATCATCGCGATCGATATAACGATAGAAGAAATTTGCAAGGCGACAGCCATGCCATAGCTCCTTGACTTCAACTCCGGCAGGAAACACGAACAGTGTAGCACCGCTCCGGGTTTGTGGCTAGCCTGGAATGCAGAGCGAGCGCTAGCCACACACTAGATATACGACATTCGCGTCAATTTAGTTTCGCCGCTCCTGGAGGAACGCGATTGCCGCCTCGAGCTGCAAGTCATTTTCCCGCTCTGCTTCAGTTTCCGGGTTCCATTCGACGATGATATCCGGACTGATGCCCTGCGCGTGAATCCAGGACCCATTGGGCGTTAGCCAGCGCTTCACCGTAATACGAACGCAACCGCCATTGGCCAGCTCAGGGACGATATTCTGCACCGTGCCTTTGCCAAAGGTCCTTTCACCCATGATAGTTGCCACTCGGTAGTCCTGCATGGCGCCGGCAATGACTTCCGACGCGCTGGCGCTGGTTTCATTGACCAATACGACTATCGGCACATTGATATCGGCGTAGCCGCCTCGGGTGCGGGTGACTTCTTCGCTCTGATCCCGCGAGACTTGCCGCAAGAGCACACCGTCCTCGATGAAGGCGCTGCCAATTTCTATCGCGCTCGTCAGCGTTCCACCGGGGTTGTCGCGAATATCGAAGATCAATCCGTTGGCTTTATTGATGTCAACTTCTTTGAGAGCCTCGTCGAGTTGAGCGCGCGAGAGGTCGTTGAAGTCCAGCATTTTCACATGCGCGATGTTGTCAGCAACGATCTCGTACGAGACGTTCGGCAATGCGAAAACCTCGCGCGTGATTTCAAAGGTAAGAAGTTCGTCGTCGCGCTTGAAGGTGATCCTGACCGTTGTACCGCGAGGTCCGGGGACGAGCGCCGTTAATTCCGCTTGTGTCATGCCGCTGACCAACTGACCGTCGACCGCGTAAAATACATCGCCGGGCAAGACGCCGGCGCCTTCGGCGGGTGAACCGGGAATGACCGTGACAACCTCGATTTCTCCAGTATCTTCGATTGTGCGAATCGTAACGCCGATGCCGGAAAATTCGCCGGAGAAGTCGACGGCGCGATCACACAAGTCGGGCCGGATGTACCCGCTGTATTCATCTTCCAGCGCATTGACCATCCCGTCGATGGCGCCGTTGACCAGCGTTTCAACATCAACGGGATCCACATAGCGAGATTCAACAATCGAAAAAGCGTCCCAGAAGGGCTCGAAGGCTTGGTCGGTATCGCTTAACGCGCCCCGCCCTTGGGCGTCGCTGCGATTGGACAGCGCCATGCTCCCCGCGATAAAGCCGATAAGGAAAACGGCTGCGGTCATCAAAAGCGGTTGCAGAATCCGGGAATGGCGCCGATAGAACGGCTTCGAAACCATGATGGATCTCCGTCAATTGAGCGGCTTCAATACCGGTATAGTATACGTTATCATTGCGATATTGCGGAATCGCTAAACATATCCGCCGACATTCGAAGGCCTGTTGGCGCTTTTGCTCAGCAATTTTGAAACAGGAAACATTCGCAGACATGAGCGAGAATCTCGTCTCCATTGAAGAAGCGGCAGATCTTGTCAGCGATGGCCAAAACCTGGCTCTCGGAGGCATGACCCTATATCGGCGGCCAATTGGATTCGTTAAGGCTTTGCTGCGCCGATCGCCCCGCCCGCGCAACCTGACGCTGCTCAGTTTCACTGGTAGCATGGAGTCCGACCTGTTAATCGGCGCCGGTTGCGTCCGACAGGTCCGCTCGGCTTATTTTGGCTTGGAATCCTTTGGCCTGGCGCCGATGTTCACGCAGTCCGTTCAGTCGGGGACCGTCAAGGTGATCGAAGAAACTGAGGCAAGCATCGTGATGGGGCTGCGCGCGGCGATCGCCGGTGTGGGATTCATGCCCTCGCGCGCCTGGCTGGGTACGGATTTGCCTTCCTTGCGGCCCGATGTCAAAACGGTGAGGGATCCCTACAACGACGAAGAACTGTTGGCTTTCCCGGCCATCCCCTGCGATGTCGCGGTCATTCATGGCCTGGCGGGAGACAAACACGGCAACGTTCTTATCAACAATAATTTGGGCATCGATATGGAATTGGTCTATGTGGCGGATAGGGTCCTGGCCACCGTCGAAGCGCTTGTCGACGAGCTGCGCCCTACCACAGAGGGCGTCATTATTCCTTACCCTGGATGCGACATGCTGGCGCGGATGGCGGCCGGCGCGGCGCCGACGAGTTGTTATCCGCAGTACCCTGTGGATGGCGGAACCATCCTGAAGTATGTCGAAGCCTGCAATTCCGGCCGCTTTGCGGAATTCCTGGATGACTTCTTGAGACAATAGCGACCTACAGAGATGGTGGCAGCGAATCAAAATCAATTGAAAAGGAAATAATTACCGCCGAGAACACCGAGGGCATCAATACGACTTTTTCTTTGTGTCCTTTGTGTCTTTGTGGTGAAATCGAATTTGGCAAATTGAAATTCAACCAAAATCGATACGTTGCCAACCGACGAGAATGTTGCCAGCGGGCCGCCTTGCCGGTATAATCAAGATACAATTGAATATGTCGAGACTTGGGGAGCTTGCGAGGGCAAGCTGAGAGGGCGCGAAAAGTCGCGCCGACCCATTTACCTGATCCGGGTAATACTGGCGTAGGGATGTCCACCATGCACGAAACTGAGCCACCCTTGTAGACATCCTTACAGGGGTGGTTTTCATTTTCGATCAAAAGGTTCTCCGAAGTCGCCGCGGCAAAATCCATTTAGAGGAGCGTTTCAAATGTTTACAAGATCAGTGTTCGCGCTTTTGCTTCTAGTCCTCATCGTGACTACGGCGTTCTCCCAGGAAAACGACCGGGTTGTCGTCGTCACGCACGACAGTTTCGCAGCCTCGGAAACAGTGCTGGAGGCATTTGAAGCCCATACCGGCATAACTGTTGAAATACTGCGTGGGGGCGATGCCGGCGCTATGGTGAATCAGTCGATTCTGAGCTTGAACAATCCCTTAGGCGATGTCTTGTACGGCATTGACAACACCTTTCTCAGTCGCGCGCTGCAGGCCGGGATATTCGCAGCTTACCGATCTCCTGAGCTTCAATTCGTCGACGAGACATTTATTCCAGGTGTTGATCACTTGGTCACGCCGATTGATTATGGCGATGTCTGCCTCAATTACGACATCGCCTATTTTGACGACAACGAAGTGGACCTGCCTTCCAGCCTGGCGGATCTGACTTTGACCGAGTACCAGAGCTTGCTCGTCGTCGAGAACCCGGCGACCTCTTCCCCGGGCTTGGCTTTCTTGCTGGCGACAATTGCGGTATTCGGCGCCGAAGGAGATTACAGTTTTCTCGATTATTGGCGGGATCTGCAAAGCAACGACGTGCTGGTCGTTGACGGCTGGACAGAAGCCTACTATGGCGAATTCAGCGCGCCCGGACGCGACACGGGCGCCCGCCCGCTGGTCGTGAGTTATGCCAGCAGCCCGCCCGCCGAGGTGCTATTCAGCGAAAATCCCGAGGACGGTCCTTTTACCGGCGCGCTGGTTGGCGACGATATGTGTTTTCGCCAGATTGAATACGCCGGCGTCCTTGCGAATGCGACTAATCCGGAAGGCGCGCGGCAGTTTATCGACTTCATGCTGAGCCCGGCCTTCCAGGCAGACCTGCCGTTGAACATGTTTGTATTCCCGGTACGTGAAGATACCCCGCTTCCAGAGATCTTTGCCGAGCTGGCCGAGATTCCTGCACAGCCGGCTGCGCTTGAGCCGGCCGATATCGAAGCGAATCGCGAAGATTGGATCCGGGCTTGGTCGGAGGTTATGCTGCGCTGATGCGCTTGCGAGGGAGCGTCCTCTACCTTTTGCCCCTGACCTTTCTGGCGATATTCTATTTCTATCCGCTTCTGGCGATATTGGATATAGGCTTGCGCCCCGATGGCTGGCTGGACCTGTCCGCGTTCCTGCGCCTGCTCTCGACGGACTACTATACCGGCGTGTTTCTGTTCACATTGTATCAAGCGGCGCTCTCCACAGCTTTGACCTTGTTCCTGGCTTTGCCCTGCGCATACGTGTTTTCGCGCTATCGTTTCGCCGGCAAGTCACTATTGCTGTCCCTGGCAACATTGCCATTTGTATTGCCCACAGTTGTAGTCGCCATGGCCTTCATGTCTTTGATTGGAAGGCGCGGTTTAGTGAACGACCTGCTTATGACCTTGTTCTCCCTGGACTACAGTCCGGTTCAACTGGAACGCACTCTGGCGATCGTCATCATTGCGCACGTCTTCTACAACTTCGCCATCGCTTTAAGAATCATGACGGGTTACTGGTCTGCCCAGGGTATCGCCGCGGAGGAAGCGGCGCGCGTTTTGGGCGCGGACGAATGGACGCTTTGGCGCGATATCAGATTGCCGCTAATACAGCCCGCGCTGCTATCCGCTGGCGCGCTCGTCTTCATGTTTACCTTCACCAGTTTCGGTGTTGTCCTGATCTTGGGCGGCATCCGCTTTGCGACGCTGGAGGTGCAAATCTACTATCAAGCGATTAGCCTCTTCAATCTGCCTATGGCTGCGGCGCTTTCGCTCTTGCAAATTGTCGCGATGTTCGCCTTGATGACCGCGTATACGCATTTGCAGCGGGGGCTGCAATCTGCAATTGGGCGCGGCAAGACGGTGGCGCGGCCCGTCAAGAGCCCCCGCGAAAGATCCTTGGTCTGGGGCGTCGTGATCTTCATCTTCGCCTTGCTTTTCACGCCGCTGCTGGCGCTCCTGGCGCGTTCGGCGCTGAATAATGGCGCATGGGACCTGAGCAACTATGCGGCGCTTGCGGAATCGTCGCGCGGCTCGCTCCTGTTTATCGCCCCCATTGAATCCGTCGTCAATTCGCTGCGCTTCGCGCTGATGTCAACCGGCATGGCGCTGATCATCGGAATCATCGCATCCTTCATGATTGTCGGGCCCGGCAAGCTCGCGCGTTTCCTGGATCCACTACTGATGTTGCCGCTGGCGACCAGCGCGGTTACTCTCGGCTTCGGCTTTATCGTCGCCCTGGACGAGCCGCCGCTAAACCTGCGATCATCCTGGCTGATTATCCCCATCTCGCACACCTTGGTCGCTTTCCCTTTTGTCGTTCGCAGCGTATTGCCGAGTTTGCGGGCGATCCCGCCCTCAGTGCGCGAGGCTGCGGGGGTTTTAGGCGCGGGTCCCTTTGACTTGCTGAGAACCATTGACTTGCCGCTGGTAAACCGGGGAATCGCGGTGGGGGCGACCTTCGCATTTACGGTGAGCATGGGCGAGTTCGGGGCTTCGCTCTTTATTGCGCAGCGCGAGTCTGTGACGATTCCCGTTGTTATCTACCGACTCATGGGTGATCCCGGCCTGGCATCTTATCGCCAAGCGCTGGCGATGAGCGTTATCCTGCTTTTGGTATGCGCCTTGGGTTTTGTCATGATTGAACGACTTCGCGTCGCTGGGCTGGACGAATTTTGATGCTTCAATTAAAAGATCTGTCTCACGCCTATGACGAGGCAGTTTCGCTACGGAATGTCAACTTGAGGGTCGCGAAAGACGAGATTCTCTGCCTGCTGGGTCCGAGCGGCTGTGGCAAGACCACGCTCTTGCGCATCGTAGCGGGCCTGATCTCCGACTATGGGGGAGACGTGCTGCTCGACGGGCGCGATCTGCGTCGTCTGGCCGCGCACGAGCGCGGCTTCGGATTGATGTTTCAAGATTTTGCGTTGTTCCCGCATCTGTCCGTATCCGACAACATCGCATACGGACTGCGGCGCCGGCGAATGCCCGCGACCGACATAAACGAACGTGTGGAACTGATGCTGGATCAAGTTGGCTTGCGGGGCTATGGCGAACGCGGCATAGGGACCTTGTCCGGCGGGGAACAACAGCGCGTCGCGCTGGCGCGCAGCCTGGCGCCGCAACCGCGCCTGCTGATGCTGGATGAGCCGCTTGGTTCGCTGGATGCGCTGCTGAGGGACAAGCTGGCTCTCGAATTGAGAGAGATTATCAATAGCGCGGGATTGCGCGCGCTTTACGTCACGCACGATCACCGCGAAGCCTACGCCATTGCCGATCGCGTTGCGGTTATGGACAAAGGAACGATCCGACAGGTGGCGGGACCCTTTGACTTGTATCATCATCCGGTCGACGAAAAGGTCGCGAGATTCCTCGGTTTTTCTAATATTTTTCAATTTGGAGACAGCCGGTTTACGCGAGAACTGCGGTGTAAATTCCTGCCCGATGCCGCCGATAGCGACGCCTTCTTGATCCATCCGGACGGGATTCAACTCAACGGCGAGGGCGATCCTGCCGCGATAGCGTGCCGGGGCCGGATCGAATCTTCTGTTTTCCGCGGCGAATACAGCGAAGTCAGCATTCGCATGCCGGGGGAAGGATTGACTTTGAGATGCAAATCACGAACCAGGGATCCAACTGTAGGCAATTGCGTCACAGTTTCCGTGAAAAATGAAGCCATTAGGCGATTGAAGTGACTTCGACCGCAGACAGAGCAATCGCGCCAGAATAAATATCGCTGCAACTTAGCCAAAGCAGGCTCAAATTTAACCACCGAGGACACCGAGTTTTAGGGA
The DNA here is from genome assembly GCA_028873975.1 of Chloroflexota bacterium. Lineage (GTDB taxonomy): Bacteria > Chloroflexota > Anaerolineae > Aggregatilineales > Phototrophicaceae > UBA6055. The sequence goes on from JAPPMO010000088.1 coordinate 39,959, forward strand.
GTTCTGACGACCATTCCTCTAAATCCGTTGCTTGACTATGGCAAAGTCGACAGCATAACTTCATCTGCTATTCAAGAGCGCCTCTTGAAATAAGACGCGCGCTTTTATTTTCATTGCATTTCTCGGTGTCCTCGGTGGTTAGAAAAATCTGATGCGATTGCTCTGGACCGCAAGCCAATAGGCTATGCGCGCAGCCGCAAATGCAACTATAATTCGGTGGTCAATCGCTAATGGAAATGATTGGAAAGACCCAAGATGCCTCGTGCTTTATTCAGCGTTTCGAACAAGACCGGAATCACCGAGTTCGCTCACGCCTTGCTGACCTACGGTTGGGAAATCGTCGCCAGCGGCGGCACCCGGGAAACCTTGGAAGAATCGGGCGTTCCAGTCACAAGCGTCGAACAGATTACTGGCCAGCCCGAGATGCTTGGCGGCCGTGTCAAGACACTGCATCCAGCCATCCACGGCGGTATCCTGGCTCGTGACAACGAGCTTGACTTGAGGGAGATTGAGCGTTTTGGTTTCGCGCCGATCTCGATGGTCGTCTGCAACCTGTATCCATTCGTGGAAGCGGCGACTGCCGAGAACGGCGATTTGAGCGGGGTCATTGAACAGATTGATATCGGCGGCGTGACCATGTTGCGCGCGGCAGCCAAGAACTTCGAACGACTGATAACCATTTGCGATCCGGAGGACTATTTGTCCATTATGGGCGCATTGAACGAGACGGGACGGATTGACCTGGCCCGACGTCGGGAGCTTGCGGTCAAGGCATTTGCCCATACCAGGGATTACGACGCGGCAATTCACGCTTATCTCTGCGAATCCGGCTTGCCCGCTCCAGAATCCGCGAGCCTGCCCGAAAGCATTTCCATCAGTATGCTGCGCAGCAATGAACTCCGTTATGGAGAAAACCCCCACCAAAGCGCCGCCTATTATTCATCGCAACTAACTGACTTGCCATTGGGCGCCGCGCAATTGGGCGGAAAACAAATGTCCTACAACAATATTCTCGACATCGATGCCGCCTGGCGCGCTGTCGGCAGCTTTGACGAACCAACGGTTGTGATCGTCAAGCATCTAAATCCGACCGGTATCGCGTCCGCCGGCTCCATCAGCCAGGCATATCCGCAAGCCTTGGCTTCAGATCCGGTTTCGGCCTTCGGGGGGATAATCGCCGTCAATCGCGAGGTCGACGAGGCTTTTGTCGCTGCCTTGGAGGCTTTGTTTGTGGAAGCCATCATCGCGCCCTCTTTTTCGGATGGAGCGCTGGAGCAACTGCGCGGCCGGCGCAAGAACTGCAGAATCTTGCAGGTCGCGGCTCCTTATGGAGGGACCGGCTTGGAAGTTCGCTCCGTCATGGGCGGCATACTCTTGCAGACAATTGACATGGGCGATCCGCCCGAGGCGATCATGCGGACGGTTACTGCCCGCGTGCCGCTTGATGCGGAACTGCAGTCGCTGCGATTCGCCTGGAAAGCGGTGCAGCATGTCAAGTCAAATGCGATTGTGCTCGCTCATGGCAGGCGAACGATCGGCATCGGAGGCGGTTTGCCAAGCCGGGTAGACGCGGTAGAAATTGCGATCAAGAAAGCGGGAGAAGAGGTGACGAGCTCGGTCTTAGCTTCGGATGCCTTCTTTCCTTTTCCCGACGGCGTTGAATCCGCGGCGCGGGCGGGGGTCACCTGTGTCATACAGCCGGGCGGCTCCATTCGCGATGCCGAAGTGATCGAAGCAGCTGACTATTACGACATGGCGATGATCTTCACAGGCGGGCGGCACTTCCGCCACTAGCTGGCATTGGCTTGTGCCAACTCGGCTTCATCAAGCTCGCCGTTTTTAGGCTTCACCCCGGTAAAGGGAAGCTCGCCTTTTTCCCAGGCGACCAAAAGCGGCACCGCCGTAAAGATCGACGAGTAGGTCCCCGATAGCAGGCCGATAAACAAAATTGCGATGAATTGCTTGACGGTTTCGCCGCCGAATAGCAAGATCGCGATCATGATAAAAAATGCGTTCAGTTGCGTGGCAAGGGAACGGTGAATGGTCTCCCAAATGCTGCGATTGACAATCGTCTCGAAAGGCTCGCCCAGATGCTTCGGGATGTTTTCGCGAATGCGGTCAAAAACGACGATCGAGTCCTGCACGGAAAAGCCCACGACGGTCAATACAGCTGTCAAAAACAGGGCGTCGATTTCCCAGCCGAGCAATAGCCCAAAGAGCGACATGACGCCCATCACCACCAGAATGTCGTGGATCATGGCCGCGATGGCGCAGACGCCGTAGCGTATCGCGTTGGGCACCTGCCGAAAGGCGATCACGATGAAGCCGGTAATCACCAAAGCCCCGACAGCCACGGCAGCCAGGGCGGAACGCGTGACCTCTTGACCTATGGTCGCGGAAACGGTTTCGGCGCGGAAGCTGTCTCGGTCAATGGGCGTAATGGATCCCAGCCGAAGGAGGATGTCGTTTGTCGCCTCGACGTCGTGGAAACCGGCGCGCACGGACCAGCGATAATCGCTTGCCGCGCCGATGCGCTGTATGATGATATTCTCGTCGCCGACCGCGCCGAACACTTGACGGATGCTGTCTTCGGTCGCGCCGGCATCCTGGAACTTTAATTCGTATATGCTGCCGCCGACAAAGTCGATGCTCAGGCGGAAGGGCGAGCCGGTCGCAACTGTCGACAGGAGCATGACTGCCAGTCCAGGCATGATGACCAAGGCGGATAACAGGAAGAACCAGCGGCGCTTCTCGACAATCTTGAACATTTCTGCTCTCCCTATACGCCTAGCAAAGCGCGATTACGGTCGATGGTGTTGCGGAATATGCTGACGAGAATATACAGAAAACTGCGCGTAACGATTACCGCGGTGAACAGATTCAAGACCAAACCTATGGCCAGAGTCACGGCGAAGCCGGCTACGATGCTGGCGCCGGGCGTCTGCCCGAACATAAAGAGAATCCCGCAAATGATGATCGTCGAGAGATTGGAATCGCGAATGGATGTCCAGGCGCGGTCGAAGCCGGCCTTCAATGCCTCTTCCAGCGCCAAGCCCGCCCGCAATTCCTCTTTGATCCGCTCGAATATGAGGATATTGCCGTCGACAGCCGTTCCGATTGATATCAGAAAACCTGTGATGGCCGGCAAGGTCAGCGTCACCGGCAAGAGCTTGAAGACGGCGATATTCAAGAAAATGAATACGATCAGCGCCAGATCCGCCGCCAAGCCGGGCAGGCGATAGTAAATGAACATAAAAGCCAGCACCACCAGTACGCCGACGACGCCGGCTTGAACGCTGAGCCGCACCGACTCTTGCCCGAGCGTCGCGCCGACTTCCTGCGTGCTCTCAATACGGAGCGGTATGGGCAAGGCGCCCGATCGCAATTGCAGAGCCAAGGTGTTCGCTTCCTGTTCGGTGAATTGGCCCGAAATGACCCCGCCGGTCGAAAGTTGCGCTTGAATGGTGGGCGCGGAAAGCACTTCGCCGTCCAGGACAATCGCCATCGGCTGCCCGATGCGCTCCCCGGTGAAGCTCCCAAATACATTCTGGAAGTCTTCCTTGATCTCGAAATTGATCAGCCATTGGGGGTTGCCCGTGCCTTGCGCGGGCGCCAATACCGCGCTCGCCGCCTGCAAGCCCGCGCCGGTCATCACCGTGCGGAAGGGCAAACCATTCACCGGATGGGCGAGCCGCCCCGCAAGCGGATCTTCTTCACCGCTAAGCTCTCCTCGCAGCGTGATTTGTTCACTGGTGACGATTTCCCGCCCGATCAGGTCCATCACCTGGTTGGACAAGCCGCCAAAATCAACAAACTCCAGCAATGCGGTCTGCTGGATTGTGGCGATTGCTTGCTCAGGATCGCGCACGCCGGGCAATTCAACCAATATGCGATCGCGGCCCTGCACTTGCACGGTCGCTTCGGTCAATCCCAGCGCGTTTACGCGGCGCGAGACATTGTTGGCGGTTTCCGCAAGCTCTTCCCGGGTAAAGTTCTGCGTCGGGATATCCGCCTGCAAAAGCACTCGTAGACCCCCGACGAGATCCAAGCCAAGACTCTGCGTGATATGTAGCACAAATTCATTCTCGCCATCGCCATTGACGTCGATTTCGAGATTTTCGCTGCAGCGAAGCGACTCGATTTGCTGCGCTGTAGCCTTTGAACAGGCTTCGGTTTGTACGCCCTTAAACTCGGGAGGACTAGCAACCCAAATGCAGAAAATGCTTAACGCAAGAATAAGCATCAGCCATCGAACATGACTGCTCATAGACGGGACCTTTCGTGTCTAGGGTCTTTGCAAGGTTGTTCGGCGCTCTGCCCGCTGGTCACTCAATCCCATATTTGCATTTCGGGCGATTTCTTGTGAATCATAGACCTGTTGCAAGGCTGCCGTCAGCAGCTTGATGGTTACGCCGTCAGCGATCTCCACGAAGGAGATGCCTGAATCAACATCAATATCGACGATTTTGCCGACGATGCCGCCATAAGTAACGATTTCATCGCCGACGTGCAAGGACCGCACGACTTTCTGTTTGTGCTTGAAAGCGCGCTGTTTTGGGAAAATGAACATGGTCCAGTAAGCGCCCAAAGCGAGCGACAGAATGGCGAATACCAGCACGAACTCTAACATGGAAGGTTTCCTGATCGGTATGAACCGCGCAATTATATCGGCGTATGCGCCCTTAAACCAGTGTAATCAGACAAGTCTCCAGGGCAATTGCATCAAATTATTTTTTCACCACCGAGGACACCGAGAGCACCG
>JAPPMO010000091.1 GCA_028873975.1 Chloroflexota bacterium
ATGTTTTTCTCTGTGCCCTCTGTGTTCTCTGTGGTTAATATTCAGTTTAGATTCCGACCATTTCAGCCGCTATCATTTTGATGCGATTGCCCTGAAGAGCAGGGCAAATGAACTCGCGTTAAGCTGCCCTTTCTGATAGAGTTGACACTACTGTCGGGGCGCATGAAGCGGGAGAGGCGGCATGAATTCGGGCGAGGCAACCAGGGTGATGCGCGCGCCTCGCTTGATGTTTATCGCTCTCGTTCTGCTTTTTTCCGCGTGCAGCCTCGGCGTCCCCAGCGCGGAGGTCGCGCCGGTCGCGTTTTCCGGTCCTCCGGTGATTCGTATCGCTTCTCCTTTGTCGGATCAAACTTTTTTGTCCGGCGCGACGGTCATCGTACAAGCGCGCATTGAAAACGCCGGACCCGATTTGGCACGGGTTAGTATGCTGCTGGATGGAGACCTGCTTGGTGAAAAGCAGGATCCCAATCCCATCGGCGCTTCGGTCGTTCCGGTCACGATTGACTGGCCCACGAGCAATCCCGGTCAATTCGAGATCACGGTGGCGGCGGAACGCGGCGACGGCAGCGGCGCCAGCGAGAGCGTCTCGATCTCGGTCGTCCCAGCGCCTGCAAACGAAGAAACGCAGGCGCCGCCGGAAGACGTCGAAGTCGTCCCTACAGTGGCAGAAATCGTCGACGCCACAGTTGTCCCGCTCCCTGAGGAAACCGCCGCGCTTGGCACAAACGCGCCAGTCCTTTCCGCGACTGTTCCGACAGCAACCAGCCCGTCCGCGCTTTCGAGCAGAAGCGTTGCGGCGGTGATTGCGAAGCCGTCGAACTTGCGCCGCGGTCCCGGAACGTCCTTTGAGCTGGTCGGAAGCATTGCCGTCAACCAAGAAGTTGTCATCGTTGCGGTGAATCCCGATCGTGACTGGTATCACATTCGTTATGGCGACCAGGGCGATGCCTGGATCTATTCGGAATTGGTCAGCCCCGGCGGCGATCTGGCGGATCTTCCTGTTGAGTCGGGTCCGGCGCCAGCTGAGCCGGCGACTGCCGCGCCATCGGCTGGCGGCGTTAATCTGGTGATCGCAGGCATTATACTCGAGCCTCGGAATCTGGTCTGCAACCAGGCTGGCAAGGTAACTGTGTTGATACGCAATGAAGGCGCTGAAGACACGAGCGACGGCGGCTGGATAGCGGTGGAAGATACCATTCCCGGCCGCGACGAGCCTGTGGCGGGGTCAGAACCAGCAAACCCCTTCCCGACGATCCGCGCCGGGGAAACCATAACGGCAATACCTGTCAACATTACCGTTAGCGCATTTACGGGAGAGTTGCACCGCATCGTTGTTTCCGTCGATAGCGGCGGGCACATTGCCGAGACGAATGAAAACGACAATTCCGCTTCCATAGAATATACCTTGCAGCGAGGCAGCTGTCCCTGAGCGGGGCCTGCGCCGCGGCGCGCCCCTGCCCTAGCAATCTCCTTTGATTTGTCCTACATTTTCCTTTTCCTGCGCCACCAGCGCCCCAATTGAAAGGCGGACTAATTTGACCTCTATCCTTGTCACCAATGACGATGGTTATGACGCGCCCGGCATTGTGGCGCTGGCGGAGGCGATGCGCGCCCTGGGCGATGTGCGAGTCAGCGCTCCTGCCAGCAATCAGAGCGGCTCGGGTCACGCGATCACCCTTTTCAAGGATATTCCGTACAAGTCTTGCGAGGTGGGCAGCGGCATCCCGGCGCTCGCAGTCAGCGGGTCGCCCGCCGATTGTATCGCGGTCGCCATGTTGGGCTTGCTGGATCACAAGCCGGATATCGTCGTCTCCGGCATCAATCGCGGCGCAAACATGGGTCAAGACCTGACTTACAGCGGCACAGTAACCGCAGCTTTGGAAGCAGCAATTCATGGCCTGCCTGCCGTGGCCATGTCTCTGGCGGCGCCGCGCGCCGATCGCGTTGAAGACTATCAAGCAGCGGCCGAGCTCGCGGTTCTTATCGCGAGCAAGGTCTTGGAAGAGGGACTTCCGCCCATGACGATTCTCAGCGTCAACGTGCCGGGCGTGGCTCGTTTTGAAGACTTGCGGGGCATCCGTCTGACGCGGCAAGGCCTGCGGATTTACCGAGACGAACTCAAGCGCGTTGACGGAGCTGCGGTCCGCGTCGAGGGCCAGCCGCCGGCCGGCAATTTTGACGAGATCGGCACCGATATCTGGGCGGTTCATCGCGACTTTGTCAGCGTGACGCCCGTCCATCTCGATATGACAGCCCATCAATTCATGGCGACGCTGGAAGCCTGGGATTTGCGCTTGTCATCGCGCTAGGCTTGCACCGCCCCGGATTTACCGAGCCTCAAACATCAAACTCGACGCCCTGCGCCAGCGGCAGTTCGCTGGAGTAGTTGATGGTATTGGTCTGCCGGCGCATATAAGCCTTCCAGGCATCGGAGCCGGATTCGCGACCGCCGCCGGTGTCTTTTTCGCCGCCAAAAGCGCCGCCGATCTCGGCGCCGCTGGTCCCGATGTTGATGTTGGCGATGCCGCAATCGGAACCGGCATGGGACAGGAAGCGTTCCGCCGCCAGCAGGTCGCGCGTGAACATCGCGCTGGAGAGCCCCTGTGGCACCGCGTTGTGCATGGCGATGGCTTCATCCAGCGTCTCGTATGTCATAACATACAGGATCGGCGCGAAAGTCTCTTCGCAGACCAGGGGCGTCTGACGCGGCATACGGATGATGGTTGGCTCGACATAATTTTCGCCAATTGCCGGCAGCTTGCCGCCGCCCGTCAATACGCGGCCGCCTTCCGCCTTGGCTCTGCCGATCGCTGCCATCATCATGTCAACCGCGGGGCCGCTGATTAGCGGACCCAGCAGCACGCCCTCCGCCATAGGATCGCCTACCCGCACGGACTGATAGGCTCGAACGAGTCGATCGCAAAGTTCGTCGACGACCGAGCGCTCCACGATAAGCCGGCGCGTGGTGGTGCAGCGCTGCCCAGCGGTTCCGACGGCGCCAAAAAGAATGGCGCGGATCGCCATGTCCAGGTCCGCGTTGGCGCTGACGATAATGCCATTGTTGCCTCCCAGTTCCAGGATGCAGCGCCCCAGGCGCCCGGCAACGGCCCGGGCTACATGCCTGCCCACGCGGATCGAGCCGGTAAAGCTGATCAGCGGCAGGCGTTGATCGCGGATCATCCGCTCGCCAATCGTGTCATTATCGCCGATAACCAGATTGAAGACGCCGCTAAGTCCGTGCTTCGCCATCACTCGATTGCAGATCTGCTGTATCGCAATCGCTGTCAAAGGCGTCGTCGGCGACGGCTTCCATATCATCGTATCGCCGCAGACGGCCGCGATGGCCGCGTTCCAGGACCAAACCGCCGCCGGAAAATTGAAAGCGGTGATGATGCCAATCGGTCCCAGCGGGTGCCATTGCTCGTACATGCGATGACCCGGGCGCTCCGATTGCATGGTTAAGCCATAAAGTTGTCGCGACAAGCCCACGGCGAAGTCGCAGATGTCGATCATCTCCTGCACTTCCCCCAAGCCTTCGCTGCGGATCTTGCCATTTTCCAATGTGATCAGTTCGCCCAGGGGCTCTTTGTATTCGCGCAGGGCGTCCCCCAGATCGCGGATGAGCTCGCCGCGCTTTGGCGCGGGCAGCGCGCGCCATCTCGCAAAGCCCGCTTGCGCGGCCGAGACCGCCTCCTGGTAGCTTTGGGCGGCGCCTTGCAGGACGGTGGCGATAATCTCGTTGCTGGCGGGGTTGATCGACCGCAGCTCGGCGCCCTGCGCGTCATGGATCCAGTTGTCGACGCCGCAGCAGACACCGGCGTTCACTTCGCTGATGCCAAGCCTTTCCAAAATGTCTTTCATGTCTGAAGCCTCCTTTGCATGTCTTGTCGCCGACCATCGTCAAGGCGACTTGAGGTAGATCGGCATCACCACATCGGCTGGAAACGGTTTATCATCAGCGCCGCGCAGCCGTTGCCAGGCGATCTGCGCCATATAACCGGCGCGTCGGAGGCGTTCGGCCGGCGGAAGCAGCGTGATTTGTCCTCCCGCTTCACGCTCCATCTGTACTTTGCGCAACCCATCCTTATCTATCTCGCCGGTAAGCGACCAGGGCATATCGCAGGCGGCGAGCAATTCCTCCCAGCTTCCCAGCTTCATTTCGCTCGCGATGCGCCAGGCGTCGCCCTGACAGTGATAGACCGCCCAAATGACCCGGCTGCGCCCGGCGGGTACGGTCACGATCAAAGGGAGCGAGCGATTCGCTGCCCTTGAAGCCGCGGCGATCGTGTCGAGCGTGGTCACCGGCACCAGTGGCAGATCGCGGGGAGCCGCCATGCCCTTTGCCAAAGCGACGCCTATTCGCAGTCCCGTATACGAGCCCGGACCAACCGAAACCGCCAGCGAAGTTATGTCGCTGGTCGCCGTCTCGGTTTGCGTCAAGATCTGCTTGATCAAGGGCGCCAGGAGCGCGCTATGTTGCCTGTCGGCCGCAAATGCGCACTCAGCCACCAGTTGGTCGCCGTCGTGGAGCGCAAGGCTCAACAAGCGAGTGGCGGTATCAATTGCCAGCAACATCAACTCTGACTCTTCTTTGAATAATCCATCAATCCACGCGAGCGGCTGTCTACATGATCGTGATGCGACCGTCCGGCCAGTTGTCGATAGCGCGCAAGAAGCGTCACATAACGATCGCCGCAGGCTTGGCAGACGAAATGGCGTTGCGATCCTCCGCCGTCGAGGATGTCGATCCACAGCCGCGCAGAGGGCAAAACCGTCTGGATGCGCTCGGGCCATTCCAGGAGCGCTGTCGCCGTACTATCGAGGATGTCATCCAAGCCGATCGAATCCGCATCGCCGGGACCGTTGACGCGGTAACAATCAATATGAAAGAGACGGCTATCATCAACGGCGCGCCTGTGCTCGTGTACCAGGTTGTAGGTGGGACTGGTCAAAGGCGGTTCCGCGCCCCATCCGGCGCCGATTCCGCGGCTATAAACCGTTTTCCCGGCGCCCAAATCGCCGGAAAGGCAGATCACATCACCGGCCTGCAGCAACTGCCCGAGCAATCGGCCCAGACTTTCCGTATGCTGCGGACTGCCACTGGTGAATTCCAATTGATCTTGCCGATGGACAGACATTGCGGTCTCCCGCCCCTCATTCACCCCGACAATTATACCCATTGGCGCCTATTTTTTCGCCGATAGTCTGCAATCATATCAGGCGCATGATGCGAAGAAGGGAGGATGCTCCCGGTTATATGCCGCTTTACACGCCCGCGTTGCAAGCCGTCGGCAGAATTGTCAAATCCAGCAGTTAGCCGCTCACTTCGCTTGAGCGCCCGCAGACCTTGGGCTATACTGCTCTTGTACGCGTTCAAGCAGTTACAGGCATGCGAAAGACCCATGAAAGGTGACGACCGCGGTCATGCGCTCGAGACAATATTGCAACGGCTGTGCTTGGTGGTTGAGCAGGTCAAGTGCTGTGTGATTGTCACTGAAGAGGGTCTGCCTGTTGCCAGTTACCCGGTTGACGGGGGCGGAAACAGCCCTGGGCAAATGATTGAGAGCGGCTCGGCGCGTAACCGGCGAAAAGGTCACAGGAATGTCCCGCTCGCGGAAAATTGCAAGCCGTCTCGTCGCTTGAGCGACGCGGTTTACATAAACAGTACTGAGTTGGCGGCGCTGTCAGCTTCGCTAACCGGCGCGGGGGAGCGAACTATGTATCGACTGGCTCAAGGCAAGCCGGGGCGCCTGGTCTTGGAAGGGGAGGCCGGTACAATGTTGTCCTTTCCGGTCGGGGAGGTATCCTTGGCGCTTCTGGTAGATTCCGATGCCAATCTCGCTCAAGTTTTGTTCGCCGCGCAAAAAGCCGCCGAAGAAATCGAATCTGTGCTCTCGCGGGTCTAAAGCGAGCGGCGCGGAGGCTTGTTTCTTTCGCCTTCGCGGGCATTCAAATCTATGCGCGCACGGCAATAGCGGCGTTTGGCCGAAGCGGCGGAGTTGCGGTCATGTATCGGCGAATGCCCGATGATAGCGCATGTGGCCGCGAACGCAGCCAATCAGGCTTTGATCCAGCACAAGCGCCATAAAATGTTCGTGCCGACCGCCCGGCTTGACGTAGTCCGAGCTGAATCCAAGCGGGAGCGCAGGTTGAAAACCGAAGCGCGGGTAATAAGCGGGATGCCCGACCAGAAACAACAAGCCAAAGCCCGCCTCTCTCACGATCTCAATGCCAGCGCGAATCAAGGCGCTGCCGATGCCTCGCCTTTGATTGGCGGGCGCAACAGCGATGGGTCCCAAAGCCGGGAAAGTCCATTTGTCGCTGTTTTGGGAAATCTCGATCAGGCTGTAGGCAGCGTGCCCGACTATCCGATCGTCGACAAGCGCGATCTGCGACAGCCATAAGGCGCCGTCAGCGCGCAAACGATCGACAAGGTCGGCTTCTTGGCGGCGGCCGAAGGCTTCCGCTTCCAGGGCATGGATGTCCTTGATATCCGTGGGAAGCTCGTGACGGATGGATAGTTGCATCATTGGGCTCGATAGCGCGAGTGGCAAAGGACGAGGATATTGGCGGCAGCGCGCTTTTGCAAGTGCAAAGGAGATGCGAAACAGGGCAATCGCATCGAAATTTTATCTTACTATGCGGTAAATTTAATTTGCGGCGATTGACTTGGATTTGGAATAAGCTATGAGCGCAAACAAGTATCTCTATTTGACCACCACCGGGCACAAGACCGGTAATCCTCACGAGATCGAAATCTGGTACGTCGAACATCAGGGCTGTTACTATCTCGTGTCGGAAAAGCGCGAAGCCTCTCATTGGGTTCGGAATATCCGAGCGAATCCGACGATCAGTTTTCGGCTTGGCAATACGGTACGGCAGGGCAAGGCGTCTTTCCCGGACGATGCCCGACTCCTCGCCGCGGTCAAAGCCAAGATGGACAAAAAATATGGCTGGAGCAATGGCTTGGCGGTTGAACTGAATCCCGAAGCGGAGTAATCGCCAGCCCGTCAGGCAATTTGCCCCGCAAGGCAAAATCGTCTACCATTCAAAACACCACTCCCTGGTCTAGCGGCAAGGTTCACAGCCATGCAAAAACGAATGGTCGAATTCATCCGCGCTCTGCGCGCTGCCGGCGTGCGCATCTCCCTGGCGGAAAGTCAAGACGCCATGTTCGGCGTTGATCATACGGGTGTGACAGATATTTCCGCCTTCAAAAGCACCATGAAAGCCACTTTGGTTAAGAATCACCGACATCAGCCGGTCTTCGACTATTTCTTCCCGCTTTTCTTCTCCAACAACAAACCTCCCTTGCAGAATATCCTCGATCAACTAGACGAGGAACAGGAGCGGCTCTTGCAAGAGGCGATGGGTTCGCTGATGGGCAACCTGGATGCCTTGCGCGACCTGCTGCAACGCCTGTTGGAAGGGCGTGAATTCAGCGAGGAGGAGCTGCAGCAACTGGGTGACGCTTCGGGCTTGCCGGGGGGCGACGAGATGTATATGCGCCCCTGGTTCGAGCGGCGCATGAATCGCCAAGCCGGGCTGACCCAAATGGATCGCTTGCTCGACGACATTCTGGAAGAACTGGCGGCCATGGGCATGAGCGAAGAAGCGCTGGCGGAATTGGAATCGCTCTTGCGCGAGAATATGCGGGGCTTGTCCGAGCAGATTTCGCAGCATGTGGGCGCTACGCTGGCGGAACAAATGGCCGAGCGCGAACCGCGCGACCGGCCCGACCTGCTGGACGTGCCGTTGCAGCGTTTGAGCAGCGCCGATATTGAGGACATCCGCGAGGAGATTCGTCGCCTGGCAGCGCGCCTGCGCACCCGCGCTGCCCTGCGCCAGAAACGCGCCAAGTCGGGCCGCTTTGATCCGCGCAAGACGATCCGCAAAAACATGCGTTATGGCGGCGTGCCGATGGAAGCGCAATTCCGGGTGCGCCACAAGAAGCCCACGCTGATTCTCATTTGTGATTTGAGCACTTCAATGCGTTACGCGGTGGAGTTCCTGCTGACCATGGTTTACGAATTGAGCGACCAGGTGCGGCGCGCCCACAGCTTCATTTTCATTCATGATCTGGTCGATGTCAGCACCACGCTGGCGGAAATGCCGCCACGGGAAGCTGTGGCTCGCATCATGGTGGAAAACCCGCCGGGCTATTACAGCACCGACCTGGGCAACAGCCTGAACACCTTCAACAACGAGCACATGCATTTGATTGACAGCCGCTCGACCATTCTTTTCTTCGGCGACGGGCGCAACAATTACAACGATCCGCGTCTCGATATCGCGCAGGATATGCAGCGCAAAGGAAGGCGTTTGATCTGGTTTTGCCCTGAGCCGCGCCGTCAATGGGGCAGCGGCGATAGCGACATGTGGGAATACAGCATGGTCGCCGACAATGTCTTCATGGTCAACAATCTGCGCGAGTTGGCGGATTCGGTGGATCGCCTTTTGGCGGATGGCTGAGGTCCCCGCGCCGCCGCATGTTATTCTGCCCCTATTAAAGTGAAATAGCCGAGGTTTTGACATGGCAATACAGACGAAACTAGCAATGACCGTCGCAGACTATCTCGAGTGGGAAGAGCGGCAGGAACTCAAACACGAATACATTGACGGAGAAATCATCGAGATGACGAGCGGGACACGAATTCATAGCCGTTTAATTGTCAATCTTACGCTTGCCATGGGTCGCCAACTCGAAAACTCAGATTATGTGATTCATAGCAATCACTTGCGCGTCCGAATCGATCAAACGCGCTACGTCTACCCTGACCTGAGTGTTGTTTTGGGTCGAGAACTAATGGAGGACGAGCGCGAACTGACGCTACTGAATCCCATCTTTGTGGTCGAAGTCACATCCCCGTCCTCGGATAGGCGCGACCGTGTCGACAAACGCGATTATTACTTTGCTGTGCCGTCGATTGAAGCCTACCTCATCATCGACCAGGATCGCGTCCGAGCCGATTTCTACACTCGCGCCGAAGCAAGATGGCTCTTACAGGAGTATTCCAGCCTGGATGATGTCATTCCGCTGCCTATGCTCAATTGCGAGCTGCCGCTGGCTGTAATCTACCGAGGCGTCGCATCCGAGCAAGCTTAAGCCATCCCATGCAGGAAGCGGATAAAAGTATTTGAGGTTTGACATGGCTATCCAAACGAAGCAACGAATGACCGTCGCCGACTATCTCGAGTGGGAAGAGCGGCAGGAACTCAAACACGAATACATTGACGGAGAAATCTTCGAGATGACGGGCGGGACGGGCGACCATAGCATCATCAAAGTGAATATCCTGTTCAGCTTGCGCAGCCGGGTGAATCGTCCGGATTTTAAGATCTATAATAGCGATATGCGCGTTCAAATCTCGGAGTTTCGCTATGTATATCCAGATCTGAGCGTCGTACGCGGCGAAGCAGTCTATGAGGACAAAAGCGAACTCAGTTTGCTCAATCCAGTTTTCGTGGTCGAAGTGGCATCCCCGTCCTCGGACAGGCGCGACCGCGTCGACAAGCGCGATTATTATTTTGCCGTGCCGTCGGTTGAAGCTTATCTCATCATCGATCAAGATCGCGTCCGCGCCGAGCTCTACACCCGCGCCGAAGCGGGCTGGCTCTTGCGCTTGTTTACCAGCCTGGATGATGTCATTGCCTTGCCGGCGCTCCATTGCGAGCTGCTGCTGGCGCAGGTCTATCTCGATATCAGTTTTGAATAGGCTTAAAGAGGCGCGCCAAGCCCCCGTCACTTCAAATCGCGGCGATGCCAATCGTCGCTGAACAGGTTGAAATCCGTCTCGCGCTGCGGGAACTCGGCGATGATTGCCTCGTCGATATCGACGCCCAGACCCGGTTTATCCGGCAGAGGGAAATAGCCGTCCACGACTTCTGGCATGCCCAAGCCCACCGCCTTGACCGGCGGATCGGCAAAATCGTTGAAATACTCCTGGATCTTGAAGTTGGGCGTGGTGGCGGCCACCGCCAGCGACGCCATGGTCGAGCAGGGACCGCCCACGTTGTGCGGCGCGACCAGCACGTAATACATTTCGGCTGTGCCAGCCAGCTTCTTCATATTCATGATGCCGCCGAAGTGCGTGGTATCGGTTTGGATGATATCGGCGGCGCCCAACTCGAAGAGGTCGCGATATTCATAGGGCGTGTGGATGCGTTCGCCGGTCGCCACCGGGATGCCCAAAGCCAGCGCGACTTCCCGCACGTCGCGCAGCGCGCGCAGATTTTCCGGCGGCACCGGCTCTTCCACCCAGGCGGGTCGAAACTCCGCCAGATCGCGGATGATCTCGACTGCGGTGACGGGGTTGAAGCGGCCGTGCATCTCGATCAACAACTCGACGGCGGGTCCCACGGCATCGTAGACCGCTTCCACCAGCGCCACTGACAGCAGTTTCTCTTCGCGCGTGAATTCGTAAAAGCCACTGCCAAAGGGATCGAACTTCAGCGCGCGATAACCCTTGTCGATGACTTCTTTGGCGGCCGCGTGCCAGGCTTCGGGTGTTCGTTCCACGCGGTACCAGCCGTTGGCATAGGCTTTGATCTTGTCGCGCACTGCCCCGCCCAGCAGGCGATAAACCGGTTGTCCCAGCGCCTTGCCTACGATATCCCAACAGGCGATCTCCAGCAGGGCGATGCCGGTCATGGCGATCTCGCCGGCGCGGCCGTAGGTCTCGCGCAGCATGCGGTAAGTCATATCCTCGGTGTTGAAGGGGTCGCGGCCCAGGGCGAAATCCGGGACCGATTCCTCTAGGTAGCCGATCACCGGTCCCACGCCGCCCACCGGCCGCGCCTCCGCCCAGCCGACCAAGCCCTCGTCGGTTTCCACTTTGACGAAAAGCAGATTGCGCCAGGGCGTGCCCATCACCATCGGGCTGACATTGCTGATTTTCATCTGATTCTCGTTCTGTCCTGTGGCAACTGTTTAGGTCCTTCAACCGGGCGCCTGCCGTTATGCCGAAAGCGCCCTTTTTAAAGCCTCAAGATAGCCCTGGCGCATGCGCTGGCTGACAGCAGCCATAGGCGACATCACCTCGCCGCCATGGTACATGCCCGGATAGACTTGCAGCTCGGTTGGCACGCCAGCCGCCATGAGCCGCTGCGCATAGTCAATAGCTTCATCGCGGAAGAGGTCGCGCGTGCCGACTGTGATGAAAGCCGGCGGCAATCCGCTCAGGTCTTGGGCGCGGACGGCCGCGGCGTAGGGCGAGACCGCATCCGAGCCATATTCATCGCCAAGATACATCTGCCAGGCTTTGAGCGAGACATCGCGGTTCCACACTTTCTCGTAGGTGATCTCCTGCCCGGAGGGCGTATCATGCCTGTCGTCAATCATCGGATAAATCAATAGCTGGAAGGCGAGATCCGGTCCGTTGTGATCGCGGTTGTAGAGCGCCAAGCCAGCCGACAAGCCGCTGCCGGCGCTGGCGCCGCCGATGGCGACGCGGCTGGCGTCGATGCCGAGCTCGTCAGCATGCTCAACCATCCATTGCAGCGCGGCAAAACAATCGGAGACGGCTTCCTTGTAGGTGGCTTCCGGAGCCATGCGATAATCGACCGAGACGATCGTACAGCCGACGTGTTCGGCGAAGGCATTGCAATTTATATCTTCGCGGGCGGTTCCGACGACATAGCCGCCGCCGTGAATCCAGAGAAGTCCAGGGCGCGGGGGGGGGGCAGGCGGCTGATAGATCGCGACTGGCACATCGATATCGGGACCGGGGATGGTCCGTTCAGTGACGGAGACATCGCTGGGGGGCAACATCTCTTCCATCATCTTCAACATGCCGGCTAACATTTCTCGCGCCAATGGCGGGTTGTCGCCGATAGAACTAATCATTTCGGCGGGGAGGGCTTCCAGCCCGGGCACAACTTCGGGATCAAGACTTGCCAGAAAATCCATGATGAGTCTCCAAATCGTCTACTATCTCTAATTCAGATGGTGATAATATAGCACAAACTGAGTAGGTCAACTACATTGCTCTGCCAGCGTTCGACCGAGATACATTCTGTTATGTGATGACCGGTATCCCCAGGTCGGCCGCGCCAACTTCGCCCATGAGAGCCCCCGGCGCGTAGCGTTGGATGATATTCATCACCAGAGCCGCGCGATGCGCGCGTTCCCGCGAAAGCTTGATCGCCGTGTCCTCGATGTGCAAGCCGCTGGGATAGATATTGGGCGCGTTGCGCAAGCCCAGCTTGACATAGATCGGCGCCGCGATGCGGATGAGCTCCGGCGTTTCGTAATGTCGAACGAAGCCGCCGAAGTCGTCGGGCGCCTCGACATAAACATCCAGCGGCAGAGCCACGACGGAGCGGATGGCGGCGATCTGCGGCAGTGTCAGATCGGTCGGCACATTGTAGGTGCCAGCCCCCAGATCCTCGATCAGCTTGACCGATATCGGGTTGGCGGCGCCTAGCTGTACCGAGATCTTGACCACCAAGTCGGGCGGCAGGTCGCCGGCTTTTTTCATCTCGTTGACCAGCCACAATTGCCCTTCATCAGCCACCAGCACAGAGCGCAAGCCCAGTTCGCAGCCGCGGATGATGTCTTCGGTGGCGTAGACCAGGTCCTCCATGCCACGCAGGCGCGCGCCCAGGTTCTTGCCGGCGCTGGCGCGGACCTGCGCGCTGGCGCCCCAAGCCGCCCGCGGTCCCACAAACAAGCTGACTTCAATGCGGGCCTCGGCGCCCAGCCGGCACATCTCGCGGATCTCGTCGTCAGTCAGCATCCAGATGCCGCTGCCTTGCGAGACGCGATGAATGGTCAGGCCGTATTCGGCGGCGGCTTCCAGAACAGCGGCCAGGGCTTTGGGACCCTCGGTGCTGGGGATTTCGATACGGTATTGCGCGCCGTCGGGAAAGCGCTTTTCCGTCGAGGGCAGGTCGTAGAGATCCCCGCGCGGGTAGTTACAGCTTTGCAGGAAGTCGCGTACTTTCTTCATGACAATCTTTTCCGCCTATTCGTGAAAAGCGCGAAGCGAGTGGCAGTATACCCGATTGTACATGGTACAGCCACACCTGTGCCGCTTAGGATATACCCTCCGCCTTGCTTTGCCTTTGTGGTAAAATTTGGTTGCAATTTAGGAAGAATATAAGGCTGACCACCATGCCCGATCGCCCAAACGTAATCGTCTTTTTCACCGACCAGCAGCGCTGGGATACAACGGGCCTGCACGGCAATCCGCTGGATCTGACGCCGAATTTCGACCGCATGGCGCGGCAGGGCGCCGATGCGCATTACGCCTTCACCTGTCAGCCGGTCTGCGGGCCGGCGCGCTCCTGCTTGCAAACGGGCTTGTACGCCACCGAAACCGGTTGCTATCGCAATGGCATCCCCCTTCCGGGCGACAGCCGGACCCTGGCGCACTATTTCGGCGAAGCGGGTTATGACAGCGCTTACATCGGCAAGTGGCATCTGGCGGACACTGGCGAAGGTCCTGTCCCGCCCGAGCAGCGCGGCGGTTATGACTATTGGCTGGCCTCCAACTTGTTGGAGTTCACCTCGGACGCCTATGACCTCGTGATGTATGACAACGATGGACAGCCGCAGAAGCTGCCCGGTTATCGCGTCGACGCGCAGACCGATGCCGCCATTCGCTATATCGACGCTCATCAAAACAATCCCTTTTTCTTGTTCTTGTCGTTCTTGGAGCCGCATCACCAAAACCACCGCGACGATTATCCGGCGCCGGCGGGTTATGCCGCGCGCTATCGCGGAGGCTGGATGCCGCCCGATCTGGCTGCGCTTGGCGGTACCGCGCGGGGCCAACTGGCTGGTTACTGCGGCATGGTCAAGCGTCTGGATGAAGCTCTGGGCAGATTGATCGACGCGCTCGTCAGCCTCGATCAATTGGACAATACCATTATTCTCTTCACCTCGGACCACGGCTGCCACTTCAGGACACGCAATGACGAATACAAGCGTTCCCCGCATGAAT
Source organism: Chloroflexota bacterium (assembly GCA_028873975.1). Classification (GTDB taxonomy): domain Bacteria; phylum Chloroflexota; class Anaerolineae; order Aggregatilineales; family Phototrophicaceae; genus UBA6055. Next base: position 13,947 of record JAPPMO010000091.1, read on the forward strand.
CGTCAATACGCGTGCCGACGGCATTGTACGGCGGACCCTTTATTGGCGGCGGACGACTTTCGCAACTGGTCAGCCTGATTGACTTGCCGCCGACTCTGTTGGACGCGGCCGGTATCGAGGTTCCTGAAAATATGCGCGGATCTTCAATTCTGCCGCTGGTGAGGGGCGAAGATGTGGAATGGCCCGATGAAGTCTTCTTGCAAATCAGCGAATCACAGGTCGGCCGCGCCATCCGGAGCAAACGCTGGAAATACGCGGTTACCGCGCCGGAGAAAAGCGGTTGGGACGATGCCGGCAGCGATTGCTATGTCGAGACCGAGCTTTACGATCTGCTGGCTGATCCTGAAGAGTTGCGCAATCTGGCCGGTCAAGAGACGCATCGGGAGCTCAGCGATGTGCTGCGTTCTCGCCTGATCAAGCGTATGATTCTGGCCGGAGAAGATGAACCGATCATCGAACCGGCGCCGCTGCAACCGAGCTCCGGGCAGCGCCTCGTCGTCAGCCCGGAAGAGCGCTGGATCTAGCTCACGCGGACGGTGTATGGGCGCCACTTCAAAGGATATTCCGGCTAAGTCGACTGCGTTCTCAAGAGACGTCGGGGGTGCATTTCAATATTTTGGCAGATGCCCACAGGGCAATCGCTTCAAAAATGGTATCTTGTGGAGCAATGCAACGAACAAAATAAAAAATTCACCACAGAGCCACAGAGCGCACAGAGAAATACAAAAGATAATTTCTGTTTGCGGGCGTTTCAGCGGGTCGCGTAGACACTGACCGCCGACACTGACCGTCAAACGCCCCTGCATCGCCTCCTTTTTGGCAGGCAAGAGCTTAAATCTCGGCGCTGCCGGTCAGTGTCTACGCGACCCTCGGTGTCCTCGGTGGGTAATTGCCAATAATCTGAAATACACCCGACGTCGGGGGTGCGTAAGTTTGGCTGACGCGAATCCGTGTATAATGGGAGCGGCGGGCACTTGACCTATGAGGCTTTTCACGATGAAGCAAATCCATCTGCTGATCTTTTTTGCGCTGCTGGCCACGCCGTTGCTGGCTTCCGCACAACGCGACGACGTTTCGCTTCCCTCTTTCTTTCGCATGGATAAGCTTGGGACAGAATACCAGGGTTGGAACAACTGCGGTCCCGCGACTTTGACTAATGCCTTGGTCCACTTTGATTATCAAGATGATCAAAACCGCGCGGCCAAATGGCTGAAACCCGATGGCGAAGACAAGAACGTCAGCCCCTGGCAAATGGTGGAGTTCGTCAATACGCAGATTCCGGAGATTCCGGTTTACGGGATCGTTCGCAGCGGCGGCACTATTGAATTATTGCAGACGCTGATGGTTAACGATTTCCCTGTGGTCATCGAAAAAGGTTACGAACCCAGCGGATATGACTGGATGGGACACTACCTGCTCATCAGCGGCTTCGACGATCAGTTGGAAGAATTCACGACCATGGATAGCTTCAAGGGACCCAATACGCGCTACAGCTACCGGGATATTGTGGAGTACTGGCAGCATTTCAATTACAGCTACATTGTCTTGTACACGGTTGATCGCGAAGGCGAGCTGATGGAACTGCTCGGCGCAGAGGCCGACGAATGGCAGAATCACATCAACACGCTGGAACAAGCGCGCGCCGAAGCCATGGCCGACCCCGAGGATGCCTACGCCTGGTTCAATATGGGCAGTAATTTTGTCAGCCTGGGCATGTACGACGTGGCGGCGCAGGCTTACGATCGGGCGATTTCGCTGGGATTGCCCTGGCGCATGATGTGGTATCAGTTCGGACCATACGAAGCCTATTACCGCACCGGGCGCTTCGACGATATGATCGCCATCGTGCGGCAGAACCAGAACGACGGCGGCGGGCACTTTGTCGAAGAGACCTGGTATTACCTGGGCATGGCGCGCGAGGGGCGCGGCGAATATGACAAGGCGCTGCAAAACTACAATACCGCGCTCAGCTTCAATCCCAATTTCAGCCCGGCTCGGGAAGCGAAGGAGCGGCTCGTGGCACAGGGCGGCGCCTAGCTTTTCTCCAGTCGCTGCCGGCGCTCGCTGGCGTCGCGGACATATTTGCCGGCTACGATGACGCTCATGTAAACAGCCACGGCATTGCTTGCGATAATAGCCGCCGCATATCCAGCAACATCCCCACCGAGCCGCAGTCCATGTCCCAGCGCAGCATAGTCATTCGCCCAGACCGTGATGGTAGCGACCAAGGCGACGCTCATCATCGCGAAACGATAAAAGAGCGGCCGGCGGATTTCCCGGAAGCACAGCGCTGTGACCAGCGGGAGCGGAAGCGCGAGCACCAGCGCCGGCGTCACGCTCCACCTCGCTATGTTGAGCATGATCCCCAGCGCCTCTGTCGCGCTCAGCCCACTCTCTTTGTAGACAAATAAGATATGGATGAGCCCGTGCGCGACGGTGAATACTGCCGCGCTATAGAAAAACATGCGCAAGGTCATCCGGAACAAGGGGATCAGTCGCCACATGGTAGTCTGCCTTTTGAATATCCGTCTCTCTGATTATACACTGTTGCGCCAGGTTTAGGCAGTGACCAGATACTCCGCATTCACAGCGAAGAGCTCGTCCACCATGGACTGGATCTCCCGCAGCGAGCAGACTGCCGCCGAGAGCGGCGAATAGGCCACAGCCTGGTAGATCAAGCGCTTGTCGCCCTTGAGGATGCCCTCGACCGCCATCTCTTCAATCTGCGAATACAGGTTGGTCAGCGGCGTCACGGAACTTGGCAGGGGACCGACCGCCACCGCTTCCAAGCCATCGCGCGACGCCCAGACCGGCACCTCAACGCAAGCGTTGCTGGGGAGGTTGTCGACCAGACCCTTGTTGGGCACATTGCCATTGAATTTGAAGGGTTCGCCGCCTTCCATGGCGTTGATGATATAGGCGGCGTATTCGTGACCGCGTTTCAGTTCAATTTCCTCTGATTCGAACCAGGCGTGGATGTCATCGCGCCAGTCGTGCTCGCGGCGGCGGTATTCTTTGAGGATGTAGGCGTGTTCGCCGGGGTTCCAGTTGCTGCCGTGCGTGGCGTATTTCTCGATGAGGTCGGGTCGCTTGCGGAACCACCAGTTGTACTCGGAATTGTGCCCGCTGGATTCAGTCACGTAATAGTCCAGTGCCAGGTACATCTCGTTGCGCACCTGTTCCTTGTTATAGATATCCTCGTCGTCGGAGATGGCGCGGCGGATCAAAGGATAGGCGTCTTCGCCATTCCAGGTGTATTCCACGAACCAGGCAGTGTGGTTGATGCCGGCGCAGGTATAGCGGATCTCGTCATAAGGCGCGCCGATCCAGTTCGCCAGCATCTTCGAGGTGCCTTGCACACTGTGACAAAGACCCGTCACCATGATATCCGTTTCAATATCCATGGCGCGGCAGAGCATGGCCATTGGGTTGGTGTAATTCAACATCAGCGCATTTGGGCAGTAGCGCTCCATATCACGCGCGATATCGACCAAGACGGGAATCGTGCGCAGCGAGCGGAAAATGCCGGCCACGCCGCGCGTATCGCCCACGTTCATGTCGACGCCGTACTTCATGGGGATCTCGATATCGTGCCGCCAGACATCGGTTGAGCCAACCAGGATGGTGACGACAACATAATCGGCGCCGCGCAGCGCCTCGGCGCGGTCCATGGTCGCGCTTACTTGGGCGGGGTATTCGCCGGCGGCGACGATGCGCTGGACGGCGCGCTTTGCGAAATCGAGGCGCTCGGCGTCGATATCCATCAAAGCGATTTCCGCGCCTGCGAGGGACGGGAAGGTCAAGATGTCTTTGACGAGCTTGCGGGTGAAGCCGAAGCTTCCGGCGCCGATAAAGGTGATCTTTGGCATGGCTTGGTTCTCCATGGTGATTGTGGATTGAGTAATGCCTATTTTAGACCCTAAGCGTTCAATTCCCAATATAGGTCCGAATCCGTTGGCTTTGAAACTGGAAGGGGCGAGTTTGTCTGACACCCTAGAATGGCTTGCGAACGGCGATCATCGTAGGCGCGCAAGCTTTTCGAGCGCTGACGCTACTCGTGGGTAGGCGGCCGTTATGCTTTGTCGGCAGGGTAAGGCGTCCTGAATAGAGAATTTCAGAGATGAGCGGACTAATCGTTTGGAAGAGGTGTGGAAAATATGAATTACATTCAATTTCGGAAAACGCGACTATTTGGTCGCATCGGATTAGCTCAATTGTTCTATTATCTATCGGTATCATCAAACTGAAAGCGAAAGGACAAGATCAAGCAAAGATTGCTGAGAACCGGTTTCAAAGTACGCGAGGAAGCGGTTGTGTCGTGTCAACCGGCTTGTGACAGGGCAAATTTGCGCGACAGTTTCACGAAGCGCTTGATGTTTCGCAGGACAAATCCGGTATACGCGGGAAAGTGACAAAAGACGAGAAAAGGAGAACATGCAATGGCTTGGACAACACCGAAAACGGATTGGGCGACCGGAGAGCTGGTGAGCGCCGAAGATCTGAACGCGGTCAATGAGAACCTGGCGGCGCTGAAGAATCCGGCTACGGCGGTCTACACGTCGACGGAGGATATCGCTGTTCCGAACCACAGCACATTTACCGACATCGATAGCAACAAGTTTAACCTGACGATCACCACCACAGGTGGAGATGTGCTGGTTAATTTTGATGGCGCTGCGACAACCCATGACTTCAGAATTGATGTTGAAGTTGATGGCACCCGACAGGGCGACGTTGAATATGGATTGAGACGCGGCGGCTCTTACGCTCACAATGAATTTGTGAGCTTTACCCGCTTGGTTCAGAATCTCAGCGCCGGATCCCATACTTTCAAACTCCAAGGTAAATTTGATACGACTCTGCGCGCCGGCGCCCAATTCTGGGTGCGGGAGGTTTCGTAAATCCCTCGCATGTTTGAATAACAAGCAAGAAAGGAGAAATGATATACGCAATGAAACGCGCGACTATCGCGATTACCAGAGGCGCAAGCTGAGCGGCAGTACGGACGGGCGCGGCATTAATGTGGCGGCGAGCAGCAGCCCCGGTACCCTGATCCATACGGCGCTGAGCAGTATCGCCGCCAATGAATGGGATGAGATCTTCATTGAGGCGGTGAACACTCACACTTCGGCTGTCAAGTTGACGGTCGAATGGGGCGGGACGGACAGCCCGGATGATCTCATCGAAATCACGATTCCGGCGGAGAGCGGCTTCACGGAAGTCATCCCGGGTCATGTCTTGCAGAATAGCGCGCTTGTCCGCGCCTTCGCCGACCGAGCCAAAGCCATCGTCCTGCACGGTTATGTCAACCGTTATCAACATATCTAGGAGGAGAGGATGTCGAAACTTTCAGGCGATCATGTACAAGTCCTGGTTGACAGCTATGAAATCACCGGCGACAGCAACCACATCAGCATCAATGAGGACCGTAATGTCCTTGATGCCACTGCCTTTGGCGACGAGGTTCGCAAGTTTGTCCCCGGGCAGCGCGTGATGGCGGTGCGGCACGCCGGTTTCGTGAACAGTGACGAGGCGGGATCGCATCCCGCGCTGAAGAAGGTGGATGTCGATGGGCTGGTCTCGGTGTATGTGGGAGATAACGCCGAGCCGACAACAGGCGCCCCGGTCTTCAGTTTTCTGCCGCAACAGGGACGTTACGGGACCCTGCCCCAGGTCAACCGGATGATTCCCTTCCAGGCGGTCTTCGCCAATCGGGGCGACGGCGGCGGCTGGGGTGTGGCTTTGACAAGCCCGATTGAACTCATCGGCTCATTCCGCGGGAATGCGGTGGACAACGGCGTTTCTACGGATACGGGCGCCTTGGCCTGTCTGCATGTGCTTAAAGCCGCAGTCAGCGATGCCTATACTATCAGCATTGAGGGTTCCAGCACTGGCGGGTTCACCGGTGAAGAGAGTACTTTGGCGATATTCACATTGAATACCCAGACGCTCGGCTCGGAGCAGGTCAAGATCGATGGGGAGATCCCCCGCTATTTGCGCTGGAAAGCGATCATTGACGACGCGGCGCAGGATCGTGTCAAGATCGCGATTTCGCTGACCCGACTGCTGACTGGCAGTCTCGTCGGGACGGTATTGCCCGATTTGTCGCCACAGGGCTTGCTGACAGATTTCCAATTTCAATCGGCGGATCCAATCGACAATGACCCGCCCTTCCTGTTGCGGGGCGCCGGAGAGGTCACTGGCTCTCGCTGGTTGAACCTGACGAAGGCGGACAACAGCAATACGGATATCGAATTGCAGTCGCTTGCTTGGGACACCGACTCGGCGCCTTATAGCAATAACCTTCCGCGGTTTGTCGGGTCACAGAAGCATGAGTGGGATCTCTTGCCTACACTCTTGCCCAGCGCCTCGTTCTATATCTATTTGCCTGGAGATGATCAAATCTTTGAACTTCCCGTTTCCACGAACACCCTCTCGGATGGTTATCGTATGGCTTTTGCCTCAACGGGCCGCCCGGCGAGCGTCATGACTAATTCGTTGATCCGTGTTTTGGTGGCGGATAGCGGACAGGCAGACCGAATCAAAAGATGGATCGCCCTCGGCAACCAGCCGCAGGTCATCGCGCCGCCGGCCAAGCTGGATCCACCGAGCTTGGAGAATGGCAATCGGCAAGTAACCGTTTCGGTCATCCCGCCTGAACCGAGGGGATTGCCGATCACAACTTATGAACTGCGCTATCGCGAGGCGGGAACCGCTGGCAACCCGACGCACATCGCGAATCTTAGCGGAGAGCCCTACATCGTGGATGGCCTGTCAAATCAGATGGGCTACGAGTTCTCGGTAGCGGCAGTCAATCGCGGCGGCAGGGGACCTTGGTCGGAATATGCTACCGGCCAGCCACAGAGTTAGCATCTAGTCGGCGAGTTGCCGTAAATCGGTTGGTGGCTGCGCAGCGGCTTGTGGCAGGGCGAGCTGCGCAGCCACCATTCACAAATGAGCTTGGCAGTCAGCAGGACAATTCCCCTAAACACAAGAAAGGAGTACATGAAATGACTTGGGCGGTCCCCAAAACCGATTGGAGCAACGGCGACCTGGTGACCGCCGATGATATGAACGCGATCGGCGAAAACTTGGCGTCGGTGAGAAATCTACAGAAGGCGACCAGCGCAACGACAGAGGAAATCGTCAGACTGCCTGGAGACTTTGCCGATGTCGATAGCGCCAATCTAAACCTGACACTAACAACAGCGGGCGCGGAGGATATCGAGAATATGAGGACATGATCGTTCGGAAAAGGTATGAAGCATACGAATACTGTTCGATCTTGGAAAGCGAGACTATTTGATCGCAACCCATCGAACAAAGGTGCTATTATCTTTCCGTATGATCAAATTAGAAGCGAAGGGAGGAAGGTGAGGGAAGATTGCAGATGGGAGATTTTCAAGTCCGCAATACGCGGTTGTGTCGTGTGAACCGGCTTGTGACAGGGCAAATCCACACGACACATTCACAAACCTGCTTGATATTTAGCAGGACAAACCCAGTATACCCGAGAACATGACAAAAGTCGAAAACAGGAGGACATACAATGGCTTGGACAACACCCAAAACGGATTGGGAGGTCGGAGAGCTGGTGAGCGCCGGCGAAATGAACGCGGTCAGCGAGAATCTGGCGGAACTCGACAGAGTACGAAAGGCGGTTGCAGCCCACACGACGAAGGCGGATCTGAGTATTCCGCACAGCGGCACGTTTGTCGATATCAATAGCAACTTCAATCTGACGATTAGCACCGCGGGCGGAGATGTCCTGGTTCATTTTCATGGCGTGGTGGCGAACCGGGGTTTGAAGATTGATATTGAAGTTGATGGGACCCGACAAGGTGATGCCGATCATGGTTTGAGATTTGGCGGGGTAGACAATGAAATGATGAGTTTTACTCACCTGATTCAGAATTTGAGCGCCGGATCTCATACTTTCAAGCTCCAAGGGAGAAATTCAACGACGACTCTGCGCCGCCACGCCCAATTCTGGGTGCGGGAGATTTAGGCATCCTTCCCTCAGCGTACTCGAGGAGCAAGAAAGGAGAAGCGATATGCCACATGACATGCGCGACTATCGCGATTACCAGAAGCGCAAGCTGAGCGGCAGCACGGACGGACGCGGGATCAAAGTGGCGGCGGGCAGCAGCCCCGGCACCCTGGTCCACACGGCGTTGAGCAGTATCGCCGCCAATGAATGGGATGAGATCTTTATTCAGGCGGTGAACACTGACACTTCGGATATCAAGCTGACAGTCGAATGGGGCGGGGCGGACAGCCCGGATGATCTCATCGAAGTCACGATTCCGGCGGAGAGCGGCTTCACGGAAGTCATCCCGGGCCATGTCTTGCAGAATGGCGCGCTTGTCCGCGCCTTCGCGGCCCAGGCGGATGTTATCGTCCTGCACGGTTATGTCAACCGCTATCAACATATCTAGCCGCTCGGCGGCAGCGAAAAGGTCACAGGAATGTCCAGCTCACGCAAAATTGTAAGCGGTTTCGTCGCTTGAGCGACGCGGTTTACATAGACAGGAGGGAATGATGCCGAAACTTTCAGGCGATCATGTACAAGTCCTGGTTGACGGCTATGACATCACCGGCGACAGCAACCAGATCAGCATCAATGAGGACCGCGATGTCTTTGATGTCACTGTCTTCGGGGACAAGGCTCACAAATTTGCGCCAGGTCAGCGCATGATGGCGGTGCGGCACGCCGGCTTCATGAACAGCGGCGAGGCAGGGTCTCACCCCGCGCTGAAAGGACTTGATGTCGATGGACTGTTCTCGGTCTATGTGGGAGAGAACGCGGAACCGGCGGTGGGCGGCCCGGTCTTCAGTATGCTGACGCGACAGGGGCGTTATGGCGCCTTGCCCCAGGTCAATCAGGTAATTCCTTTCCGGGCGGCTTTCGCCAATCGGAGCGACGACGGCGGCTGGGGCATCGCGCTGGCGAATCCGCGTCATGTAATCGGATCATCCAGAGGGAGCGCGGTGGACAACGGCGTTGCTACGGATGGGGGCGCTTTGGCTTGTCTGCATGTGCTTGAGGCCGTCGCCAGCGATGCCTATAGATTCAGCATTGAAGGATCGGACAGCGGCGCCTTCGCCGGCGAAGAAAACGTCTTGGCGACCTTCGCGCTGGATGGGCGAACGATCGGCTCGGAGCAGGTCAAGATCGACGGGAGGATCCCCCGCCATATCCGCTGGGTGGCCACAGCCGATCCAGCCGCGCGGGATCGCATCAAGATCGCAATTTCGTTGTCTCGGACTCACGCCCCGGTTGTTTTGCCGGCGGCGGTCACCCCGTCGCCACAGGGATTGCTGGCTGATTTTCAGTTCACGGCGCGCATTCCGTCCGGAAACCCGGAAACCGCTGCCATCATACTGGAGGGATATAATCGGCGGACCGGTGTTCACTGGTTGTTCCTGACCAAGCAAGACGGCGCGAAGACGGATATTGATTTGGCTGGGCTGGCTTGGGATGCGGCGGGTGACGCGCCGACATCAAATTCCTTTGGTCAGGGAAGACCCGCGTTCTTCGGCGGGGGAGACCACGATTGGCAACTCCTGCCTACGCTGCTGCCGAACTCGTCTTTCTATATCTATCTGCCCCGGGACGAGCAGATCTATGAGTTTGCCGTCGCGGCCAACAACGAAGCGTCGAATTATTTCCTGAGCTTCGCGACGACTCCGCGCCCCGCGAGCGTCGTGACCGGTTCGCCCATGCGCGTGTTGGTAGCGGATAGCGGACAGGCGAATCTGATCCAGAACTGGATCGGAGCGGGCAACCGGCCGGAGGTCATAGCGCCGCCCGCCAAGCCGCGGTCGCCGAGCTTGGCTTCTGGGGATGGGCAGGCCACCGTGACGATCACTCCACCCGATTCGGGCGGAGCGCCGATCTCAAGCTACGAGCTAAATTATCGCGCGGTCGGATCAAAAGCTTATCCTAATTTCAGGGGTAATCTTAGCGGAGAGCCCATAACCGTAGCAGACTTGACCAATGACAAGCCCTATGAGTTTCGCGTCTTGGCCGTCAATCGGGGCGGCCGCGGACCTTGGTCCGCCTATGCGAGCGTCATACCAAGTTCGTCGCCGCGGCCACAGGGGCTGCTGGCATATTTTCAGTTTGTAGCTCGCGTTCCAGCTACGTGGAATCTCGATTACGCGGAGATAATACTGGAGGGCTATCATAATCGTAGCGGCGCCCATGTATTGCAACTGACGAAGAAAGATGGCAATAAGTCGGATATCCCTCTGAATGGCATAGCCTGGGAAGCGGCTGACGATACACACACATCAAATTTCTTTGGTCGAGGAAGGCCAACGTTTTTTGGTGGGGGAGATCGTGACTGGCAACTTCTACCCACGCTGCTGCCGAATTCCTCGTTCTACATCTATCTGCCGAGCAACAGCCAAATCTGGGAGTTTCCCGTCACCGCCAACAACGAGGCTGCTAATCACTTCCTAAGTTTTAGCTCGACTCCGCGCCCGGACAGTATTCTAAATGGCTCGACGGTTAGCGTTTTGGTGGCGGATAGCGGGCAGGCGAATCGAATCAAGGATTGGATTGCCGCGGACAACCAGCCAGAGGTCATCGAGCCGCCCGCCAAGCCGCAGCCACCGACCCTGGCTGCTGGGGATGGGCAAGTTACTGTGACAGTCATCCCGCCTGCGCAAGGCGGGGCGCCGATCACAACCTATGAGTTAGGCTATCGCGAGGTCGGGTCAGGTATTTTCCCGAGGGCTCTGTCTAACCTTACCGAAGAGCCTTACGTCGTGTCGAGCTTGATCAACGGCAAGACCTACGAATTCAGAATAGCGGCGCTCAATCGTGGCGGCTATGGACCTTGGTCGGGCTACGCTTCCGCCACGCCGCGAAGCTAGCGATTTAACGAGCAGCAATCAGTACAACGGCCAAAACACAAAAAGGAGAAAGAAATCATGGCATTGTCAGGCGATCACGTCATCGTAAAGATGGACGACAGCAGCGGCACCTTGCGGACTTTCGCGGATGGGGACATTCGCAGCATCGACCTGGGGCTGACTTATGACCAGTTCGATGTCACCGGTTTCGGCGACGAGGCGCATCAGTATATCAACGGGCAGTTGCGGGCGCCGGTGACGATTCAAGGTTATCTGACGACCGACGGGGTCAGCGGCACGCACACGGTCATCCAGGGCGCCTTCGCGGCCGGGAGCCAGGTCTCGCTGGAGGTGCAGGTGGGCGACAACGCGGCGCCGACCAGGAACGACCCCAAGTACAGCGGAGAGTTCCTGGTGTCGAGCTACCGCCCGCAGATCACGACCGGCGGGGCGGTGATGTTCACGGCGACCTTGCAGCCGGCGACGGGCGCAGCGCCGACCTGGGGCGTGGTCTAGTCGACGCTTCAGCGTAAATCGGTTGGGGGCTGCGCGGCGGCTTGTGACAGGGCGAACCGGGCAGCCCCCCATTCACAGATCGATTTGATGTTTTAAGGAGGAGTTTGTCCAACAAGTCGTTGATGATTTCACTTATTGGTATGAAGTCAATTACCAGGGTACGGGTTTCGCAACTTTGGAGGATTCCGGCGGACCGAATCTAAGGTATCAAGATTTCAATGCGCAGGAACACTTGGACAGATTCTCCGAGTCTTATCTGGACTTCCAAAAATGTGGCAATGTTCCCGTGGATTTTTTCGTTAGCAATCGCTAATTATCAATCAATAGTAAAGGAGCGACAAAATGGCAACACAATGGACAGTCGAGATTGATTGGGAGCGCAACGGTAACTATACCGGCGACTACGACGATGTGACAGGCCGCACGATTCTCACACAGTGGTTTGTCGGCATGCGCCAGCCCTATCAATTGACAGCGGACAACTCGGTATTGCGTCTGGTCCTGCGCAATGACGACCGTCTGTTTTCCGCGGAATACGCTAGTTCGCCGCTTCAGGACAAGCTCGTGCCGCTGCGCCCGGTGCGGATTCAATCCGACGACGGCACAGACACGCGGACGCATTTCACCGGTTGGGTCGAAACCATCATCCCATCCGTCAATCAACATGGCGAGCGCATCGCCACTGTGGTTGCTACTGGCGCCATGCAATTCCTGAAAACGACCGAGACCAAGATCGAGCTGCAAGAGAACCAGCGCAGCGACGACATCGTCGACGCGCTGATTCAGGAGGTCATTTTCCCTCCATCGCTCAGCGATGCCTGGGTGCTCGGCGACCCGGGCTACAGCGAACTTGGCCAGACGACATATTTGACCAACCTGGGAACCTATAGCGACTTTGAAGAAGGCGTGCTGACGTTGCACACGGTCGGCGACAACTGGGTCCGCCAGGGCGGCTATTCCGACCAGGCCAAGGATACCTTCGATGTCTACCGCGGCATCCGCGACGTCACCGCCGCCGAGCGCGGCAAGTTTTTCTTCGACCGCGAGGGCAAGGCGGTCTTCTGGAATCGGCATCATATCCTGGACAAGGACGATATCGACGCCACTCTCGACGATACCATGACCGACATGAAGTACACCTTCGCCAGCCTGGATCAGACCAAGAACGAGATCATCGTCACCTGCCACCCGCGCACGATCGCCCCGACACCGACAACCTTGTGGGAGCTCAAGGACGCGTTCATCCGCGTGGCGCCGGGCGAAACGCGCGAGGTCTATGTCAAATACAAAGACGAAAAGGACAAACGGATCGGCGGCAAGGAGGTCACAGTAGAGGATATGGAATGTTCACAGGGCCATTGCTCGGTTGCGGTCGAGGCCAAAGCCAACGGCGCTAATCTGGTCTTCAAGAACGGGAGCGATAGCGCCGAAGCGGTGGTGGAAAAATGCGTGGTCAAGGGGCGCAAGGTCGTGGACGAGGGCCAGATGGATGCCCGCGCCGTCGATCAGTTGAGCGTCACCTATTATGGCCGGCGCGCGATGAATATCAACCTGCCCTCGATTGATGACCTGGATCAGGCGCAGTACATCGCCGACTTCGAGCGCAACCGGCGCAAGACGCCTTTCGGCTTGACGCAGACGATCACCATGCAAAGCCATGCCGAGTACGGCGGCGGGCGACACGAGGACCAACTGGCGCTGACGATCGGCAGTCTGGTTCGGCTGCAAGAAACGCAGTCCGATCACGAGGGGATCTATTTCATCATCGGCGAGGCGCACGAATTGGCGCGGGGCGGCAAGCACTGGACGACGACCTGGTATCTGGAGCCGCAGATCGAGACCTTGCCCTGGAGGATTGAAGATAGCAACCGCGGCAAGCTGGATGAGACCGCTTACCTGGCGTATTAGCGATCGGTTCGGTGAGATGAGGCGGCTTGTGACAGGGCGAGCCTGATCTCACTGATTCGCAAATCAGTTTGATGTTTAGCGAGGATTAGCATTCCGGGATTTGCAAGCTAGGCGGGGCGCGCATTTTATCGACCAATGCACATGAAACAGGACAACTGTGGATCTCAACGATTTTCCGGATGAAGTCAAACTCCCGATTATAGCAGCGCTCGGCGGCAGCATTGTCGCTGTATTTAATCATTTTAGCGATGTGTTCAAGCGCAGTTCTCGCAAAGCCGACATCAGCGTCGACAAGATCGAAGCCGAGCATCAACTTGATGTTGGGCAGGCCGAGCTCATTCATCGCATGGTCGATCAGCACCTGCTGCAGGAGAACAGCGTCTTTCGCATCATGGAAGAGGAGGTGAGGGAAAACAAGAAGACAATTCGCAAACTGCTGGAAGAGCGCATCGCCATGAAAGCGGAGCTCGTCGCTCTGCGCAGCGAAAATCAGGCGCTCAAAGATCGTATTGCCGAACTTGAAAGACTCAATCACAAGGAGCAGGAAAATGGATAAGAGCAAAACAGTGCCGCGCAGACTTGTGCAATCACGGCGATTCTGGTCGGCGATCATCAGCATCATCACCTTGTTGATCGCCGCCACTCGACCGGAACTCGAAGAACATCTTAATGTGTTGGCGCCCACCATCACGACGATCTGCGTCACCCTGGTCGGCGGCTACATCATTGAAGATCGCGAGCTCGCCAAGAACGCCGCGTCGCCTGCGGACGAGGGAAGTGATGAATCTGAGGCCGCGTGAGCAAGAACAACTCAAGCTGGCGCTGGCGCGGATTGCCGAACATAACGGAACGCTGATCAAATTCATTGAGGAGACGCTAAAGGGCATGCAAGCCGCCCAAGAAACCCTGGAGGCAATGAGACAGGGCAGTCTCATCGCCTCCTCGGTCATCGAAAAGATGACCGAGGGACAAACCGAGGGGCAAAACGTCCTGGGTGATAATTCGGCGGTCAAAGCCGGATCTGGCGGATCAAGCGAAGATAGCGCCGAAAGCGAAGCGGGGCAGCGGGCCAGCGTAATCTCGCCTATCGAGAGTTTCCTCGACTTCGCAATCGCCATCATCAGCGCCTGGCAAGGCAATAGCTGGGGGGTCATCAATCCCGACCCGCTGGAATACGGCCTGTTCGGCTTCAAGGGAGTGCGGCTCCAGCAGGTCCTGGATAACTATTTCGACCGGTCAAACGAAGCGCCTCCGAATCAGCCCCTATCGCTGTCCTGGTATGCTGAAAAGGCGAACGATCGACACATGCGAGCCGCTCAAATGCAAATCGCGCGCGACTTCCTTCAGATTGTCATGAAGCTGTCAATTGAACCCAGGGGCATTCGTTCTCCACTGGGCAAGCTCATGATTATGGATGCCGCGGTCGATCATGGCTTGACTCATGAAATCCTGAAACGCACCGAGGTCAATTTAGGGCTTGATGTCATCAAAGCCGATGGTCGATACATCAAACCTTTCCTCCCCGCGCTCTTCAATGACGAAGTTCTATACTTCCAGCACTTCGCGCTTGAGCGGATGAAAGAACATGAAGGGCAGCGGGCGGAACTGCCTGAGCAGGTTCAGGAACGTTTGCGAGAGCGCTACGAGTGGTTTGAAAAACTCGCTTTTGAGCGGGACATGACCTTTGAGAATCAAGCTGACGGCGTCATAGATCTGGGAGCCAGCAACATCAAGGCGCCTTTGCCCGAAGAGCTATTGCGTATCCGGGATGAGCCGCAAACGAAGCCTTCTGGACAGAAAGCCGGCGCCAGGCAGTTGCTCTATGGATCGCCCGTAGACCCGGCTGCCAGAGCCGTTTTGCCACGGGGTTGGTGTTCCGCGATCGACCACGGAGAAATCTACCAACATACCAAATTCAAAGGCCAGATGCACAGCGGTTTGGATATCAACCGCTGTGATGACGTCGATGAAGGTTTGCCCGTCTATTCGGTTGCGGACGGGCTGATCGTCTTCGCCGGCATCGGCGCCGGCGCCTGGGGGAATCTGGTTGTCATCAGACATCCTGACGGCATGTGGTCTCGCTATGGGCACTTGAAAAACATCGCGGCGAGTATTAGGAAAGGCGCAAACTGCAGCAGAGGCGCGCTTCTCGGTACAATCGGGCGGGGACACAAAGAACAGTTTAATGCCCATTTGCACTTTGACATGTGCAAGACCTCTCTATGGCAAGCTAATCCCTCCTGGTGGTCAGCCAGCAATCCCGCCGAAATCAAAAGGAATTACGTCGATCCGGTCGAATTCATTTCGGAGCGAGGCTGGTGGCTGCTCTGACAAAGGTTCCGGCAGTGTGTCCATTTCGGTTGTAACAAGGAACAACAAGCACCTGACAGCTTGGCCAGGGCGCCCCTTGGACTCCGTTGAAAAACTGTGTTCAGTGAGTGATGAATCGCCAATGCCTTCCGCCGGGCTGCTCAGGCTTGATCCAGCCCCAGCAATTCCAATTAAGTCATGCAGCAATTTCCTAAGTAATTGTAAGGCTTGTCCGCTACTGAAAACTGGACGGCTTCCCAGGTTTTACCCCATTCCCGGCCCTTCCCCAGTCAACTGGGGAAGGGCGCCTCTAGGGCGGGATGTGGAATATCAGGCGAATTGGCATTGCGAACGGCGCTATGCAAGGAGTTCGCACCCCTTCCCTAGCTTGCTGGGGCAAGGGGGTTGGGGGGATGGGGTAGAATACGGCAGTGGCTTGCGTCAGTAGCGGACAAGCCTTGTAGGGACGACTCTGTGAGTCGCCCACCGTTTCGGTTAGGTTTTGCGGGCGGCCCGCCGCCGCGCGTAGACACTGCGGGTCGGTCGCCCCTACCGCCGACTATTATTTTGGAGTGCATTAGCATGACTTTGTTGGTTTTACTCCTGGTTATGCTGGATGAGGGACCCGCCGTATGAAATATGGTGGTGAATGAACCGCAAAAAGTGGTAAAGTTTGGCTTACGCTTTTGAGCGGGTGACTTAAAGAAGAGGGAGAAATCGAATGGTACGAGCAGGATTATCCAGTTTTTCCTTGCATTTGCCGGATGCCTTGGGAGATCCATGGTTCGAATTGGACGCTGGCGGCAAAAGCGTTTCCGGGTCCTGGCGCGGGACGCCGACCCTTGATCTGCTGGGCCTCCCGGCCGAAGTTGCCGCACACGGGCTCAACTGCGTCGATCTCTGCATTCAGCATATTCCCAACATCGCGCCCGGCTACCTGGCTGAATTGCGTTCCGCTTTCGAATCAGCAGGTGTGGAGCTGTATCAACTGCTGATTGATTTGGGCGAGGTCGGCAGCCCCGATCCCGATGAGCGCAGCGCGGGGATCGCGCTAACCAAACGCTGGATGGAGATCGCCGCCGAGCTGGGATCGACCGGCGTCCGTTACGTGCCGGGCGACAGCGCGCCCACGCCGGAAACGATTCGCAAGAGCGGCGAAGCTTTCCGGGAACTGTACGATTATTGCCTCGAATGCGGGCTGGAACCGGCTACGGAAAACTATAAGTTCTTCAATAACGAGGCGGAGGACCTTTTGGGCGTTCTCGACATCTCCGAGCGCGATTATGGACTGGTTGCCGATTTTGGCAATGCCAAAGGTCCCAACAAGTATGATACTTTGTCCAAGCTGATGCCGCGAGCCACCGCCATTCACCAATGGGTCCAGATTGACGATGACGGGGCCCTCAATGCCGATGAATCCAAGCGCTGCCTGAATATGGCGCGCGATAGCGGCTTTGACGGACCTGTCATGCTCTTGGGCGGGCAGCCCTATCAGCAGTATCGGGACAGTCGCGAGATGTGGCAGGCGGTCGACGAACTGCGCGGCGAAGTGCGGTCCGTCTTCGGCGACGATCTCGAGGGCTGAGAATAGCAAAATGTCGGCAGCCCTTTACCTGACCGAGAACAAGAAAGCCGCGCAGCCGCTCGGCGCCTAACCGGCGAAAAGGCGCCAGGAATGTCGCGCTCAGGCAAAATCGCAAGCCTTCTCGTAGCATAAGCGCCCCAGCTTACATAAACAGGCCTGAGCCTGTGCTGCGCCTAGGTTGCGTATACCCAGCCCGTTATCTGCAAGCCGGTTGCGTCCTGTGGGCATAAATGATTGGAGAATCAATGACAAGAAACGCGAGTGATATTAGCAAAGTCGCCTGTGTTGGCGGCGGAACGATTGGCTTCTCTTGGGCGGCGCTTTTCGCTCAACATGGCCTCCAGGTCAACATTTACGATATCACCCGGGATGCCCTGGATTGGACGATGCGGGAGATCCGCAGCGCCTATGCGACTCTCGTTGCAGCCGGGAGGATGAGCGAAGAAGAAGCGGCGGCCGCTCAGAGCCGGATCGCGACCACAACTGACCTGGCCGAGGCTCTGAAAGATGTGGACTTTGTGCAAGAGTCCGGACCCGAGCGGTATCGGATCAAGCGGGAGATCTACCGGGAGCTGGACCGGCTAAGCCCTGCGGAGGTCGTACTCGCTTCCAGTACATCCGCCATGCTGATGACGGAAATCCAGAAAGCGACGACGCATCCCGAACGTTGCGTGGTGGCGCATCCTTATAATCCGCCGCACATCGTGCCTTCGGTGGAGATCGTGGGGGGCGAAATGACCTCGGCCGAGACTGTGGCGCTGACGCGGGACTTCATGGCGAGAATGGGCAGAGTACCGGTAGTGGCTCGCAAAGAATGCCGGGGCCATATTGTCAATCACATGCAGGCCGTGCTTTATCGAGAAGCTTTGTGGCTGGTGGGTAACGGGGTTGCTACCGTTGAGGAGATCGACCTGGCCTTCAGGACCGGTCCCGGTTTGCGCCTGGCGCTGATGGGACCCTTTGCCGTTGGCATGTTGACCAGTCCTGGCGGCTTGCAGGATACCATGGTCGACCGTAAGCTTGATCACAGCTTGGAAGATGACATTCCCTCCCGCGTCGAGCGCGAGGCGCCGCCGCGCAGTCCGGAACTGGCGCGCGAATGGGCGAAAATCTGCGTCGAGCAAATGGAAGCGGAACTGGCGGGCGCGGATATGGAGCAAGTGAAAAAGTGGCGCGATGCCAAACTGCTGCAGATTCTCGATGTGATTGCCTCTGATTAGACTCATGCGCTAATGTTTCTGGGGCGACTTGATGAATTAAGCTTGAGCAATTTGTACTGTTGACGGGATGAAACTATGGATTCAGCGGTCAAATTCGATGTCATCATTGTCGGGGCCGGCATTTCCGGCCTGTATATGCTGTACCGCATGCGCAAGCTCGGCTTGTCGGCGCGTGTCATCGAAGCGGGCAGTGGCGTTGGCGGCACCTGGTACTGGAATCGCTATCCCGGCGCGCGCTGCGATACGGACACCTTGGAGTACTCCTACAGCTTTGACGAAGATCTCCAGCAGGAGTGGGAGTGGCCCGAGCGATATCCCACCCAGCCCGAAATACTCAAGTATCTGAACCACGTCGCTGATCGCTTTGATCTGCGCCGAGATATTACTTTCGACACCAGGGTCGAAGCGGCGATATATGATGAAGCGGCCAGCCGATGGCGGATCGCGGCTGATGACGGCGCCGAAATGTCAGCCCGGTTTCTGATTATGGCCACGGGCAGCATTTCAGCGCCCAACGTACCGGCAATAGACGGGATGGAGACCTTCAGTGGTCCCATCCACCACACCGCGCGCTGGCCGCATGAAGGACTAGACTTCAGCGGGCTGCGCGTCGGGATTATCGGCACCGGCTCGTCGGCGGTACAGGCGATTCCGGTCATCGCCGAGCAGGCGGCGCAGCTCACGGTTTTTCAGCGCTCGCCACAATGGTCCGTACCGGCTCATAATCGCCCGTCTGATCCCGAAATGGTGGCCGAGATCAAAGCCGACTACGCCGGCTTCCGCGTCCGCAATCGGCTGCAGTCGAGCGCGCAATTGTCGCACATTCCCGCCAACGACTTTTCCGCTACAGAGATAAGCGAGGAAGAACAAGAACAAGTCTTGGAGGAGCGCTGGCAGCTCGGCGGCTTTCCCTTCTTCGGCGCCTTCAACGACATTACAGTCAATCCCGAAAGCAATAAAGTAACTGCGGATTTCGTGCGGGCGAAAATCCACGACATTGTGAAAGACCCGAAAGTCGCAGAGATGCTAAGTCCCGACTATACGATTCATTGCAAACGGCCTGTGTTAGATAGCGGTTATTTCGAGACTTACAATCGATCCAACGTGTTGCTGGTCGATATCAACTCCGCACCCATCGAGGCGATCACGCCCAGCGGCATCCGAACAACCGACGCCGACTATGAGCTCGACCTTATCGTCCTCGCTACCGGCTTTGACGCCATGACCGGCGCTCTGCTCAGGATCGACATCCGCGGTCGTAATGGGCTGAGCCTGCGCGAAAAATGGCAGCATGGTCCAGTCAATTACCTGGGTCTTCAAGTGTCTGGCTTTCCCAACCTCTTTACTATAACGGGTCCGGGCAGCCCGTCGGTGTTGACCAATATGATGGTGGCCATCGAGCAGCACGTCGAGTGGGTCACGGACTGCATTGGCTTTCTGGTCGAAAACGACCATGCCAGCATTGAGGCGGCCGAAGCCGCCCAGGAAGCCTGGGTCGCTCACGTCAATGAGGTGGCGAACCAAACCCTGTGGGTGTCCTGCCGGAATTGGTATCAGGGCTATAACATCCCCGGCAAGCCGCGGGTTTTCATGCCCTTGCCGGGCCTCCCGCCCTACGTTGAAAAATGCGAAGAGGTCGTCGCCAGGGGCTACGAGGGCTTTGTGCTGTCGTAATGCCGGTTGCCGCTTCAGGGCGATTTACGAAAAAGTCCGAGTGCCAAAACGGAACTGTTGCAAAATGATCGCATTAGCGCGTCCTGAGGGACCTGGGATTATCTTCAGCCCGTCTTAACTGTATCGCGGATCATTTCGACCGTTATGTCGATGAGGGCAAGATCCCCCGGTTATCTCGTCCTGGTCGCCGGGCGCGGTAAAGCCGCTTGCCTGCATTGTTTTGGCTTGATTCCAAGCAGCAGGCGATCGTCATCTTTTTGACCTAGTTGATGCCCTCGTCATCCTATCTCACCCGGCGCGGGTTGCGCGCGCTGGTGAATTAGCCAGATTCCGTCTTTAGATCCAGAAACTCTTGCCAACCGCGATATTCGCCGACTCCATTCTCGTCGACATATCCGACGCGGCACTCGCTTAACTCTTCGTCAGTTAGCTGCTGCCGCTCGACCAATTGGATAAACTCATCGCGGTCGGGCGATTCTATGCCAGTCCGGACGATGTCGATATAGCGGACTTCGACCAGCTTGCCGTATGCAAATCCGCGCACTAGATTGCCGCCAGGTTCGTACAAGACGTACATTTTTCGCGCCATTTTTAATCCCTGCTCTGATACCACTCTTGAACATAGGGCCAAAATGCGGATGGTGAAAAGTGAATGATATATTGTTCGTTTCCTACAAGCGTAACATCATATACATATCCACTGCCTTGGTCAATAGACGCTGAAATATAGCCAATGCTCACAACCGTTGCTCTATCTCGACTATTGAAGTTTTTTCTCTGTGTTCTATCAAGCGCCATCCCGTGAACGATTATATTCCTTACTGCTCTAGCGATGCATCCGATATCCCAGCCAAGCGCAACTGACTGGTCCGCTCGATGTCTGATGATTTTGGAAAACCCGTTATCGAAGCGTTCCAGTGTTTCGCTGCCTTCCCCAACCATCTCAAAGAGATTGGAGATGATAAGCGTCATCGCCCAAAAATGCCGATCATCGCGCAGCGTATACAGCAGATTGCCCGAAAACACCGCCATGTCAATCGCAGTGTCTCGGTCAATCCGCATTGAAGCGCCCGGCAAGTCGCTCAAATCAAGCTCTCCAGCCGATCCACCAAGCCTTCCAGCACCTTGAAGGTCTCTGCGACCGCCTTTGGCGTTGACATGTCCACGCCGGCCTCCCGCAGCACATTAATCGGATAGTCGGCGTTGCCGGCGCGCAAGAATGCCAGGTAGCGTCCGACAGCGTCGGCGTCACCGCCCGCCAGGATCGCGTTGGCAAGGGCGTGCGCCGCCGAGATGCCGGTGGCGTATTGGAAGGTGTAGAATGGCTCGTACAAGTGGCCGAATTGCGCCCAGGTCGAGCCGGTGCGGCGCGGATCATCGGTCATGGTCTCGCCGTAGCCTTCTGCGTAAAAGCCCGACATGATCTCGTTGAGCATGTCCGGCGTCAGCGGTTCGTCATTTTCCATGCGGCTATGCGCTTCAAACTCGAAGCGCGCCAGCGTGGGCATGATGAAGAAATAGCGGTGGATGTTGTCCATCGCCTCTTGAATCAGCGCCAACTGGAAATCTCGGTCGCTGTTATTCCCGAAGAGATGCGCCCGCACCATCGCTTGATTGAAATTGGAGGCGACCTCGGCGGCGAACATGGAGTAGTGGCTGTAGACAAAGGGCTGATGCTGGCGCGTGTAGTGGCTGTGCATGGAATGACCCAGCTCGTGCGCCAATGTGCCCATCGAGCTCAAATTGCCATCAAAGCTCATCATGATGAAGGGATGGCTGTCGTAGGCGCCGTAAGAAAAGGCGCCTTCGGACTTGCCGTCGTTGATGGCGTAATCCACCCAGCGCTGTTCAAGACAGCCGCGGCGCAGCGTCGCCACATAATCTTCGCCTAGCGGCGCCATGCCAGCCGAGATCATGTCGACGGCATCCGCAAAGGACAGCTCGGGATCCTCTGTCGTCAGCGGCGCCCACAGATCGTAGGGATGGATCGTCTCGTAGCCGAGCGCGCGCCGCCGCACATCCCAATAGCGATGCCAGGTGGGAATGTGCTTTTTGTAGGTGTCGATCAAGTTGTGAAAAACCTCGACCGGGATGTTGTTGGGACTTAGTTTGGCATGCAGGACGCTGTCATAGCCGCGCAGCCGCGCCACAACTACGTTTCGTTTCACCGATGCCAGGTAGGTCGTCGCCAGCGTATTATTGAACTTGAGGAAGCTGTCGGCATAATTGTTCCAAGCCGTCTTGCGCGCTTCCCGGTCGCTGCTGGAGAGCAGTTTGTCGCGCGTGCTTTGCACCAGCGGCAGTTCCGCGCCCGCGCTATCGACAGCGGCGGCGAAGGTCATATCCATATCGGTGAGGGCGCCGCGGATGCCTTCAATGCGTCCCAGCGGGTCGGAGAGCAATCCCAAGACCGCCTCGACCTCGGTCGAAAGCACGTGTTTCTTGGTGCGCAAGAGATCGTCGATGCTCTGGCGATAGACCTTGAGATCCGCCTGTTCTTGAATCCAACTTATGAGCGCGCCCTCGTCCATCGCCAGCAACTCGGGATTTTCGAAGGACGCGGCCGAGATGTATTGCCCCGCCAGGCCTTGCGCCTGGCCGACCATGCCCTTGATCTCTTCGTGGTTGCCGTCGCAGGCTTGCCACATCACCGGATACATGTACAACGTCCAGACGCGGCGCGCGACCGAAGCCTTGAAGTCGAACCATTCCGACAGCCGGGCCGGACTGTGGGACAGGCTGCCCTTGAAAGCCTCAATGTCGCCGATTAACGATACGACGGCTCTGTATTCTTCGCGCCAGGCGTCGAAGGAGGGGAAGACGGACTCGTGGTTCCAGGTGGCTTCGATGGGGACTTGCTCGCGTGTGGGGACTGTGGTCATGGGTGGTTGTCCTTTTTCAGTGCATGGATTTTCATTTGATTTTTCGATGCATTCTTGTTATTTTGTTCTGAGAAAAACAGAATCAAAGCTAACATAGCGTCACGATAATGAAAAATAATCCGCTCCCCAGATTAGACCAATCAGAACAACAATTGAAGAAGCAATTGCTCCCGTATTGTCGATTGCATCCGGGCGAAATTTGGGAAGACGAAATAAGCGGTCATCGTGTAGGGTGCCTTGATGCAACCGACTCCGCAGCAATAACTGAATTGATGGGTAAAGAACGCGCCAAGTTGGCGATTCATGATCCACCTTACAATGTTGCTGTTTTTGACGTACAGCATGTATCAGAGTTTATTGATTGGTGTCAACGATGGGTCTCGTTGACATACAATGTTCTCGCAAGCGATGCGTCTATATATATATGGATAGGGGCTGATCAGAACAATGGCTTTCAGCCGCTTCCGGATTTCATGATAATGATGCGCGGGCAACGGTTTCTCTCGAAGAGTTTCATTACAATGAGAAACCAGCGAGGCTACGGTACGCAAAAGAATTGGATGGCTGTGAGACAGGAATTGCTATATTATGTCAAAGGTGCGCCTAAGTTCAATGTAGCCTATACTGACATTCCAAAGGTGCTTCGAGGTTATTACAAGACTGTAAAGGGCGAAGTAACTGAAAACTTGCAACGCAGCAAATCTGAAAATATTCGCGCGAGCAACGTCTGGGTAGACATACAACAAGTATTCTATCGCATGGAAGAGAACGTGTCTGGATGCTATGCGCAGAAGCCACTTAAAAGTATTGAACGCATTATAGGATCAAGTTCCGATTTGCATGATTTAGTCATCGACTACTTTTCGCATTCAGGCACCACCTTATTGGCGTCAGAGATACTTAATCGCAGGTGCTTTACAGTGGATGTAGATCCTGTATTTGCTGAAATCACAATTAGGCGGCTGGAACATTTTCGAGCGACAGGGCGTACGGGCTGGCAAAACGGAAACCCATTTGAACATGATGCTATAGAATTCAATACTGGAGAAAATCAAGCAAACTTACATGAAACGTCAAGCATTGACCCTTTACCTGTACAAAACGTCTTGTTGTAAACGAATATGGAACACCTTGACAAAGAGTTGGATAGGCTATTGCTGGAATTGCCGAATGTACAGGAATTCAGAAACAGACTGGATTCTCTTGTTTCCGTTTACCCATTTAACGAATATGAGTTTATCATTTCCACACTTATCGGTATGGATGTACTGACCTTAGACGAATACTACAGTCTTCGTGACAGCTATATTGAAAGAAATTATTTCCTCTACGTTTTTGAAATTAGCGCTCCACGAAAATTTGGAGAATCCTGGGCTCAGGGGCAGCTTAAATCGCTTATTCCAGAATTGGAAAAGCCATCAAAGAGCACTGACCCGGAATACTCGGGGCAATATGATTTCTACTTTGAAGGTATTCGTATTGAAGTTAAAGCATCTCGAGCGGTGGATGCAAATTCAGAAGAACCCCTTTATGTAAAAGCTTTAGCATCCGATTCTCAGAAGAGCTTCTGGATGAATTTCCAGCAAATAAAGCCCGATCTATGTGATGTATTCGTATGGGTTGCGGTGTGGAGAGATGTTATTCGTTATTGGGTATTGTCGTCCCATGAAGTCAAAACCAATGAACATTATTCTAAAGGGCAGCATCGCGGCAATGTTGGTGAAGGGCAACTTCATGTACGAGACGACAATATACGTGATTTCGCCAGATACGAAGTGCAGCCAAACAAACTAGCGGATGGGATAAGATCAGCATACACCCGGCTTCCCAACTAACTACTACTTCACCCGCCAGTCAAAATCCATCAGGTACTGCGCGCGGCTTGTCATCATCTCGATATTCTCCACCAGGTACTTCGCCAGCGCCGCGGGATTCGCCTCCGCCAGTTCCACGCCGATCGGCTTGCCTTTCTCGCGCGCCAGAACCGCCGGCGCCGACTCCGGCAGCTTCGCCAACTGACGCGCTTTGTCGATGGCCGTATGCAGGTCGCCCAGTTCGTCCACCAAGCCGTTGGCTAGCGCCTGCTGCCCGGTCCAGACGCGGCCGCCGCCGATCCCGTCGATCTCGGCCGCGGTCATGTTGCGGCTGTCCGCCACGCGCTCCAGGAATTGTTGATAAATGTGCTCGACGCTATCGTGGATCAGCTCGCGCTGGGCGTCGCTGAAGGGCTTTTCGCCCGCAACCAGGTCGGCATTGTCGCCGCGCAGGTAAGAGACGGCGTTGAAGCGCAGTTTTCTAAGCAGTTCGCTATTGACCAGCTTGCCCATGATAACGCCGATTGAACCGGTGATGGCGCCGGGTTGGGCCACGATCCAGTGGGCCGGCGTGGCGATATAATAGCCGCCGGATGCCGCCATGCCGCCCATGCACACGACCAGCGGGCGCGATTTGGCGAACTCTCCCAGCGCCGAAGCCATGGATTCCGATGCCGTCGCCGAACCGCCGCCACTGTCGATATACAGCACCAGCGCGCCGCAACTCGGGTCTTTTATCAAGTTGCGCGCCTGTTGATTGAGCGTGATGTCGCCCAGGCGTTCACCCCCAACAAAGGGAACGGGGAGCGGCACATCGCTCGGCGGCGTCGCGCTTTCCCCGTCGATGATCATGCCGCCGGCATACAGGATCGCGACATACTTGCCGTCGAAATCGCGGACGGGCAGATAGAGTTGGCCGTCGGCCTCTTCCCACATTGTGATCTTGGTGACGCCCAGATACTCGACCAGCGCTTCCTCGTTCATCACCCCGTCTATGTATCCCTTTTCCAAGGCGTCTTCGGTGAGATGAACGGCTTGATCGATCATTGCTTTCACCGCATCCGGCTTCATTTTGCGCGTGGCGGCGATGCCGTCGACGATCATCTCGTAGACCGAATCGAGCAGCCAATTGGTCTGTTCGCGTCCTTCGGGAGAGGGCTCGTTACGGGTGAGGCTATCAGCCGCGCCCTTATAAGGCGAGATCGCGATAGCGTCAAATTGCAGGCCCGCGGCCGCCAATCCCTCTTTCAAGAAGACTTGTTGGCTGAAGAGCCCAGTTGTTTCCAGCATGCCGCCGGGCGGCAGCAGGATCTCGTCGCAGGCGCTCGCCACATAGTAGTCCAAAGTGCGATAACCGGGCGCGAAGCTCAAGGCGCGCTTGCCTTTTTCGCGGAGGCGGGTGATGGCGTCGCGCATGGTCTGTAGATCAGCCGTGCTGGCGGAGAAACCCCGAAAATGCAAGATCACGCCCAGCGTCCGCGGATCGTCGGCGATGCGTTCCAGCGCGGCCACGAACTCCAGCAAGCTCATAGGCGCCGGACCCAGGATCTGTTGCTGGACGAAGTTGCGCTTGCTGGGGATCGGCGCGAAGGACGGCGGCACCTTGATCATGACGTAGTCGATCGCCTTGACGCGTGCCCGCTGCATGTTGAGCAAGTTGGTGCTTAGTTGCTGGATGATCCGCGTGGTTTTGGACATGTCTTGCCTCTATTCTCGAGCCCCTGCCCGGATTAAGAGAATGGGGATAAGCCTCTATTGCTCCCCTACGTATTCAATGACGCAATGTCGCAGTCCAGGTTTTCTTACCGTTTGCGTTACTGCTCGTTCAGGCGCAAGGTTTAGCGATCTGACGCGCAGATATGATATGCTACGGCTAAGTGGAAGACAAGGCGCGGACATCATGGCCATCCAGCAGCAAATGTACAGCATCGACACCGTTTGGGAGTTAGTGATGACTCCAGAAAACGACAGCAAACGCTTTTACTTGATCGACGGGGAGCTTTTTACGTTCCCGCGCGCCCGTTATCGCCTGCCTGGTATGTTAGTGGCGTCTTTGAGCGCTTGTATGGCCAACCATATTTATCAGCGTGACTTGGGCATGGCCACCTTGTCCGCGGGCTATCATCCGCCCAATGACCGCTATACGTTGTTGGGACCAGCCGTAGCCTTCACGAGTACGGCACGTCTTCCCAAGCCCCTGCACGATGGGTATGTCCCGGTAATGCCTGATATCGCAGTAGAAATCGCGGCCCCCGGCGAGACACTGGGGCATCTGCGCCAAAAGGCAATGGTCTATTTGAACAATGGCAGCCGATTGGTCTGGATCGTCCTGCCCGCCGAAAAAGGCATCGATGTCTGTCGCGCCGTCGATGGTCCCCGCCTGGATATCGAATTTGTCCCGCAAACCGGCACACTCTCCGGCGACGATGTCTTACCCGGCTTTGAGCTGGAAATGACCCGACTGTTCCCTATCGCTGAAAGCAGCTAAAACCCAATACTCTCTAATCGGTTTCCCACTAGATCCGGTCCCCCAAGCCTTGAATGCGCTCGATCGTCGCCGCGATGCCCTCATCCAGCGGCGTTTCGTAAATCATATCAAAATTCGCCCGTAGCTCGCTGTCATCAAAACCGGCCGGGAAGGGCAGGGGATTGTCCGCCACCTCGATTTTCGCGCCCGGCAAGATGCCTGTGGCGATGTCGACGAACTGCTCTACGGTCGCCGGCTTTTGGCCCAGGTTGAAGCCATAGGCGCCATCCAATGGCTGCTCGGCGGCCAGGATGAATTGCCGCGCCACATCGGGCGCGAACTGGAATTGCATCGTGCCGCTGAAGCCGACTTGGTAGGGCTCGCCCTTGACGGCGGCAACCAGGGCATGGGTTGGTTCGCTGGTCATGCCTTGGTCGCGCCCGACGCCGTAAACCGTATAGGGACGCAGCCAGGTGCTGGTGATGCCCTGATCGTAAAAGTAGACCTTGGCGGTTTGTTCGTTGCAAACCTTGTATGCGCCGTACAGCGTGCGCGGATGCTGCGGCGCGTCGTTGGGGATCAGACCGGGCGGGAACTCCGAGGGCGGTCCATATACGCCGATTGACGAGGCGAATGCCAGGTGTGCAACGCCATTTGCATGCGCCGCTTCGAAGATATTGACGGCGCCGGTCACGTTGACCTGCGCGCCCAGGACCGGATTGGCGCGACAGAATGGCACCTGTAAGGCGGCTAGATGAATGACATGTGTGATACCGTGTTCAGCGAATACCGCTTTCAAGCTATCCGTGTCACGCAGGTCGCCCTGTACAAAAGTGATCTCGCTTTGTTCCTCGGCGCTCATGAGCCAGTCCAGCCGGCGCCGGTCGGCGCTCTGATCAAAATTGACGGCTTTCTTGCCAGCGCGACGCAGGTAATAGAGCGCCCAGGCGCCGATGCAGCCCATGCCGCCGGTAACAAGATAGGTGTCCGCCATGATTATGCCTCGACCATCCGATTGGCTAGTTTGCCGAGCCCCTCCACTTCCACGACATATTCATCGCCGGGCTTCATCCATACTTTTGGATCCATGCCAAGGATCACGCCCTCGGGCGTGCCTGTGCTGATGATATCGCCCGGGCAAAGCGTCATGACCTGGCTGGCGAAGGCGATGATCTCGGCTACGCTGAAGATCATATCGGCTGTATTGCTGTCTTGCCGCAATTCGCCATTCATCCAGCCTTTGATCGACAAGTTTTGCGGATCGGCTATCTCGTCTGCGGTGACGACATAGGGGCCGACAGGCAAGAATTTGTCCAGTGTTTTGCCCAGCAGCCATTGTCCGCAGAGCATCTGCAGGCGGCGTTCGCTGAGGTCGTTCATATTACAGTATCCCAGGACATGGTCGAGCGCCTCCGCTTCGCTGATGTTGCGCGCGGTCTTGCCGATGACCAGTCCCAACTCCGATTCGTAATCGACGGTCTTCCAGTCAGCTTGAATCGGAATATCCTCGTTGTGCGCTGCGATCGCGTTGTTGAACTTGCTGAACAAGACAGGATTCTCCGGCGGGTCCATACCCCCTTCGGCCGCATGCTTGGCATAATTCAAGCCGACGCAAATGATCTTGCCGGGATTGGGGACTGTCGGCGCGCAAGTCAAATCTGCTTCATTAAGGTATAGGGCGTCGTCGGCTTTGCTTAACAGATCCGCCAGCGCTGGCAAAGCCGGCAGCCCCTGTCCATAAACAGCATCCGGACTGGCGGGGCAATCGACGCCTGTCGCGGCAACAGCCGCCGCCACATCCAATATGCCTTGATCGCTTTTGATGCCCAGTTTGACGCTGCCGTCAGATTGAAATGTAGTCAGAATCATTGTTGTCCTTCTTCACTCAGTTCACTATCGCGCTTATTCTACCGCTTGTGAATGGCGTATAGCAAAGCCCAATTCAGGTAGTGTGCCGAAGTCGGTTGAAATGCTATCAGACAGCTCTCGACATGAGATCTTTAACCCAAAATACGAACGATTTTGTAAGGCTTGTCCGCTACTGGGTCATGCTGACGCGCTTTTTCTACCCCATCCCCCGGCCCCTTCCCCGAAGCATCAGGGAAGGGGAGCTAAACTTGGCGGATTTCGTAATAATTTGTTGATTTTCGCAAGGTACGCCACCTTTTTTGTATCGATTCGGTATTGTCCTGGTTTCTATTTGGTACAATTTGCAGTATCGGACAAGCCTTGTAGGGGCGACTCTGTGAGTCGCCCGGGTTCGCGCGGTTTTGACGGGGCGGAAAACCGCAAGTTGCTCTGGAAGCAAGATTCAATCCCCGGCGGCTCCCGCCTCCAGTCGTTTTTTCTCTTCCTCGTACCAATTCTGGCGTTCTTCATCGAACTTGAGCACGCGGAAGTATTCCGCGTAAGCGACGCCGACCATCTCGCCGCCAAGGCGATTGGCCTCGGTCAGCCACTTCTTGGCGCCATTCTCGAAGTCTTCGCCCGCCCCTATCTGTGAGACATGGGCGCCCAGCGCCGCCATCTTAAGCTCGATTGTGCTGCTGATGTCATGGTAGTGCGTTGGCTCCTGAGTCAGATTCAAATACAGTTCGCCGATCTTGTGCGGTTCGCAGCCTTCCGCCAGAAGCTCGGGAAAGATGGGGCGTGTCTCGGCGCTGGGGAAGACGGCATATAGCGTCCCTTCACCGGCGGCGCGGTGATCGGGGTGGTTGATGTAACTGCTGTGGGCGAAGACGGTAGTCGGATCTTGACAGACGACGCGGTAAGCTTTGGTCTGACGGATGATGCGTGTGATATCCCGCCGCAAGTCCAGCGTCGCCTGCAATATGCCATCGGGGTAGTCGAGAAAGCGCACATCGTTGACGCCCACGATAGACGCGGCTTCCAGCTGCTCCTCCCGCCGCAAATCGATTAGCGCCTGCCGGCTTGCGCCCGGATCGTTGCTGCCGGAGCCGCCATCGGTGATGATGACATAGGTCACGGTCGCGCCTTCTTCGCGGATCCAGCGCGTTACGCTGCCCGCCACGCCAAATTCGATATCATCATGATGGGCGGCGGTCACGACAATATGGTAGGGTTCGTCGCGCCGCGGGATCGCTTGCAGTTTTTCGTAATCAACAGCCATGTCTTGTCCTTGGTCTCTTCCTGCGTGCTTAACGCTTCCAATTCTGACGCATTCGCCGGCTTCGTTTCTTACGATTGAGAAAACTGGCTATGCGTTGAGCAATAGTTTAGACTGCAAACGCCTTGGCAGAAAGACAGGCTGGCAAATCCAGGAGCCCGGGAATGTATGACATTCATTACCGTGCCAGCAAACGAAATACAGTCGAACTAGGCTAGTTGTATAGTCCCGTGTTGAGGTGGGTCGGTTTTTCGTGAAATTTCTCTGG
>JAPPMO010000063.1 GCA_028873975.1 Chloroflexota bacterium
GGCGACTGACATGGTACGAAATTGGACTGATTATTAACCACCGAGGACACCGAGAACACCGAGAAAAGCAACGGAACATAGCTCATGTTATGTTTCAGGCTTGCTTTTCAACCACACACAAATGAAGTTTCGCTGGCGACCTCGCCGTATTCAGGTGACGGAATTAGAGGGACAGCCGACAAATAAGCTTAAACTCGGTGTTCTCGGTGTCCTCGGTGGTGAAAAAATTATTTGATGCGATTGCCCTACCCCTAGCCCCGCCCCGTTGGAGTCACCCGCATTTTCAGCTATCATGTGCCTGGTTGTATCCAGGGCAGGGAGCGATTTCGAGATGTTATCCTCGCGCTTGTGGCGGCAAATTGCCCAGCCGGACACGCGCAATCCGATTTTCCGGCGCGCAAGCCAAAGCTACAAGCCCGCCAGCGCGCCGGAGCGGCGCTACCACTTTCCGCGTCCGCTGCTGCTGATCGCTGGCATCGCCCTCATCATAGCAGTTGCGCTGCAACCGCAACTCCTGATCCTGTTGTTCGCAATTCCGATCCTCATGATTATGCTGGTGGTGGCCAGTCCCGCGCTATTGCCCTTGTTCGCGCTTGTGGCCGGCCTGTTCCTCACCGTCGAGATCATCGCGGGCATCACCCGCGAAAAGCGCCAGCACACCTACGAGTTGATTTGCAGCTCAACCCCGGGTTCGCTCTACGCCAATTGGTCCTTCGCCAAGGGCGCGGCGCACCGCGGCGGCTGGTTTGCCGCCTTGCGCTGGGGCAGCGCCCAGTCGCTGCGGCTTGGCGGCGTCGTCCTGGGCGGCGCGCTGCTTTTGATCCTGTGGCTGCTGCTATCCGGTCGGGCGCTGGAGCTGGAGCAGCTGCGCCTGACCCTGCTGATCGCGCTGCTGCTGCTTCTCTATCACAGGCACTTGACGCAGACCGTCGTGCTGGGCGCGCTTATCGGGCTGTTTTCGGGCAGCTTCGACTTGGGGGAGCGCGATGCCGGCTTCATCGGCATTTGCTTGTACATTTTCGCGCAAGGGATGTCCATCGGGCTGGCAGGGCTGTTTTGCGCCGCCTGCGGGCGACTGTTCTATGAGCCGCATACGCTGGTCAGCATGGGCGTCGAGAGCGTCGCGGTCGGGATCGTGATTTTGTGTCGAGAGGCGTTGATTGTCGCGCTGTGGCGGGGGCTGCGGGCGCGCTTGGAGTTGGGGCGCGGTGAGCTGGGTCCGGGTAGTTTGGCGGCCGTTGGGATGAGTTAGAATAGGTGCGATTCAGGGATACAGCATGAGCGCGGTCAGAGACTACCTCACGGAGATACAAGGTGAATTCAAAACCGGCATGGCAGGTGAGCATGCCTACCGTCCGGCCTTGAAAAAGCTGTTGGAATCAGCAGATACGGGATTAAACGCGGTCAATGACCCAGCGCGCACAGAAATCGGCATGCCCGATTTCGTCGTCTTGCGGCAACCCGGCAATGTGCCCATTGGCATCGTCGAGGCGAAAGACATCGGCAATTCGCTCAGCCGCACCGAAAAAACCCAGCAAATCAAGCGCTATCAGGCGCATGGCAACCTGATACTGACGAATTATCTCGAATTCCGTTGGTATGTGAACGGAGAGAGGATTGAAACTGTCCGAATAGCAAGAGTGAAGGATGGCAAGATAACTCGTATCTCTACAGCCTATGGCGACTTGGCGGAACTGCTGCGGCGCTTCTGTCAACAGAGCGCGCATTCGGTCAACAGCGCCCAGGAACTTGCGCAACGGCTGGCGCGCAGCGCCCAGCTTATCGCGCATTTCATCGAGCGCGACCTCAAAAGCGCCGCGCCGACATCCAACCTGCAAAACCAAATGAGCGCCTTCCAAAAAACGCTGCTGCCCGGGCTCGACATCGCCAGTTTCTCCGATATGTACGCGCAAACGCTGGCTTATGGGCTTTTCGCCTCGCGCGTGAATTATTTGGGCGATCCAAAGCGCTTCAGCCTGCGCAACGCGGCCGACGACATCCCGCGCACCAACCCTTTCCTGCGCCAGCTTTTTCACCACAGCCGCTTTGATTTGGGCGGACGTTTGTCCTGGCTGACCGAGAGTTTGGTGGAAATCCTGCGGCATACCGATATGGACAGCATCCTGGCGCATTTTGGGCGGAGGACGAGCCAAAGCGACCCGGTCGTGCATTTCTACGAGACCTTCCTCGCCGCTTACAATCCCAGTTTGCGCGAGCGGCGCGGGGTTTACTACACGCCTGAGCCCGTCGTTTCTTACATCGTGCGCAGCGTCGACCACATCCTCAAAACCCGCTTCAATCGGCCGCTGGGCTTGGCGGACGAAAATACCCTCATCCTCGATCCCGCCGCCGGCACTGGCACATTTCTCTATTTCGTCATAGAACAGATTAAAGAGGCCTTCACCGGTCAACAGGGCTTGTGGAAAAGCTACGTCGAGAAACATCTGCTGCCGCGGGTCTTCGGCTTCGAGCTGCTGATGGCGCCCTATACCGTTGCTCACATGAATTTGAGCTTGCAGTTGAAAGAAGCCGGCTACGAATTCAAAGACGACGAGCGTCTGGGCATCTACCTGACCAATACGCTGGAAGAAGCGAAGAAAGCGCCCGAGCTGCCCTTCGCCGAGTTCATCAGCGCGGAAGCCAACGAAGCCGCCGCCATCAAGCGCGACAAGCCGATTATGGTCGTTCTGGGCAATCCGCCTTACAGCGGGCACAGCGCCAACAAGGGACAGTGGATTAGTAAGCTCGTGCGCGATTATTATTTTGTCGATGGGCTGCCCATCGGCGAGCGCAACCCGAAATGGCTGCAAGACGATTATGTGAAGTTCATCCGCTTTGGGCAGTGGCGCATTGAGCAAACTGGTGAGGGCGTGCTTGCTTTTATTACGAACAACAGTTACTTGGACGCGCCGACATTTCGCGGAATGCGTCAGAATTTGTTGAAGGCGTTCAATAGCATTTACATCTTGAATCTACACGGTAGTTCAAAACGTAATTCAAGTCCTGATGGCCAGATAGATGAAAATGTCTTTGACATCCAGCAGGGCGTATCTATTGTTTGTCTAATCAAAGAAAGAGGTAATTCCAATAATGCAACTGTTTTCTATCACGAGCTATGGGGCAACCATTCCAAAAAATATTCTTGGCTTCTCTTGAATGATATAGAACACTCAAGCTGGCAAATATCCGAACCTGGAAAACCATATTACTTTTTTGTACCGATGAGTTCTGACAATGAATCAGAGTATTATGACTTGCCCCTTACTAAAGATATGATGCCAGTTAGCTCGGTAGGTGTGGTAACTGGCCAAGACCGCAAAGTTATTTCGATGGATATTCAAGACATTCAGCTGCTAGCAACAGATAACAACATCAGTAAACAATGTCTTAAGGCAATTAACTATAGGTTATTTGACTTGCGATATATTCTTTACCATAAAGATTATGTCACTAGAATGCGGCAAGATGTAATGCGCCATATACATGCAGGATCGTCTTTAGCATTAGTTTGCACGAGGCAACAATCACAGAATACGATTTGGTCACTTGTAGGTGTCACAGACAAAATAATCGAAAGTAGCTTCTTGTCGAATAAGACGAGAGAAATTAACTATATTTTCCCTCTCTACCTCTACCCCAAAGCCGAGCAATTCGACACCGGCGACGACCCAAGCGAATTCCCGCTTAGCGCGAAAGGCCGCCGCCCCAACCTCAGCCGCGCCTTCGTCGCCGAGATGGAAGCCAAGCTGGGCTTGCCCTTCCAAACCGAAGGCAGCGCTTTCGCCAATGGCGATTCCTCCGGCTGGTTCGGTCCCGAAGACATCTTCTACTACGCCTATGCCGTCTTCCACAGCCCAACTTACCGCGAACGCTACGCCGAGTTTCTCAAAATCGACTTCCCCCGCCTGCCGCTGACTTCGGATGTCAGCCTCTTTGCCGCGCTGGTGGGACTTGGCGCGGAGTTGGTGAGCCTGCACCTGATGAAATCGCCCAAACTCGCGGATTACATGACTGATTACGATATCGAGGGTGAGAATGAGGTTTCGCGCGGCTATCCAAAATACGTCGAGAAACACAAGCGCGTTCATATCAACAAGGCGCAGTATTTTGGCGGCGTTGCGCCTGAAATCTGGGATTTTCACATCGGCGGCTATCGCGTGGCGGAGAAATGGCTCAAAGACCGGCGCGGACGAAAACTATCCTATGAAGACTTGACGCACTATCAGAAAATCATTGTAGCCCTATCGGAAACGCAGCGCATCATGCAGGAAATCGACGAGGCGATCCCGCAATTCCCGATAGAATAAGCTCAACACCCCAGCGCCCTCTCATAAGCCTCCCGCGTATCCAGATCCAGCGTCACCCCCGCGTCATCCACATCCACCAGACGCAACCGCTCCCGCGCCTCGGCAAGCACCTCCCGCGGCCTCGCGCCCGCCGGCAGATCCAGCATGTCCCCCCAAAAAGCCCGATCCAGCAGCACCGGATGCCCGCGCTGTCCTTTGTACAGCGGCGCGACATTGAAGCCCGGCTCGTGCTCCGCGGCTAGCTGGCTTATGACCGCGCTCGTGATACAGGGCATGTCGCCCGGCTGAATGAATACCGCGGGTTGTCCTTCCCGCAGCCCGCGCAGACCCGCCTTCACCGACGACAGCATCTCGCCCGTTGCAAAGTCGGGATTATGCGCCAGCGTCGGTTGATAGGCCGCGACAGCGGCGGCGACGCGGTCGGCGTCGCGCCCGGTCACGACTAGGATCGGATCAACACCGGCGTCGACATAGGCGCTGAGGACATGGTTTATGATGGGCTCGCCGTCGGTCCAGGGCAGCAGCAGCTTGTTCTCGACCATGCGCGACGAGAGTCCGGCCGCCAAAATAATCGCGCCGAAGCCCGCCACCGCTAGCCATCCGTCGCGCTGCGCGGCATGGGGCGCTCGGCGATGTCCTTGAGCAAACCGCCGTGACCCATGGATACCAGGTTGGCGCGCGTCAGCCGCTCGCCGGTCAGCAGGCGCGGCAGAATCCAGTCGATGACATTGGTCTTGGGCGATTTGACGCAGCCCGGCGCGCCCACCACCGGCGCCTCGTCCAGGTAGCCCATCATCAGCAGCGTGCCCGGATCCACCGGCACGCCGTGCAGCGTGATGCTGCCGCCGGCGCGCAGCAGCGCCGAGGGCACGATGTCTTCGCGGTCGATGATGGCGGAGATACCCGCCACCAGGATCAGATCGGCGCTCGCCTGGGCGCGGATAGCCGCCGCGATGGCATCGACGTCATGCGCGACAAAAGTCGGCTCCAGCAAATGGCTGCCCCAGCCCCGGATGCGCTGGAGGACGGGCCCGTGAAAGCTCTTGAGCAAGCGCTCGCGCCGGGCTTCTGGGCCGGTGACGATGAGCGCGACTTGTTTCTCTAACAGCGGGAGAATGCGCAGAATCGCAGCGCTCGCTTCGGCGATGCGCTCCACATCAACCACGCGCGCCCCCGGCACGCCAAAAGGCACCACTTTGACCAGCGCGACCATCTCGCCCGCGCCGACCAGGCTGTATTCGCGCAAGGTGGCGATGGTGATGCCGTCATAAATGTTGTTGATTAGTTCGAGCTTGGGGACATCAACGTGCAAGACGCCGCGCGCCGCCGCCGTCAAATTGGCGCGTCCCACGCCTGGCGTCCGCCATTCGACCATGGGACCGGCAAGCGCTTTGCCAATTCTCTCGGCGGCGATATCTTCGTGCAGGTCGGCATCGCTCAATTGTGTGACGATGATGCGCTCCAGGCCGAGGCTGCGCAGCGCCGCCAAATCCGACTCGCCCAGCACATGGCCCTTGTTGAAGACCAGCTTGCCCGTGGAATCGTAGAGCTTGTGCGCCAGAATCGCGCCGATTGCTTCGGCGATCGGCAGCTCACCGAACTTCATCGCGACGTCCGTTTCGCACGGCGATGATCTCGGCCAAGATACAGACCGCGATCTCTTCCGGCGTAGTCGCGCCGATGTCGATGCCGATTGGCGTACGAATCCGCGCGATCAATTCATCGCCCAGCCCGGCTTCTTTCAGCCGCGCCACGCGCTGCTTGTGCGTGCGTCCGCTGCTCAAGACGCCGATGTAGGGGATGTCCGCCGGCAGCGCGGTGATCAGCGCTTTGTCGTCAATCTTGGGGTCGTGCGTCAAGACCGCCAGATAAGTGCTGCGATCCAGACCAAGTTGCGGCAGCGCCTTGTCCGGGTAGCTGTGCAAGATCTTTGTCACATTGGGAAAGCGCTCGCGCGAGGCGAAGGCCGCGCGCGGATCGACGATCGAGACACGAAAACCGACTTGCGTCGCCATCGCCTCCAGCGGAATCGCCACATGCACGCCGCCGATCAGGATCAGATGCGGGCGCTCGACCTGCATATCGACCATCACGCGGGTTTCGCCCATCGCTGCCAAGCCGCTTTTCTGGCTTGAGTTCGCGACGGCTTTCATGCTTTCCACATGCGCTCCCGTCAGGGTATCCGTCTGGAACAGGACCTCTCCCCGGGCATCAAGCAAGACTTTCTCGCCGATCAGCTCGCCCTCCAGGACCGTTATCGTCACGCCGAAATGGTCCCCGGCCGCAAGCTCGGCCAGCGCGTCCCACCAGATCGGATCCAGCCGCTCGACAAAGACTTCGATGCTGCCGCCGCAGGTCAAACCGACCTCCCAAGCCAGGTCATCCGCCACGCCGAATTTGAGCAAGCGCGGCGCGCCATCGCGAAAGCCCGCGAGCGCCTCCTCGACCACCGCCCCTTCCACGCAGCCGCCGCTGACCGAGCCGATCATGGCCGGCGGGGCAGCGTCCACAGGACCCATCTGCGCTGTGATGCCCATCTTTGATCCCTCGCGCCTCGGCGCTGATCCCCAGGTCTTGACCACCGTCGCCAATGCCACGCGACGATCGGCCGCGATCCAGTCGTTGATCATATCCAGGATGTCTAACATCATCCCTCCCGCAAACCACCCATGTGTTTATAAGGCTTGTCCGCTACTGACGCGAGCCACTGCCGTATTCTACCCCATCTCCCCAACCCCCTTGCCCAAGCGAGCTAGGGAAGGGGTGCGAACTCCTTGCATAGCGTCGCTCGCAATGCCAATTCGCCTAATATTACACATCCCGCCGTAGAGTCACCCTTCCCCAGTTGACTGGGATACATCCCCCGTGAGGCGGGGGACCGAGGGGGCGCTGGCCGGGGATGGGGTAAAACCTGGGAAGCCGTCCAGATTTCAGTAGCGGACAAGCCTTATAGGGGCGACCAATCAGCTCGTCCTGATGACGCCACCCGGCGCCTCTCAAGCCAAATACCGCCTGCGATAAGCCTCGGCGCTCGGACGGCTGTTCAGATTGTTAAGCGCTTTGACGATCGCCTCCAGGTTCGCCAGGTTGGTAATCGGCAAAAAATCATGCACATAGGGCAAAAGCGCCTGCGCGCCCCGGGTCAGCGGTTCATACTCCGGCACATCCAGCAGGGGATTCAGCCAGATCAAGCGTCGACAAGATTGCCGCAGCCGTTCCATTTCTCGGTGCAGCAGCGGAATATCGCCGCGATCCCAACCGTCCGTTATCAACAGCACCACCGCGCCGCGTCCCAGCACACGCCGCGACCAGACCCAATTGAAGCGATGCAGGCATTCGCCGGTCATGGTGCCGCCGCCCCACTGCAAGACGGCTTGACCGACATCTTCCAGCGCGTCATCCACGTTCTTTTGCCGGATCTGCCGCGTGATACGCGTGATGTCCGTGCTATAGACAAAGGATTCGACCTGGAACAGCGAGCCGGCCAGCGTGTGCATAAAATGCAGCAGTATCCGCGTGTATCGTTCCATACTGCCGCTGATATCGCAGAGCAATACGACAGGACGCGGTTTTTCCACCCGGCGATGCGTCGGCAACTCCGTGACATCGCCGCGCTTGCGAATCATGTCTTTCATCAGGCGCCGCATGTTGATCTGCCGACCTTTGCCATTTTCAAAGCGGCGCGTCCGGCGCGTGCCAAGCGATTCCGGCATTTTGGCGATCACGCGCTTCGCCATTTCCAGTTCTTCGGCGCTCATCTCGGCAAAGTCCTTATGGCGCAAACGCTCTTGTCGGCTGTAAGTTGGCGCCAGGGCGATCATGGCCGGATCCAACTCCTTGCTGTCGCTGCCGTTCTCGCTCGGCGAGGATTCCAGCGGCGGCAGGAACTGAGTCTTTTTTTTGCGCCGCTCTTCGCCCAGCGACTGTAAATTCAGCTTGGTAAAGCCATCTGAGGGTCGCCGCCAGAAGATATCAAAGGCTTCATCAAAATAGGCGAATTCCCGTGGGTGCGTGACCAAGTGCGTACGCAGCGCGTAATAGAAATCTTGCTTGCGCCCCAGCTGAATATGCGCCAGGGCGCGCGCCACATCCATCATGCGGTTGGGCGTCACATTCATGCCCAGCGCCCGGCAAACGCGCCCAAACAAAATCAGATTGTGCGTCAATTTGCCGCCCCCCCTCCCTAAATCCCTCCCCCAAAATGAGGGAGGGACTTGCTGCTCCCCTTCCCTCTTGATGGGGGAAGGGGTTGGGGGAGGGGGGTGTACCGGATTTCGCGGATCTTCGGACATGGTCAAACCCGCTGCGCCTCGACTTTCGCTCGGTCAAGCATATTTTGGATGGTTGTCGCATCCAGCATTTCGACGTCGTCCTGATACTTCAAGATCACGCCCAGCGTGTCCTGCACGGTTTCCAGCGCCAATTCATTCTGATCCAGCGCGATCAAAGCCGCCGTCCAATCCAGGGTTTCGGCAACGCCAGGCCGCTTGAACAACTCCATCGAGCGCATGTCTTGAATGAAGGCTGTGATCTGTCGCGCCAACATCGGCGGCACATCGGGCGCCTTGCGCCGCACGATCTCCAGTTCCTTATGGAAATGGGGGTAATCGATCCAGAAGTATAAACAGCGCCGCTTCAGCGCATCGTGGATTTCGCGCGTGCGGTTGGATGTCACAACCACAATCGGCGGCGCGGCGGCTTTCACCGTGCCTAATTCCGGGATCGAGATCTGGAAATCCGAGAGCAACTCCAGCAAGAAAGCCTCGAACTCTTCGTCGGAGCGATCCAGTTCATCAATCAGCAATACCGGCGCCCGGCCGTTCACGCTCTTTTCGATCGCCTGCAGCAATGGCCGCTTGAGCAGGAAGCGCTCTGAAAACAGCTCGCCTTCCATATCATCGCGAGCCAAGCCCTCGGCTTCCATCAGTCGCAAGTGCAGGATCTGACCGGCGTAATTCCATTCGTAAACCGCCGTATTGATATCCAGCCCTTCGTAGCACTGCATACGGATTAGATCGGTCTCCAGCAGCGCTGCGAGGACTTTGGCGATTTCAGTCTTGCCGACGCC
Organism: Chloroflexota bacterium; assembly: GCA_028873975.1. Taxonomy (GTDB): domain Bacteria; phylum Chloroflexota; class Anaerolineae; order Aggregatilineales; family Phototrophicaceae; genus UBA6055. Next base: position 9,376 of record JAPPMO010000063.1, read on the forward strand.
GGCATCCCCTTCCAAAAACAGGGGCTTGCCCGTTTTCAGCGTCAGGTATATCGCCACGGCCAGCCCACGCTCGGCGATATAGTCTTGCTGGCTCATGGCAGCTTGCAGGTCATCAACGGAATTGAACATTCACTTCATCTCGTCTCATTGATTTTCGAAGAATTGCTACGATCAGGTATTCTAACTGATGCGGGCTGATTTTCGGAAGGCTTTAAGCGATTCGACCAGGGCAATCGCATCAAATTTTTTTCAACACAGAGAGCGCAGAGCGCACAGAAGCAAGTGCAAGTAGGTCATGCAACTAAAGCGAACCTTGTAGGGGCGGCCAAACTGGTCGCCCGCTACCGCCGCGACTTGTGGCTTCGGGCGACATGGTATGTCGCCCCTACAGATCGTTGCTTTAGCAATATTTGTATTTCTTTCTTGGTATTACTGAGTTACTTGGTGTTCAGGAGACATTTCTTCTAAATTCCGAGACGAAGCATAAGAAAGAGTGATAAGCGAAACGTGATTTTTCACTCGAAAACACAGTTGAAATATGACATTTTCTGTTTTTCTCTGTGCCCTCTGTGTTCTCTGTAGTTCATATTCAGTTTAGATTCCCACTATTTCGGCCGCTATCATTTTGAAGCGAATGCCCTGCGATTCGACCTTCTGAAGGGCGCATTGTCAATTAGAATAGCGGGACTGGATCGGAACCGAGAACGGGGAGCAGACGATGAACGCGCAAATTCAGCAATTCTGGGACCTCAACCGCATGTATACGCCGCTGCGCGACCAGCTTCTGCAAGCATTGTCCGACGATGATCTCAGTTTTACGCCGGGCGGGGGCAACCCTACGCTAGGCGAACTCTGTCGGGAACTTGGCGAAACCGAATACGCTTACGTCCAGTCCTTCAAGACCTTCAAAATCGATTTCAGCTACCGGACGAACGACGACAGCTATCTCGGCAGCGTCGCCAAATTAAGCGCCTGGTATCGGCAATTGGACGAGGAACTCGAAGCTGCTCTGGAAGGGGTCAGCGATGAGGATGTCGCGACCAAGCAAATGGACCGTGACGGCTACGAAGTGCCAATCCATATCAGCCTCGATATCTTGCGCGAGGCGCTGCTGATCTTCTATGGCAAGGTCAGCGTCTACGCCAAAGCCATGGGCAAGCCGCTTCCGCAGCAATGGCAGGACTGGATTGGCTAGTTAGGCGCCGTTTTTTGGCTCTGCCATAACTCGAAAAAAATATGCGGGCGACCCGTCGGGTCGCCCGCATATTCACAGAACACAGAAAAGATTTATGCCGCCTATCCAGCCGCCGCCTTGACCGCGCGCTTGAGATAAACGCCCGCCATCTGCTGACGATAGGCCTCTGGGTAAGCTACATCACCCGCCAGCCATTCCTCGATATCGGCTTTCACCATGTCAGCCGCGGCATTCAGCGCCGTGTCATCCAGCGTCGATCCAGCCAGCGCCGCTTCGGCGCCGGCGCATTTAACCGCCTTGACCGTCGCGCCGCCGACGGCGACATCCGCCTGCGCGCAAGTGTCGCCATCCATCTTCAGGCAGACTGCGACGCCCACGATAGCGTAGCGTGAAGCGGGATGCGGGAACTTCACATAGGCGCATTGGCAGTCGCTGCAGTTTGGCAGGCTGATGCCAGTGATGAGCTCGCCATCTTCCAAGTCAGTCTCGAAGAGGTCGGCGAAGAAGTCTTGCGCGGCGACGCTGCGGGCGCCATCCGCGCCTTGGATATTGATCGTGGCGCCGCAAGCCACCAGCACAGTCGGCGGGTCGGAAGCAGGGTCGGCATGGGCGATATTGCCGCCGATGGTGCCGAAGTTGCGCACAGCCTGGTCGCCCACTTGCCCGCAAGCGCTGGCCAGCGCCGCGCACATCGACTGGACATCGCCCGAGGCGGCGATTTCCGCATGGGTCGTGGTGGCGCCGATGCTCAAGCCGCCGTTGGCCGAGATGCCGCGCAGCGAATCGATTCGTCCGATATCCACCAGTTGCTCGGGCGCGGAAAGGCGCAGTTTCATTACCGGCAGCAGGCTATGGCCGCCGGCCAGGAACTTGCCCTCGTCACCGATCAGTTCCAGCGCCTGATCGATCGATTCCGCCCGTTGATAGTCAAATTTGTTTGGCCACATATTTGTTTTCCTCCTACTCTTTTCGCTGAGACGGGCGACTCGCCGAGTCGCCCCTACAAGTATTCGATTACGATCCGGCTGATTGTATCGCCTGCCAAACCTTCGCTGGCGTCATCGGCATATCAATCCCTTCCACACCGAAAGGCGCCAGCGCGTCCAGCACGGCATTGTATACCGTCGGCGTACTGGCGATGGTGCCGGTTTCCCCGACTCCCTTGACGCCAATCGGATGATGCGGCGACGGCGTGACCGTGTCGCCCAACTCAAAGTTCGGGAACATATCGGCGCGAGGCACGGTATAGTCCATCATCGTCCCTGTCAAAAGCTGTCCATTGTCGTCGTAAATGACGCCTTCGCAAAGCGCCTGCGCGACGCCTTGCACAACACCGCCGTGAATCTGTCCGGCGACGATTTCCGGATTGATCTGCGGTCCGCAATCGTCCACGGCGATATAGCGCTTCAGTTCGATGTCGCCCGTATTGGCGTCAACTTCCACGATGGCGATATGCGTCCCAAAGGGATAGACGAAGTTCGGGGGGTCGTAAAATTGCGATTCTTCGAAGCCAGGGTCCATGCCTTCCGGCATATTCCAAGCCAGGTGGGCCATCAAAGCCACGTCCTGAATCGACTGGAAGTTGTCCGGCGAGCCCTTGACCACGAACTTGCCGTCGTCGTATTCAATGTCTTCGACAGCCGCTTCCATCAGATGGGCTGCCAGGACGCGCGCTTTTTCCTTGAGCTTGCGCGATGCTTGCGCCAAGGCGGCGCCTGTGACCGGCGTGGTGCGGCTGCCATAAGTGCCCCAGCCCATCGGCGTTTCCGTGGTATCGCCGTGGATAACCTCGATGTCCTCCACCGGGAAGCCCAGTTCATCGCCGATGATCTGCGCCAAGGTCGTTTCCGATCCCTGGCCATGGGGCGATGCGCCGATCAGCGCTTGCACCTTGCCCGTGGGGGTGACGCGTACCGTCGCGCTCTCCCACAAGCCGCCCTGGAAGCCAACGGCGCCCGCGACCTGGCTCGGTCCTAAACCGCACATCTCGGTGTAGGCGGTGATGCCGATGCCCAGGTAGCGCCCGTCCGCGCGCGCTTCCGCTTGTTGGCTGCGGAAGTCATCGTAGCCGGCGATGCCCAGCGCTTTTTCGAAGGCGGCTGGGTAGTCGCCGCTGTCATAAATCAAGGTGGTGGCGACTTCGTAGCCATCTTCGAAAGCCGGGATCAAATTCTTTCGCCGCAATTCGGCCGGATCCATATCGATGCGCTTGGCGACCATATCCACCATGCGCTCCAGCAAGAAGGTCGCTTCGGGACGTCCCGCGCCGCGATAGGCATCGGTTGGCGTGGCATTGGTCATGACGCCGATTGATTCGCAGTAAACACTGTCCATCATATAGGGACCGACATAAAGCAGCCCATGAAGAATGGTGGGGATGCCCGGCGCCGCTGTCGACAAGTAACCGCCCATGCCGGCGTAAACCGTCGCCCGCACGCCGAGCAGCTTGCCATCTCGGCTGGCCGCCATTTCGACATACTGGATGTGATCGCGTCCGTGAATGGTGATTTGATAATTCTCCGAACGCGTCTCGGTCCATTTGACCGGCTGGCCCAGCTTGATCGCGGCCCAGGACACCAGCGCCTCGTCCGGGTAACAGGGTATCTTGCTGCCGAAACCGCCGCCGACTTCCGGCGCGATGACCCGGACCTTGTTCTCGTTCAGTCCCGTCACCGCGCTGATGATGAAGCGATGGATATGCGGATTCTGGGAAGTGCACCAGAGCGTCAGTTCCTGCGTGGCTGAGTTGTACTGCGCCATCGCTGAGCGCGGTTCCATCGCTGTCGGCAGCAAGCGCTGCTGGACGATCTTGTCGCGCACGACCACATCAGCCGTGTTGAAGACGCCGTCGCTGGCGGCTTTGTCGCCCATCACCCAACGGAAAGCGATGTTGTTCTCGACATCGTCGAAAAGTTGTGGCGCGCCGTCTTGCGCCGCCGCTTCCGGATCTACCACCACCGGCAGTTCTTCGTATTCTACTTCTACAGCGTCCGCAGCGTCTTGCGCTGTGTAGCGGTCCTCCGCCAGCACGATAGCCACGCCATCCCCGACATAACGCACCTTGCCTTTGGCCAGCGCGGGATGCTCCGGCGTCTTCAAGTCGCTATCCGGGATCAGCCAAGCCGTTGGGATACCGGCGAGATCGACGTCTTCTCCGGTGAAAACGGCGACCACGCCGTCCATGGCCTCGGCGGCCGAGCTATTGATGCCGACGATATTGGCATGGGCATAGGGGCTGCGCACGACCGCCATGTGCAGTACGCCGGGCAACTTGATGTCGTCTGTGTAGCGCGCTTCGCCGGTGATCAAGCGCGGATCTTCCCGCCGCTTGATTCCACTGCCAAATATGCGGGTGCTCATTAATCACCTCCAGCGGCAGCGTCCGCCACCTGCTTGACGGCTTTCACGATATTGTGATAACCGGTGCAGCGGCAGATATTCCCTTCCAGGTTGTGCCGGATCGCCTCTTCAGACGCGCCGGGGTTGTCCTCGACAAATGCTGTGGTGGCCATGATCATGCCCGGCGTGCAATAGCCGCACTGCAGACCGTGGTTCTCCCAGAAAGCAGTCTGCATTGGATGATGCTCGCCATCCACCGCCAAGCCTTCAATCGTCGTCACATTCGCCCCGTCCGCCTGCGCGGCGAGCAATGTGCAAGATTTAAGCGCCTTGCCATCCAGGTGAACCGTGCAGGCGCCACATTGGCTGGTATCGCAACCGATCTTGGTGCCGGTTAGATCCAACTCTTCGCGCAGAAAATGTACCAACAAGGTGCGGGGGTCGACATCGCGTTCCTGCGCAACCCCGTTAACGGTGACTGAAATCCGCATTAAAGCCTCCTCAGTGACTAGGTAAATACTCGGTTTAAGCGACGCGTTTTTACAATTTGACCGATGCTAGAATCGGTTTCGCAACATTGTAACTTGCTTTTTTGACGATTGCTACATATTGCTTATGCTGATCAGGGCAATCGCATCAAATTATTTTTTCACCACCGAGGGGCGCGTAGACACTGCCCTTCGACACCGAGATCACCGAGTTTAGGGTCCTTTGTCCGCTTTCCCTCTAATTCCGTCACCTGAATACGGCGAGGTCGCCAGCGGAACTTCATTTGTAGCTGAAAAGCAAGCCTGAAACATAAGATGAGCTATGTTCCGTTGCTTTTCTCGGTGTTCTCGGTGGTTAATAATCAGTCCAATTTCGTACCATGTCAGTCGCCTCATTTTGATGCGATTGCCCTGTTATGCTGATTAGCTTGGGACTTCCGATCAAAACTTGCGCTCGACATGTCGCCTACGCGCGATCTAGCTGTCATCCGCGGGAAAGACCGCCGCCAAAAAAGCAGCCAGATGATGCTTCCAGACCGCGGCCAGCGTATGCGTCCCGTGCCCCCGTGTTCGCTCGTCAATCGGCAGCAGGACATAGCGGCCGCGCTCCACCTGCGGGATCGCCGCTTCCATGATGCCGAGCTCCGGCGGATTCACCTGGTCGTCCGCCGAGTTGATGGCCAAAAGCGGCGCTTTGATCTGTGACAAGCCCGGGGCGGGATCGTAGTCTTCGGAGGCGGCAAACTGATAAATCATGTCATTGGCGTCCAGCTCCCCCGCATGCGCCTTGATCCGCTCAGCCAGGAAAGCGTCAGCCTCCCTTCGGCTTGGCGCGTCCTTCTGCCATTGCCGGGGGCAACTTGTCATCATAATCAGCAGATGAATGGCGTTGATCAAACCCGCTGGTTGCTCATCATAGTCGCCTCCGTTCCAAGCCGGATCGCTTTGGATAGAATCGATTATCATCTTGCGTATCATGCGATTGCGCCCGGCGATCTCGGCCGGCAGCGAGGCCAATGGCACCAGGCAGTCCATGAAATCGGGGAAGATCTGTCCCCATAACCAGGTGTGCATGCCGCCCATGGACGTGCCCATCACCAGGCAGAGATGATCGACGCCCAAGCCCTCGGTCAGCAATTGATGCTGGGCGCGCGCCATATCGCGATAGCCGTAACGCGGGAAGTCCATGCGGGCGCCGTCGCTGGGCTTGCTCGATCCACCGTGTCCGATGCCGTCCGGCAAGACGATAAAATGTCGGCTCCCATCCAGCAACTGCCCCGGGCTGAACAACTCGCCGGCAAAGCTCTCGCGGGTGAATTGCGCGCCGCTGCCCGTCGTGCCGTGCAGGACCAGGACGGCATTACATACCCGTCCGTTCGCGTCTCGTCTTGCCTTGCCCAGCGTACGGTAATGCAGGCGCAATTGCGGGAGCGCGTCGCCGCTTGTAAAGGCGAAATCCTTGATTATGAAGTCGTCTTCGTGGAATTCCATATATGGCTCGCTCTATCCGGGAGCGTCTTTCGCCGGGATGAAGAAGCGCCGAATGAAGCTGCGGTTTTCGCGAATCATCACCAGATTGAATCCGCCCGGCGTGCCCGGGTCCGCTTCGGCGGAGGCCATACCGGGATAACCCGCGAAGTTCGACCAGGCTGATGGACAGCAGGCGTAAGTGACGCCATCGCAGACGCTGACCACCGCCTGATGAATATGCCCGAAAAACACGCCGGCAACCTGACCGTGACGCCGCGCCAGGATGTCATGAATCCGCTCCCCATTCTGTATGCGACTTTGCTCATCTATCCAGGGAACGCCCGTTCGGAGAAAGGGATAATGCGCGGCTGCCAACAGATGCTCGCCTTGAGTCCGGCTCGCCTGTGCGGCGAAGCGCTCGATCTGAGCCTCCGCCAGCGTCGGCGCGAGCGGGTCGTCGGCGCCGCTGCCGTCGATGGTGAGCAGATGATAGCCCCTGATGGCGATATGGTCGTCGCCCATGACGCGCCTTCGCTCGCCGTCGGACAAGATTTCCCGCATCAGCTCAAGCGAATCGTGATTGCCCGGCAGCATTATCAGCGGTTGCTCCAAAGGGCGCAGGATCTCCAGCGCGAGGCGGTAATTCTCCGGCAGCGGATCGGCGCAGACATCACCTGTATGCAGAATGAAGTCGATTTGGAAGGGCAATTGTCGAATTGCGCCGACCAATGCCTCGGCGCAGCGGTTCGGGTGCGGCGCCGCAGCGAACAACTCATGCGAGCCGATCTTCGAATCAACACTAATATGCGTATCACTGATGTGCAGAAAATTCAGCATGACGCTTCCCTCGGCTGGAATGCCAGCAAACCGGCGGGCTTCGCGGTACCCTCTCGAATTCGGTTGAAATTAAACCATCTCATTTCACCACAAATGCAGAAAGAGCATGAAGAGCAACTATATTCTAGGCTTATTCTCGGTGATCTCGGTGGTTAAAGTTTTGTTTCAACCGAAATGGATACACTACCCCATCCCGTCGCTTGCAAAAACGATGCCCATTGTTAAGATCAAAAAGATCAAATAAACTGGCCCGCGCACCAAAGGCAATCGTAACACAGCCGCTCGGCGGCTGCGAGAATGTTCCTCGCGCTCAGACATAATAAAATGCCCTCTCCTGGCATGAGCAGGGGCTTGTAAGATAAGAAAATGTCCCAACAGTCAACAGAACCCCTCATTCAGCGCCTCTCGCTCGTCGACGATCTGGAAGCCATGCGCCTGGGTCTCTCGCCAATGGCCATGATTGAGTGTCTATCCGCTCGCTTCGCTGATGTCGAGGAAAAGTTGCAGTCCTTTGTCGCCGAGGAAAATCGCTTCAATCGCTTGCGACTTGATGCCGAGGCGCTGGTCGACCGCCACCCGGGACAAGCCGAGCGACCGCCGCTTTTTGGCGCCTTGCTAGGGGTTAAAGACATCTTTCATGCGGATGGTTTTCCTACGCGGGCTGGCACTGCTGTGCCGCAGCAGCTATTTGCCGCTGAAGAAGCGACAATTGTGACCCAACTGAAACAGGCTGGCGCTTTGATAGTTGGAAAAACTGTGACCACCGAATTCGCATACTTCGAGCCGGGTCCCACGCGCAATCCACACCAGCTCGATCATACGCCCGGCGGCAGCAGCAGTGGATCGGCGGCGGCGGTGGCGGCTGGTTTGGCGCATGTGGCGCTGGGCACGCAGACGGTCGGCTCGGTCATCCGCCCCGCGGCTTATTGCGGCATCGTCGGCTACAAGCCGTCCTTTGGGCGAGTCAGCGCGACCGGACTGGTGACCTTTTCGGAGTCAGCCGATCATGTCGGCTTTTTCTGCCAAAACGTCGCCGACATGCTAGCTGTGGCGGAAGCCATAATCGCTGATTGGGCGAGCGGCGAGGTGCCTGAGCGACTGCCGGCGCTGGGCGTCCCAGACGGCGCCTATTTGCAGCAGTCGACGGCGCTGGACGCCTTTGAGGCGCAAGTCCGCCAGCTTGAGAAAGCCGGCTATGCGCTCAGGCGCGTCAGCATTTTCGACGACATTGATAGCATCGACGCTTGTCATCAGGACATGATTGCAGCGGAACTGGCGCTGCAGCACGAGGCATGGTTCGCGGGTCACAGCGACCTGTATCGACCGCGCACGGCGGCGCTCATCCGTTACGGCCAGACGATCCCGCGCGATCGGCTGGAGCAGGCGCGCGAGCATCGCATGACCTTCCGGGAGCGCATACACGATGCCATGACCGAAAACGGAGTTGATCTGTGGCTCTGCCCCGCGGCGCCCGATGTCGCGCCACAGGGCATCGGCGCGACCGGCGATCCGGCGATGAACATGCCCTGGACGCACGCCGGGCTGCCAGTTGTCACCGTACCCGCGGGCCTGGGCGCGCTGGGGCTGCCGCTGGGCTTGCAATTGGTCGCGCGCTTTGATGGGGATCTGGCGCTGCTGCATTGGGCGAGAGGGATCGAAGCGGTTTTCCGCTGAGCCGATCAGGCGATCGCGATTGGATTCACCCAGGAGCCGGTAGCGCCGGTCAGCTTCAAGGGCGCGATGATCAAGAGAAACTCATAGCAGTTTGCGGCTGCCAGTTCATCCAGATTCAGATTCTCGACATGTGTGATGCCACTATGCACGAGCAAGAATCGATGCACGGAATGGTCATGGGGCGGCATGGCTTCCACCGCCATATTGTCCGCGCCAACCAGGTTCATGCCCCGCTCGACCAAAAACTGCGCCGCTTCCAGGTTTAGTCCGGTTTGCGCATCGCGATAGATCGGGTCGCCGTCGCGCAGCAGTTGGATCGAACCAGTTCGCACTAAAACCGCGGTGTTCTCGCTCATGACGGCGCCCTGCCGTTCAATCGCGCCGGCGATGTCATCCGCATCAACCTGATAGGCGGGCGGCAACATATCGACATCCTTGTAGGCGGCGATATCCAGCAATACGCCGCGCGTCACTATCGGCGGCATCTCTTCGATGCTCAGATGCCTCTGCCCGGCCGAACTGACGCATTCGCTGGCCGGGATCAGTTTCCCGGGTCCGTCGTACAAATACGGCGTGCCATCGGGATCCGGATTGCCGGCCTCATCGCGCTTTTCGGCGATATGACACAGCGCGTCGATATGCGTCCCGACATGGATGGACATGCGGATGGTTTCGGCCGCGGCCGATCCCGGATTAATGGTTGAGGGGTCGCTGTGGCGAAGATGGGGCGCAATCGAATAAGATTTCATCGCCGCGCCTGGCGTCAACATCCCTTCTTCAAAATCGACGCCCAGGCTGTAAACCCGACCGGTTTTTATCAAGCCAAGCAATTCCGGCGTCAAGCGCGGAACGGGCAACTGGCCATAAGCGGACATGCTCATCGTGACGCCTTTCGTTTGACGGATTGTATCTCAAAGCGACATTACTTAAGGTGGATTATTCCTCTTCACATAACGAGACGTTTTCTTGCGACTGTTCCGATGATTCTACTTGTTTTCTGTGAAGCGTTGGGTCAGCTTTATTGTCAGGGAGTATTCTCATTCCAAACTTAAAGCCCTTCAGATCAAGATCGATGTCTACTTTACGATTTGGCACAGTGGCGGCAAGCACAATTGCTACTCCGCACAGGTATAGCAATACATCCTTTCCCGCGATCCCGGTATACAACGATATTGAGCCCCCGGTGATGGCGACAAGACTGATGAGTTGGTGGAATGTAAATTGCATTTACCGCCGATGTACCGAATACATCACGATGAATACAAATGTGAAATATGCGAGGATGTCTTGTGCGGAATGCCCTTTTTGAGCGCACAAAACGGCAAACGCGATCGCGCCAATTGTGATGAAAGACACGTACCTGGAGCTAATGCCTTTCACTTTGCTACCCTCACTAAATGCTTTAGTAGTTCGTAGCGCGCTCATCCCGCTCAGACTGTACTCCTAACTCAATATACCAATAACATACCCTATTTTCATGGAGAATCAAAGACAACGTTTTGATGACAGAGCAATCGCGCCAGAACCAAAATATGCCGGATATCACATAAATCTAAGTAAATGCAGCTGCTCGGCGGTCAGTGTCTACGCGCCCCTCGGTGGTTAGGAAAAATCTGGCGCGATTGCTCTGCTAGCGACGGACTGGATCCAGCGGCAAACCGCTGGGCGCCGAGTCGGGGACCAGATGCGACAGCTCGCGCGCGGCCGGGTCGGTCAAGGACATGAGGAAAGCGACCAGGTCAGCCACATCCTCTTCGCTCATGGGCATGCCGTCGGCAAGCTGCGTGGACACCGAGTGCGCCTGCCGTTCGAAGTTGTAGGGGAAATAACTGTCTTGCATGGAATCAGGCAAGTGCTTGCTCGGGTCGTAGGTCATGCTGCCGCGCCAGATATCCCCATGATGCCGGATGACATCCGCGAGCGTCGGATAGGCGCCGCTGTGAAAATAGGGCGCGGTCAACTCAACATTGCGCAAGCTGGGCGTCCGGAACTTGTACTGATCGCGGTGGTCGAAAGTTACATTTGACCGCCCGAAGTCATCGCGTTCGCTGGGACCGTTGCGCTTGCCGGGACCTATCTGCGGGACCAGTAAATTGTAGTGCTCGATATCAGTGAACATATTGCCGCTGTGGCACTGCACGCAATTGAGCTGCGGGTTTAAGTCGCCGTAGAACAAGAGCGCGCCGCGCTTTTGATCGTCAGTCAGCGCTTCCTTGTCGCCAGTGATGTAATCATCCCAGGGCGCGGCTGTGAAGATCAACTGCCGTTCGAAAGCCGCCAGCGCCTGCGCGATTTGCAAAGGACTAATCTCGCCCGCGCCAAAAACCGTTTCAAATTGAGCCGCGTAGGCTGGAATACCACGCAGGCGCTCGGCCAAGTTTTCGCGGATGACAGACGATGGTTCGTTGCCAAAAGTGGCGCCGGCCATTTCTGCCCTCGAAATTATTGGCAGCATGGCTTGCGCGATCGCTGTATCGGACAAGTTCAAATCGGCGACGACATCGTCCGGCGCGTGGATCAGCCCCTCGCCGCCACGCTTCTCGACCCGGCTGTCCCAAAACTGCGAGCGCGCGATCCCGGCGTTGATCACTGTCGGGCTGTTGCGCGGGATGAATTCTCCCATAAACGGGTTGGCGATGACGCCGGTCAAGTCGAAGCGGGTGTCCGCGCTCACCGTGACTTCGGGCAAGAAAACCCGCTCTTCCCCCAAGCCATGACCGCCCGTGCCGATCGAAAGCGGGCGCCCGTCCGCCATAGCCAGACTGGGATGATGACAAGTGGCGCAGGAGATATTCTTGTCGCCGGAAAGAATTGGATCAAAAAAGAGCTCGCGCCCCAAGCGCGCCAGAGCCGTATCGCCTTCGATCTTGTCGCTGCCCGGGTAAGGGGACAGGGCTTCGCGCTCGATCACCTGGCGCAGCGCCCGGTCGGCGTCGGCGATGTTGACGTAGCTCCCTTCCCGAACTTGCGCGCCGCTATAGCGGGCTTGTGCGCCGCTATAGCGCTTCACGGGCTGCCACGCGCCGTCAAGGCGCAGGCGCAAGACGCGCCCGGCATAAACTTCGCTGATGTAGAGACTGCCGTCCGGCAGGGGCAGCACCGCGCCGGGGAAGTCCAGATTATCGACGATGGTTTCCAATTCCGAGTCGCGGTTCAAGCGGCTCAGGCGTCCGGAGCGGGCTTCCAAGTCAGCGGCGGAAAAGCAAGCTTCTTCGCTCCTTGCAGCGGCGAATTCAAGCAGCCAAAGATCACCCTCGGCGTCGATGGCGACATCAATCGGCATATTCAGATTATTGACCAGCGTGCGCTGGACCCCCGCCTGATCAATCGCGACCAATTCGCCACTGTTCGGCGGGTGCGGGCAGCCTGCGAACAAGGCGGCGACGATCTCCTCGCCGAAGCGCGCGATACCGCGCGGCACGGCTTCCAGTTTGCCGCCGGGGGGCCGCGGGGCGTCCAACGCGGCAAAACGATGCCAGGACCGCCGCGCGCCTTCTTCTGTTTCGAAGACGATGCTATTGGCCAGCGAATCCGTTAGCAGCGGCGCGCCTTCGCCGGTAAAGCCGATATCAAAAGGATGCAGCAAGAAGGTGTTCCGCGCGCCGCGCGCGCCGGTCATCACAGATTCCAGCTCTTGTGGCCTATAGGGCTCCTGACGAGGATTGAGCGCGGCGGAGACGGGCAGGGTATAGAGGCGCTGCGCGTTATGGTGACCGATGTAAATGGTCTCTTGATCCGGCGAAACCGCCAGCGCGAGCGCGCCCAGCATATCCGAGGGGTCGCGTCCGCTGGGGAAACCGGAAACCAGGCGGCGCACGCTGCCATCGGGGCTTACAATGCTGATGCCGGCGCTGTCGGAATCGAAGCCCAAGCGCGTGTCCACTTCCATGCTGCCCATCTCCGATACCAGTACCGAACCATCGGGCAAAAGCGCCATGCCAAGCGGATGATACAAACCTTCGACAACCGACGTGAGGGAAGGTTTCTCCTGAGCGTGCAGATGCAATAGTGAGAGGAGAAAAAGCAGTGCAAAAGAAAAAAGCTTGCGCGACGCCATCTATTTTTGAAAGGCAACACGAACACCTGCTTATAGTCTAATCCATTTTCTATTTTATCACTAAAAAGGTTCCATATTCATACGAAAATAACCCCATCAAAACCAATATGTTTCGAATGTCGTTCAAATCTATCGGAATCCGCTACGCAAAGGGAAGCGGCAACTCCATGAGGTTGGCGCTGTAATTGTCCTTCAGCCAGGCGTAATCGGGGTCGTCATAAGGCGGCGTTTTCCTGGCCTCGTCGATCAGTTCGCCCGCCAGATAGTTCAGAAAATACAGGTTGGACCCTGGCGCCGCCGCGGTCGAGTGGAAACCCTGGGTGACCAGCACCAGGTCGGTATCCCGAACGGGGAAGATCTCGTCGAAATCCACATCGCGCCGATAGTTGCGGTGCAGCGCGACGCCGTTGGCCGGGTCCGTGCGGAAGTAATAGGTCTCGTCCAAATGTTCAGAGCCGCCATAACCATCGTGACAATGAGGCGGATACCCCGACCAGGCGCCCCCGGGCACATAGACCTCGAAAAGGATGAGCCGTTCCGCCGGCATGGGGTGCGACAAGATGTGGTTCACCTGCCTGCGCGCCGCCCCGCCCCCGCGGACCTCGCTGCGAATCTCGTCTGCGGAAAAGAGCCGGGCTGGGTACTTGCCCACGGCCGGCGCCGCGCCAATCGCCAATTCGAAGGCGTCTTCCGTTGTAACGCCGAACTCCGTGCCGGGCGGCAAATACAGAACGGCGGGCTTGGCTGAAAAGACGCCGGATCGCGACAGGTTGTACTCGCGGTCGCCGCTGCGAACTACGCCGCTGCCTTCCAAGGGTACCAGCGCCAGTTCAGTGTCCTCGGTATTGTGCATGTATACCTGGTTCGCGCGAATCTTGATGACGCGAAATGACAGATATTCCCACCCAGCCGATTCCGGACTGACATCCAAAACGATCATTTCATCGTAGTTCGACTTCAAATGGTGATTCATCGATTATCCACCCTCAATTCAGTGATGCGTCTCCAGGAATGCTTCCACTTCATGCCGGTAAGGCAAAGCCCGCGCGCAGCCGTGACGGCTGACGACGATCGCGCCGCAGGCATTGGCGAAGCGCGCCGCCCGCTCCCAAGCCCAGCCTTGCGCCCAGCCATAAATTAAACCGCTGGCGAAGCCATCACCCGCCCCAACTGTATTCAATATCTCGACCGGGAAGCCGGGAATCTCGCCTGCTGCCGCGCCTGAATAAATTTTAACGCCATCCTCGCCTTGTTTGAGTACCAATGTGGCGCCGCTTTCTTCGTGGAAGTCGCGCAATAATCCCCGCAATTCCGCCGCTAAGTCTTCGTTGACCTTCCCGCCAGCCATAATCGACTCGGGCTTCGGCGCCAGCGCGGCGAAGAATTCTTCTTCGGTGCCGATGATGACATCGCAGAGCGGCAAGATGCGGCGCATGCGCAAGCCAAAGGATAGAGGGTGGGTCCATTGATCGGTACGCAAATCGAGGTCGATGAAAGTCGTCAATCCCGATGCGCGGGCGCGTTCCGCCAGGTACAGGCTGACATCATGCGCGCTGCCGCGGCTGAGCGCCGTGCCCGATAGCGAAATTGCCCGCGCCTGCGACAGCGGCAGCGCAGCCGCTTCGTCGATGCTTAGATGAATATCGGCCGGGTTCTCGCGATAGAAAAGCAAGGGGAAGCGATCCGGCGGCTGCACGCCCACAACCGCCATGCCCGTCCTCGTCCCGGGCTTGACCGCGATGAAGTCCGTGACGACGCCTTCGTCGTCCAGGTAGCGCCGTACAAAGCGCCCGACTTCGTCATCGCCGACGGCTGTGAACGCGATCGAAGTCAATCCCAGGCGGCTGGCGCCGATGGCGATATTGACCGGGCTGCCGCCAACGCCGGTCTCGAAAGCCGTGATGTCATGGAATGCCGCGCCGATATCACGCGAGAACAGATCCATGGACACGCGGCCCACGGTGATTACATCATAGACAGCGCGGCTCATAGCAGCGCCAGCAGTCGACCCGACTCGATCGCGCGCAGGTTCTCGCCCACGCGATCGGCCAAGCCGGGTATTTGCGACAGATCGCGCTCCCAGAGCGCCTCATTTGCCAGGACAGTTCCTGCCAAATCGTCAAGAGATGCCGCCCGCGACCACTGCTCGCGGAACCAATCCAGCACCTCCGGGTCGTCGTTGAGCGGGATCATTTCCCCTTCCCACTCGCCTTTGTATAAACGTATGAATGCCGCCAGCGCCAGCGTCAGCCGCGATGGCAATTCGCCGCGCTCTTTCAGATAAGCAAGTATCGAGGGCACGATGCGCTCCTTGACCTTGGAAGAACTGTTGAGCGAGATGGTTAGCAAACGGTGATGGATATGCGGATTGCGGAAGCGATCAAAGACATCGCGCGCAAAAGCCTCCAGCTCGGCGCGCGGCGCCTCCGTCACAGAAGGGATGACCTCCTCTTCGATCAATTCCTGAATGAAGGGACCCAGCGCATCGTGATCCATCGCTTCGCGCACCGATTCGATGCCCAGCAAGAGGCCGATTGGTGCCATTGAGCTATGCGCGCCATTCAACAGCCGCACTTTGATGGTGCGGTAGGGCGCGGCATCGTCCACAATCCTGACATTGAGCTGCCTCCGCGTTTGATTAACCGGAAACTCGTCCAGCAGGCGCCGGGGCGCTTCAATGATCCAACTGTGGTAGGTCTCGCCGGCGACCAGCAGGCGATCTTCGTAACCCAATCCGGCGAAGACGCGCTCGGCATCAGCCTCCGGATAACCGGGAATGATGCGATCCACCAGCGTATTGCAAAACAGGTTGTGCCGCATGATCCAGTCGCCGAACCCCTTATCCAAGCGCCATAGCCGGGCGTATCCCAAGATGATTAACAGCAAGCGGGCCGCGTTATCCTCGATCAATTCGGTAGGGATGATGATGCAGCCTTTTTCGGGAGCGGCTTCAAAATGCAAATAGCGTTCATAGAGCAGGCGCGTCAGCTTGGCGGGGAATGTCGCGGGAGGCTCGTCGCTCAACTTGTCTTCTTCCGAAAAGACGATGCCCGATTCCGTGGTATTGGAAAAGATGAAACGGATCGGGTCCTGCCGCGCCAGCTCCAGGTAGGCCGCGAAGTCTTGATACGGGTATACGGTGCGATTCACCGAAGTGATGAGCCGCGTCTCTTCCGTAAAGATCCCGTCGCGAAGGCCATGAAGATAGGTGGTGAACAGGCAATCTTGCGCATCCAGATCCTCATAAGTTCCCGGCGTCGCCTTTACTATCGCGATGCCGCTGCAAAAGTCCGTCTCTTCGTTGAGGATATCCACGACCCAATCGACAAAACCGCGCAAAAAATTGCCGCCGCCGAATTGCAGAATCCTTTCCGGGTACATTCGCCCTACATTCGCCACTTCCGCGTTCAGTCTCTTTGTCATCGTCATCCGTCCAGTCGGTAGGTCTGCTTCGCCAAATCATAAGCCAGGGCGCGGATCATCTCTCGGGCGTCTTCTTCGTCGATGAAGCCGCGGACTTGCTGCCCGGCCAGCCAGTCCGCGCAGACACGACGCCAGACATCGTGCCGCGCGGGTATCGACGGATAGGCGCGCGTATCGTCATTGAAGCCGGCTGTATTGTAAATCCCGGCTGTTTCCACAACGGCGTCGAGAAAGCGCGTCATGCCCAACCAGCTATCAAAGAACCACCAAGGGGGTCCCAGGCGCAAGATCGGGTAATGGCCCGCCAGCGGCGCCAGCTCTCGGCTGTAGGTACTCTCATCGAGATTGAACAAGATCAAGGTCAGCTCGGGCTGGTTGCCAAAGCGATCGAGCAACGCTTTGAGATTCTTGCTGAACTCGCTGCGGATGGGGATATCCGCGCCCATGTCCCGTCCAAAGCGTTTGTGAAGAGCGGGATTGTGATTGCGATATGATCCGACGTGCAACTGCATCACCAAGCCATCTTCGCTGCTCATGCGCGCCATTTCAATCAACATGTGCCCGGTGAAGCGAGCCGCGTCTTTTGCCGACGCCGCGCCTTTTAGCGCGCGCTGGAAGATCGCGTCAGCCTCGGCGGGGCGCAGGACTTCGGTATAAGCGGTCAAGGCGGCGTGGTCGGTCGCTGTCGCGCCCATCGTTTTGAAATGCCCGCGCCGCCCCTCCAGCGCCCGGATATAGCTGCCGTAGTCGCCGATCGTGATGCCGGACACTTCGCTCAGCAATTCGATGTTTGACGCCCAGTCCGCTTGATCAATAGCGATGACGGCGTCAGGACGAAAAGTCGGGATGATGCGCCCTTGCCAGCCGGAATCCAGAATCGCTTGATGGTGGCGCAGCTCGTCGGTCGCTGCGTCCGTGGTCGCCAGCGCTTCGATATTGAAGCGCTCGTAGAGTGCGCGCGGCCGGAAAGCCTCGCTCTTGAGCATGGCAGCGATTTCGTCGTAGATCGCCTCGGCGTTGGCGCTGTTAATCTTGAGATCAATGCCGAAGACATCCGCGAGTTCATCGCGGATCCAGATGCCGGTGGGCGTGGCGCGGAACAAGCGCCAATGGTCGCAGACCAACTGCCAAATCGCCCGGTGACCGCTTTCTGTCGGCTCTTCATCCAAAGAAGGAATCCCGAGCGCTTCTAGTGAAATGCCCTGCGAGTACAACATGCGAAAGATATAGTGGTCCGGGATGATCAGCAGGTCGACCGGGCTGCCGAACTGATAATCCGGGTCGGCGAATAGCCTCGGATCGACATGACCGTGCGGGCAGATCAGCGGGAGCTCTTTGACGCTATCATATAGTTCGGCGGCTACTCGATTCTGCGCTGGGTCTGAGGAGAAATAGCGATTTCGCATCTGGGGTCCCGTCTGCATTTGAACACTCGACAGCGCTTGATTGTATCGTATCGGCACAAGTCTGCCATAGGAAGTCGCGCTCCCGGGCCAGGCCTTCGCTCCACGATCTTTGTCTTTCGTTCGCTCCGAATAACCGCGAGTATGTAGACCCGCGGCTACGGTTTGCCGAAATAGCGTAGACGGCGGCAGTTCAATCGCCTGCGATTGCCTGCTGGCTCGGGTTTTGGCCGGCCAAGACATGCGGGTATAATCGGAGATCTTGATTCAGTCTGGAGGCGGTAGGCATGGCGCGTATTGGGCGCACGGCAGCGCAAGTGGAGTCGCAGATCAAATTGTCGGCTTGGATTGCTCCTCAACCGAATGACGACGAATTGACCTTCTTGCGCCAACTTGGTCTTGGTCATTGTTATACCTGGCTGCCTGACGAACTCACGAACTATGAATATCTGGCGGCGCTGGTGGAGCGCGTGAGGCGGGCCGGCCTCACGCTTTACAACGTCGGCAATCTCAACTTGGGGAAATCCGCGCGCATTCATCTGGGCTTGCCGGGCCGCGACGATGATATCGCCCGCTTCGCGCAAATGCTTCGCGACCTCGGCCGGGCGGGTATCGGAACCACTACCTTTACCTGGGAGCCAGACCAGGTCTGGAGTTCGGCGCCCAGCCAGAGCCGCTTCGCTAAAGCGCGTCATGTCAATCTTGACGAACTCGAATCGCAGTCTTTCACGCACGATCGCGCGTATAGTCTGGAGGAATTGTGGGCAAATTTCGAATACTTCATGCGAGCGGTCATACCCGTCGCCGAAGAGTGCGGCGTACGACTTTCGATGCATCCCAACGACCCGCCGACGGGTACGCTGGGCGGCATCCCTTGTTTAATCAACAGCCGCGCGCGCTACGAGCGCGCCTTCGCCATCGCCGATAGCCCAATGCTCGGGATGGAATTCTGCACCGGCTGCTGGCTCGAAGGCGGGGAGGACTTCGGCGATATGCTCGCGTCAATCCATGACTTCGCTGCCCAAAAGCGCATCTTCATCGCCCACTTCCGCAACGTCAGCGCGCCCCAGCCCGTCTTCACAGAAACCTTCCTCGACAACGGCTATTTCGATATGTACGCGGCCATGCAAGCATTCGTGGCTTCCGGCTACGACGGCGCGATGATCCTCGATCACACCCCGGAATTCGCCGGCGATTTCCATCTAGGCGCGGGTACGGCTTATGCCATAGCATATATGCGCGCCTTGATCGAACGCGCGGAAGACGAACTCGGCGCGCATTAACCGTTCAAGAAAGGACCCGCTTCATGCAATTGCGACAACTGGGAAACAGTTCGCTGATGGTTTCGCCGATCGGCGTCGGCTTTTGGGGCATCGTCGGCGGCGACTATTGGGGAGCGCAAGACGAAGCTGACACCCTCGACGCCGTTCACTGCGCGCTGGATGTCGGCATCAATCTCTTTGACACTGCCGAGGGCTATGGCGACGGCTATTCCGAGCGGATGCTGGGGCGCGCCCTGAAGGACCGGCGCGAGGAAGCCGTCATCGCCAGCAAAGTCAGCCAGAAAAATCTGGCGCCGGAGGATATCCGCGCCGCCTGCGAGCGCAGCCTGGAGCGCCTCGGCAGCGACTACATCGACCTGTATCAGGTACATTGGCCCAGCCGCGACATCCCTTTTGAAGACACGATGGATGCCCTGTTGGCGCTTCAGAGCGCGGGCAAGATCCGAGTCATCGGGGTCAGCAACTTCGGGGCTCTCGATATGCCAGACATGCTGCAATATGGACGTTACGAGGCCAATCAGTTGCCCTACAGCCTCTTGTGGCGCGCCATCGAGTTCGAGATTCAGCCGCAGTGCGTCGAAGAGAATATCAGCATCCTGCCCTACAGTCCGCTCAATCAAGCGCTGCTGACGGGCAGATATCGAGACGCCGACGAGATGCCCTACTCCCGCACGCGGACGCGGCACTTCCGCGGCGACCGGCGCGATTCCCGCCATGGAAGTCCCGGTTTTGAAAAAGAGACATTCGCGGCGCTCGCCGCCATACGGGAGATCTGCGCCGACATCAATCAAGCGATGGTGCATGTGGCGCTGGCTTGGCTGCTGCACAAACCGGCCGTGACCTCGGTACTGGCGGGCGCGCGCAACCGGGAACAGATCAATAGCAACTTGATCGCGGGGAGCTTGTCGCTCTCGGCGGAGACGATGGGACGCCTGGATGAAGCCACAGCCGATCTCAAAGCGAAGCTCGGTCCCGATCCCGATATGTGGGGCGCGGGCGAGGATTCGCGTTATCGTTGACGTACCCGTCCTAACATGTTTTTGCGCTCTGGCGGGCGACCTGATAGGTCGCCCCTACATATTTCAAATGTAAATGAAACCTGTAGGGCTCAGATATTATCTGACCCGCTATGCCTCCAAGCGCGTCAGTCTGATACCGGGCTTGGAGGCAGATCAAACAGATCACTGATCTCGATCATCGCGCCGCTTTCGATCGCCATGTTGGCCGCGATGCCCACCAGAACCGACGCCGCCCCGTCGAGCTGCGATGCCGCGCGTCGATAGGGATCCGGCGGCGCGTCCTCGGCGAAAATATCATCGAGCATCAGGGGATCGGCGCCGCCATGCCCGCCCGCCCCCGCCGGCGCCTTCACCTCGTATGGCTCCGCGAACATAGGAAAGGCGCGTATCCGCGTTTGTTTGAAGGGTCCCTTGCTGGCAGCGGCCGATTCGCCGTCTGTTTTCAAGTGCGTCACATTCTCGGTGACATCCAATTCGATGCGCCCGCGCGTGCCGGTGATAGCGACGCGCAAGCCTTCCCAGGGCGCGTAGGCGACCAGGCAATAAGACAGCAATACGCCATTTTGATAACGCGCCGTGACCGCCATGGTATCTTCAGCGCTGATGGCTTCGCCAAAGACGTTGCGGTCGCGGATGTAACCGGTCTCCTCTTCGGCATCCAGGTACAAACCCTTAAATGCCGCCTTCTGATCGAGGAACAGGGCGAAAGGATCGTCCCGCGCCGCCCCGGCGCCGGTATAGCGCGTGTAGCTGTATTGCTCGCCCCGCGCCGAGGCGTTCGCCAGGCCATAAAACTTGAGCTCGCCCAGAGCGAAGACGCGCTGGGGATAAGAATCGATCCACCAGTTGACCAGGTCAAAGTGGTGCGTCGCCTTGTGAACCAGCAATCCGCCGCTGTTTTCCTTTTCGCGATGCCAACGCCGGAAGTAGTCGGCGCCATGGCTGGTATCCAGCATCCAGGAAAAATCGACCGCCAGCGGATGCCCCACGGCTCCTTCCATGATCAGTTGACGAAAACGCGTGAAGGCCGGCGCATAACGATAATTGAAGGTCACGCGAAGGGAGCGGCCCGTTCGATCAATCGCGTCATAAATTGAGCGTAGCTTATCAAGCGTTGTGGTCAGCGGCTTTTCGCAGATGACATCGCAGCCCCCTTCCATCGCCCGCACGATGTAATGATGATGCCAGGAATCCATCGTGGTCACGATCACCGTATCGGGCCTGGTCTCGGCGATCATGGCGTCGAAGTTCTCGGCGTGGTAGGCCGGCACGGGACTCGCGCCGTCCCGCCGCAGTTGCCGGTTGTACCAGCTCATGCGAGTCTGGCTGAGGTCGCACATGCCAACGAGTTGGGCGCTGCGGGCATATGTCTTGGCAGTCGCAGTCACATACATGCCCGCGCGCGATCCAGTACCCACAATCGCGTAACGTCGTCGCGCTTTCATGAATCGGTCTCCGCTTCAGCGACACTGGCGCAGATTATAGCCAATCCGCGGCAAAGGCGTTAGCAATGCAGGGCAATTGCATCAAATTTTTTTCAACACAGAGAGCGCAGAGCGCACAGAGTTCGCTAGTGTTCAGACGGCATTTCTTCTAAAATCCGAGACTAAGCATAAGAAAGAGTTATAAGCGAAACGTGATTTTTCGCTCGAAAACACAGTTGAAATAAGACATTTTATGTTTTTCTCTGTGCCCTCTGTGTTCTCTGTGGTTAATATTCAGTTTAGATTCCCAACATTTCAGCCGCTATCATTTTGATGCGATTGCCCTGGTTAGCAATGTGCGTTCTTTGCTGAATGAATCGCGGCTATGTTACTCTCGGTGAACTGTTACTCATGTCCTTTGGAGGCGCCAAATGGCTCATCAGCGGATTCTCCCCAAAAGCAGCAAGGGCGGCAATATCTTCCCCGATATCGACTACCGCACCTGTAAAGCGGTACGCGCCGGCAATCTGGTCTTCGTCGAAGGTCAGACCGGCTTGACGATGGACAACATGTCCTTCGTGGGCGAGGGCGATCCGGCGGCGCAGGCGGACAACGCCATGAAAAACGTCAAGATGATCCTCGAGGCGGCCGGCGCGCGCATGGAAGATATCTGCAAGATCACCACCTATGTCACCGATATCAGTTACCGCGATCTGGTCTATCCGGTGCTGGCGAAACATATGCCGGATGTCCATCCCTGCTCGACCGGCGTCGTTGTCAAAGCGCTGGGCAAGACCTATGCCGATTTCGAGATCGATGTCTTCGCCGTGATCCCGGAGGACCGGGCTTAAACGCTGCGTTCAAAGCTGATACCAGGCGGCGGCGGCGCGCTTCAACTGCTCAATGGATGTCGCCGCCTCTATTTCCCGCAGCAGGGCTTGCGCCCCCTTGCGATCAGGGATCAATTGCGGCAGCGCCGCGTCAAAGTCGTAGACCGACGCGACCGGACGCAGCGGCTCGTCGATTGGGAGCGCCTTTACCTGCCGATGACGCAATAGATGGCGATATGTCGCCTCGTAGATCTCCGGCGAATAAACTTCGTCATTTGCGGAGCTCTCGACAATGCCCAGTTGCGCAGCTACGTGAAAAAGATCCTGCCAGAGCGCGCGCAAGAGATCGGGCGGCGCGTCCTGCGCTTCATTTTCATGCGCTGGATTGGCGATTGACGCTTCACGCCGACTCTCGATGAGGGCGCGCACCCGGCGCGAGGGTACAGGCAAGACGAATTGACTTCGTTTGTCGGCCAGCAACGACTCGGCTTCATCGTCCGCGGGGCGGGCGATTTCCATGAAGCGGCCGCCGATCAGCGGCACTTCTCCGATCAAGATGGCATCGGTTCCTGAATGCGCCTTGTCCCACTCGGGCAGCGACCCCCGCAGCCAGGTTCCCGCCGCTTTGATCACCATCGGATGCGTCGCGCCCCGATCCAGCGGAAAGCGGGGCGACTCAAAGGGCTGCCGCGCCGTGTCCCATTGAAAGAGATGCGCTGGGCGCCCGGCTTCGAGCGCCATCAGCGTCAGTTGCTGCAGCAGCAAACTCTTGCCGACGCCGGGCAATCCGGCAAAAAAGACGCGATCCGCGCTGCGGATCAAATCCAGAAAGCAGCGATAGATCGGCGATTCCTCGGGCAGGATGGTCTTCGGCATCGGCGCGGCTTATTCTTGTCTAGGCGGGCGAATGCGGCCCTGATCGCGCAGGCGATCCATGCTGGGCGTCTCGCCGATCGGCACATCAATGAGCGTCGGCAAGTCACTGGCGAAACCGTAGCGCAGCGCTCGCCGCAGTTCAGCCTCCGTTTCGGCGCGGAAGGCCTTCGCGCCGAAGGACTCCGCCAGTTTGACGAAGTCGGGGTTGAGCAGGTCGGTAGCGATCACGCGCTCGTCATAATCGCGGATCTGCATCGCGCGCACATTGCCGTAAGCGTCATTGTTGAAGACGACCGTCACCAGCGGAATCTGGTGCTGAACGGCGGTCGCCAGTTCCCCCACCGTGAACATAAAACCGCCATCGCCCGCGATCGAAAGCACCGGCGCATCCGGCTTCGCCACCTTGGCGCCCAATGCTGTCGGGAAACCGTAGCCCAGGGTGCCTTGATAGCCGCTGCTGATGAAGCTGCGTGGTTTATAGACCGGAAAACTGATGCGCGCGGCATAACCGACTTGCGTCAGTTCATCGACGAAGATGCCGTCTTCGTCCAGTTCCTCGCGCAGGATTTTGAGGTAGGTATTCTGCGGCTCGAGGAAGGCGATTGCCTCCCGCCATTTCGCTTTGAGGTCCAGCATTTCCGTTTCCCGCGATTCCCGTTTCCGGTTGAATTTGTCGACGGCGTTTAACAGGGGCGGCAGCGCATCTTCAGCCCGCGCCACGATTGGCAGATCCGGCTTTTGAATACGGCGCATGGCATCGTTGTCGACATCAATGCGGATGACTTTCATATCCTCGTCGCTGCCCCAGCGGCTCAATGGCAGGCGCATGTGCGTGCCGACTGCCAGCACAAGATCCGTCTTCTTGTAATACTCGTGAGATTCCGGGTTCTTCAAGCTGAGGTAGTGACGACTGTCGAGCACGCCGTGGCCGGTGCGATAGGCGACCACCGGCGCCTGCAAGCGTATCGCCAGTTGCGTAACCGCCGTGCTGACGCCCTGCGCGCCGCCGCCGACGAAGATCATGGGATGTTTCGCTTGCCCCAGCCACTTCCCCGCCGTTTCGATGGCGCCACTGTCAACCGGCGGGTGGAAGGGCTGCCAGATCGGCGCATTATCAGGCACTTCGGCGCGCATCTTCAAAATATCCGGGGGCACTTCCAATGCGACTGGCCGCGGACGCCCCGAGTTCATCTCGTAAAATGCCTGCGCCAGTTTGCGCCCGGCATCGGCGGGATGCAAAACGAGATCCGACCATTTGCTCAACCCGCGCAGGATTTCGGATTGCTGCGGGATCTCGTGCAGGTCGCCTTTGCCCTTGCCGATATTGGCGCTGTCGATTTGACCAGCCAGGCAGAGGACTTTGGCGTTGAGCGAGTAGGCTGTAGCCAGTCCGGCCGAGGCGTTCAGGATGCCGGGTCCCGGCACCACGTTGAAAACAGCCGGTTTACCCGTCGCCTGGGCATAGCCCAGCGCCATATAAGACGCGCCCTGCTCGTGGCGCGTGTGGATGACTTTGATCTTGTCGCGGTTATCGAATAGCGCGTTGTAAAGCCAGTCGTTCTGGATGCCGGGTAAGCCGAAGAGCGTGTCTATACCCTGCGCCATCAAGGCTTCGACGACTGCTTCGCCTCCTGTTTTGATTGCCACTATCGCTGCTCCTTGCGGTCGAGAGAATTCAAGGTATTTTGCCACAGATATGCTTCAATGAAAGTAATGAGAATGCGGGAAGGCTTATGTTCAACCCTGCCTTGCGGCCCCTCGGTCCCGTCAAACGGGGTAAGTTCACCTTAACGCTGGGCGCGGTGAAGGGGTAGCAAATCTAACACTCCAAATATTAGGGGAAACCTTCAGTAATAATTCCCGTATACTGTTTAGAAACTGTGTATTGGTTAGCAATAGGAAGGTTGGCAAACGGATGAATTTCGAGAGGTTTAAGGCAAGGCTCTTTGAGTACGGTGCTCTGCGAGATAGGGATGAAATAGAGTCTGCCTCAGAATCGTCTGTAGAGCCAGAATATGCAGAGGCATGGCCAAACGACATAGATCGCCGACTATTCATCGCGCTACGAAACGCGGGATTCACCAAACTATACAAGCATCAAGCCGATGCAATAGAACTAGCGCTTCAAGGAAGAGACGTCGTTCTTGATGCACCTACAGCAAGTGGCAAGACTCTCGCGTTTGCCGTTCCAATGCTGAACGAACTGATACGCAATCCAAAGTCTCACGCGCTCATGGTATACCAAATGAATGCGCTAGCATCTGACCAATTGGACAAGATCCGGGCACTGTGCGACCCACTTGGAATCACAGTAGATACATATGTCAAAGATACACCTCGCAAGAAAGAAATTCAGGAGAATCCCCCCAGAATTCTGTTGACAAATCCCGAATACTTGAACGCCGCTTTTCTTGGCTGGCGTCAAAAACATTGGGTTCCTAACGGTTTCCTGAGAAATCTTAGTAGCTTGGTTATCGACGAAATGCATCTCTATCACGGTTATTTTGGCAACAATATGACGCTTCTGTTGCGTCGTTTCCTATTGCTACTCCAGACCCTGGAGGTTTCGCCACGTGTCTTTCTGTCGACCGCAACATGCGCAGATCCGAAACCTCACGCCATCGCGCTTACGGGGCGAGATGTCTCACCCGTAAAGCCACCGTTTCAAATGCGTCCCACAAGGCATTATCTATTTGTTAATCCTGAAGCAACCGATGGGAAGAATTGGAGTGAACTTAGTCTACGCGTAGAGAGGGCAGCTCTAGCCATGCTTAAGCAAGGAATTCGTGCGCTGGTCTTCTGCCCCAGTGTAAACTTTCTCGAAACTGCTCGACGTAAATGCGTTCGATTGGCGGAGCAACATGGATTGGATGCGTCATTATTGGCTGTTTATCATTCAAGACTCCGCGACGATGAAAAAGCGGAGGCCCGTGAGGATATAAAGTGTGGTAAGTACACGGTAGTGTTCACTACAAATGCGCTAGAAGTAGGGCTAGATATTGGCGGACTTGACGGCATAGTATTGGCAGGATTTCCTCCCAATACTATGTCTGCATGGCAACGAATTGGTCGCGCCGGTCGCAACTGGAAGAGTGATGCTTTCGTGCTGTACTTTGCAATGAACGACCCGATTGATCAGTTCTTCGTCAGCGACATAGATTCTTTTTTGAACAAGCCACTGGACGAGCTTGTGGTTGACCCGGAGAACGAGCATCTTATTTCGAATCACATTGACTCACTGATGGATGAGACAAATGGCGTGATTAGTCCTGAAGACGAACAGGTTTTAGGATCAGCTTTCTACAAGGCGGCAGTTGAAGCGGCAAAAGTCTATAGACCTCGTCGAAGGCGACGCGGTACTTCACCGCAATTTAAGCTCTTAATGAAAGGGCTCCGAGGAGACAATAGCGAAACTTACGATTTAGCATTCGACTCTGATTCTGAACCCATCGGCAAGAACATACCTGCCGCATGGAAATTCCGCCACGCATACCGAAATGCCATATTCACTTTTGCTGGCAAACGTTACCAAGTATATGGTCACAGCGACATCCGAGGTAAGCGCAAGATCTTTGTAGAAGAGGCTCCACCTGCGATTCGTACAGAGGCAGCATTCCGCAACTACATCAATGAAGATGACGAATTCGACAGCAAGGAGTTTGGAGCGTTTTCGATTTACTACGGTGAAGTGAACCTCAACATAGTATTCGACAGCTATAGCACCGTAGAAGAAGACTCTGACATTGTACTAGAACGGGAAAAACCAGAGCCGAATGAAAGTGAATTCAAACGCTTCGGTTTGCACGCTTTTTGGATTGAGCATTTGACTGACCACACGGATCCTATAGCGCTTTATACGTTGCTTCAACTCTTGCGTGTCGGCGCATGGCGTATTTTGCCATCTGACCGCTTCGATTCTAGTGCGTTTCTGCGACCGGAAGTAAACACTGTGTATCTGTATGAGAATCATAGAGGTGGCACAGGTATCGTAAAACGACTGTTTGATGTATGGCCCAATGCCCTCGAAGAAGGTATCAAGAGGGCAACCAATTGTCCGAAGAACTGCACAACCGGTTGCCCTGTTTGTATTGAGCCTGCAAAGACGTGGGATGCGGGAAGCGGGGAAATAAATAAGGCAGATGGAATCAAACTAGCGAAACAGTTGCTGGATGATTACTATAAAGCTACTTGACGAAGCGCGGTCGATACTCCATTCGAGCCCCCTCACCCCTCCCGCAGCTGCCGCGTGAGCAAGCCGATCACCAGCCGAATCAACGCAAACGGCACTAGCAGCGGCAGCAGCAGTTCGACAAGCACGATCGATCCCACCGCCAGCCCCAGCCGCAGATTGGCGACATCAAGCGTGGATTCCGTCGCGCCCTTTGCCGCGTCCAGCGCCGCAGCCAGGAAGTCGATATTCAGTTGCTGCAGCATGATCATGAGCAGGAAATAAAAAGCGACAAAAGCCACCGACGAGGTCATGGCAATGCTGCGGAAGGGCACAAATGCCCCGATGCCCACGCCGACCATGCCGAACATCACGGGTTCCAGCACCAGCCGCAGCATGGACACCAGCGTCATGGCGATGATCAGCAAGTACGTAACCGGTCCCGATTCGCGCAAGGGGAACAAGCCGGCGTAGTGCATGATGATCAAGGGCGGTCCGAAGATCGCCGCGCCTTGCACGATCAAGATCAGATCGTCCATCTTGCGCCAGAGCGAAGCGGCCACCTTGCCCAAGAAGATCTGATCCAGCGACATCGGCGTCGACATCAATAGCTGCATGGTATTGTTGCGAATTTCGTCGGCCATAGCCGAGGCCGAATTGGCAGCCACGGAAAAGAGCGCGCGCAGGTAGAAAATCATGCCCACCGGGATGACCAGCACGGAAACGACGATCACGGTGGTCGCCAAATCTGTGATGAATGGGAAGAAGATGCCCAGCACCAGCGTGACCAGCCAGAAGCCGCAGATATAGAGGATAGGCTCGAACTCCGGCGGCAAAGTGCGCCAATAGAGACCCAAATGACGCCGTACAATGGGATTGGTCGCCCGCGCCCAATAGGGCAAGTTCTCCATGGGCGAGCGATCGTCAGACCGGATTCTGTCGATGGCGCGCTGTCGTGTTGTCGCCTCTGCGGTCATGGTGTTCTATTTGAGCTTAGGGGAAACTGATGGCGCGATAGATCGCCGCCAGCGCCAAGTCGCAGCCCAAGTCTTGCAGGCGCGCGATGTCTTCCATGCTGTCGAAAATCTGCCCGAGCCAGCCGTCCTCGCGGCGCGTGTACAATTCGACATGGACGCGATGCTGGTCAATAACGAGATAGGCTTGCAAGGACGCAATCGCGCTATAGAACGAGCGCTTCTTCACGCGGTCATAATCGAAGGACACTGGCGATGTCACTTCGACCGCTAAAACCGGATTGAGCAACGTGGTATCGTTGTCTTCGAGTTGCGGCTGGCCCCGGACCACGCTCAAATCGGGGTAGACATAGCGGCTATCGCCGACCCTGACGCTCATGTCGCTGTTTAGAATCTCAAACAGCCTATCATCCAATTGCGGCAACAACGCGCGAAAAATATTTACCTTGATTTTGCTGTGATGAAACGTTCCGCCGGTCATCTCATAGATAATTCCATCAATGAATTCATGCTTGAACTCGCTCTCCGCTTCAAAGGCGAGATACTCTGCAACAGTGAACAAATGCGGCATCGGCCGCCCCGGCACAAAGTCGGGGTGAACGGGCGCCTTCGGATGCGGATCGCCCCAGTCATAGATCACGCCATCTATGAATTCGTGCTTGAACTCGCTTCTTTCCTCAAAAGCGAGATATTCTTTGACCGTAAACTGATGAGGACGGGGGAGGCCGCCCAAGCGTTCTACTGACATTCTCGACCCTCAGCTTTCGCGCATTCCACGCCATTATATCACGAACCCGCGGCTTCCCAAATCAGCGCCTGTCAAACGGGATGCCAGCAAGACGATGACCTCTCGGCGCTGTTATGGTACAACTAGGGGCAGATTCTCAAGTGAGACTCCGATGCGTGTAGCCATCATAACCGAGACCTTCCTGCCCAAGGTCGATGGCATCGTCAAAGTAACCTGCCTGCTGCTGGATCACTTGTCCAAGCGCGGCGTCGAAGCGCTGATCATAGCGCCGCGCTATGGGGACAGCCGGCGCTACAAGGACGTGCCGATCTGCAGTTTGCCCAGCCTGTCCCTTCCGCTTTATCCCGAAGCGCGCCTCGGCTTCGCTACGCTTGCGCTCTTCCGCGATTTGGCAGCCTTCAATCCGGATGTCGCGCATCTATTCCACCCGGTGATGACCGGCATCCCGGCCATGGGCATGCTTAAGTGGATGGGCGTCCCGACCGTAACCTCATTTCATCTCGACTATGCGCGACTGGCCAAGCAATTCAGGATTGGTCTCTTCGATCTTGGCTTTACGGGGCCAATCATCGACGAATTGACCAAGAATATCTTCAATTGGTCGGATTACAGCCTGGCGCCCTCCAAACTGGTGCAAAGCCAAATGCAAAAGCTGGGCATCAGCAAGGTCGGTTTGTGGCGTCGCGGCGTTGACGCTCAAACATTCCACCCCGGCTTCCGCTCGGCGGCGATGCGCGCTGAAATGACGGGCGGCAACAGCAATGAAACGGTGCTGATCTACGTCGGGCGGCTTTCCGACGAGAAGCAGATCGAGCACATAGGCTTCGCCCTGGTAAGCCTGCCAAAGACGCGGCTGGTATTGGTCGGGGACGGACCGGCGCGCCCGGCTCTGCAACGCGCCTTCGCCGGCCTGCCCGTCAGTTTCATGGGCTATTTGCGCGGAGAAAGACTGTCGCAAGCCTATGCCAGCGCCGACATTTTTGTCTTCCCGTCGCGCCTGGAAACCTTTGGCTTGGTCGTCATCGAAGCGATGGCGGCGGGCTTGCCGGTTGTCGCCGCCCGCGTGGGCGGGGTCAGCGATATCGTGACCGAGGGCGAAACCGGTTACACCTTCGAAAGTGGCGATACACGCGCGCTGACGGAAGGCATCAGCAAGATCGCCGGGGACCGGGACATCATGCGCGCCATGGGCGCCCGAGCCCGCGCCTATGCCGAAACGCAGTCCTGGGACGCCATCATGGACGAGGTGATTGATGTGTATGCGGGCTTAATCGCGGAGCGGCGTCCACAGGCGATAGCGCTATGAACATTCCTTATGCGGTCCCTTCGTCACGATATACGCCCCGAACGTATTCTCTAGTCCGCGATATTGAGAAGCCAAGTTGCAAGAGATTCGGTATGCCCAAGGATTTAGCAAGCGCAAATGCTTGTTTGACCAATTTGATGAGGGGTATGTAACGATTTCCAGCCACTGACTACAGTCCTAATGCCAATTGATGTTGCTCCGCGGCTTGCAATCGTTCCTCTGCCACTGCTACGAAATCCGGGTTTATCTCTATGCCAATGAAATCGCGTCCATGCTTTTTGCATACCACTGGACAAGTGCCAACGCCGGCGAATGGATCCAGCACAATGTCGCCCGGATTTGAGCTTGCCAGCACAATCCGTTCCATCAGTTTTTCGGGCTTTTGAACTGTGTTTAATGCTTCTCTGCACACAAGCTCTTTTGACTTATAGGTCAACTGCTTAATATCACCCCAGACGTCTCCAGGATTCTTGCCTCGGCTGTTGAATTTTGTTTTCCCATATTTGCCGTTTGTCACTGAAGGCACTCTTTCACAGCGCAAGCGATGCTCAAGCTCCACCAACTGGGGGACGCGAATCTCATCCAAATTGAAGCAGCGCGGCTTATCGCCTTTGACAAAATAGCAGATGATGTCGTAGTTGTTGGTATAGCTGATTCTGCCTTGGGCCAGCCGGCTTGGCTGATACCAAACAATCTTCGATTTCAGATTCAGATATGGGCAGAAATCAATAAAGTCAATACAGTTTGGTTTTCCAAAAAGATAAACTGCGCCGCCATCTTTCAGCTTCTTGGAAAACCGTCTAATGAGCTCGAGATTGTATGCCTGTATGTTCGCAATCCTGTCCCATTCATGCGCTGTAACGCCATAAGGACCATCACATACGACCAAATCTATTGATTCGTCATCAACTTCATTAATCAACTGCAATGCATCGCCAAGATGAATTACGTTTCGTTGCAGAGGCATGTGGCTAACCTTAACAGACAGGGCAATCGCATCAAATTTTTTCAACACAGAGAGCGCAGAGCGCACAGAGTTCGTAGGTGTTCAGACGACATTTCTTCTAAAATCCGGGACTAAGCATAAGAAAGGGTTATAAGCGAAACGTGATTTTTCACCCGAAAACGCACTTGAAATAAGACATTTTATGTTTTTCTCTGTGCCCTCTGTGTTCTCTGTGGTTAATATTTGGTTTAGATTCCCACCATTTCAGCCGCTATCATTTTGATGCGATTGCCCTGACCCCGCCATCACCTGTCCCACAGCCGCAACCACGCGCTCGTGATGCTGCCCGTTGCTGATGATCATGCCCGGGTTCGGCAGCGTCTCGCCTCTCGAAAAATCGAGCGGGCTCCCGTCCAGGTCGGTCACCATGCCGCCAGCGCCCTGCACCAAAGCCGCGCCCGCCACATGATCCCAGATCTTGTGCTGGTAAGCGCTGCCCTCGCGCGGCAAGCGCAGGTAAAGATCGGCAGCGCCACAAGCGACCAGCGCATATTTTTCCATGCTGTCCAACTCCAGGATCCGCGCCTCGCCCAAGCCCGCCAAGGCCCGCGCCCGGCCCATGCGCGATTTGCTGGCATGTTCCCGCTCGAAACTTTGCACAGCGATGAATTCGTCGGGGGCGCGCCGGGCGGAGACCCGAACGCGCTCGCCCTCGCCAGCCGCGATCGGCGCGCGCCAGGTGGCGCCGTTTTCCGTATAGAAGAGCGCGCCCTGGCCATCGGCATAACCCGGCGCGGCGACAATGCCACCCGCTACCTGCCCGTCCACCAGGATGCCGCAAGCGATGGCATAGTGCCGCAGCGCGATGAAACCCTTGGTGCCGTCGATGGGGTCGATCACCCAGCTGCGTTTTGTCGTCTTTCCCTTGCCGTGCTCCAGCCAGTCGACCAGGTCCCTCTCGCTGAGGGCGCTGCCGAGCACATCCTCAAGCAGCGCCAGCACCTGCGACCGCTGCTCCGCCGAAACCAGTTGCAAGAACTGCTCGCCCGATTCTTCGGAGACCACTCCATCGTCGGGGAAATGCCTCATCAGCGCGCGGCAGATGATCGCTTGCGAGCCGTAATCGGCGATGGTGACCGGTTCTTTATGGTCGCCCGCGGACTTGGTATTGGCGATCAGATAGTGTTCTTGTACGCGGCGGCAGAGCTTCACTGCGTCGCGTATGGCAGCGCGTATCGCTTGCATGATTGATTCCTGCTGGTTTACAGAAGATAGTGACGATCATAGACCGATGTGCTGACAATTGATACCGGCGATCTCCCCAGCATTCACAAGCCAAACCGTCTTCAGTTCAAAAGGTCGCATAGCTCAAAGGACAGGCGGCGCCAGCGGAGCCGTAAATTCTCGCCAAGGCGCCAACTATGCGACCAGGGGATTCGCTCCGCGCCCCAGGCGGAAGCGCCGATTAAACTCGACCAAGCCTCTTCATCGCTCCAGCGCCAGAGCAAGCCGCCGGGTCCCATGCCACTGTGCAAGGCGAATTGGATGCTGAAACTCCGCCCCTGCGGCAGCGGCGGTCCTGTCCAGCGGTGCGGGCTGCGATTCGCCCTGGGACTGAGCAGCGCGGTAAGGCGATTGTCGACGCCGCTGGCGCCTAGCCAAAACCAGGGCAAAGCATCGTCTTCCGCGTCCGCGCGCAAGATCATCCGACCAGCGCCGTCCGGTGTCGCGGGCAGCTCCCCGCTGATTTGCCATAGGACCAATTGAACCTTGTCAAGCCGCCCCAAACAATCCGCGGGCAGCGACCGAGCCGCGGCGGGACAGAAGGGCGCCCAGCTCTCGGACGCGGGGGTGGTCCAGGGCCAGCGCAGCCACTCTCGGACTTGTCCGGCCCGGTCCAGGACTTGATAGCGCAGACCGTCGTCATCCAGCGCCGCCTGCACGATGTGCAGATATTCGTCTTCTGGCGGCATGCGATGCGCCGTGCCCGCGCCCGCGCTGCAAATCTGCAAGACGCCGCCATGAACCTGCGCGTCAAAAGCCAGGATATGGCTGCACACATAAGCAAGCGCCCCATGCCGCGTCAGCGCGTCCCAGAAGCGTCGACCGTTATCGCGCTCCAGATTGCGCTGGTAATCGCCGGCATAGCCATTGACAGTCCACACGGGGTGATGACCGAAGACCAGTTTGTGCCCGGCGTCGGCATGCTGCGTCAGCGTCGCTTCCAGCCACTCGGTTTCCACCGTGCCTTCGCCACCCGTGCCCGACCACAAAGTATTGACAAAGATCATCAACAGGTCGCCGCGCCTGAGAAAATAAGACAAGCCGCGTTGATCGGGTGGTCCATTTTCTGGGTGATGCGCCATTGTCTCGCGGAAAATGGTCTCGCTCGTGCGGTCGTAAACCGTGTGATTGCCGCTGCCGTGATAGACGGGCACAGCAGCGCGATCGAGCCAGGATAATTCCCTTTCAAAAAAGTAAGCCCATTGACGGCGCAGTCTTTCGCGATCCGTTGTCAAACCCATGATCTCGTCGCCCGGGAAACAGATAAACTGCGGCGCTTGATCCAAAGCTGCTATCAGCGCATTCATCCGCCGAAAATTCTCTTCGTGGACCGTCCCTGGCAGCCCGGAACAACTGTCGCTGTAGATGACAAAGTGATGCCCGCCGTCGCCCGCTTTGATTGTTGGAATGGATGAATGCTCCGGCATTGAGCTCCTCCCAAGGTGAAATTCGCCCCTGTTTACGTATAGCGCGTCGCTTATACAACGAGGACGCTTGCGATTTTGCGTGAGCGGGACAGACCTTTTCGCTGCCGCCGAGCGGCTCCGCCACCTCGCGATTATAGTGCATATCTCTCGCTAGAGCAGTCTAGCTGTATAGTCCCGTGTTGAGGTGGGTCGGTTTTTCGTGAAATTTCTCTGGG
>JAPPMO010000119.1 GCA_028873975.1 Chloroflexota bacterium
ATTACACCGATTGTAATGGACGATTTGACTGTCCACAAAATCGGGGGAAGATCATCATGAACAAACCTTTCGACAGGTAGATTTTGGTCTAAACATACAATTGCCTGCAAAAGTAAGCATAAACCTACCGTAAAGCCTGTAACTCTTATTTGAGATAATCTCGCTATGGATAACCTTCATCTTTAACACTATTACGGCAGTATAATCAAAAAGTTACTCACTGCAATGAGATCTCGACTGGGTGTCACAAAAACGGCGAGTAACCTAGTGCGCTCCCCCCGCCTCTACTGCGCCATGAGCGCCTCCGTCGTGGAAGCCTTCTGCTTCAACCATCCCCTTCTCAAAGCTGCGCTGCACCTGCTCTGCGCCCCCTTCGTCCTGGAACTCACGCGGCTGGGAATGAAAATGGAAGCCATGATCGCCCGGGACGGCCACCTGAAAGGCGCCAGTCGCTGGCTGGTCGAAATCGCCGCGCGCGCCCTGCACATCCAGGGCGCGGAGCGCATACCGACATCCGGACCGGTGCTCTTCCTGGGCAATCATGCCGGGCTGGGCGATGCCTTCGCCTTGCTTGCGGCCTCGCCCCGGCGCGATACCCAAGTCCTGGCTTATGACTTCGGCATCTTGCCCGGGCTGGGCGAGATGCGCCGCCATGTCATCGTGGTCGACAAACGCGCGCCCTATTCGGCCATGCGAGCGTCCCTGCGTCATCTGCGAGCGGGCAAATCGCTGCTGCTCTTCCCGCGCGGGGAGATCGAGGACGATCCCGCGCTCGCGCTCGAACCGGCTCTGGCTTCGCTGGCGGAATGGTCGCGCAGCGTCGAGTTTTTCACGCGCTACACGCCGGATCTGACCATCCTGCCCTGCGCGGTCGGCGGAGTCATCTCGCGCCGGGCGCTGCGCAATCCTGTCGTCCGTCAATACCGAGACAAAGACAAACGCCATTTTCTGGCGGCCACCTTCCAGATGATGTTCCCCTTTTATCGCGATCCGGTCATCAGCCTGCATTTCGGACGCCCCCTGCGCGGCGAAGGGACCAGCCGCGAGGACCTGCTGCGCGAGATGGCGAGCTTGCTGCGCGGCGTCCATGCCGAGCAGCGCAGATTGATAAATCGAGTACCATAGGGTGTATATGGTCAAGCGATAGGGCAATCGCATCACATCGCGCATTCGCAGAATGATCGAGAAATTAAACGATAATCTAACCACAGAGAACACAGAAGTAAGTGCAAGTAAGTCATGCAAATTTTGCAAAAGCAACGATCTGTAGGGGCGACATACCATGTCGCCCGAAACCACAAGTCGCGGCGGCAACGGGCGACCAGATTGGTCGCCCCTACAAGGCTCGCTTTAGTTGCATGACTTACTTGGAATTACTGAGGGCACAGAGTTGAGGGTGTTTTGACGACTAATACGCTAATTCCGCCACCTGTATATTGCAAATTCGCCGAGGAAACCACATCTGTCGCTCAAAATCAGGTCTGCAATAAGACAAGCGCATTGATTTTATTTGCTTTTCTCGGTGTTCTCGGTGTCCTCGGTGGTTAAATTTTAGTTTGGTTCTAGGTATTTTGTTTCTAGTGCGATTGCGCTGGTCAAGCGACTTCCGCACTTCAAGTTTAGGCTGTTGCGGCGATAATAGCGGCGCTGGTTGCGCGCAGGAAAGCCATTTCCGGACATGAGTCATTGGTCGAATACGACAGCGTCGGCTGATCGCGCCCTCAAGTGGCGCAGCTACTGGAATCTGTTCCTTTCCCTGGTCAACCGCGATATTCGCGCCCGCTACCGCCGGACGATCCTGGGTCCGCTCTGGGCCATCATTCCCGCCATTTTGACCACGGCGATCTTTAGTTTTTTGCACCGGGTGGTCGAGATTGATACCGAAGGCGCGCCCCACCTGGTCTTTGTCTTCGCCGCCACCGTGCCCTGGACCTATTTTCAGACATCGGTCATCCGCATCCCCTTTGGCATTCTGGCCAATGGCACGCTGCTGCGCAAGATGGCTGTCCCGCGCTTCATTTTTCCGCTGGTCGTCCTGGCGACGACCTTCTTCGACTTTCTCATGTCGTCGATCGTGCTCTTCGCCGCCTTGCTGCTGTATCAGATGCCGATCACCTGGGCTTGGCTCTGGCTGCCGGCGCTGGTGGCGATGCTGAGCTTGCTGGCTTGGGGCGTCGGCATTGGCATCGCGGCTTTCACTGTCTACCGGCGCGACATGCTGCATGGCTTGCAGTATTTCATGCAAGTCTGGCTCTTTCTGACGCCGGTGATCTATTCCTCCAAGGAGTTGGCGAGCAACCTGCAAATTGTCTACCGGCTCAATCCCATGGTCGGCATCATCGATGGCTTCCGCAGCGTGTTGATCTTCGGGCAGCCGCCCGATCCCGAGTCGCTTCTCATCAGCCTGATTGTTACATTAGTGATTCTGCTGGCCGCCTTTCCGCTCTTCCAGGTCTTGTCACAGTATTTTGCCGATGTTTTGTAGCGAACCATGAATCGAGTGAAGCATTTATGCCCAAAGAGCTAGCCATACAGGTCGAAGATGTCTGGAAGCGTTACGGCTTGCCGCTGCGCCCCTACCTGCGCAGGCAGTTCGATCAACTGACGGGGCGGGGGGAAAACGGCTTCGCCGCTTACGGTCCCTGGGCCTTAAAAGACATCTCCTTCCAGGTCGAACAAGGCGAGTCGTTGGGCATCGTCGGCAAAAACGGCGCCGGGAAGAGCACCTTGCTCAAGCTGCTGGCGGGCGTCAGCCCGGTCACGCAGGGGCGGGTCGAGATTAACGGGCGCCTCTTCCCGATGATCGAGTTGGCGGCCGGCATGCACCGCGACCTGACCGGTCGGGAGAATATCAAGCTGCTGGGCGCCATCATGGGTTTTACCGCGGCGCAGATGGATGCCAAGATGCCCGAAATCGAATCTTTCGCCGAGCTGGGCGAATGGCTGGACAAACCGGTCTACCAGTATTCCAGCGGCATGCAAGCCCGCCTCGGTTTCAGCGTCGCGGTCAACGTCGATGCCGATATTCTCTTGATTGACGAGGTGCTTTCCGTGGGGGATGTCAACTTCCAGAAGAAATGCCTGACGCGCATGGACGAGCTCTCCAACAGCGGCGTTACCGTGATCTTTGTCACGCACAATCCCTACAACATCGAGCGCATTTGCGACCGCGCCATTTACCTGCGCGAGGGGCGGGTCACCGCCGCCGGTTCCCCCAGCGATATCCTGACCGCCTACTTCCAGGGGGCTATCGACAAGTCCAAAGTCTTCGCCAGCGGGGAGGTCCCGGCTGCTGAACTGCGGGAAGGCACCGGCAGCTTCCGCGTCGTTGATATCACCATGCGCGATCCGAGCAGCGGCGGGATCATTACCAGCTTCCATACCGGCGATTCCGTCCTGTTCAACCTGAAGCTGAAGGTCCACGAGCCGACAAGCAATTATCGCTTCTCCCTGCGCATTCTCG
Organism: Chloroflexota bacterium; assembly: GCA_028873975.1. GTDB lineage: Bacteria > Chloroflexota > Anaerolineae > Aggregatilineales > Phototrophicaceae > UBA6055. The sequence goes on from JAPPMO010000119.1 coordinate 3,464, forward strand.
ATCCTGCCGGCACGATTCTGAGCTTTGTGGACATCCCCAGCGCCGAGCGCGCCAGCCTGGCGCTTCACGAAGACGCCACGCTGCAATGCGCGATTGAAAATGTCAATCTGCTGCCGGGCGAATACTGGATCGATATCGTGGCTCGGGAAGTCGCCGGACCCGTGATCGATTCGATTTCTTTCGCCCTGTCCTTCCTGGTGACCGGGGATAGCGAAGTCATGCAGCGGACGGAAAACCGCGGCATCCTTTACTTGCCGGCCGCTTGGCAGCTTGCCGAGGCGGACAGCTTATCCGAACCGCCCTTGTGATCTTCCAACAGGCGCGGAAGACGCTGGCTGGCTGCAAACCTGGCTGGAAACTGGTTGAGGCGCGGCAGTTGAGTTCGCGCGCCGCCACACTGGAGATACTCACGGATCAGGGTAGGCCTGGTCGGTTAACCTTGCTGAGCCACAGCCCCCGCGACCGGCAAGTCAATCCCGATATCGCCCGTGATGAGTTCAGATTGTTGCAGATCTTGTCAAGCGCCGGGCTGGCCGTGCCAAAGCCGCTTCTCGTCGATTCCCGCCACGAGATCCCCTTCCTGATTACCGAATTCGTCGAGGGCGAAACCCGCTTTGCGCCGGCCAAGATATCCGCATTCTGCCATCAAATGGCGGATATATTGGCCAGCATCCATCGTATCGACATCAACCGATATGATCTTTCCTTCTTGCCCGCGCAAAGCCAAGTGTTGGAGGAGAACTTGCGCGAAGCGACGGAAGAGGCCTACGGCATCCGCGCGATACTAAGCGCAGCTCGGTCGCGGCTTCAATTCAATGCTACGGTCCTGCTGCACGGTGACTTCTGGCTGGGCAATCTGCTTTGGCGCGCCGATCAACTGGCGGCGGTCATCGACTGGGAGGATGCCATGCTGGGCGACCCGCTGGGAGACTTGGGCAAGAGTCGCCTGGAGATGCTATGGGCGCTTGGCGAGCCCGCGATGGATCTCTACACAGCCGGCTACAAGACGCGGAATCCCGGGCTGGATTACAGTTCTTTGCCCTTCTGGGACCTCTGGGGAGCGTTGAGACTTTCGCATTTTGCCCAGTGGACAACGGAGGAGGACAAGACCGCGCGCCTGCGGACGCAATACGAGCGCTTCATAACAAAGGCTGCCGCCGCGCTAGAGCCCCTGCAGAAATGATTTGACTCGCTTGATGAAAATTTGCGGCTGCTCGAGATGGATATTGTGCCCGGCGTCGGGGATCACCTGTAAGTCGGCGCGGGGCAGCTGCCGAGCCATCCGCTGATTGATCGCGACGAACTTGCTGTCCCGCGCGCCCGCCAGCAAAAGCGCGGGCGTCGATACTTGCCCCAGGCGGGTCCAGATCTCGGGCTGCGCGCCGCTGCCCATGCCGCGCAGGCTATTGGCCAGTCCTGTGGCATCATTGCCCAAGCGCTGCTTACGCTGCGCGCGCCGGATCTCTTCGGGCAATTGTTGCTGCGATTTCCAAAGCGGCAGTTTCTCCCAATAATCCACGAACCAAGCGACGCCCATCGTCTCGATACGCTCCGCCAAGGCGTGGTCTTGGCGACGGCGTCGCTCGCGCTCGCTTTTGTCGGCCAAGCCCGGCGAGGCGCTTTCCAGGATCAAGCTGCGGCAGCGCCCGGGATAGCCCGCTGACAAGTACAGCGCCAGCCGCCCGCCCATGGAGTAACCCAGCAAATGACAGTCCGGGATACGCAACTCGTCGAGCAGGGACAGGATATCGCGGGAAACGCGCGCCATCTGATAAGCGCCGACCCCCGTCGGTTTGTCACTGGCGCCATGACCCAGGATATCGACGGCGATGATCCGGTAGGCGCTATCCAATCCGGCTCGCAGCTCAGCCCAGATGCTTTTGTCGCCGCCGAATCCATGCAAGAGCAGCAGCGCTTCGCCCTGCCCGCTGATTTCCAGTTCGTAATGATGACCGTTGACATGCAACCCGCCGCTAGTCATTGAAGAGTTTCCGCACTTCCCGCCGCTGTATCTTGCCCGACGACGCGCGCGGGAAGGCGCTGATGAAACGAATCTCGCGCGGGATCTTGTACGAAGCCAGCGCGCCGCGGGCAAAAGCGAAAATCGCGTCTTGGGAAACGCCGCGCCCGTCCCTCAGTTGAATCGCCGCCGCGACCCGTTGTCCCCATTTGGCGTCCTCCAGCCCGAGGGCTATCACTTCTTCGACGGCTGGATGCGCTCGCAGAGCCTTCTCCACTTCAGCCGGATAGATATTTTCGCCACCGCTGAGGATCAGGTCTTCACGACGTTGCAGGACGACCAGATCGCCATCCTCATCAAGGGCGCCGATATCGCCCGTATGCAGCCAGCCATCCCGCAGCGATCTTTCCGTGGCTGCCGAATCATTGTAGTAGCCGCGCATGACTTGGGGTCCTTTGACGATGATTTCACCCGGCTCGCCCGGGGCCGCGTCGGCGCCGCGTTCGTTAATCACCCGCAATTCCGTGAACAGCAATGGCTTGCCGACGCTTTCGGGTTTGGTCCGCAGCAGGTCGGGGCTGGCTGTCGCAACCTGCGATGCCGCCTCGCTCAATCCATAACTCGGCGCGATCGGGATGCCCGCTTCTCTACAGCGCGCTGCCAGCTCGACCGGCGTCGCCTCCCCGCCGAGCAAGACGAGTCGGAGTCGCGGATTCCACGGGCGCGCCTTCGCGTCCAGCAAGCGCGACAACATCGTCGGAACGAGCGATACTAGGGAAATCGGTCGCTCGGAAAGCAGCCGATTCACCGCATCCACATCAAAACGCTTCATGGGCGGCAGTTCGACGGCTGTGCCATATATCAATGAGCGCAGGATGATGCTCAATCCGCCCACGTGATACGTCGGCAAGACGCAGAGCCAGCGATCGTCGGGCAAGAGGCCCAATCGAAAAGCCGAGCCGAGCGCGCTCTGGAATATGTTGTTGTATGTCAAAATCGCGGCTTTGGGACGCCCGCTCGTGCCGGAGCTGTGAATGATTGCGAAGTCCCGCTTGAGATCAATGTTTTTTTGAGCATCGGGAGCATCCGCCCCCGTCAAATTGGCCAGGCCGGGAAAGACCAGAGTGGGGGCGGAAACGGCGCGAGCGATCGCCTCGCTATCGCGCTCGCAGATCACTAAACGACAGCCGCTGTTTTTGACCTGCCATTTGAGTTCCTCAGCGGTCAGGCGGGTATTCAAAGGCACGACCACAGCGCCGAGGCGCATCAATGCCAGCAGGCTCAAAACCGATGCCGGTCCATTTCTCATCAACAGCGCCACATGATCGCCAGGTCCGACATTTGCTCTCGTCCGAATGAATGCGGCTGTGGACCCCGCCAGACGATCGATATCGGCGAAGCTGTATGTTTCGGCTTCGACATGAAGGAAGGCTTTCTGCGGCGTAGCGCGGGCGCGCGCGCTCAGCCAATCGCTATTCGCGCCGGATTCGATATCAGTCATCGGCTATCCCAAGCAACGGTAAAGCCAAGTCAAGCCCGGCGCGGGAACTTGCTGAAGTCGGGCTTGCGCCCTTCGAGGAAAGCATTCTTGCCCTCGCTGCCTTCTTCCGTCATATAGAAAAGCATGGTGGCGTCGCCCGCCAAGACCTGAACGCCAGTCTGGCCGTCCAGCTCGGCGTTCAAGCCGGCTTTGATGAAACGCAGCGCCAGCGGGCTCTTGCTCAGTATTTCCCGCGACCACTGCAGCGCTTCCCGCTCCAGTTCCGCCAGCGGCACGACGGTATTGACCATACCCATTTCCAGGGCTTGCTCGGCGCTGTATTGACGACAGAGGAACCAGATCTCCCGCGCTTTCTTCTGCCCGACATGCGCCGCCAGAAAGGACGAGCCGAAACCGGCGTCAAAGCTGCCGACGATGGGACCGGTCTGGCCGTAGATCGCATTATCGCTGGAAATAGTCAAATCGCAGCAGACATGCAAGACATGCCCGCCACCGATAGCAAAGCCCGGCGCCACCGCGATGACCGGCTTGGGGATATTGCGAATATACCGCTGCAACTGCAGGACGTTCAGCCGCGGCACGCCATCCTCGCCGACATAGCCGGAGTGCCCGCGCGCCTTTTGGTCGCCGCCGGCGCAAAATGACCAGATGCCGTCTTTGCTGCTGGGACCGTTGGCGGTGATCCACAAGACTCCGACTTCGCCATCGTGCCAGGCATGCAGCAATGCCTCGGTCATTTCGTCGATGGTCTTGGGTCGAAAGGCGTTGCGCACATCAGGGCGATTGAAGGCGATACGCGCGATGCCCTCGGCTTTGTGATATGTAATATCGTCGTAGCGCTTGACCTCCTGCCAATCCGCCAGCCGCATCAGATCTGCGGTCTTGACCTTTGCCTGCTCTTCCGCGCTTGTTGCCATCTGCATTCTCCTTGTTCAATTCTATGCGTCCATTTCTTCGACCTCGGCGCGTATGGTCGCCATGATCCCGGCACGCCGCCGCAGGTCATTCAAAGCGTCCGTGCGAACCTCGATGAGGGTCGATCCGCGCCCGGCCACTGCCTCGCTGAAAGCCCGACGAAAGGCCGGGCGGTCATCGGCGCGCCGATAATCCAAACCATAGAGGCGCGCGGCATGGGAAAAATCCAAGCCATGCGCGGTGATGAAATAATCGCTGAAAGCCGGCTCAAAGCGGCGGATCGGCAGCCGATGGAAGATGCCCCCGCCGCCGTTGTTCAATACGACGATCGTCGCCGGCAGGCCACAGCGCCTTATCGCCAGCAAGCCATTCATATCGTGATAGAAGGTGATATCGCCGACGATGGCTGCCAGGGGGCGGTCCCGATATGCCGCGCCGATGCCCAATGCTGTCGAGATGTTGCCGTCGATGCCGGAAGCGCCGCGGTTGGCAAAGGCGAGCATCGGTCGATCGCCCGGCTTGCCAAATTGGTCCAAGTGACGCGCGGGCAAGCTGTTGCCGGCGAAGATCAGCCCGCCCGCCGGCATCAGATCAGCCACATCATAGACGACCGCGCCATCGAAATAATCTCCCGTTTCGAGCTCTTTGTCGATGACTTTCCAGGCGATCTTCTCGGCACGGCCTATTCTGTCGCGGAAGGCGGTTTCCGCCGTCGCCGACGGATCCTGCGCCTCTGGCATGGGCGCGGCACACAAAGGATCAAAATGAAGCAGGTCCGTAATGCTGTGGCTGTCGTCCGCCCATTCGCCGTCGCGGCTGCAATAAATATGATGCTTCAAATCCGCCCCCCCCACCAAGTCGCTCATTGACTTGGACAAGGGCGGCCTGCCGAAGCGAATCAGCACTTCGATTGACTTGAATTCGCAGGCAGCCGCGCTGATATAAGTTTCATAGGCGCCCAGCGGCTCATAGCGCTCGTCCGCCGCCAGCCCGGTATTGCGCATGTTGGAGGTATATTCCGCCAGAATGGGGAAACCACTGAGGCGCGCCGCGCGAGCTGCCCAGCGCGTCAACGCCCGCGCTTCGTCCGCCGTGCGACAACTGCCGTGCCCAAAGTATATGATGCCCCGCTTCCCGCGGGTCTCGCCGCGCAGCAGATTGTCAAGCGCGGCGATGTCGGAGCGCTTCTCCCTGGAGAAACGCGTTGCTTGGCCGCGGTCGATATTCATGGCTTCGGCATCATCCTCGCCGGGCTCGAAGGGCTTGCGGAAGGGCAGATTGATATGCACGACGCCCCTTGCCGTCTTGTGCATTGCTCTGGCCGCCAGCGTCCGCAGGTTGCGCAAAGCGAGCGGCGGCGGATCCGCTTCCGGCAGGGGCGCGTCGACAAACCAGGCGACGGCGTCGCCATAGAGCTTGACCTGATCGATGGTCTGGTTGCTGCCGCTGTGCCGCAGTTCAGGCGGGCGATCCGCGCTCAAAACGAGCAGCGGGGCGCGGGACTGCCGCGCCTCGATGATCGCCGGGAAAAAATTGGCCGCCGCCGAGCCCGATGTGCAAACCAGAGCCGCGGCTTCGTTGCTTGCTGTCGCCAGCCCCAACGCAAAGAAGGCGGCGCTCCGCTCATCCAGGTGAGAGCTGATGTCTATGGCATCCCTATGCCGCGCGAAAGCCAGAATCAGCGGCGTATGCCGCGACCCAGGCAAAAAGCAGACCCGCTTCAAGCCCGCCGCCACCAGCGCGTCAACAAAGACATTGGCGTATAGCGTGTTCGCGTTTGGCATCTTTATTTTCACCACAAAGACACAAAGGACACGAAGAAAAGTCTATAAAACAATCCGCTTGATGCCGTCCTTTAGAACTGTCACATTGAAATTGATTAGCAAACCGGTTCTTAGATTTGTCAGCTTCAAATAGGTCAAGACTTGCGCCGTATGAATTTGTTCAAGTGTCTGCACCGATTTCAACTCCACAATTACACTATTCTCGACTATCAAGTCAGGTACGAGATTACTAATCCGTCGTCCTTTGTATTCGAGCTCGATCAGCTTTTGCCTTTCGTATTTGATGTTCTGCAAGTCAAGTTCAATGCACAATGCGTCTTCGTAGACACTTTCAAGTAATCCAGCGCCTAAGGTTCTATGAACTTCTATCGCCGCCCCGATAATCTTATACGAGATCGGTTTGCCATCTGAACTTTTTTCATGTTCTGTCAACACTTTTTAATCCTTTTCCTTTGTGTTCTTCGTGTCTTTGTGGTTAGTCGTATGGCCTCCATGCGCGTCCAGCATGGGGCGGAATTTGAGGGCGGTTTCTTCCCATTCGGATTCGGGCTGGCTGCCCGCTACGATGCCGGCGCCGGCGTAAATCCAGACGCGGGATTCCTGGGCGACGGCCGAGCGGATCGCCACGGTGAACTGGCCGTCGAGCGCCGCGTCGATCCAGCCCACCGGCGCGCCATACCAGCCGCGCGGGATCGGTTCCAGATCGCGGATGAGACGCATGGCGTCTTCCCTTGGGTCGCCGCCCAAAGCCGGCGTCGGATGCAGGGCTTCCACCAGCGCCAGGATACCGGTTTCCCGCTTGAGGCCTCCGTGGATGGGCGAATGCAGGTGCTGGATATGCTTCAGCTTGAGCAAGCCCGGCGGCGCGATCTCCAGCCTGTCGGTCAAGGGCAGCAAGCGATCGCGAATCTTGTCCACGACAATTCTGTGCTCTTGCCGGTTCTTGTGGCTGCGCAGCAATTCCCTGCTCAAGCGCGCGTCATCTTCAGCGTTGCTGCCACGGCCGATGCTGCCTGCCAAACCCATAGTTTCGATGACTTTGCCCCGCACGCTCGCCAACAGTTCCGGGGACGCGCCATAAAAGGCAAAGCGCGGCCGCGGCTCGAACAAAAAGCGGTAACAATCGGCGTAATCCTCAGCCAGATGGCTGAGAATCGGCATCAGGCGGGGGCGCTCTTCAAAGCGCAATTCGGCCGCGCGGGCAAGCACAACTTTATTCAATTCACCCGCGCGTATGCGCTCGGTCGCCTGGCCGATCATCGCCCTCCACATGTCAAAGCTCATCGGGTAGCGGACGCTTTGCAAAGGCGACTGCCGATTGATGGCCCGAGGCTTGCCTTCGCGCTGTAATTGTCTGATCTTCTCCCGCAAGGCTGCTTTCAAGTCGCTTGCAAGCGCTTTGGGATCTTCTTCAGGGGGGATCTGCGTATTGATAGACAGCCAGGTTTCGCCGTCGATGCTGACCAGTTGATAATGGGGCAAGACAAAATGCGCCGGCGCATAAATTGACCAGGTGTTGTCCGGTGAGAAATCGCCCCGAAAGGAAAAGCCGCCAAAGAGACGGGGACTTGTCCAGGGCGGGTCGCCGCCGACGATGCGCGCCTTGGCATAAAGTTCGCGCGCGTCTCGCCTTATCTTGCGGAAACGTTCCTTCCCCCAAGCCATCAGCTCGATAGCTGTGCCGGCGCCGGCAAACGCCAGGCGATCCTTCCGGTTCTCCCAGTAATGGCGCGGCTGACCTTCCGCAGCCCCCAGAAAATCTTGAAAACTGATCCCCTGGCAAGGCAAGCTGCAACTGAGCAGGCGTCCATAAGTCCGGTTGAGCGGAGCCGCGGGAAGCGCGGAGGATTCCATGCTTTACTCCTGTTTTTATATGAGCCGCGTCGCCCGTGCCAGGAGAAGCCTGCCTGTTTTGCGTGAGCGCGACAGGACAATTCTGTGACCCGTTCGCCGGTTACGCGCCGAGCGGCTGGTAGCCGACGCTCTTCAACAACAGCGGCAGCAAGGCATCCATGATTTCTTCCTTGCTCGGCTCGCCGGTGTAAACCCACTGAATCACGACGCTGTAAATGGCGCCCATCCAGGCATGCGCGACGATTGCCGTATCGACCGGCGCAATGGAACCATCAGCGACCGCTTCGTCGAGATAGATCTTAATGAGCAGAGCGAAGCGATCGTTGACTTCCATGCGCTTGCGCTCGAAAACTGTGCCCAGCCCCACTGCTTGAACCAGCAGCAGCTTGGCCGGGCGACGGTATTTGCCGAAGGTCTCCAGCACTGCTTCCAGCGCGACCTGAACGCGGCGGATACTCTGTGTTTCCCCCGCGATCGCTTCTTTGGCGCGGCGCTCGATCAAGTCGGCGAACTGATCAACAAGCGCGATGAAGAGCTTCTCTTTGTTCGGGAAGTGAAAATAGATCGAACCCTTGCTGATGCCGCCTTCGGCGACGATCTCGTCCAGCTTGGTATCGTGGAAACCCTTGGCGCTGAAGATATTCAGCGCGGCATCGAGGATGCGTTCGCGGGTGGAAGGGCTGTCGCTGGCATGCTTGCTCATGCGGCCTCACAATACTGACTGGTCAGTACTGTAAGTATATCACATTTTCATCAGCGCGGAAGTTTCTTCCGCCAAGCCCGCGAGATATGCGAATAAACGACGTGTGAATCAAGTCCGGCGCTAGTCGGCAGCTGGTCCTCGCGTCAGCCCGCCTGCCAGGACGCCCGCGCCAACCGCCAGGCTGGCGGCGCTGTCAAAGAAAGACTTGACAATAGTGGCGATAATATCGTCGCCTTCCGCCGGGCTTACATCAATCGCGCCCTGGATAATGGAAAGGATTACCAGGATGATGACCGCGACGATGATCGCCGAGATGGCTGAACCGAAGAGTTTGGCGGGCATCAAGTGCTCGGTCGGCGCGTTGGCGGCGATCTGCTTGGCGATATGCCCGCCTAGGTTCAAGCTCGAGATGAAGACAGTACCCATGACCAAGCCGAAAAGCAGATCATTGCGCATTAGCAGGCCGACCACGACGCAGACGGCGACGCCAGCGATGGTGATGATGCCGTGTTTGTTATCTTTCAGTTCCTGATGCGGGTCTTTGGTCGCTTCACTCATTATCGCTCTCCCTGTAAACGATTGACGACATCATCTCAAACATGATACTTGTGCCCAACTATAGCCTTGATAGCAGAATCATGCCAAAAACCGCGGCTGCTTTGCAGGGCAATCGCATCAAATAATTTTTTCACCACCGAGGACACCGAGAGCGCCGAGTTTAAGCTTATTTGTCGGCTGTCCCTCTAATTCCGTCACCTGAATACGGCGAGGTCGCCAGCGAAACTTCATTTGTGGTTGAAAAGCAAGCCTGAAACATAACATGAGCTATGTTCCGTTGCTTTTCTCGGTGCCCTCGGTGGTTAATAATCAGTCCAATTTCGTACCATGTCAGTCGCCACATTTTGATGCAATTGCCCTGACCCGCACAGTTTATTGCCTTGACATTGGAATAGACTTGTGTTCAAATGACTTAAACGTTTAAGTTATTCGTCTGACTTGGACTTGCATCGTGGCGCGGGCCAAGTCAAAGATCGCGACGTGAGCAAGAAACACCTCTGGCAAATCACGGAAGCGCCCTTCCAGCCGGAACGGCTCTCGCACTTCGAGACCTTGTTCGCCGTCGGCAACGGTTATCTGAGCGCGCGGGGCGCATTCGACGAGCCCTATGCCGGGGCTAGTCCAGCTACGCTGGTTCACGGCATCTTCAACCAAGCTGAAGGGAAACCCGTCCCGGAACTGGTCAACGCGCCTAATTGGCTGCCCTTCCAAATTAGCATCGACGGTACGCCTTTCAGCATGAACACAGGCGCGCGCGACTGGATCAAGCCCGAAGGCGGCGCCCTGCTGGGTTATCGTCGGGCGCTCCATTTGGATAGCGCCACGCTACGGCGAGAGGCGCTCTTCCGAGCGGAGAGCGGCAATACCGTCCGTCTTCGCTTCGAACGCTTTGCCAGCTTGGCCAACCCGCATTTGCTGGGGCAGCGCCTGACGATTGAAGCTGTGGATGGTTCCCCGCATATCCAAGTGAACGCGGGTCTGGACAGCGACATTTGCAATCAAGCTGTCCAGCATTGGCGCTCAATAAAAACCGTTGCCCGCGATTCTTGCGTCGCGCTAACAGCCACGACCAGCCACTCTCCATACCGGATCGCGCTCGCCGCCCATTTGACCAGCTCCGCTGACGTTACAGCCTCGGCTGGCGAGAAGCGAGCGACATTATGCGCCGAAATCCAGTTGGAAGCGGGCGCGCGGGCAAGTTTCGACAAGCTCGTCGCGCTATTCACCAGTCGCGACGCTGCCGATCCGCTAGCCGCGGCGCAAGAAGCGGTCAGTAGCGCCGCTGCAAGGTCATACGACCAGCACTACCAAGCGCATTGCGCTCGCTGGGAAGAAACCTGGGCGCGCAATGATGTGGAAATCGAAGGCGACGACCGGGCGCAGATCGCGCTGCGCTTCGCCATCTATCACCTGCTGATTGCCGCGCCGCGCCATGACGACGACGTCAGCATCGGCGCCAAGACCTTGAGCGGGCTGGGCTACAAGGGGCATGTCTTTTGGGATACGGAGCTCTTTATCCTGCCGCTTTTGACGCTGACGCAACCGACGATCGCGCGCAATCTGCTGACCTATCGTTACCGGCGCCTCGCCGGCGCGCGACAGAAAGCCCAGGAATATGGTTATGCGGGCGCGCTCTTCCCCTGGGAGAGCACGGACACGGGCTTGGAGACCACGCCAAAGTGGTCTGATCCTGATGCCGATGGGCTGCGCATTCGTATCTGGACCGGCGAATCCGAACAGCACATCAATAGTGATATCGCCTACGCCATTCTGCAGTATTGGCGCTGGACGGGCGACGATGCCTTCATGCTCGACAAGGGCGCGGAGATCGTGCTCGATACCGCCGTCTTTTGGGGCGAGCGCGCCGAGTGGAAGGATGGCCGTTACGGAATCTCACGGCAGATCGGACCCGACGAATACCACGAAAACATAAACAACAGCGTCTTCACCAATCGCTTGGCGCAGTGGCATCTGAGCCAGGCGCTGGACTTGCTGGGCTGGCTGGGGTCGCGGAATCCCGCGACCGCGCGGCGCCTTGCCGAAGCGCTGGACTTGTCGGCATCGCGGCTCGATACCTGGCGCGCCATCATCGACAAGATGCACATCCCTTTCGATGACGACAAGCAAATCCATGTGCAATTTGATGGCTTCTTCGACCTCGAATACATACCGGTTATGAAGTATGAGCCGCGGGTCGGCGGCATTTGGGGCTTGCTGGGGCACGAGCGCGTATTGGGGTCCCAGGTCATCAAGCAGGCGGATGTCGTCATGCTCATGGCGCTGCTGGGCGAAGAAGTTGGATCCAGAACGGTTATGCTCAACAACTTCCACACCTACTACCCGCGCACCGATCATGGCTCATCGTTGAGTCCATCAATCCATGCTTGGGTAGCGGCGCGTCTGGGGCTGCCGGATATCGCCTATGAAATGTTTGAAAGAGCCGCCGCCATCGACCTGGAAGACAGACAGGGTAATGTGGCGGACGGCATTCACGGAGCCTCTTGCGGCGGTCTGTGGCAGGCGGTGGTCTTCGGCTTCTGTGGCTTGCATCTCACTGAAGACGGACCGGCGGTCGATCCCAAACTGCCCGCTCACTGGCGGCGCGTGACCTTCAATGTGACCTATCGGGGCAAGGCGCATCGTTTTGATGTCGTCAACCCCGCAGTCTAAACACGGCGACAGTGGGACCAACTGTCGCCGTGAATCGCTAAGTTATCCTTTTACAGGGAGGATCGAATGAATATAAATCGCGTATTTGGTCTCGTTCTGATCTGCGCCATGGTACTTCTAGCAGCCGGTATCGCGTCGGCTCAGGACATGGTGACGCTCAGAGTTTGGACGGGTTCTTCGTCCCCGGTGGAGAACGAATTCAAGGAGGCGCAGATCGCCGCTTTTGAAGAAGCCAACCCCGGGATCGACGTGGAACTGCTTATCTCGCCGGATTACGGCACGCAGATTCGAGCTGGTTTCGCCAGTGGCGACTATGCAGAGGTCTTCACCGTAGGCCAGTTTGATTTCCCGCAATGGCAGCATGATGGCTTGCTGGCGCCGGGTTCCATGTACATCGAGGCGCAGGAAGACATCTACCAGGGTCTGCGCGATGCCTTCACCGCCGATGGCGAGCTCTACTGCGCGGCGAAGGACTTCTCCACGCTGGCGCTGCTTTACAATGTCGACGCTTTTGCAGCCGCCGGCGTCGACGCGCCCGGCGCCGACTGGACCTGGGATGATATGGCCGCCGCCGCCGCGGCAACCACTGACGACGACATGGTCGGCTTCAGCGCCGCCGCCGACAAGTTCCGCTGGATGACGCTCTTTTATGCCAATGGCGCGGAAGTCTTCGATATGGATGGCGCCGTCGCCTTCGATAGCGATGCTGCGATTGAAGCCCTGAGCTTCTACCAGAGCTTCGTAGCGGACGGCACGGGCGACCTGCCCAGTAATCTGAACGCCGGCTGGAATGGCGAAGCCTTTGGACAAGCCTCGGCCGCCATGACCATCGAAGGCAATTGGGCTATTGGTTACCTCAACGACACATTCCCCGAGTTGAACTGGGGCGTGGCCGAGATTCCCGTAGCGCCAAACGGCGGACGCGGTACACTCACCTTCACCGAATGCTGGGCGGTCAGCAGCCGCGCGGAAGGCGCCGTAGCGGAAGCGGCTTGGGCGCTGGTCAACTTCCTGACGGGTGAAGGCGAGCATGGCGGACACGCCGTCGCCGCGGCCGGCTTCGGCGTGATGCCCGCCCGCGCTCAATTTGCCGAGCTCTGGTCGCAGACGGTCGGCGAAGAATATGCCGCTTTTGTCACCGGCGCAAGCTATGCCACCGCCCCGATATTCCCCTTGGGGTTCGGTGACTTCGATGCCGCGGTCAACGAAGCGACCACGCTGGTCATGACGATGGAAGAAGATGCCGCTGACGCCCTGCAAGAGGCAGCGGATGTCGCCCGCGAAATCCAGGCGGAAATGGAGTAATCCAAATTTGCCAGGTCAAGAAAACGGGATGAGGCTGGCAGGCGTCAGTCCCATCCCGACAATCAAAGCCAAAGAGTATTGTTAGTTTTCTGCTGACCGATTATGTCTTCAGTTTCAGCCGCTGCCAGTGACGCGGCGCCTGTTCGGACCCAAGCCCAGCAAAATCGCGCCGATTCCGCGGCCGGTTTGAGCTTCGTCGCGCCCGCCGCGCTTATCTTGTTCGTCTTTCTGATTCTGCCGCTGCTGGTCGCGTTCTATTTCAGCTTCACCAACTGGTCGGGCACGCGCCCCCTCGATCATCCCGAAGCCTACGAAGTTGTCGGGCTGAAGAACTACGACCGCTGGCTGGTCAGCGGCCGGCGGGTGGATGACTTCTACCGCGCCGTCCGCAATACGCTTTACTATGTCATCGGCGTGGTGCCGGTTCAGACTGTCTTCGCGCTGCTGCTGGCGGTCGTGGTCAATCAGAGGTGGCTCAGTCGCAAGGGCTTCTTCCGCACCGCCTTTTACTTTCCCTCGATCACGTCGTCCATCGTCGTCTCCTTCATCTTCCTTTTTCTGTTTTCCGCCGGCGGCCCGATAAACGCCGTTCTGGGCGCCATCAGCCCGACCTACGAACCGGTCGCCTGGACGACCAATAACGACGGCTTGTTTCACCTGTTTCTCGAATCGCTCGGCATCAGCGAGGATACGATCGGCGCCTGGGTGGAGACAGAAATCATGGATCTAGAAATCTGGGACTGGATCGCTGGTCCCAGCGTGGCGCTGTCGACTATCATGGCGCTTGCCATCTGGACGACCACTGGCACGCTCATGGTCATCTATCTCTCGGCGCTGCAAGGCATACCATCCAGCGTCTATGAAGCGGCGGAAGTCGATGGCGCGACCAACTGGGCGCAATTCCGCCATATCACCTTGCCGCTCCTGCGCCCAACCAGCTTCTTCGTCGTCACCCTGGGCTTGATCGGCGCCTTCCAGGTCTTCGACCAAATCTACGTGCTGCAAAATGACCAGACTGGACGCACGACTACTTCAGTCGCCTATCTGGTCTACAGCACCGCCTTTGAAGGCAACAGCCCCAACCTGGCTGAAGCCTCCGCTATCGCCATCGTACTCTTTGTCATCATCTTCATCGCCACGCTCTTGCAGCGCCGCTTCGTCGGTGGCGACCGCGCGGAATCCTAAGAGGGTGTGCCTATGTCTACGATCACATCGACATTCGTAGTTCACTCCCCGAGGGATGTCATAAGAGTTGTCTTCGCGGCGCTGGCGATCGCCTTTCTTGTCGCCTTCGCCCTCGTTCAAATCACGCCTTTCGCGCTCACTATCGCCAATTCTTTCAAATGCGATGCCGCGGTCGAGAATCGGCCCATGCCCTTCATTCCGCGCCTTGAGACAGTCACCTGCCGCGATGAAGCGGGTGTATTCATCTCGGCGGAGGAACAGGTCGACGGCATCTTCTTCCGCCCTTCGGTCGATGGTTATCGCAAGATATTGGACAGTCAGTTGCCGCGCTGGGTCTTTAACACAGCTTTCCTATCCATAGTCGTCACGATTCTGCGCCTGCTCTTCGACTCAATGGCCGGTTACGCCTTGGCGCGTCTGAGATTTCCGGGCAACCGCGTCCTGTTCTTCGTTGTGCTTGGCACGATGATGATTCCGGGCGTCGTCCTGCTGATTCCGCGCTTCCTGCTGCTCAAGCAATTGGGTTTGCTCAACACTTATCAGGGTTACATCATTGTGCTGGCGGCTGATGCCTTTGGCATCCTCTTGATGAAACAGTTCTTCGAATCCATCCCGCAGGAAGTGGAAGAAGCGGCGATGGTCGACGGCGCCAATCGTTATGTGATCTTCTTCCGCATCGTGCTGCCCATGGCCACCCCCGCCCTGACCGCGCTGACCATCTTCGGCTTCCAAGGCAACTGGAACAATTTCATGGACGCGCTGATCATCCTCGGCGGCGATACCGATCTCTACAATCTGCCGCTCGGTTTAACCGTGCTGCGCGGCTCCGGCTTGGATGTGCAGTACGATCTGGTCCTGGCCGGCTCGGTCATTACCACCCTGCCGATGGCGGTCATCTTCTTCATCTTCCAGCGCTATTTCGTCGAAGGCATCAGCTACAGCGGCTTGAAGGGATAAGGCATGTTCGCGCTCAAAATCTGGTGGCGCGCCTGCCGCCACTTGCAGCATCGCGGTTATATCTACATCTGGGCGAATCTCTGCTTCGTTATCACCGCCCTGCCCATCGTCACCGCGCCCGCTGGCTTCGCTGGTCTGGTTAAACTCAGCCGGGCTTTGCAGCGGGGCGAACGCGCCGACCTCAACACCTTCTGGTCCGGTGTCCGCGAGAACCTCGGGCGCGGCTCAGTATTGGGCGCCCTCACACTTCTGATCCTCATCATCAATGGGAGCAACCTCATCGCCTATGCCCCGGTCAGCGTTATGGACCTCAGCCTGCATATCGTCTGGATCGCCGCCATTGCCCTATGGCTGGCGCTGATGTTCTATTTCTGGCCCGTCTACTACGCGATGGAAAAGCCCACGACAATCGGCGTCCTGCGCAACGCGCTGCTTGTCATCCTGCGTCACCCGGCTTCTACCCTGATTCATGGTATCGGTTTGATCGCTCTGGGCATCCTCAGCTTGATCCTGCCCTTCCTCGCGCTTCTCTTGACCTGCTCGTTCGCTGCTATTCTCAGTACTGGCGCCGTATTGAGTTGCCTCGCCAAAGCGGGTCCCTCGCCTAGCGCTGCCCCCGTCTGCAGCCAAGGTCACGCCGATTTGCAGCAAGCCCTATAGAGCTAGCTTGCGAATCCAGTTACAATACAGCAGGTCGCGTCAACAATAGGAACTCCATGCCGACGATTAAAGATGTTGCCAAGGAGGCGGGCGTATCGATCGCCACGGTCTCTTATGTCTTGAATGACAAGCTCGATATGGTGAGCGAGGACACGCGCCGGCAAGTGCTGAGCACGGCGCGGGAAATGGGCTATCGGCCCAATGTCACGGCGCGGAACTTGCAGGCAAACCGCACTGGCTTGATCGGTTACGCCTGGCACATTGACCCCGAAGAGCTGGAGTCCTCGCCAATGATGGCTCAGTTCATGTTCCATCTGGCGCAGGCAGTTGAGGCGGCTGGTTACCACATGTTGACGTTTACGCATCCTCCTGACAAACCGGTGGATGTCTATGACGACTTGATTCGCTCGGGCCGAATCGACGGCTTCGTCCTGGCGGAAACGCGCCAAGCCGATCCGCGCGTCGCCTTCTTGCTGGAATGCGATATTCCCTTCGTCTGCTTTGGGCAAACTGGAAACGAATGGCAGTTCCCCTGGGTGGATACCGACGGGCGGGCTGGCATGCGCCAGGCAGTAGCGTACCTGGCCGGTTTGGGGCATAGGTGGATCGCCTTCCTAGGCTGGCCGCCCGATTCGCTCAGCGGCAACCACCGGCTGCGCGGCTACCTTGATGGCATGCGCTCGCTCAATCTCCCAATCGAAGAGGCTTTCCTGATCCGGTCGGACTATCCCGATGGCGAGATCGACCGCATCCTGCAGTCCTGGCAGGCGGCGCCGCCAGAAATGCGCCCCACGGCTGTCGTCGTGGTCGCCGACTACATCGCCATCGCTGTGGTGCGCGCGGCTGAGCGGCATGGCTTCCGCATCGGCGAAACCTTGTCGGTGGTCGGCTTTGACGGCGTGCCCATCGGTCAAATTATCCGGCCCGCGCTGACTACCCTGCGACAGCCAATGCAGATCATCTCGGGGGCGCTGCTGGACCTTTTTCAAGACGCTGTAAGCGGCTCTGTCGGGGACCCGATAATACGCTTGATCAAGCCCGAACTCGTCATCCGCGAGTCGAGCGGTCCGCCTCAAGCTGACTAAGGATTGCAGCCGGGTTCGCATTCTCCAGTCCGTTCGGCAGATAGATATCGGCGTGATTGACTTTGGCTTTGCCAATGCCCACCGTCAGGCAGCCGGCGCATTTTGCGGCGTCTATACCTGCTTCAGCGTCTTCAAATACGAGGGATTCGCTTGCGGGGACTTGCAAGGCTTCCGCCACCCAGAGGAAGAGATCCGGCGCCGGCTTGGGGTTGGCGACCGAATGCCCGTTTCCAATAACATCGAAGCGCCCCGTCAATCCCAGCCGATCGAGAACGAGGCGCGCGTTCTTGCTGGCGGAGGCGATCCCCAGTTTTAGTCCGGCTCCGCGCGTCGCATTCAGAAACGCAGTTACGCCCGGCAAACGATCCTGTGGCGAGAGCTGGTTAATGTACTCAAGATAATGGGCATTCTTTCGCGCCAACCACTCTTGCGCCAGCGACTCGGATATCGACCGTCCTTTTAGCAGACGGCTGAGGCTCTCCTGTCGCGATACCCCGCGAAGAGCGTCATTATCCTCGCGCGTGAATGGTATGCGCTCATCATCCGCCAGTCTCTTCCAGGCGCGATAGTGGTATTCGGCTGTGTCTGTGATGACGCCGTCCAGATCGAAGACAAAGGCGCGTATCGCCATGATTGCAGTCCCTCGCAAGCTCTTGGCAAGTATAAAGTATAGGGCGCGAACAACTTCACTTCCTTGTTTCGCCAATCATACAGAATCTTCGGGCGCTAATGTAATATCTGCATCCTAAAATAATCAAAAGCCAGCTTGACTACATTTGAACTGCTCGCCGATGAAAATATCGCCAGTACCGGGGACAAGACGTTCCGGTCGTCATCCCTGACACAAGCAATCCTGTCTACCCAGCCTTTGCGCGGGGCAGTTGCGATTCAATGGAAAATTATGGCTAAACTAGGTAATCTTTTATAAGCCGCGTCGCTCATGCCACAAGAACGCCGATTGTTTTCTTTTTATAGACCGCAATTTGCGCTAGCCGAGCAGGTCTATTATTTTATGTGAGCGCGGTAGCCCAAATTCGCCGGTTACGCGCCGAGCGACTTTGCTACTCAATTGTACCGACGGCAAAGGCATACAGATGAGATCGGAGGACGCCGCGCCGAAAGACTAACGGAACTCAAGATATCTGTATCGACCTGCACACGGGGGGATTGGAGGGTAAACCATGCCTGACAATTAGAGAGAGCCTATCTGACCATATATCTTGTAGAGAAGAAAGGACATAAGGAAATGAACCGCTTGACCAGAATGCTTCTATTGGCAGCCACTGCAATACTCTTGAGTTCCTTTTTAGGGACGGCTGCCGCGCAGGACGAAGAAGTTACGCTTGATCTGTGGATGTTTCTTGACGGCACGGGCTTTTTGCCCTCAGTGGTCGAGGCTTTCGAAGCCGCGCATCCGGATATCAAGGTCCAGATTACCGACGTGCCGGAAGGTGAATATGTCACCAAATTAGACACGGCTTTCCTCGCTGGGCAGCCGCCGGACATTGCTTTCCCCTATGTTATCCGCTGGATCCGGGCTGGATTGGTCGCGCCGATTGACGAGCTCTTGGAGTCCGCGGGCGTTGATATCGAAGATTACAACGCCGGCGCGGTGTCGAGAAATTGCACACTGGACGGCCGAGTATATTGCCTGGGCACGTTCACCGCCGGGTACAATATATTCTACAACAAGGATGTCTTTGATGCCGCTGGCGCGCCGCATCTCTCGCCGACGGAGCCGATCACGATTGACCAATATGCCGATCTCGTCGCCCGGCTTTCGGTGTACAGCGATGATATGTCGCAGCGGGTTTGGGGCGGGACGCTGCCTATGCCCTGGTGGACGGACGCCGCCAATTACTTCAGCGAAGATGGCCGCAGCGTCCTGGGCTATGTCAATGACGAGGCCACCGCGCACTTCTATCAGGTCGTGGCGGATATGGCTGGCACGGACGGCATCCTGTCTTCGGCCGACCTGAGCCTGGTGGGCAACTCTGCCAATGATATGTTGGCAGCAGGGCAGCTAGCGATGGCTATGGCTGACAGCCCGATAGCCCAGCCCTTGCTGGAAGCTGCCGGCGTGAATTGGGGCGCTGCGCCGCCGCCGGTGGAATCCGAGGGTGATCCGGCCTGGGTCTACACAGGCTCTGATGAATTGATGGCGCTCAGTGGCAGCGACAACCTTGAAGAGGCGCTGCAATTTATTCTCTTCTGGGCGACGGAAGGCAACCGTTTGCGCGCCGAGGCTGGCGGGCTGCCGATGAATATGCGCATGGCCGAAGAGATGAACTGGGCGGAAGGCAGCGAGGGCCGCCAGGAATTGCTGGCAGCCATCAATTTGGGCCGCTCGACCGTTTTCGTCCCGACTGTCTGGGGCGCTTATGGGGAGCTAGCCGAGGCGATCAATAGCTTGATGATCGAAGATGGCATTCCGGCGCAAGAGGCGCTTGATGAGATCGCGCCCGTCATCCAGGATGACCTGGATGAGCTCTGGGAAACCTGGGACAATTTCGAGTCCTAGCAATTGCCTTGTAGAACTGGCGCTGTAGGGCAATCACTCGCCCTGCGGCGCCGGGTTTGGATCTTCTAGGATTATGCAAGCGGTACAACAGTCTCGCCTCAGAGACCGGATGCAAGGAAAACGGAAGCTGGGGATGATGGAACGGCGCGAAGAACGCGTCGCCTACCTCTTCCTCTTGCCCTGGCTTATCGGCTTGGTCGTCTTCATCATCGGTCCCGTCATCGCTTCCTTGCTCATCAGTTTGACGGACTGGAACCTGCTCACGCCACCGAACTGGGTTGGCTTGAAAAACTACGAGAAAATGTTTTCCGATCGCGACTTCTATAACTCGCTTCGGGTGACATTCCGCTTCGTCATCATGTCGCTGCCCATCTATACGGTGGTCAGTCTCTCGCTCGCGCTGCTGCTCAATCAACGCATACGCGGCATGTACTTCTTCCGCACGGTGCTGTTCATGCCTTCCGTTATCGCCGGTACCGCTGTCGCCGTCTTGTGGTCAATTCTGCTGAACCCCGATGTCGGCGTGGTCAATCAAGTCTTGGGGTCGATCGGCATCGCGCATCCGCCCCGCTGGCTTGCCAGCCGCGACTGGGCTATTCCGGCCGTTATCCTGATGGGTCTATGGGGCGTCGGCGGCGGGGTCATCATCTACCTGGCCGGGTTGCAGAATATCCCGCCCCACCTCTATGAAGCCGCAACCATCGACGGCGCAAATCCCAGACAGAAGTTCCGTTTCGTGACGCTGCCTATGCTGACGCCAAGCATCTTTTTCCAGCTCATTACCGGTCTGGTCGCCGCCTTCCAGGTCTTTGATGTGGCTTATGTTCTGGCTGGGCGAGGCGGCACACGCGCCAGCGCCCTCCAATTCTATCTCCTCAATGTCTATGAAGAAGGCTTCCAGAACGGGCGCTTTGGTTATGCCTCGGCGCTGTCTTGGGTATTGGTAGTCATTGCCACCATTGTCATTTTGATCACATTTCGCACCTCCGAGCGCTGGGTGTATTACGAGAGCGAGGGGGACAAGGCTTAATCATGCGCGGCAATTCATCTCTGAGGCAATCCCACATTTCTACTGCGCGGCGTCTGAGCGATGACATCATCCCCCGCGCGCGCAAGCTCCTGCGCTTGCTGGCTCTCTACGCGGTTCTTATCGCCCTGTGCGGCTTTGTGTTGCTTCCGGTTTCCTGGATGTTGACCGCGGCGCTCAAGCCGGACAACGTTCCCTTCTTTAGCATCCCGCCGCAGTGGTTCCCCACCGAGCACTTTGAATGGCGCAACTTCGAAACCGCGTTGTTGGACCCAGTGCGCCCTTTCCTGCGCTTTACGCTGAATACATTGATTATTTTTGGCGGAAATGTCATTGGCACGATTTTCTCCTGCACGCTGGTGGCTTACGCCTTCGCCAGACTGCGCTTTCGCGGCAGTGGATTTCTGTTTAACGTCTTGATTATCACCATGCTGATTCCCTGGCAATCTCAGATGATTCCACAGTTCCTGCTATTCCTTGAATTAGGCTGGTACGGGACTTATCTGCCCTTGATTGTGCCGTCTTTTGCGGGCAACGCCTTCTTCATCTTTCTTATACGTCAATATATGCGCACCTTCCCGCGGGATCTGGACGAAGCGGCCAAGATCGATGGCTGCAGTTACTTTGGCATCTTTCGTTTCATCATTTTGCCTTTGTGCCGCCCGGTGCTGGCGGTGGTCGTGGTCTTCATGTTCCTCAGTTCCTGGGGCGATTTGTTGGGACCGCTTATTTACCTCAACAACACGGATCAATTCACCATCGCCATCGGCTTGGCGAACTTCGCCACGCGTTACAGCCCCAACACAAATCTGCTCATGGCGGCCAACCTGGTGATGATGATTCCGCCTATCCTGGTCTTCTTCTTCGCCCAGGAGCAACTCATCGGCGGCATCGCCTCTGTGGGCTTAAAGGGTTAGTGAAGCGCCTGAAATTGCCCTGTTGTCCTAGTAGGGTATATTTCAATATTTTGGCAGATGTCCACAGACAATGGCTTCAAAATGTTGTCTAGTGGAACGATGCAACGAACAAACTGAAAATTCACCACAGAGGCACAGAAGTAAGTGCAAGTAAGTCATGCAAATTTTGCAAAAGCAACGATCTGTAGGGGCGACATACCATGTCGCCCGAAACCACAAGTCGCGGCGGCAACGGGCGACCAGATTGGTCGCCCCTACAAGGCTCGCTTTCGTTGCATTACTTTATTGGTTTTACTGAGCGCACAGAGAAAAGCCTCATTTACTTTGTGTCCTTCGCGTCTTTACGGTCAGTGTCTACGCGACCTGTGGTTGGTCATGCTTTCGACCGGGCAACGAATCGCTTGACTTGCCAATAATCTGAAATGCACCCCTTGCTTTGGACCCAATGAGGCGCATCAGAGGGGCTTGACGGCAACCTTATCAAAGTAGATAAAACCCGCTTGCGCAATCAGGGCAATACCGCCTCCGGTCAAGGCATTGTCCGGGTCTTGCGCTTCTAGCGCCTGCTCGCCATTGACGAAGGCGGTCAGCTTGGCTCCTTCGACCTTCAATTTGAGCTCGTAATTCCGCTCGACGGACCAGCCCGTGTCGCTTTGAGCCAGGATGGTTTCACCGTCTAGGACGCGAACGATGCGAGTGCTTTTTTGGTCCAGTAGCAGCGCATAGTAGCGCTGCAAGCCCTGCACCCGCACTGCGATTCCCCCGGCTTCACAGACTCGCGGCATGGCTGTGGCCGCAAATTGATAGTCGATCCAGTCGCGCGTTCCTTGTATCAGCAGCCCCCGGCCTTGATTCTGTATCAGCCGGTAGGCTTGTGGCCAGTAGTCCCAGGAATCGAAACGCTCGCTGGAATCCAGCGCGTAAATCCAGGCTTTCTTCCAGAACTTCGGCCTCTTGCGTTTCTCACGTCCAGCTTCGCTGATGTGGGGCCGGTTCAGCTGCATGTTGGGCGCGCCGTCCCATGTGAGCCAATCTAGGTAGACGGTCCCGCTGGCGCCATTCTCGCCCGCAATCTCGATTCCGACGGCGGCAATGGGCTGGTTGCCGGTCACCGGCACGCGCCAGGACAGCTTGACTTCCGCGCCGGGCGCAAGCTGAACCGACTCGCCCCCGATGATCTCCAGCGCATCATCTTCGTTGTAATGCCGCGCGTAAAGCCGCAGACTCACCGGTTCAGCGTTGGATGCTCCCGCCGCCAAGCTTGCGCGGACCGCTTGTCCCGGGTACAAGGTTGGCGACGCCAGCAAGCGGTAACCTCGCTCGTCAAAATAATCGGCGATTTCCTTCGAGGGGATAAACGTGAGCGTGGCTGCTCTGGCAATGCGTCCCTTGGCCAGCTGGTGAAAACGAAGCGCCAGTGATCGGTCGCCATTCTTGCCGCGTCCCGTCACATTTTCGATGGTCAGGGTATTTTTGCATTCACGCCCGGTTTCAGACTCAAAACCCTGCACCGACCCCGGCACGCTGAAGTGATATCGCGCCCCGTTTTTCGGCGCAAGCGGCGCCAAACCCCGCATCCCGCGCCCGATATTGACCAGTTTGTAAGTTTCGCCGACCGCATCGCTGATGCCGCTGCCGCCGTCCGCACTTGGCAGATACAGGCGATCCGCTACGGGACCGCGCCAATCTGGTCCAGCGTCGATCCCAGCCAGGCCGTTCTTGACCCCCATAATGCAGCCGACATTGCCGGAGTTGCAATCCGTGTCAAAACCGGAGGTATTGACGACCATCAGGGATTTTTGAAAGTCGTCGTCGCCATAGAGCAAAGCGAGAATGATCCGCGCATGGTTCGGCACGATATGGCAATTGCCCGGATAACGGTCGCGGTTATATTCGCTGTCGATCTGCCCCAGCGTCCCGCGCCAGTCCGGCTGCCGGGCCTGCCAGTTGCGCACCTGCTCAATCATCCGGTAGGTGATAGAATCGGGGGGAATCAAGGACACGGCGTCGTCGATCAGCTTGTTGATGTCCGATTCGACAAAAGCCTGGGCTACCAGGGCGGCGACCACCTGCGCGCCATAGATCGCTTCCCCGTCGTGGCTGACACAGGCAGCCCGCCGCGCCAGATCTGCTGCCAGCGCCGGGTCGCCGGGCGCGATCATGCCCCAGCTGTCAATGAAGATCTGCGAACCAATCTGCTGAGCCATGACCGGACCGTTGAGTTCAATCGAGCCGCTGCGCGGAGGCTGGATGCCATTTTTCAGCCGGATATACGCAGTATGCTCGGTGACATCGCCAATGCCTCCCCACCATAATATGGTCTTGCCTTCGACGATGTAATTGAGCCAGGTCTGGCCGATCTGTGCCGGGGTCAGATCCAGGCTGTTGCCGTAGTCCGGCATGGCGCGCGCAAAAGTAAAGGTTCCGGAGAGATCGTCGTCGGTCACGATCAGCGGCAGGTCAAGCGCCTCATGCACATAGTAATTGATCTCGCCAAAACGCTCTATTATCATCTCATAGGACCAGCCTTCAATCGGGCGACCCAGGTAGACCGCAATTATCTTGCCGAGCACCCCGGCATAAACTCGTTCGACGTAATCGGACGGAAGTGTCATGGTTGCAACTCCGTTGAAATCAAATCAGTAATTTGCTTACATTATATTGATGTCTGAAAATGAGTTCAATTTCCGCCATGCCGGAGGTAGATACGCGCCAAATACTTGCGCTGGATCAGCAGCCTTTGCGGTCAGACGCCTTCGCCAATGCCTTTGGCAAGATTGGACCGGTGTTTGTCCACGGGCTGGCGGGTCAGTGGCGCATTGTCTCCAGGCTGAGATCGATACAGAGACGATTGTGGTTGAGGTCAACTGCTCAACCACTTCGAGCCCGTTCTAATCGTGTTGGCGATTCTGTCGCCCTCAGATACAGCTAGGGTATACCGTGTCGGGCGCATTGCTCCAGCTCTGCAGCGTCTGGCCGCCATCAATCAGCAGCGATGCGCCGGTGATGTGGCGAGCATCATCGGAGGCGAGGAAGGCCACGGCGGCGGCGACATCTTGGGGTTGCCCGACTCGCCTTAGCGGGATGCGTTCTGCAAATTTGGCAAAGAAATCTTCCCAGGCGTCGGGGCCCTCCGGCTTCTGGCGGAAGCTCAATGCTGTTTGGATGATGACGGGCAGACTGCGTTATCGCGAATACGATAGCGAGCCAACTCCAGCGCAAGATCACGCGCCACTGCTTTGACAGCTTCCTGGCTTGTCATTTGTGGACCCGATCCCAGAATTGTGTCCCAACCGCCAGTGGAAGAGCCCATCAGCGCCATCAATCCACCACCCGCGTCGATCAGGGCGGGCGCTGCAGCCTTGCAGGTGTGTGCCAAGCTGCGCAAGTTCACGCCGATGACGCGATCCCACTCGTCGATCGGCAGGTCTACAAACTCGACTTTTTCACCGCCGACGCCGGCGTTGGCAAGTATTATATCCAGCCTGCCGAAGCTGTCGCGCGCCGTTTTGACCATCGCCTCACAGTCTTCGATCGAGGTCACATCGGCGCGGATGGCGATGGCTTTAGAGCCGATTTCCGCAGCGCCCGCTTGCGCGCGTTCCAAATCTACATCCGCGATTGCGACGCTCGCCTTTTCCTCGGCGAAACGCAAGGCGCTCGCCCGGCCCAAGCCGCCGCCACCGCCGGTTATCAAAGTAACTTTACCGCTGAAGCGTGTCATGAGTTCACCTTGAATTGACGTATCGCTGGCGGCGTATTGGCGCTCTTGCGGACGACTAATTCGCCATCAATGATCACGCCGGATATGCCGGGTGTATCTCCGATCTTGAGTGTCTGCAGCGCGACATCGGCAGCGCTGCCAATCGGCGCGTCAATGATGACCAGGTCGGCCTCCAGACCGGGCGCGATCGAAGATGCGCGGGATGAAGATCGAGTTGTCGTCAAGCGCGGGGTCAAGATTGATGTGCCGACGCGAATATTATGGGGACAGCATGGCAATCTGTCTCCTTCGCCGGCGATGGATATCTGGACCATCCGCTGCTCTAACGCTGAAGGGGCGGAGGATCCTTGTGGCCACTATCTGCCCGAAGAAGCGCCGGAGGTCGTGCTGGATCACATGCTGCACTTTGCTGATAAGTGCTTTTCTGACTAAAGCCAGGCAGAATCCGAAGACAGCCTGCACCGATGACGGGCATTCTGCCCTGGAGTCAGCGCATCGGCCAGCTTGCGGATGCGCGTCAATTGGCGCGAGCTTAACGTGCATAGCAATAGAACCGGGCGCTTGGGGTCAGCTCTTCTTGTATTTACTTACATCAAATAGGCTTGCGCAAAAAAAGGGCGACCCAGTGGGCCGCCCAAACAGCTTGCTGTAGCAATGGGGATGCGACGCTACTCCGCTCTGCTTAAGATAGCAACATCCAGAAGCCAGTGCGGATGCCAGATATAACCCTGAAGATTGGACCGATAGGCAGTCGCCACTTCGGGTACGTTAAACGGCGCGAAGGGACCGTTCTGCTGGGTGTATTCCTGCAGCGCGGTGAAGAGCGCCATGCGCTCGTCCGGTTCGCTGGCGACCTTGGCTGCCGCGATCATGTCCTGGATGTCTTGCGGCAAACTATCCAGTTGCCAGTTATTGCGTTCGGTCGCGACTTTGCCGGGCGGCATGAAGCTGAGGAAATCCAGCGGGTCAAGGATATCGGGACCCCAGAGCCAATAGCCGACGCCATGCTCGCCGCTGCGGTAGCGCTCAAGCGCGACTTGAATTTCGCCAGGCAAAAGCGTCACGTTGATGCCGACTTCCGCCAGGTCAGCCTGGATCTTCTGGGCGTTGGTGTTGAAGCTGACGCCGCCATAGACCATGTCGGGGTACTCAAGCTCCATTTCAAGCCCGTCGGCGTAACCGGCTTCCGCCAGCAATTCCCGCGCTTTGTCCAAATCGCGCGAGAAAGCGCGGTCTTCGCCAAAGGCGGAGAAGAAGCCAACCCACATGTTGGTGCCGGGCGTCACGCCACCCCAAAGCGTCTTGTAACCTTCGTAGTCCAGCGCGTAACGCACGGCAAGTTGAACGGTCGGGTTGGCGAAGGGACCGCTCTTTTCTTCTTCGGTGTTCATGATCACGAAGTGGGTCAGGGTGCTGGGTCCGCGATAGATCTCGATCGCTTCATTGCCCTCCAGTCCGGCGACTTGATCGGGGCTGAGGTCAAATGCCAGATCGATATCACCCGCTTCCAGCGCCGCTTTTTGCGTGGCGCCTTCCGGCATGTGGATGAAGATCACGCGGTCAAAGTAGGGTTGATCACCCCAGTAATTCTCGTTGCGGACCAGTTCGGTGCGATTCTGCGGCTCCCAGTTTTCCAGAACATAGGGACCGGAACCGGCCGACGTGCTGTCCAGATAGGCGCCGGCGGTATCTGTCTCGGCCGCGTCCATCGCATCGGTGCCGCCATTTGCCATCACCGCATCGGCGTTGGTGACGCTGAAGACCGCGCTGGTGATCTCGGACAAGAAGGACGGACGAGCGGCGGGCAAGGTAAAGGCGACGGTGTCGTCATCTATCGCTTCTACGGAATCAATGCCATCGGCCAGGAAGGACGGATTGCCGTTGTAGTTTTGCAGCCGCTGGATCGAGAAGACAACATCATCGGCGGTGATATCGTCGCCGTTGGCAAAGGTGGCGTCCTGCCGCAGCGAGAATGTATAGACCGTACCGTCTGCGGATATTTCCCAGCTTTCGGCCAGTTGCGGCAAGATCTGGCTGGCGTCTTCGTCCGGGAATGTGACCAACTGGCTGTACGTGGCGTGATTGACGATGTGGGTCGAATGGGTGAATCCGTTGGCGGGATCGTAGGCGTCCGTGTTCTCCGACCAGCCGATCACGAGTATTTTGTCCTCAGCCAGCGCGGTGCCGAAGACCGACAGAATGAGCGCAAGCAAAGTGAAAAGTAATAACACATGTTTGAAGCGATTCATGTTCGTTGCTCCTTCAAGTCAAACAATACGAAAGTTTTCGAGCATGGAAAGTATAACTGAAAGCATGGCAAGCTGCAAAGACACGGGTAGCGGAGGCAGGGCAATTGCATCAAAATGATAGCGGCTGAAATGATAGGAATCTAAACTGAATATTAACCACAGAGAACGCAGAGGGCACAGAGAAAAACATAAAATGTCTTATTTCAACTGTGTTTTCGAGTGAAAAATCACGTTTCGCTTATAACTCTTTCTTATGCTTAGTCTCGGATTTTAGAAGAAATGTCGTCTGAACACCAAGTAACTCTGTGCGCTCTGCGCTCTCTGTGTTGAAAAAATTTGCTGCGATTGCCCCGCCAAAACATTGAAATGCGCCCGGTAGCGGGCACAGAGCGTCGCTTCAAAACAAACATGCGCCCGAGGCGCGATTTTCCGCTAAAAGTGAATACGCCGTCCCTCGCGCGCCGACTGATAGGCGCCCAGGACCATCTCGATGCAGACCTTGCCGTCCTCGGCAGTGGCCAGCGGCGGGCCATCGCCCTTGACGAAGTCGACGACCGGACGCGCCACAGCATGAATCCGGGAGCCGTGCGGCACGAAGGAGAAGTCGAATTTCTCCCAGTCTTCGGCGCCGGCGCGGAATATCTTCAGCGGACTGCCTTCCGGCGGGACCCGCGTTGAGGGAGCGTCGCCGTAATTCTGGTGGATGGTCCCCGCATCGCCATAGATCTCGGTGGTGGCTTCGGCGGCTAATTGGGTCGAGCTGTTGAAGAGGATGCCGATTTCGCCTTTGCCGAAGCGGTAAATAGCGACACCGTTGTCATCGGGCGCGACATCGGTGACGATATTGTCGATCTCGGCCGTCACGCTGACGGGACGCCCCAGCATCCAGTAAAACCAGTCGGCAGCGTGCGAGGCGTCGTCCATGAACATGCCCATGTTCTGCGCGGGATCAATGTGCCAGTTGCCGGGGACGGCCCAGGATTTGTTGAGCAGGGCGGGGATGGCGTGACGCCGTCTGATCACTGCCACATTGCCCACCGCGCCTTCGTCGATCAGCGCCTTCATCTTCTGGTTGATCGGATCGCAGCGCATTTGGTAGCACATGCTGAACTTGGCGCCGCTGCGGTTGATAGCCTCAATGATGGCATCGCAGTCTTCCAGCGTGAGCGCCATCGGCTTTTGCAGCAAGACGTGCTTACCGGCCTCCGCGGCGGCGATGACGTGTTCAGCGTGTCTGTTGGTCGGGCTGGCCACGAAAACGGCGTCGATGTCCTGGCGCGCCAAAAGTTGATCGAGATCGGGCGCCCAGTCCAGACCAAACTCGGCGGCGTATGTCTGGCCGCGCTCCTGGTCGTCGTCCCAGGCGGCAACCACGTCGGCGTCGTCAAAATCGGCGATGGCGCGGCAATAGCTGCGCGCATGGCCATGCGCGAAGCTGATGACGGCAAGGCGAACTGAATCGGACATGGCGGCTATTCTTCCGCTATGAAGTCGCTCACATCAACATCGACGATGAGATCCTCGCCCTCGACGATGATGGGGTAAGTTTTGACGCGCATATCAGGATCGACCAGGCACTGCCCGGTGGCGATGTCGAATTGCCAGGCGTGCCAGGGACAGCGGATGATCTCGCCTTCGCGCTCGTAATCGACGAAGCCCTCTGTTGCCGATGGCGGGGCGTATATGCTGCTGCGGCCCGCAACTTCGCCGGTGCAGAGCGGCCCGCGTTTATGCGGGCAGATATTGCGCAGGGCGTAGAAGACGCCCTTGACATTGAAAATGCCGATGCCGGCGCGACCGCGAAATGGTACGATGATCAGCCGCCCGCCTTCCGGGATATCCGCGACTTTGCCGACCACGATGCCGGTCACGCCAGTACCGCCTCGATCATGTCGTCGCTGATGCGCAGAAAATCCAGGGCGTTCTCGGCGAAGACGCGCCGGTGACTGCGCTCGTCCAGCCTGGGCAAGACGGTCACCGGGTCGTTCCAGTCGAAGTGCGGGAAATCACTGCAAAAGATCAGGGTCTCGTCCGCGTGCAGCATTTCCAGCATCTGGTAGATCTGCTCGGTCTTGGGCGGCTCGTGCATCGGTTGGCTGCCGATGCGGATGTGATCGCGGAAATATTCGCTGGGCAGGCGCTTGAGCCAGGGCGTCTGATCGCCAATGGCTTTCCAATCGGCATCCATGTGCCACATCAGCGGCACAGCCCACATCTGCTGCACCTCGATCAGCGCGACTTTGAAATTGGGGAACTTCTCGAAGACGCCCTCAGCGATCAGCGAGGCGGCTTGCGCGCTGGCGACGCTGGGGCGGGTCATGCGCGATTCCATGTAATAAGTTGGGAATCCGGTCGGCGTCGGCGTTGCGCCCGGGCTGCCGCCGCCGATATGGGAAATCACCGGCAGGTCGCGCTCGGCGCAGGCTTCCCAAATGGGATGATACACGCGCTTGCCAAAGAGATGCGGGCTCTGCATGGGTACCATGACAGCGACCGTGTCTTTGCGATCCGCCAGACGGTGGATCTCCTTGACCGCCAGCGCCGGATCATTGGGCGCCACCAGGATGGCATTGACCACGCGCGGGTCTTTGTCCAGCCAGTGCTCGATTGTCCAGTCGTTGAAAGCCGCGCACAGCGCCGCCGCCCAATCCGGATCGGGCAAGCCGGCGTAACCGTAGAAGACGGGCGGTCCCGTCAACAGGGCGAAGTCGATATTCCAGCGGTCGAGCAATTCTTTCTGCGTGAACGCCAGCGAGAAGTTGAAGTCTCGCTCTTTGAGCTCGGGCGCTTTGATGTCGGGGCGCGTCCGGCGGAAAGGCGTGTTGGCGTAACCGCTGCCCGGCAGGTGCAGCCCCTGATCCAGCAGGTGCTCCTGATAGAACTTGGGCAGGTAGGGCAACAGTTCTTCCGGCTCGCGGAAGTTGTGGTGGACGTCGCAGTCGACCAGTTTGACTCTGTCGGCAGGTTTGCCGGTCCAGCCCGGCGCGGCGATGGGCGCGGCGCCCTGCTTGCCGATGTGGATTTGTTCGAGTTTGTCGATTGTTTGCGCCATGCGACTCAGCTCTCCGCCTTTTTGCCTATCCTTCCATCGCGTCCAATTCGGCTTGCTGCTCGGCGATGCGCTCGGGCGTACAAGTCAGTCTCGCCAAGAAAGCGCGGTCGCGCGCTTCTCGCTCTTCCAGCGACATCGTCGGGCCGAACCGGGCTTGTCGCAATGTGGACATGCCCAATTCCGACGTGGGCATAAGAAAGGGTTCATCCTCGACCAGGGAGATGCTGGCGTCCGCCCGCTCTTGCAAGGCCGGCGAAATATCCAGCTCCAGCATGTCCGCCGTGATCATATTCACGAATACGCCCAAACTGTAAGCCGATTGCTGAGCGATGCCGGTGGTCGCGGGATTCAATTCACCGTTCAGATAAGCCGCCACCATAGCGCCGATTTGCTCGCCCAAGGCATAGTATTCTAGGGAACCCGCGCCAACGATCGCGCCAAACCAGGACCCATCCACACCGGTGCTAAAGATGGGAATGCCGGCGTCGTTGGCGATCGTAGCGATGATAGGCAAGCCGGCCGAGAGCGTGTTGTCCAAGGGCAGCAAGACGGCTTCCACATCTTTGCTGACGAGCGCGTCCATCGCTAATGGCAAATCCGCCAAGGAATTGATGGCGGTCTGGATGACGGTAATGCCTTGCGCTTCGCCTAGTTCGGTGATTTGGCTCGCGCCATGTATGCCGGAAGCGTCGCCGGAATCGTGGAGCGTCCCGATCGATTTCAAGTCGGGATATTGCAGGAGTAGCAAATCCAGGATTTCTCCATAGTAAGTAGCGGACTCGACACCCGTGACATGCGCCGGCTTGATGCAGCTGGCATCGGCAATGCCGGTGTCAAAAAGATTCTGCACGTCGGCGAAGAAGATAGCGGGCGGGTCCGGCAAATCCAGGGTGGCGTGCACAGCTGCCAGCGTCACGGGCGCGGAAAGCGTCACCAGCACATCCGGATCGTTGTCCAAAGCAGCGGCTACCATGCCGCGAATCTGATCGAGTTGGAAATCGACAAAGTGACGATGCAATTCAAGCTTGGAAGCCTCGGGCGCCTCGATGACAAGGCTGCCCGGCCCCTCGTCCTGGTCCATTGCTTCTCGGTCAGTGGGCTCAATATAGCCGTAAGCCTGCAAGGCATCAACCATCGCCACCGAAAAGATGCTCGTCACGCCAAAATCGTTGAACGATAAGAGGAAGACACTTGGCTTGTCATCTTGCGCAAAGCCCGCAGGCGCTGCCAAGAGCAAAAGCATTAGGGCCGTCAACAGTTTCTTCACGCGATTTACTCCCTTAAACCTCTATCTTTTCAAAAAGCTGGATGGCCAAGTTATAGTGTAAAACCCGCATTTTCGGAAGTGTATCCTTTTCGATTGAAACACAAAAAGCTTTACCACCGAGGCCAGCGAGAAAAGCGAGAGCGCCGAGAATTGTCTGCGAAATATGCCATTTTCTTTGTGCTCTTGCGCCTTTGTGGTGAAGTTGGATTTGGCTCATTTGAATTTCAACCGAGTTCGATACACTACCGCATTTTCAGTGATTTTGCGGCCGCAACTCCCCCAGCGACCGCTCGCCCTGTTTGATATAACCCGCCACCGGACTCTCGATGCGCCCATAGGCGTTCCAGATCTTGAAGCCCAGCAGCGCCAGCAGATCCTCGTCCGCTTCCGCCACCACCTCGGGCGCGGTCGCCATGGTGAAGTTGACCTGCGTGCGGAATTGCGGCGCGACAAACGTGGTCAGGACGCCAAGCCGCTGCCCGTCACTGACGTTGGCGCCGGTGCCATGCCAGATGCGCCCGTCGAAGAGCATGGCGCTGCCGGCGACGCCTTCGGCCGGGATGCTGACGACGTCCTTGTCGCGCTCGGCATCGGGGCGGCGGCCGTAAAGATGGCTGCGCGGCACGATGCGCGTCGCGCCGATTGCTTCCGTGAAGTCGTTGAGCATCCACATCACATTGACCACCACCGGCGGGGCGATCATGGCCGGGTGATCATCGACGCGATTAGAGAGTTCGCGGGTCAAGGAGCCGGCCGGCACCGGATTCGGTCGACGGTGGATCGGCTCCGGCATCCACCATTGATCGGTGTGCAGGTTCATGGCGATGCCGCCCGGTTTGGCGATATTGGCGCCATAGCTGGAAAGCAGATAATCCTTACCCAGCACATGCCCGACTACTGACCGCACGGTCGGCTGCGACAGCATGTCTCGCCAGACCCTGCCCTTGTTAATCAGCATCCAGACGCGCTGGTTGACGCCGCCGGCTTTCGCCGAGAAAGCGTCACGCCTGACATTGCCCTCTTCGTCGGTGAAGGCGCCCCATTGCTGCTTGGCGCCGCCGTCCTCAAATGCCTGGCCGCTTTCCAGCTCCGCCTGCGCTTGCTCCAGCAGCCGCTGTTTGGCGCGTGCCAGTTGATCCGGCGAAATCGCGTCCGCCACCAGGCAGTAGCCGAATTCGTCGATATTGGATTTCAGGCTGTCCAGATTTGTTGTCGGTTGCGGCAATTCTTCGTATGCCCATTCGAACATGTTTGTCTCCTTCGAGCTGGCACGGGATTGACTGGCCGCGGCTGCGGACCAAGTCATCAATGTGTCTGTTTATTGTGGGGGAGAATACATTAAAGCGACGGGCTGCGCAAATGAAGGGGTAATACTGGATTACTTGAAAAGAGACTTAACTTTGCCTAAAGTCTCAGCGAGCACAGCGTCCGGCACTCTGGCAAAAAATCGCGCCTCGCGGAGGCGCCAGTCCATGCTCTTAATCTGATCGGCGAGCACCACCCCCTTAACTTTAAAGTTCCTGGGCAGCGGTACTTCAAAGCCATAACCCTTCTGGCGACTTCGAATTGGAAAACAGATCAACAACTCGGAGGCGCGGTTGTAGACCCGCCGCGAAACTACTAGCGCAGGGCGGTGCCCGGCTTGCTCATGCCCCATTTGCGGATCGAAATTTATCCAAATGATGTCGCCACGGTCGGGGATATATGTCACCACCAGACCTCTTTGCCGACGGCAGGTCCTATGTCGATTTCGCCGTGTCGATTCTCGGGCGTGATTTGCGCGACCAGTTCCTCGAGCGTATAGTGCGGCTCATTGACCGGGACAATGCGCAATTGCCCTTCGTCGAGGACAAGCTCAACCTTGCTGCCGAAGTCGAGACCCAAATCCAAAGCCAACTGCTTTGGAATTCGCAGCGCGCGACTATTTCCCCATTTTGAGATAGTGGCTAACATTGTTTAGATTCCTGTATCTCCATTGTAGATACAAGATATATGGTGATGCGGTAATATGTCAAGAGGTTGGCTTTCTATTCTCGCGTTGAATATCCAATCAATCTTGATGAACTCGCAATCTCGAAGTTATGTTTCAATCTTAGAATCTTTCTACCTCTGAAGAGCGACTTGGATGGAGTAGTGATTGGAACATATGTCACCACCAGACCTCATTGCCAACAGGTGGTCCAGTGTCCCATTCTTGCGGTTCAAAATCGTCGGGCACGCTCGCCAGCAGCTCATCAAGATCGTAGCGCTTTCTTTTCCGAGCGCGCTTGATACGAATTTCTCCGTCTACACACTTTATGTCGACGGCGCAGTCAAAGTCTAAGCCCGCTTCCTCCGCAATAGCCTTTGGGATTCTTACAGCGCGGCTGTTTCCCCATTTTTGAACTTTGGTCAGCATCTCTGCCTCCTACAGTTCCTACATTGTCGATACAGACTAGCATGCGCTTGATGTATTTCGCAATAGCATGTTCTGTCGCGCATTTCTCGATCTACCAGATCTCCTTGCCGACGGCAGAGCCGATGTCGATTTCACCGTGTCGATTCTCGGGCGTGATTTGCGCGACCAGTTCCTCGAGCGTATAGTGCGGCTCTTTGACCGGGACAATGCGCAATTGGCAATTGTCCTTATTCGGATTCCTGTATCTCCATTGTAGATACAAGATATATGGTGTTGCAGTAATATGTCAAGAGGTTGGCTTTCTACTCTCGCGTTGAATATCCAAGCAGTCTTGGTGAAGTTCAGCGATTGCCCGGGTTTTGCCGAGCAAAGAATAGCGGTATCGAAACTGGCTTGATACAATCTCCCGAATTGTTTATTTTGAGACCGTTTTACGAGAGAAATGATGAAGACGAGAACCGCTTTGATCGGGGCGGGCGGGATGGCGCGCCGCCACTTGCCCCTGATGATGGAAACCGGCGCCGACCTGCGCGTCATTTGCGAGCCATCGTCCAATAATTATGAAGATGCAGTAGAACTGCTTGCGGAGCTGGGCGCGCCGCCGCCGCCCAACGAGCCCGATCTGGCCGCCATGCTCGATCGCTATGCCGCCGCGCTGGACGCGGCCTTCATCGTCACGCCGCACAATTTGCACCACGATCAAGCCAAGATGTGTATGGAAGCCGGCTTGGACGTGCTGCTGGAAAAGCCTATGGTGATGAACGCGCGCGAAGCCATCAGCCTGATGGAAACGCGCGACCGTACCGGCAAGCTCCTTGTTGTGGCTTTTCAAGGCGGCTTGTCGCCACAGATCCGCGAAGCCGCGCGCTTGATTCAGTCGGGCGAACTGGGCGAGCTGCTGAACGTGACCGGTATGGTCTGGCAGGGCTGGAAAGAAGCGACGGTGGGCACCTGGCGTCAAATACCGGAAGTCGCCGGCGGCGGGTTTATGTTCGACACGGGCGCACACATGCTCAATACGCTTTGCACCCTGGTCGGCGAGGACTTTGCCGCCGTCGCCGCCTGGACGGACAACCGCGGTACTCCGGTAGACATCGACGGCGTGGTGATGGCGCGGCTGGAATCGGGCGCCTTGGTCACGATCAACGGCTGCGGCGATTCGATTCCCAGTCTGGATTCAGAGATTTTCGTCGTGCTGAGCCGCGGAGTCATCCGCACAGGCATCTATGGCGAACGACTTTTGATCCGCCGCGCCGGCGATAGCGGCTATGTGCCGGCGGATTTGCCAAAGATGCGCGGCGCTTGGGAGCAATTCACCCAGGTGCGCGCCGGCGAGATCGAGAATCCCTGTCCGCCGGAGGTCGGTTTGCGCATGGCCAAGCTTTGGGACGCCATTGTTGAATCGGCGAGCAAGGACGGGCAGCTGGCGCGGACGCTGGCATCCGACTAGCGATTTGCCTTTACCGATAGAACGAATTATCGCAAGCAATGTAAGGAGAGCAATCTATGAAGACAACAACTGGCAATTTCCCGCTCGGCTGGCGGCGGCGCAACTTCGCTTGGGAGCAAGACCTGGACGGCATGATCGCCTGGGCGCTCGCGAACGATCTGGAAGTCATCGACCTCGGGCGCGATGCCGATGTTTGTACACAAGCGGTGGTTGATGCCGGTCTGCGCGTCGGCAGCGCCGATCTGACCGTCTGGGGCGAGATGATGTCCCCCGATGCCGGGGCGCGGGCAGAGGCCGTGGCGCGCAATGCCGCATACATCAAGGATTGCGCCGCCGCCGGCGCCAAGACTTTTTTCATCTGCATGATCCCGGAAGACCCGGCCCGCAATCGCGCCGAGAACTTCGGCTACATGGTCGAAAGCTACAGCGCGCTGAAGCCGACCTTCGAAGCGCA
Organism: Chloroflexota bacterium; assembly: GCA_028873975.1. Taxonomy (GTDB): domain Bacteria; phylum Chloroflexota; class Anaerolineae; order Aggregatilineales; family Phototrophicaceae; genus UBA6055. Next base: position 39,660 of record JAPPMO010000119.1, read on the forward strand.
TGAAGCCTACCTGGTGATCGAGGGCTGGCCCGGTCCCGGGTCGCTGGTTTGTACGCCGGAGACCTACCGCGCCTTTATCGAACAGGTCGGTTCGCCCAATATGGGCGTCAACTACGATCCCTCGCACTTGGCGCGCATGGGCATCGACCCGATTCGCTTTCTCAAGGAATTTGTGGGTCACGTCTTCCATGTGCACGGCAAGGACTGCATGATCATCGACGAGAATCTCTATCAATACGGCAACCTGCAAGAAGCGACATTTGGCTTGCCCTACAAATACGGCGGCATGAACTGGCGCTATACTATACCCGGGCACGGCGTCTCCGACTGGAAGATCATCCTGAGTATCTTGAAGGACAACAATTACGACGGCTGCGTCAGCATCGAACTGGAAGACCACTTCTACGATGACACGGAATACGATCAGAAACAGGGCGTGTTGCAGGGTGTCAAATTCCTGGCCGGGTCTTGAGAGGCGCTTGCGCGGTTGTCGTACAGGAGCTCTGGAATTATAGAAACTGTATAGAAAAGACTCGGGGCGGCTCAGCGAGCCGCCTCAGATAATACAAGGAAGAAAATAATGAAAACTACAGCAGTAGTCGGCTTGGGCAATATGGGTATTGGCATGGCCAAGAATCTGCTCCAAGCTGGCTTTCCAGTGATCGGCTATGATCTGCGTCCCGACCGGCGGGACTTGTTCGCGGAGATGGTCGGCAAGCCTGCCGGGAACCTGGTGGATCTAGCGGGGACGAATGTCGTCTTTGTCATGGTCATGAGCGGCGCTCAGGTGCTGGATGTCGTAAATGGCTTGAAGGACCTGCTGGCCGAGGGCGCCACCATCATCGTCACTGCCACCATCGCGCCTGCGGAAATGCGCGCCGTCGAAAAGGCGATTGCGGGCTGCGGGCTCAACTTGATCGATAGCCCGGTCAGCGGCGGCAAGTTCGGCGCGGATGCGGGTACGCTGACGATGATGGTCGCGGCGGCTGACGAGGTCTTCGCGGTCAATCAGGATGTGCTGAATGCGGTCGGCGAGCAAATCTTCCATGTAGGCGCGTCGCCCGGCATGGGGCAGACTGTCAAAGCGTCCCTGCAAGCTCTGATTGGCGTGACCTTTGTCGGCATCTTCGAATCGCTGGCGATGGGGGCTAAAGCCGGCATTAAGGGCGAAACGCTCTACGAAGTTTTCGGCAGCACCCACGTCGGCAATACGCCCTTCTTCAAAAACTGCGCCAAGCTGATCATGGACCGGCAATTCGAAGATACGGGCAGCCACATCGGCACCATGTACAAGGACCTGGGCATCAGTCTCGCGCTGGCGCGGGAAAACGGCGTGAGTCTCTTCGCCACCAGCACAGCCTACGAGTTGTTTCAAGCCGGCATCTCGCTCTACCCCCAGGGGGACAACTGGTCAATCGTCAAGTTGTTGGAGCAGATCTCGGGGACTGAAGTTCATTGGTGAATAGGGAAAACGATTGGCGCGGGGGCGGTTAGTCGCGTCCCGCGCGTGTGTTAGGATGACCTGAGGTCAGAATGGCGAAATTAGGCGTGATCACGGACGGGATCAGCCGCGAATTCGAACATGCGCTGAGCGTGATGAACGAATTTGGCTTGGGGCATGCCGAGCTGCAATACCTGTGGGACAAGGAAGTCGGCGATCTTGATGACCGACAGCTGAACCGCGTGCAGCAATTGGTCACGGCGCATGGCGTCTCGGTCTCCTGCATTTCCCGGCATATCTTCGGCGGCATGTCTGTCGGCGGCACGAACAGGGAATCGGCGGACTATCAAGCGCAGCTATCGGCGCTGGAACGTTGCATTGATATGGCGCAGGCGCTGGATTGCCCGCGGGTGCGGATCATGGCTTTCCGCAAAGAGATGATCTTGTTTGGCAGCCAGGGCGCCGAGGAATGGATTGTGGCGACGGGCGCCTGGCAGAATCTGCGCGACTTGGTGGCGCCGGCGCTTCAAATCGCCGAGGATCGCGACATCACGCTGGTTGTGGAAACCGGCAACAATGCCATGATCACATCGGCCTTTCTGGCGCGCAAGCTGATTGACGAGTTAGGTTCTCGCCATCTGAAGGCGCTGTGGGATCCGGCAAACAGCCTTTATTGCGCCGAGGTTCCCTTTCCCGATGGCTATGATGCGCTGCGCGGCGGCTACCTTGGTCACATTCATATCAAAGATGTTGTGGCAGCAATCGCCAAAGCGACCGTCGCCTGCAAGCAGTTGGGGCAGGGGCAAATGGGTCCATATTTGCCGCGGATCGCGGCCGCGCTGCGTGAAGATGGCTATGAGGGCGCCATCTCGCTGGAATCGGTGTATCGTCCGCTGGAGGGCGCATTTGAAGACGGATTCCGCGCTTCTATTGGGCGCTTTCAAGAACTGTTCGGCTAGACAGCGCCCGCCACACGCAGATACGGCGCGAAGTACAAGGCGCGGCGGCAAAAGCTATTTATATGCAATCGCTTAGCGCGCCGATTGCGTTATAATGAGGGCGCAGGTTCAAGCGACAAGGAGGACTCATGGCCATCCCAAAGAAAGAATTTGGACGAAGCGGGCATCTCAGCACCCGCTTGCTTTTCGGCGCGGCGGCTTTCAGCGATGTCACGCAGGACGAAGCCGACCGCACCATGCAACTGCTGATCGACAATGGCGTCAACCACATCGACACGGCCGCGAGTTATGGCGGCTCGGAAGAGCGGCTGGGCCCCTGGATGGAGAAATACCGCGGCGATTTTTTCCTGGCCACTAAAACGGGCGAGCGTACCTATGACAAAGCGAAAGCCCAGTTTGAGCGTTCATTAAAGCGGCTGCGCGTCGACGAGGTTGATCTGATCCAGTTGCACTATCTCGTTGGCGAGGAAGAATGGAAAGTGGCAATGGGGCCGGACGGCGCGCTGAAGTATCTGCTGGAAGCGCGCGAGCAGGGTCTCGTGAAGTATATCGGCGTGACCGGCCACGATGTCGCCATCGCCGGCATGCACCTGAAAAGCATCGGCCACTTCGACTTTGATTCGGTACTGCTGCCCTACAACTATCCCATGATGCAGAACCCGACCTATCGCGCCGCTTTTGAAGAAGTCCTGCGGATATGCCGGGCGGAGAAGCGCGCCGTGCAGACAATCAAGTCCATCACGCGGCGTCCTTATCCGGGCGAGGGGCGCAGCCATGCCACCTGGTACGAGCCGCTGACCGACCAAGCCAGCATCGACAAAGCCGTGCACTGGGTCCTGGGCAACGAAGATGTCTTCCTCAATACCGCCGGCGATATCACGCTGCTGCCAATGGTGCTGGACGCGGCGCATCGCTTCGTAGCGCGTCCGCCGGATCACGTCATGCGGGAGCTGGTCGAGGAAGGCGGTATGGAGCCGCTGTTTGTTTAGATTGAAGGAATGCCATGAGCGAACTTGAACACATTCCGCCGCGCTCCGTTTGTTGCCAGCCGCCTTCGTTTTTTGCAATGGACGAATTAGCTCTTTCCCGCGCTTGAAATCGACGGCGACTGAATCGTCAGAGTTATCAATTATTTGATAAAGCGCATTTGGTATAGTGCGGTCTATCTATTTTGCCGACTCCTTATCACAACATCAGTTGGATTTGAGAGTCATTTCGAGTATCCTTTCTATATGTAGCACTTATGCTGCAATATAAGTTACAAGATAGTTACAATCACTTCGCAAGATCCGGGTTGCGCTGCAATTTATCATAGTGGAACTTGGTGACGTCTCTTAAAGGAATGCAACAATGTATCAACCTAGCCTTTCACTTCTTGGGTTAGACGAATCGTCGCATCAACTGATAAACGGAGACACCCTGGACCGTTCGATTCTCGGTGCAGAAACCGTCGATCTGATCGTCACGTCGCCACCTTACAACGTAGGACTGGAGTATAACGATACAGATGACTCGATACATTATGATGAGTATTTACGTTTTACAAGGGAATGGTTGGGAAATTGCTACTATTGGTCAAAGTCAAAGGGTCGATTATGTGTCAACGTCTCTTTGGACAAAAACAAACTCGGGAAGGCTCCGCTTAGCGCAGATGTAACACGCGTAGCAATGGAAGTCGGATGGAAATACCATGCGACCATTGTTTGGAATGAAGGCAATATCTCTCGTCGAACTGCATGGGGAAGTTGGAAATCTGCCAGCGCTCCGCACGTAATAGCTCCGGTTGAAACCATAATAGTTTTGTACAAAGATGATTGGCGACGGGGAAGTGTTGGTACATCAACGATTAGAGGAGAAGACTTTAAAGAATGGGTGCTAGGGATTTGGACATTTCCTGGAGAAAGTCGTCGTAAGTTCATGCAACATGTGGCGCCATTTCCACGTGAATTGCCTAAGCGCTGCATCCAGTTGTTTTCATTTCTTGAAGATACGGTATTGGACCCTTTCAGCGGGTCTGGTACGACGATGGTCGAAGCAATTGAGAACGGACGGCGTTCAATCGGTATAGAGATCTCGGCAGAAGACTGCAAACTGAGCCGCGAGAGGATTCTCAACGAATGCGGAATACGTTTGACAAACTAGGACTGCCGTCCGAATTTGAAGAGACTCTCCACCACATTCCACAAGGTACTAGAGGTTCTGAGTTTGTCTGCAAAGGCTACGACTGCTATTGCAGCGAATATGATACTTCGGCAGCGAGACAACGTGGCAAGAATGGTAGAGTGCTGGAAGGGCTCGTGTTGAAGGCTCTTTATGATTCCGGAATCCATCCAATCTATTATCAGGCGAAAGTAGCGAATATCCCGCATGTTATCTACGATATTCTGCTCTATCATTCAAAACGGCCGGTTGTCTTGTCCTGCAAGGTTTCACTTCGCGAGCGTTGGAAACAGGCAGACCTAGAAGGTTCGGCACTAAAACAAGTATATCGCGGAGCTAGCAGTTACCTAATAACTCTAAGCGCTGGTGAAGGAAATCGAGTCCAGCAGAGCATATCGGATTCGGAGGTTCTTGGACTTGATGAATGCATTGTAATCAGATCCCAAGGTGATAGATTTGACAATTTGATTCAAGAATTGAAGTGTAAGCAGTTCGTTGAATCGAGCCCGGTGTTACCCGTTACAGGTAAAATCATTTCAGCCATAGAATCCTGATCTATGGATTTGTTCCATAATGCTCCTGCTTATGTAAACCGCGTCGCTCAAGCGACGAGGCGGCTTGCAATTTTGCGTGAGCGGGACATTCCTGTGACCTTTTCGCTGCCGCCGAGCGGCTACAGTAGCGCAGAGCGAAACTCAATTCACATAAAGTAAGTTTACAGCTATCTTCTAATCTGTATTTGACAATTTGCAGAAGCTGTTATACGATTGTTGAAACCGGTTTCAATGAGAGTACAACGCATGAGCAACAAGCTCACCATTCGGCATATCGCGGAATTGGCGAATGTCTCCAAGGCGACCGTCTCTCGCGTGTTGAACGAATACCCCCACGTGCGGCCCGAAGTCCGCGAGAAAGTGCAAAAGGTCATCAGCGAAACCGGCTATCAGCCCAACAATATCGCCCGCCTGCTGGCTTCCGATCGATCCAGCATCATCGGCTTGGTGATCTCCGCCAGCGCGCAGATGGTCTTTAGCGATCCTTATTTCCCGGCGTTGACCGAGGCGATCTCCCGCGGCGCTGCCGACAACAATTTGATTCTTTCGCTCTTCGTCTCTTACACCGAAAAGCAGGGCAGAGATACGCTCAATGGCATCCTCGCCGCGGGATTGTTCGACGGGCTCATCATCACGGCGGATCACAAGGGCGACGCCTTTGTCTCCCAGCTTCAAGAAGCCGACATTCCCTTTGTCTTCATCGGACGGCCCAGCGAAGCGGAAGGCATCAATTATGTGGATGCTGACAATGTGAAAGGCGGCTATCTGGCCACGTCGCACCTCACAAGCCTGGGCTACGGGCGGATCGGGACAATCGCCTCGGACCAGAATACCGCTGGCGACGATCGCCTGGCCGGTTACCGGTCGGCGCTGAAGGAGCGCGGCATCGCCATCGAAGAGGAACTGCTCGCTTTTGGCGATTATTCGCTGGAGAGCGGCTACGCTGCCATGAAAGAGTTGATTCCGCGCCAGCCGGAAGCGGTATTTGTGGGCTCGGATACGATGGCGCTGGGAGCCTTGCGCGCCCTGCGCGAAGCTGGTTTGCGCGTTCCGGAAGATATCGCCCTGGTCAGCCATGACGATCTGCCCCCGGCCATACAAGCCGACCCGCCGCTGACAACAGTGCAGCAGCAGATCGCCACGACCGGCCAAATGGCGGTCGAAAAACTGGCGCAGATCATCATGACCGGCAAAGCCTACCCGGCGCAGCACATTGTCAACCCGGTTAAGCTGATTGTCCGCGCCAGTTGTGGCGCGGCGCAATTGAATTGAAGATTGCCAGTCGAAAGGGGATAGCATTTGGAAGGTACTTTTTGTCAGTTTTTGAAACCGGTTACAGACGGCGGTCCCGCGAGCGGGCAGCCCGCCGGGATGTCCTTTACCCAAACAGGAAACCGGTTTCACGTTTAATGCTCCCATTCAATTAGTTGCGTTTTAAGGAGAAAGACATGCGTAACAAGCAAGCCACCCTGTTCACCCTGTTGAGCCTGTTGCTGGCGCTGGCGGTTGGGGCAGCGCAAGCGCAGGACCGCGTCAAGATCCGCTGGTACGTTGGTTTGGGCGCTGGTACGGATGCGCCACTGGTCGCCGCGCAGGAAGAAATCGTGGCCGATTTCAACGCCTCGCAGGCCGAGATCGAACTGGTGCTGGAGATCGTCGACAATGCGCAAGCCTATGACGTCTTGAGCACACAGATCGCGGCCGGCAACGCGCCGGACATCGTTGGTCCGATGGGCATCCGCGGCCGCGCCTCCTTCCCGGGCGCCTGGCTGGATCTGACGCCCATGATCGACAGCGCCGGCTACGACCTCAGCGACTTCGACCCGGCGCTGATCGACTTCTACCGCGTGGAAGGCGAAGGCCAGTTGGGCATCCCCTTCGCGGTATTCCCGTCTTTCCTGATGTACAACGTTGAGCTCTTCGATGAAGCGGGCATCCCCTACCCGCCCAGCGCTTATGGCGAAGCCTACGTCGATTGGGAGGGGGTCGAGCGCGAATGGAATACTGAGACGCTGCGCGACGTCGCCATGATCCTGTCGGTCGATGTCAACGGCAACGACGCCACCATGGACGAATATGACACCGAAAATATCGTTCAGTTCGGCTATGGCAGCCAGTTCACCGATGTGCGGGGCCGCGACACGCTTTTTGGATCCGCCAACTTCGTCGACATGGACGGCAACGCCGTGATTCCCGATGCCTGGCGCGAAGCGGAACACTGGTATCACAATGCCATGTGGAGCGACTATTTCTACCCCAATGGCGTCTATGGCGGCAGCGAAATCATGGGCGGCGGCAGCGCCAACTGGTTTGATACCGGCAATATGGGCATGATCACCATCCATCTCTGGTACCTGGGCTGGGGCACTGGCAATCTGGACGCCGCCTGGGACTTCGGTCCGGTCCCGTCGCACAATGGCGTCACCACTGCCAAGCTGCATGCCGATACCTTCGGCGTGCTGAACAGCAGCGATAATCCCGAAGCAGCTTTCAGCGTCTTGACTTATCTGCTGGGCGAGCGCGCGGCTGACCTGACCAGCCTCTATGGCGGCATGCCAGCGCGCCTGAGCCTGCAAGACAGCTTCATCGAGCGCACCGTGGCCGCGCAAAGCGAAGCCTACCCCAATGTCGATTGGGCAAACTTGAATTGGGATGTTGTCCTGGCTGGTTTGCAGCACCCGGACAACCCGAATCACGAAGAGGGCATGCCCAGCTTCCTGGAAGCCAGCGCGCGCTATAACGAATACGGCCAACTGGTCGATAACAACGGAGACGAAGACGTGGACGCCGCGCTTGAGGCGCTCCAAGCGGACCTGCAAGCGATCTTTGACGCCGCGGCCGGCTAGGCAGCGGCAGGCGCATTTTCTCGCTCGATAGATGCCGCGGAACGGCATCTATCGGGCTTCAACCCGCCCTCCCTGGATTTAGGCTATGAATTATGGATATGTTTTCTGAGCTCGATTCCGCGCGCGGTTCGCCAAAGCTGACGGACATCCGAGCCGCTTTCCGGCTGACGGGCGCGCAGCGCGCCGAAGCAAAGTGGGGCTTGCTCTTCATCAGCCCCTGGTTAATTGGCTTTGCTATTTTCTACCTCGCTCCGATGGTCGTCTCCCTGCTTTTTTCTCTCTACGATTTCACCCTGTCCGCGCCCGATGAAGCGCGCTTTATTGGCTTGCAGAATTGGTCGCGCATGTTATTCGACGACCCCAACACCTGGGAGACGCTTTTTGTTACCTTCAAATTCGCTCTGATTTCGCTGCCGATCGGCATGGTATCGGCATTCTTGCTGGCTGTCTTGCTCAATTCACAGCATTTGATCGGCAAGAATATCTTCCGCACGCTCTTTTACGCGCCGACGATGGTGCCGCTGATCGCCGCGATCTTGATCTGGTCCCGCGTCTTGAACCCGCAGACCGGCTGGCTCAACCAGTTGATCCAGGTCACCGGCATCCAGGCGGTGGGCATCAGCGGCCTGCGCTGGCTGGACGACCCCAATCTGATTTATATCGCCTATACCTTCATCGGCCTTTGGGGTATCGGCAACGCCATTCTGATTAACCTGGCGAGCTTGCAAGGGGTGCCGACCGAGCTCTATGAAGCGGCCTCGATTGACGGCGCCGGCTGGCTGCGCCAGTTGTGGTCAGTAACAATCCCTATGGTAACGCCGGTCATCTTTTACAACCTGGTACTGAGCGTCGTCGGGCTACTGCAGTTTTTCATCGTGCCTTGGGTCTTGAACCTCGGCAGTGGCTATCCCGAAGGCACAACCAACTTCTACATGATCTATTTCTACAAACAAGCCTTTACCTTCCAGAACATGGGTTACGGCGCCACGCTGGCCTGGTTCATGTTCATCATCGGTCTCGCCATCACTATCTTTTTGTTCGCGACGGGCCGCTACTGGGTCTACTATGCCGGGGAGAGCAGATAAGATGGCTGAGAAGAAGAAAAAGAACGACGCCCTCACAGAATTCGAGATCGCCAGAAGACGCCGCAATCTGCTCTTGCAGGCTGCCATCACCCTCGGGGCTTTGGTCCTGCTGGGCGTTTATCTGATGCCCCTGCTCTATGGCGTCGTCACGTCTTTGAAGACCAAAGCGCAATCGGCCGATCCCTCGGCGCCGCTGCTCCCGTCCATCGCCATCACCTTCGATTATGAAGGTAAAAACTACGATGTTTTGCAGGTGCCGACGGAAGCGGGCGTACATGAGTGGGCGCTGGTCAAAAAAGGCAGACGCGCCAGCCAATTCGTTGATCCGGGCAATCCCGATGCCGGGATAATCGATTGGGAAGGCAATTGGCGCGCGCTGGAGCCGGTCTGGGCGCCCTCGGTACAGTGGGACAATTACCCGCAAGCCTGGAATACCATCGATTTCGCGCGCCTGCTCTTCAACACGCTGGTATACGCCTTCGTCACCATGTTTGGCACGGTCATCGCCTCGTCCTGCACCGCCTATGGCTTCGCGCGCTTCAACTTCCCTTTCAAAAACCTGCTTTTTATGGTTTTGATCGGCACGATCGTCTTGCCGCCGGCCGTAACCCTGGTGCCGACCTACGCCTTCTTCGTCAATGTGCTGGGCTGGGGCGGCACCTGGCTGCCATTGATCATCCCGCAGATGTTCGGCAATGCCTATAACGTCTTCTTGCTGCGGCAGTACTTCCTGACGATCCCCAAAGAAATGGAAGAAGCCGCGCAGATCGACGGCGCCGGGCGCATCCGCACCTTTGTATCGGTCATCTTGCCGCAGGCGGTGCCCGCCCTCACGGCCGTCTCGCTCTTCCATTTCTTTTTCGCCTGGAACGATTTCTTCGGACCGCTGATCTACCTGGCGGGCAATCGCGGCGCCAATCCGATCACGGTTGGCTTGACGGAGTTCAACGGCCTCTACAGTTCAGAAACGCAGCTGATCCTGGCGGCGGCGATCATCTCGATGATCCTGCCACTGGCGATTTTCTTCCTGGCGCAGCGCGTTTTCATCCAGGGCATCGTCATCACGGGCGTCGACAAATAGCAAAGAACTCTGCCCGTGCCGCGCGCCCGCCAACATTGCCCGCGACGCGCAAACCCGAAGGAGCGACATGACAGCAAGAGCGGAAAGCAACCGACAACGAGGACTGCCGGACGCGGAAGTCGCGCGCAAGGTTGACTATCTGCTATCGCGGATGACCCTGGAAGAAAAGCTGGGTCAGATGACGATGGTGGAAAACAACAGCATCACGCCGGCGCAAGTCGCTGAATTCTATATCGGCTCGGTCTTGAGCGGCGGCGGAGGCAACCCGACGCCGAATACGCCGGCGAACTGGCGCGCCATGGTCTGCGCTTTCCAAAAAGCCGCGTTGGAAACCCGGCTGGCGATTCCGCTCCTCTATGGCGTGGATGCCGTGCACGGGCATAACAACGTCAAGGGCGCGGTGATTTTCCCGCACAATATCGGCTTGGGCGCCAGCCGCGACCCCGACCTGGTTGAACGTATCGGACAGGTGACAGCGCGGGAATTGCTCGCCACCTCGGTGCATTGGACCTTCGCCCCGTCGGTATCCGTCCCGCAGGACCTGCGCTGGGGACGGACCTACGAAGGCTATAGCGAAGACAGCCAACTGGTGGCGGAACTGGGTGCGGCGCTGACGCGCGGCTTGGGCAATTGCCGCGCCGACGGCTCTATCCAGGTCTTGGCTTGCGCCAAGCACTATGTCGCTGACGGCGCCGCCCAATGGCGGGAAAGTCCCATAGCCGAAGACGCGCCCCAGCAAGGCAGCACCGCGCCGCCACAAGACAGCGCCGCCCCGCAAGCCGTCGAGCTGGCGCCGGGGCAGTGGCAGATTGACCAGGGCGACGCCCCCATTGACGAAGCGAGCCTGCGCACGACCCACTTGCCGCCCTACCAAGCAGCTATCGCCGCCGGCGCGCGGACTGTGATGGCCTCTTACAGCAGTTGGGGCGGAGAGAAACTGCATGCGCACCGCTATTTGCTGCGCGACTTGCTCAAAGGCGAGCTGGGCTTCCAGGGCTTTGTCGTTACGGACTGGATGGCGATCAATCAACTCGACCCCGATTATCAACAGTGCGTCGTCCAGGCGGTGCAGGCTGGCATCGACATGGTCATGGTCCCCTACGATTTTCGCCGCTTCATCGCCGCTTTGAAAAAGGCAGTGGAGGGGGGCGACGTAGCGTTGAAGCGCATTGACGACGCGGTAAGACGAATCCTGCGCGTCAAGCTGGACCTCGGCTTGTTCGAGCAGCCCTTCGGCGACAAGCCCCTCCTGGAAAGCCTGGGATGCGCCGCGCATCGTCAAGTAGCGCGCGAGGCTCTGCGCAAATCGCTGGTTCTGCTGAAGAACGAGCGTCAATCGCTGCCGCTGTCCAGGGACGCGCCGCGTTTGCTTGTCGCCGGTCGCGCCGCCGATGATATCGGCCTGCAATGCGGCGGTTGGTCAATCACTTGGCAAGGCGAAGCCGGCGCTACCACAAGCGGGACCACAATTCTGGAGGGCCTTCGCGCGGCTGTCGCCGATACTGCGGCAATCGACTATTCAGCGGACGGGCAATTCGCGGCAGAGGCCCGCGCCGCGGTCGGGATCGTCGCGCTGCACGAAGAGCCTTACGCCGAAGGCTTTGGCGACCGCGCGGATCTTTCCCTCGTCCCTGACGAGATTGCCTTGCTGCGGCGCGTCCGCGAACGTTGCGACAAGTTAATTGTCCTGCTAATCGCGGGTCGCCCGCGCATCCTCACCGAGCAGCTGCCCTGGATAGACGCGCTGGTCGCTGCCTGGCTGCCCGGCAGCGAGGCCCATGGCATTGCCGATGTCCTCTTCGGCGATTATCCCTTCACTGGCAAACTGCCATTTAGCTGGCCCCGTTCGATGGATCAGATCCCGCTGGCGGCGCTGCAAGCGAGCGCTGAAGAGCCTTTGTGGGAATACGGATACGGTTTGACTGATTAAAAATGAAGCCCATATAAGCCAAAAGTTGACGGAGGAAAAATGATGAAAAAGCGAAATCACTTGTTCCTGGCTTTGTTTTTGGCGCTGGCGTCGGCGCTTGGGACGATGTCGGCGCAAGACCTTGACGCGCGAGTCATTGACAACTTTGAAGCAGCCGAGGTCTTTGCAGGGCGCGATGGCTACAACAACGCTATCGGTCACGCGCCCTGGGGCGACCAGGCTGGCAATGTCTCGCTTAGTCTGGCGACGATGGAACGCGCCGATGTCAGCTCGACAGTCTTGGCCATTGATTACGACATCGGCGCTTGGGGCGGCTTCACCCATGCCTTCACTGAGGGCGAAAACTGGCTGAGTCAAGATTGGACCAGCCACAACGCCCTGAGCTTCTGGCTCTATGGCAACAATACCGGCGGCACGGTGCAAGTAGAAATCTTTGATAATCGCAATCCCAATCTCAACACCGATACTGCCGAACGCTGGTACTACCGCATTACCGATGACTACGAGAGCTGGATGGCTTTCACCATTCCTTTCCGCAGCTTTCAACGGCGGACCGACTGGCAGCCCGGCGGCGCGCCCGATGATGGCTTGGGCTTGGACAAGGTCTCTGGTTATGCCTTCGGCTTCCCGGCCGGGACGGGCGCGCAAACAGCCTATTTGGATGACGTGGAGCTCGTTACGCTGGGGGTTGATCCCTTGGCCGTCGACGATTTCGAAATGGACGATCTCTTCTTGGCGCAGGACAGCTTCGGCAACAATATCGGTTTTGTGCCTTGGGGCGATACCGAGGGCAGCGTGGAGCTGCGCTTGACCGACGCCAAGCGCAACGGGCAAGAAATGCGGGCTCTCAATGTCAACTACGATATCGCGGCTTGGGGCGGCTTCACACATGTCTTCAACGATGGCGAGAACTGGACCAGCCAAAATTGGCGCGAATTCAACGCCATCAGTTTCTGGTTCCTGGGCAGCAATACCGGGCAAGCGGTGCAATTCGAAATTTTTGACAATCGCGCTCCAGAGCGCGATGGCGATAGCGCCGAACGTTGGTTTCTGCGCTTCGAGGACGACTCCTATGGCTGGAAACAGTTGGAGCTCCCCTTCACCGATTTTGAACGCCGCAGTGACTGGCAGCCGGAAGGAGCGCCCGATGACGGCTTCAACCTTGATGCGGTATCGGGTTATGCCTTTGGCTTGCCGGCTGGCACCGGCGGATCCTTCGCCATTATCGACGATATCGAGCTGATATTCATGCCCGGCCACAGCTTGCCCGAACTGCCGGAACAAGCGGCGGAAGCGCCTCCAGCCGCGCAGCCGGCGGCGGTCGAGTTGAACCAGGCTTTGCTGGAACCGATTGCCTATGCCGAGCCGGTATTAGTCGCGGACTTCGAGGAGGGCCTCCGCTATGTCAGCCAAGCCGACGGCGCGGCGATTGGCTTTGTGCCTTGGGGCGACAGCACCGCCAACGCCATCATCGGCGTCACCCAGGTGATGCCCTTCACCGAACTGGCTCTGCCTGAGCAAAGCGCGCCAGAGCAGGTCTTGCGAGTCGACTACAATATCGGCGCCTGGGGCGGCTTCACCTACGCTTTCACCGATGGGGCAGGCTGGTCCAGCCAGGATTGGACCGGGCACAACGCTTTTCAGTTCTGGCTCTATGGCAACAGCACCGGGCAAATCGTTCAAATCGAACTCTTCGATAATCGCCAGCCCGGCAACAATGCCGACACTGCCGAGCGCTTCTTTTATCACCTGGTGGACGATTACGACGGCTGGCAGCAGTTCACGATCCCTTTCGCCTACTTCCAGCGGCGGGTCGACTGGCAGCCGGGCGGCGCGCCCGATGACGGCTTCAACCTCGATGCCGTCTCTGGCTTCGCTTTTGGCTTCCCGGCTGGCGTCGGCGCGCAGACGGCTTGGCTCGATCAGCTCGAGATTGTCGTAGTTGACGACCCCACCACGGTGCGGACCAGCGCCCAAAGCCCAGTGACGGAAGTCGAAATCGACGAGAGCATCGGCTGGGACAGCCGCGAATGGAACTTGCTCTGGTCGGACGAATTCGACGCGGAAGCCGGGAGCCCGATCAATGCCGACAACTGGACCTGCGAAATTGGCGGGCACGGCTGGGGCAACAACGAAATGGAGTATTATACCGACCGCGTCGAGAACGCCGCGCATGATGGCGAGGGCAACCTGGTCATCACCGCCCGCGAAGAAACGCTGGCGGATTCGACTTGTCACTACGGCGAATGCCAGTACACATCAGCCCGCTGCATCACGCAGGACAAGGTCGAGTTCACTTACGGACGGGTCGAGGCGCGGATCGACATCCCCAACGGCCAGGGCATCTGGCCCGCCTTCTGGATGCTGGGCGCGAACTTCCCCGAACTGGGCTGGCCCCTCAGTGGCGAGATTGACATCCTGGAAAATGTCGGCGAGAAAAACGTCGTCTATGGCGCGCTGCATGGTCCCGGCTACAGCGGCGCGGGCAATTTGGGGCATGCCTATCGCGCCGATACAAAATTTGATGAGGGCTTCCATATCTACGCCATCGACTGGGATCCCTATGTCATCCGCTGGTATGTCGATGGCGAGCTGGTCAATCTCATCAGCGTCAAGGCTCTGGATGGCAAACAATGGGTCTATGACCATGACTTCTTCTTGCTGATGAATGTGGCGGTCGGGGGTTATTGGCCCGGCTACCCCGACGAGAGTACCGAGTTCCCGCAAGAGATGATCGTGGATTACGTGCGCGTGTATCAACTGCCATCGGAATAGGCGGCGCCGGCGCGAAGCGAAAAAAACCGAGGGGATCGCCAACTGGCAATCCCCTTTTCATTTGATTTTCCCGCCGCCCCTGACAAGAGCGCGAGCGCTTATTAGCGCGCGCCGCCTAAATTGCGAAGCGCGTCGCGGACTTCCGGGGAGCCGAACTTGCCGCGCTCGTCCTGCCTCCACACAATGGGATCGACCAACTCCATCTCATCGAGACCGACCAATTGGTATCCTCTGGCTTGCAAGCCGTCGATGATGGCCGGCAGCGCTTCGATCATCGGCAAGGGGCGCGCCAGCCGCAAAGCGTCATCGTCCGATTCGGTACTGTCATGCAGATCAATGATAGACCCGCCGGCCAGGGACGGGTCATTGAGCGTCGCCTCAATGATGGCTTGGGGATCGGTCTTCTCGTAGTCGGCCGGATTGACATCGGCGTCGACAATTTTCATGTCCTTGGACATCGCCACCGGCGAGTAAAGGCAGGTGAAGAAATTGAAATAATGGGCGCGCAGGAATTGGGTCGGGCCCCCGAGGATGTTGCCGATCGCGGCTTCGGCGCGGTCAAAATCGCCCACGTGGATGTGGTGCATGTAGCTGTGGTTGCCGATGACATGCCCGCGCTTGATAATGCGCTCGGCAGCCTGCGGCCAGCGATCCACCCATTTTCCCAGGACAAAAAAGCTGCCGCGCGCCCCTCTGCTGTCTAATATCTCGATGACCTGATCGGTACGCGGCGGATTGGGACCATCGTCAAAGGTCAGCGCCACTTTCATCTGGTCGCGGCGACCGTGCGTGTAGTATTTCAGCGTCATGGCTCTCGCTTTACTTTCCGTTACGCGGCAGGCTGGCCGGGTCGCCGCCCAGCACTTCGATCGCCGGCTGCCAGCTTTCGCTTTCGGCATCCCAGGACTGCGAGTAGACGCCCCAAGCCAGACCGTTGGACCAGAAGGAGCGGAATGACTCGGTCCGGGAGAGTAAGTCGTCGACAGGCGAAAAATTTAAGAGGCCTTTGGCGATATCAGCTTTCATGCCCGTGAGCGCCAGCAGCAGCGCCCAGCTCGACATGCTGCGGGCATAATGATTGCCGCATTCCACTTCGTTCCAGGGGTTGCGCCGGATGCCGTCGTGCCGTTCGCGCACGGCTGCGACCAACTCGATGCCTTCGTCAATCCAGCCCTCGTAAATGAGGTGCGCCGCAACCTGATATTCGATGCCGGTCCAGACCTCGTCGGCGTAGGGGAAGGGCAAGCTGGGGCGACCGCCCTCGGGCCAAGTGCAAAGCAGCAAACCGGCCTCGTCATTGAGGGCGTAGACGCGCTGGCAATTGGCGTGTCCGCTAAAATCGTCCTTGAAGTTGTGCTCGTAGATCGACTTGAGCGCGTCGCGAATGCGCGCGTCGGGCAGCAGCTTGCCCAATCCCAGGATCTCGGCGTGCAGCTGACCGAGCAATTGGTCGGACAGGCAGCCCTCGCCGTGCTGGTACTTTTGCGCGTTGACGTCGGCGACCTTCTGGACGTAGTAGCCGCCATTCCAGAGCATCGCATCCAGATTGGCGCTGCCGGTTTCCCGCGCTTGGCGGCAGCGCGCGCTCAAATCCGCCTCGTCCATGATCAGCGCCATCTCCTCGACGGCGCGCAGGCCCGCCAGGTAATAGATGCCGCAGAGCGGATTGGGACCGTGAAACTCGATGTCATAGGTATTATGCTGCACGGCGTCGAGAACATGGTCGCCATCCTTGTCCCAATAACCGCTGGCGAAGCCAATGGCGCGCTTGATGCCGGGCCAGATTTCCGCAAGGAATTCCTTGTCGCCGCTCAATTGCCATTCGCGATAGGCGCGCAGGATCGAGCCCATCTGCCCGTCGACTGCGGCATCGGTTCTGCCGCCCCAGACGAAGTCCTCGTGAAAAGTGCCAAAAGAGCGGAAGCGCATGAAGCCGTCGTCGGCGGTTTCCACATTGAACTCGATGCGGCGCATCTCGCGCTCCAGCGACGGGAACAGATAAGCAATGGTGAAGGCATAACTCCAGACGTGGGTGCAATTGCCCGGGCAGCAGCCGTATTCGTCGTTGCAGCCTTCCCAACCATAGAAGCGCCCGTCTTCCAGCCAGAAGCAGGTGGTGCTGCGCAGGGGCACGATATTGGCGGAAATGGCGTCGAGGACGACCGCCGGCAGTGTGGTTTCGAAGAGCGCGTCATGAAATTGTCGACTTGTCGATTCCAGTCGCTGCAGGTGCTCGATCACATAGCGGCCGACATCCCAGGCGTCGGCGAAGCGCGTCGCATAATGATTGCGGGCGGCGCCCACGTCTTTTTCATCGACGTTGAGCATGGGCAAAGTCCGCAGATCCCAGGTATTGGGACGATTGGGGAAGTACCAGGTCAGAATGAAAGTGAATTGCTTGCTTTCGCCCGGGGCCAGGCTGTCCACCAAGCCGAGCGAGCCGGTGGCGAGTCGTTCGCCGTCTTCGTCATCCTGGGGATCCTTGAGCAGCCCGTCATCGAGCAAGTCATCCCAGAAGTCCTGCAAGTAGTCCCACCATTGGCCGCGCATCCAGGCCCGTTTCATGGTCACGGAATCGTGATCGGTGACCAGGGCGACGCTGCCGAAATTGAGATCGGAATCGGCGATCTGGTCGTTGCTCATGGCCAAGCCGCGTAGCTCGCCTTCATCGCGGAAGCGATTGACCGCGCGCCCCAGCGCTTGCGAGGCTCTGTTCATGTAAGGGTCGAATTCATTGCTGCCCACGGGATTGCTCAGCGTAGCCACCAGACTGAGCTCCACCGGGTCCGCCGTGCGGTTGGCAACGGTATAAGTCATGATCGCGCAAGGGATGCCGGAATCTTCCGGATTGAGGGGCAGCAGCGGCGTGTATGCCTCCAGCTGCACCTTGACCGGCAAGTCGGGATCTTCAAAGTCGATTGCGGCGAAGGGATATTGCCCGCGGAAGCTCGTGCCCTTGAAGCGCGGCAGTCCAAGGCTGGTGGAGGGGTGATAGCCATGTGACAAATCATAAGGCGGCTGGACCGGACCCTCGAGCACGCGGATCTGCGCCTCTTTCCCGGCTTGCCGGCAGCGAATGGCGAAGAAAGTCAGGGGAAGCGAGGCGCCTTTCGCCGGCAGATTGAAGATCTCCCAATCGCGCAATTCGCCGCGCGCCCCCAGCGAGACATTTCCGGTGCCAATGCCGCCCAAGGGAAACGCCAAAGCCGTGGCGCCCGCGTCGAAACTTCTGATTTCGTCATGGTATTTCATTTGCAATTCCTTCGTCACACATAGTTTAGTTCACGCTTTGATCTAGACAATTATCACCAGAGAGGCGCTGCGCCGCTAGTCCTGCGCTGCCTCAAGCGCATCAAGCCCCCTTTAGCCCGCTCAGCGTCACGCCTTCGACCAGGCGGCGTTGAAAGATCAGAAAGAAAATCAAGACCGGGACCAGGTTGAGTACAATCGCCGCCATCAGCACGCCGCTGTTGGTCACGCCGTCTTGACCGCGCAGGTAAAGCATGCCCAGCGGCAAGGTCATTTTGTCAGAGGAATTGATAAATATCAGCGGCCAAAAGAAATTGTTCCAGGAACTGTTGAAGGTGAGAATCGCCAGCGTTGCCAGGGGCGGGCCCGCCAGCGGAAGCATGATGCTGCGGTAGATTTGCAGGAAGCCGGCGCCATCGATTTTGGCCGCGTCTTCCAATTCGTCGGGAATGGTTTCGAAGAATTGTTTGAGCAGAAAGGTGCCGAATACGCTGGTCGCGTAGGGCACGATGAGCGCGCCCAGGTTGTTGTACAAGCCCATGCCCCGGATGATGATGAAGACCGGGATCAGCGTCACATGCTGTGGCACCATCATCGATGCCAGGAAGCCAATGAATATGATCCGTTTGCCGGGGAAGCGCAAGCGGGCGAAGGCATAGCCGGCCATGCTGCAGCTGATGAGCTGCGCGATGGTGACACAGGTTGTGACGATGACGCTGTTGAGGAAGAAGCGCAAGAAGTCGACGCGCTCGAAGACCACGTCGTAATTGTCCAGACGCAAGGCGCTGGGTATCACCGGCGGCGGCAGCTTGAAGAATTCATGCGGCTGCCCGAAGGAGAAGGACACCGCCCAGACCAGCGGCAAAAACATGATGAGCGAACCCAAAACCAGCGGCAGCGCCAGTATGACATTGGCCAGGTAGGCTCGCCAATTGTGGCTCAGCTTGTCCCGGGCTTCGTTGAAATCCGGGAAGAGCGGATTGCCCTTTGCCAGCGCTGCATTCGTCATCGCGCCACCCTTCGCCGATTACCGATAGAAGACCCAACGGTCGCCCAGCCGCACTTGCGTGATCGTCAGAGCCAGGATGACAAGGAACAGGACAACCGCCATACTGGCGGCATAACCCATGTTGAAACTGCCGAAAGCCTCGCGATAGAGGAGCATCACCACCGTTCGCGTGGCGTCGCCGGGCCCGCCGTTGGTCAAAACGAACATGGACTCGAAGACCTGGAAGGCTCCGATCAAGGCGATCACCAGCGAAAAGAAGAGTGAAGGCGTCAGCAGCGGGATCGTGATGCGCCTCAGCCGCACCAGGCGTCCGGCGCCATCAACCAGCGCCGCTTCGTAAAGCTCGCGCGGGATGGCTTGCAGGCCCGCCAGGAAGATCAGCGTGAAAAAGCCGACATGTTTCCAGACGTCGATCAAGACGACCGAGCGGAAAGCCCAGAGGGACGATGATAGCCAGGGGACTTTGTCGAAGCCCAGCCGAGTCAGGTAATAATTGACCACGCCGGTGCTCTCTTGCAGCAGGAAGCCAAAGAGCAATGCCACCACCACCGTCGAAATGACAAAGGGGATGAAATAGGACGTGCGCAGAAAAGCCTTCAGCCAGCCCCACTTGATGCTGTTGATGCCGATCGCGATGAACATGCCCAAGCCCACATTCAGCGCTGTGGCGGAAACCGCGAATAGAGCCGTGTTTTTCAGCGTGGTTATGAAGAGCTTGTCGTCTGCAAGTTCCAGGAAATTGTCGAAGCCGACATACTCCGGCTCGGAGAAGAAGTCCCAGTCGAAGAAGGACATGCCCAGCCCGGAAATGGTCGGGATCAAGAAAAATACCAGGAAGCTCAAGAGCGTCGGCAAGATGAAAAAATAGCCGGCAATGGCTTCGCGTACGACCAGAGGTTTGGACTTCTTCCAGCGCAGCCCCGCGCGAAGAGGCGCCATCAGGACCATTTGCCTTTGCGACTGTGTCCTTTTGAATCGACCATAGCCGGACCCCGGCAAAATCCGCCAAAGCCATGCCAGGAGAGAACCGCCAGAGAAAAGATACCGGGAATGTCTTTTTGCTTGAAAAGGCGGAACGGAGAAGGCTCCATCCCGCCCGTTGCAAGCTCGACTAGCTGTTATCCGCGATCACCGCTTCCATATCCGCCTGGATGTTGGCGGCGGCGTCGGCAATGGACATTTCGTTCGCCCAGGCTTGCGACATATAGCGATCATGTATTTCCGCCAATTCCGCGAAGTAGGGCGCGTTGATGACCGTCCGCCCGCCCTCGAGCGCCTCATAGAAGCGCCAGTAATTGGCCGGGCTGGCCGCGACCAAAACCGGGTCGCTGGCCAATGACGTCCTGGCGGGCGCGCTGGCGGAGGCGAATTCGCCCGAAAGCAGCTTGGACATGACATCGGTGCTGACCAGATGCTTCACCATCTCCCAAGCCAAATCCGGGTGTTCGCTGTCTTTGGTGATGCCGTAGCCGTCGGTGCCCCATTGGGAGCCCGTGGCTCCCTGCCCTGATTTGCTGGGGAAGAAGTTGACATCGTAGTCATCGGCGGACATGCCGGCCGGGATCAAACGCTGACGTCCGGCCGGGGAATCGATCATCATGCCCAGCGTACCGGCGACAAAGGCTTCCCTGAAGTTGAAAGAACCTGTGGGAGCGACCCCGTGTTCCCACATCAAGTCGTGGACGAACTGGAAAGCCTCAATCGTTTCGGGACGGTCGTACCAGGGCTCGGTGAAATCCTCATTGAGGAAGAAGGAGCCGTTGGCCACCGCCCATGGACCCAGGTGCCAGAGCCAGGCATTGGCATGGAAGCCCCAAACGTCGTTGGTTCCGTCGCCGTCGCTGTCCTGTGTGATGGTCTGCGCGTAATGCAGAAAATCGTCCCAGGTCCAATCGGGCGCAGGCTCGTCCAGGCCGGCGCTTTCCAGGACCGACTTGTTGTAGTAGATCAGCGTGGTATTCCAGGCGAAAGGCAGCAGGTATTGCTGATCGTTCCAGCGCAATCCCTCAAGCAGCTTGGGATGGGCATCGTCCAGGAATTCCTGGATATCCGGATCGCTTTCGATGAAAGAGTCCAGCTCCAGCAGGACGCCGCGCTCGGCCATCAGCGGTACGGCTTCAATGGCGTTCCAGATGACATCGACGCGCTCGCCACCGAGCATGGTGGTGACGATCTTCTGGGTATAGTCGCCCCAGCTATCCAAGGGAACGGGGATATAGTTGATTGTTACTTCGGGATGCTCCGCCAGGAAACCTTCAAAGTAGGCTTCCCATTTTTCTTGCGGGGCGAAAGAACCATAGACGAAGCCCAAGGTCACTTCGTCCTGGGCGCTTGTGAACACGGAGGCGGATGTTAACAGCAAAAGGACAAGTAAAACGGTGCAAATGCGTTTCAAGTTCCCGCTCATTCTGAACCTCTCATAGAGATAGTCACTAATTCGAAATGGCTTGCTTGCGGACACGTCGCAGAAGCCCGGCGGCGATTTGGATCTCCTTTCTACTTGAAGACGAATTTGCGAATCGCCAATAGCGCGAACCGACTGACGCGCGAAGGCGCTCTTGGACCCTTCGACATGGTCGATACATGCCTTTACGGGCGTCTAAGCCAATCCCCACAATTCGCCGATATTGTAACGTTTAGGACTGCGCCTGGCAAGCAAAGCGGGTACCGCTTTGAGCAATCGCATCAAAATGAGGCGACTGAAACGGTGGGAATCTAAACCAAATATTAACCACAGAGAACACAGAGGGCACAGAGAAAAACATAAAAAGTCTTATTTCAAGTGCGTTTTCGAGTGAAAAATCACGTTTCGCTTATACCTCTTTCTTATGCTTAGTCTCGGATTTTAGAAGAAATGTCGTCTGAACAGCAACGAACTCTGTGCGCTCTGCGCTCTCTGTGTTGAAATAATTTGATGCGATTGCCCCGGCGCTTGCGGCGAGTTTTTTGCAAGCGCGCTGCAGATGCGCTATTGTATGGCTTAGTTGACGCAGTAGCGATCATGCGGACGTGAATGAAAGGGGGACGGCGATCGAATAGACAGGCTTCATCCCTATGTCAAAATATCTCAAAGGAGAAAAGTCATGAACAAAAAGTACGGCAGAATCTTTTTCTCGGTGCTGCTTTTGGCGCTTGTCATGCTGCCTTCGACCGCGCTCGTCTCGGCGCAAGAGCAGACCGAAGTCGGCACGCCCCGCGCAACCACCTTGATCGTCGACCAGCTTGGCGGCCGCATCAATAACCCGACGCAGACCAACCCCTATCAGGCGGGCACGCACATGAGCGCGGGCTTGCACCAGTTAATCTACTCGACTTTGTGGGAGATCAACACCGCCACCGGCGAGCAATTCCCGGCTTTGGCCGCGGAAATGCCGGAAGCGCTCAATGACGATTACACCAGCTTCCGGGTTACCTTACGCGACAATTTGCGCTGGAGCGATGGCGAACCGATCACGACCGCGGACATGGCTTTCAACATCGACATGATTTTGGCGACGCCGGAGTTCCCATACAGTGGCTTCTTGGCGCAGGTGATCGACAATTACGAAGTGGTTGACGACCTGACGATAATTCTCAATTTGAAGCGCTCGGAGCCGCGCCTGGCATACACACTCGGCGTGCATATCTGGGGCGACAACTTCCGCATGGTACCCAAGCATATTTGGGAGAACGAAGATCCGGCCACCTTCCAGAATTATCCGCCGGTCGGCAGCGGACCCTACACCATGACGGATGTCGATCCCAATGGCAACTGGTTCCTCTACACCAAGCGCGAGGACTGGCAGCATACGGATGTGGGCCAGATCTATGGCGAGCCGGGACCTGAGTACGTGCTCTTCCGCTTTTATGGCACGGAAGAGCGGCGCATCATCGCCGGCATCCAAAACCAGCTTGATATCTTCACCGACATCTCGCCCGAGGCTTGGGACATCCTGCGCGATGGCAACCCCAACGCCCGCGCCTGGCATGCTAGTTTCCCCTATGCGAATTTCGACGACCCCTGCGAGCGCGGCATCGTCTTCTCCAACACGCAGGAACCCTGGGACAACCAGAACGTCCGCTGGGCGATGGCGCTGGCGACCGATATCAAGAGCGTCGGTTTGGCCACCTTCGCCGGCATCTTGCGCGTATCGCCGCTGGCGGTGCCGCCAGTTCAGGTCATCCACGACGCTTTCCACAAGCCCATGCGCGAGTGGATGACGGAGTTCGCTTTCGAAGACGGCTACCAGCCTTTCGACCCGAATTACGCGGTGGACATCGCCGCGATCCTGGCTGACCAAGGCATCGAGGGCTTGCCCGAAAGTGAAGAGGCGCTGGTGGACCTCTTCGGCGTTGGCTGGTGGAAGCACGACCCAGCTAAAGCCACGGAGATGCTGGAAGCCGAAGGCTTCACGCTGCAAGACGGGGCCTGGCACAAGCCGGATGGCAGCCCTTGGCAGATCACGATTAACTCGCCCTCGAACTTCGAGGTGCAATCGCAGCGTTTGGCTTTCGCGGTCGCCGACAACTGGCGCGGCTTTGGCATTGACGCCACCGTGCAGCAGATGGACGGCGGCACCTTCTGGAGCAATTACAACAACGGAACCTTCGACGCCGGCTCCTATTGGCCCGGCTGCGGCGCCTTGCCCGATAGCTGGGATCTGCTGGACGCCTTCTGGCACAAACGCCACATCGTGCCTATTGGCCAGCCCGCGCCCGGCAACGCCATGCGTTACGACAGCGACGCGCTCAGCGGCATCCTCGATCAGATCGCGCCGCTGCCCAGCGCTCACCCGGATACGATCCCGCTGCTGACCGAATTCGAGAAGCAGTTCATCGTCGAGCGGCCCTGGCTGCCGATGTTCGGCACCTCGAAATTCGTGCCGGTCGTCACGACCTATTGGGATGGCATGCCCACCGCCGACAACTTCTATGAAGGACCCTGGTGGTGGTGGTCGCTGTTCAAGTATCACATGCCCTTCATCCAGCCCAAGGGCGACGGCTAAGCGGATACCCCCTCTGAGTCTCCCCCCATTGCAATGGGGGGAGACTTTGCCGACTCGCACAGAAGTCGTTAAGGAGATTGGTGGCAACGCAGCGAAAACGTTTCGCGCAACAATGCCATCTTCGCAAACGGCGCTCCCCTCCCTGTTGCGACGGGGAGGGGCTGGGGGTGGGGTAGACCAGCGAGCAAATCTGAGGGCGCATCATGCAATTCGCCAAATTTGTGGTCACGCGGCTCATCGCCTATATCCTGGTGATCTGGATCGGCATCTCGGTTGTCTTCTTCGTGCCGCGCTTTATGCCGTCAGACCCCGTGGAGTCGATGCTCGGCCGGATCATGAGCCAGGGCGCCTATATGGAGGCGGGACAGGTCGAGGCGATGCGCGCCACCCTGACGCAGGCTTTCGGCTTGGAAGGCACGCTGGCTGAACAGTATTTCGGCTTCTTGCACCGAACGTTCCTTACGCGCGAGTTTGGTCCCTCGCTCTCGATGTTCCCCACGCCCGTCAACGAATTGATCGGGCGCGCCCTGCCCTGGACTCTGGGCCTCTTGCTGACATCGACCATCATCGCCTGGATCGTGGGCAATACGATTGGTCTGCTGGCCGGTTACAAGAGCCGCTGGCTGTCTTCGCGCGCGCTGGAAGTCATCGCCATCTTCGTCTACCCCATTCCTTATTACATCACCGCGCTCATCTTGATCATCCTGTTCATCCATATCAATCCGATATTTCCGCTTTTTTTCTCCGTCCGTGGCGAAGCTTGGTCTCCCCAATTCATCTCCAGCGTGATTTACAACTCGGTTCTGCCGGCGCTTTCGATCGTCATCGTCGGCTTCGGCTGGTGGGTGCTGAGCATGAAGGCGCTTTCCTCGAGCATCGCGGAAGAGGACTTTGTCTACTTCGCCAAGCTCAAGGGCGCCGGCGAAGGCCGGATCATGACCGCTTATGTCCTGCGCAATGCCATCCTGCCACAGGTCACCGTACTGGCGTTGCAAATCGGCGCCATCTTCAACGGGGCGCTGATCACGGAGATTCTCTTCAGTTATCCCGGTTTGGGCACCATGACCTATAACGCCGTGCTGCAAGCCGATTACAACCTGCTCATGGGCACGATTACGATTTCCATTATCGCCGTCGCCACCTCCACCTTGATCATCGACCTGCTCTATCCCTTCTTTGACCCGCGGATCAGACAGAGGTGACAATGCGCCGGACGAGCCCGCGGCTGACCCTTGGCTTGATTATCCTGGCCGTTTTCATCATTCTTGGCGGCATCTTGCCTTTCGTTTCGCCGGAGGATCCGCGCGACTGGATTCGGCACCCGCGCAACCTCCCGCCCAGCGCCGAGCATTTCCTGGGCACGACCAATTTGGGGCAAGATACCTTCTGGCTGCTGTCTTACGCCACGCAAAACTCGCTCTTTATCGGCGTCTTTGTCGCCTTCTTCGCCACGCTGATTGGCGTCTTCGCCGGCTTGGCGGCTGGTTTCCTCGGCGGCATTCCCGACCGCGTCATCACCCTTTTTGCCGATGTCTTTATCGTCGTGCCGTCCTTGCCTATCCTGATCTTGATGTCTTCTCTGCTGCAAGGACGCGCCTCGCTGATTCTCATCAGCATCATTTTGATACTCTTCAATTGGCCCTGGCCCGCCCGCCAGATGCGCTCGATCGCGCTGAGCATGCGCGAACGCCAGTTTGTCAATACGGCGCGCTTCTCCGGCTCGGGCACCATGCAAATACTCGCGGAAGAGATCGTGCCGCATGTCTTCAGTTGGGCCATGGCCAACTTTGTCAACACAGTTTTGGTCGCCATCGCCACGGAATCGGGCTTGGCGGTAATCGGCCTGTCGAGCTTGGAGGAAGCCACGCTGGGTACGATGATCTATTGGGCTTTGCAGCATCAAGCGCTGCTCGGGCAGCGCTGGTGGTGGATCGGCTCGCCTGTCGTCGCCATCATCGTCTTGTTCATCTGCCTGTTCCTGCTATCGACTGGCATCGCGAATCGGTCGGCGGAAAGACGAGGACACGGCGATGCTTAGGCTGCGCGAACTCAAGTGCTACTACGATACGACCCGCGGACTTGTGCAGGCGGTGGATGGCGTCAGCTTCGATATTCTGCCCGACGAAGTGCTGGGCATCGCCGGCGAATCGGGCTGCGGCAAATCGACCTTGCTCAAGGTGCTTTATGATTACATACAGCCGCCCCTGCATATCGTCTCCGGCAGTTACGAAGCCGATTTTCCCGATAGCAACGGCAAGGTCAAGACTATCGGGCCCGGCGCTATCCGGGAACACTGGTGGGAATTTATCTCCTATATTCCCCAAGGCTCCATGAGCGTGCTCAATCCGGTCATCCGCATCGAGAATCAGTTTTTCGATGCTGTGCCGAAGAGCCATCCGCTGAAAGTGGCGGGCAAAACGGCGATACGCGAACGGGTGACGGCTTATCTTAAGGAATTGGAACTGCCTGTCGAGGTGCTAAGGTCCTATCCCCATCAACTCAGCGGCGGCATGAAACAGCGGGTGCTGGTGGCGCTAGGCACCTTTCTGCACCCCCAGATCGTCCTGGCGGACGAGCCGACCACGGCGCTGGATGTGGTGGTGCAAAAGGGCATTCTGCTGATGTTGACGGAATTGCAGCGGCAAATGGAAAACACCTTGGTCGTCGTCTCGCATGATATGGGCGTGCATTATCAGATTAGCGACCGGCTGGCGATCATGTATGCCGGCAAGCTGGTGGAATACGGTCCCACCGAAGCTATTTTTGACAATCCATTTCACCCTTACACGCAGATGCTCATTCAATCGCTGCCAAGGGTCGGCGATCGCAGTCAGCGGGTGGGCATCTCCGGACGGCCGCCCAACTTGATTGACCCGCCATCCGGCTGCCGCTTTGCCGCGCGTTGCCCAAAAGTGATGGACCACTGCGCCCATCAGGAGCCGGCCTTGATGGAGATTGAGCCAGACCACTATGTATCCTGCCATCTATACGGAGCGCGCGCCTCTTGAGCGAGAACCTGCTGGAACTGCGAAATGTGACCAAGGTATTCCGCATCGGCGGCTTGATCCTGGGCACGCGGCTGGTGGCAGTTGACGATGTTAGCCTGAGCTTGCCGGCGGCGGAGCCATCCATACTGAGCATCGTCGGCGAATCCGGCAGCGGCAAGACCACGCTGGCGCGCATCATCCTCGAGTTGGAACACCCGACCTCCGGCGATGTGCTGATTGAAGGTCATCCTTTGTTCGCGGGCGGCGGCGCAGGGCTGAAAGGCAGGGACTACTACCGCGCGGTGCAGCCGATCTTTCAGAATCCCTTCGAATCATTCAGCGCGCGCAAGCGGGTGGACAAGTACCTCTTCGACGCCGCCCTGCGGCTGAAGATCGCGGCGAACCGCAAAGAGGCTCGCGAGATCGTCGCCGAAGTGCTGGAATCGGTCGGCCTCGATTTGTCTCGCGTAGAAGGCAAATACGCCAATCAATTCTCCGGCGGCGAGCTGCAGCGCATCTCCGTGGCACGCAGCCTCATTCCCCGGCCCAGACTCATCGTTGCCGATGAACCGGTTAGCATGATCGACGCCTCGCTGCGCATGAATATCGTCAATCTCTTCCTGGAACTGAAAGAAAGGTACAAGGTCAGCTTTGTCTACATCACGCACGATCTCTCGACCGCCTACTACGTCAGCGATTACATCGCCATCATGTACCGCGGCAGCGTGGTGGAGTACGGCCCATCGGAACAGATCCTGACCGATTCCGCCCATCCCTATACCGGGCTGCTGCTCGATTCGGTGCCGACCGTTGATCACAAATGGGAGCGGGACGTCTCCCTGCCGGATGTCGAGATCAAAGAGTTTCAGGCGCAAGCCTGCAAATTCGCCAAACGCTGCAAATATGTGGAAGCGATTTGCGAACGCACCATACCACCGATGGTGCAGGTGTCGCCGCAGCGTCAAGCGCTGTGTTACAAGCCCGTCGGCTTTGACCCCGACGCCAAAGTCCCGCAACTGGGAAGGCCAGCGGCGACGCCTGCGGAAAGCTAAGGATAATCAAATTACAAAAGTATTTCCAAATTAGTGACGAGAATCTGCAAAAAGGACGAACTGTAGGGGCGTTTCGTCGAAACGCCCGAAAACCGTTAGTAAAATAACGGGCGGCACAGCGTGCCGCCCCTACAGCCCGCAGCATTTCTTGCAAGACTAACTTGGATTTACAGAGACGATAGACGAGGTGATAAAGTGGATTACTTCAATGGCTTGCATTTGAATATGGGCAATATCTCGCGCTTGTCCAAAGCCAAGACGCGTTCCATCAGCGCGGAAAACTTCAAAGGCGAGAAGGGCAAGGGGGGCATGGCCACCGATGGCTTCTCTCTGTCGGCGGCGCAAGACCTGGGGCAGGGCTGGAAGGTCTCCCCTTGCATCCAGCTGGAAGCCAACAGCGTCACGACGCTAGCCGAAATTGAAGGACCGGGCGCCATTCAACATATCTGGATCACCACCTATGCCAAGTACTGGCGCTCCTTGATCCTGCGCTTTTATTGGGACGATGAAGAGACGCCGTCGATTGAAGTACCTTTTGGGGACTTCTTCTGCAATGGCTGGACGGAATACTGTCATGTCAACTCGATGCCCATTTCGGCTAATTCTCACAGCGCCTTCAACAGCTATTGGGAAATGCCCTTCCACAAGAGCGCCCGCGTCACAATAGAAAACCTGCTGGATAAACCCGTACAACCCATGTTCTACCAATTCGATTACACACTCACCGATGTCCCGGCGGATGTCGGCTATTTGCACGCGCAATGGCGCCGCAGCAACCCGCTGCCCTACAAAGAGGTCTATACCATTCTCGATGGCGTCCAGGGCATGGGCCACTATGTCGGCGCCTACATGGCTTGGGGCAGCAATAATCGCGGCTGGTGGGGCGAGGGCGAGATCAAGTTCTACATGGACGGCGATAGCGACTTTCCCACCATCTGCGGCACCGGCACGGAAGATTATTTCGGCGGCGCCTGGTGCTTCGGCAATCAGGATGGCGAATACTCAACTTATTCCACGCCCTACCTTGGTCTGCCCCAGGTAATCAAGCCGGATGGCTTTCGTCAAAGCCAGCAGCGCTTTGGCATGTATCGCTGGCATATTCCCGATCCGATCCGCTTCGAGCAGGACCTGCGCGTGACGATTCAAGCCCTGGGCTGGCGCTCCGGGACGCTGCACGAAGCGCCTTTTGAGGAATATCGTTATTTGCCCCTGCAAGACGATATTGCTTCAACTGCCTTCTGGTACCAGGCTGAGCCGCATGCGCCCTTTCCCGAGTTGCCGGATCGGGATTACCTCGAGGTGATTTAATATCAAGTTAGTTGTGCAAACAATCGCATTACTTGACGACTCAACTCCCCTCCCTGATGCTTCGGGGAGGGGCTGGGGGAGGGGTAAGAAAAGCGGCATTCGGAGTTTCCATTGCTTGCTTGGTACTTTAGAACGTCCCGCCGGGGGCTTGGCATTTCACTCGCCGCATCCTCACGGGTAGGGGATCAACTCCACTTGGGGCAAGAACCGCCGCATATCCGCGACCTCGTAGGCGGCAGTGCCCGGTTGCAAGCAGACAGCCGTCGCCGCGGCCACCCCCAGCCGCAAACCATCTTCTATGGGCCGCCCGTGATGGATGGCATGAGCCAAGCCCGCCAGCAGCGCGTCTCCTGCGCCCGCCGGGCTGCTGACATCAACCGGGATCGGCGGGATGCGATACCCCCCCTCCCGCAGGACCGCCAGCGCGCCCTTCTTGCCCCGCGAGATGACGACTTGGCTGCCGTAACGCGCCATGATGTCGCTGCCCGCGGCGTACAGCGCTTCCGCCGATTTCAGATCCTGGCCGACCAGCGCCGACAGTTCATGATGATTTGGCTTGATAAAGGTCGGTTTCGCTTCCAGACCGACGCCCAAATTGGGCTGCGAGGCGTCAAAGATTACCGGAACGCCCTGCTCGCGCGCCATATTAATGGCTTCGACATAGAACTCGGGTTCCATGCCAGGCGGCAGGGATCCACCGGTGATGACCACCGATGCCGATTTGAGCGCAGCCTCATACCGTTCGCGCAGCGCGTCTAGATGGCGCGGCTCGACGAACATGGAAGCGGAGGTGATGGTCGTATGCTCGCCCGTAGTTTCGTCGATTATGACCGTGTTAATGCGCGTCTCGCCCTCGGCGTTGACGAAATCAGTCGTCACGCCATCGGCTTCCAGCATATCCCTGACTTTGTCGCCGACCGAGCCCGCCGCCAGTCCCAGCGCCAGGCTGCCGACCCCCATCCTGCCCAGAATCCAGGAAGCGTCGGTCGGTTTCCCGCCCAGGCTGTAAACCGTGCGGGACGCGCGAAGGGTGGTATCGGTGATCAGTTCAGGGACAAATACCGTCAGATCAATCGTGGTATTGGGTGTCAGGGAGACGATCATCCGGATCAGTCGTCGCTGAAGCCGGCGATAGCCGCTTCCATGTCCGCGCTTTCTTCGCGCAGCATGGGGCTGGCGCCCAAGTGTCGCGACATCATCATGACATAGGCATTGGTATCAAGGCGCTCGACGGCGTCCAGCGCGGCTTCCAGGTTTTTGCCCATCAGGAACAAGCCGTGCCAGGGGGCGATGGTTCCCGCGGCGTGCTTGGCGATGCGCGCCTCGCGCCCACGCATGGTGGCGACGATTCTTTTGCCCAATTTGGGGCTGTGCGCCGGGGCATAGTCGATCACCGGCGTGAGGCCGAATTTGCGCGTGGCTTCCATGATCGGCGGCATGGCTTTGTTGGCGCAGGCGAAGACCATCAGGTTGCGCGGATGCGCGTGGATAACGGCTGTGCCAAAGTCGCTGAAATTCTGGTGCAGGCCGAAGTGAACCGCGCTTTCGCGCGTTAAGCCGCCATCGCCTTCCAGGATTTCTCCCCGCTTGCTGACCACCAGGACGTCCTCGGCGCGCAACTGCCACTGGCGCATCTGCCCGGCCAGCGTCGGCGACATGCAATAAACATCGTCCACGCGCAAGCTGATATTGCCGCCACCGGCATCGGTCAGACGGCGATCAAAGAGCACACGCCCGATACGCGCCACCAAAGCGCGCCCGGCTTGCACTTCGTCGGTCAGGGCAGCTTCCAGTTGCAACATTCGCAATTCTCCCACGTTTCGATATAATGCCATTATAGCTTCCTGCATTGGCCGGAAAAAGAATACAGTCGATTTCTAGCCACTTTTTCATCTTCATCAGACCGGAAATGACCACCACTTCAAAGTCCAAACGGCCATCTGAGAAAGGGATGGAGAATGAGCGAAATCCACTCTCAACAACAATCAGCAACAGCTTCGACAACAGTTGCTGTACCCAAAATCTACAAACCAAAGTTCAGCTTTAACCGCATTCTTACCGGCGATGCTAGAGAAGTAATACCTTTGTTGCCGGCTGGCAGTGTTGATCTTAGCTTCTGGTCTCCTCCTTATTATGTAGGCAAGTCATACGAAAAGGATTGGAGTTTTAGCGAGTGGCAATCGCTGGTTAAAGAAATAATTTTCCTTCATTCGCGAATTTTGAAGCCGGGTGGCTTTATGGCTGTCAATATAGGGGATATTCTGTGCTTCCCGGATGAATCAATGCCTCGTTACCAAGCAGACAACGTACGTCGTAAGAAAAGCCCAGTGACCAGGGAACAAATAATCGAGTTGAAACAGCAGTATCCAGAGGCGAGGCGCGTTGATCTGGCGAAGATTCTCGGTTGTAGTGAACAGACGGTGCAACGCCGTTTGGAACATAACAATGTTCGCGGTGGCAAGCAGATGGCGTCTACTCGGGTAAAGTTAACCGGCTGCATGGTCGAAGAGTGGGCGCTGCACGCTGGACTATATTTGTATGATCAGCGCATCTGGCACAAAGATCCATGTTGGGCAAATTGCCGCTGGCACTCTAATTCATATAGGGCGGTCGATGAGTTTGAACATGTCTATATCTTTTGGCAACCTGGTATTACTGAATATGATCGTCAGAGACTGACTAGTCGCGAATGGTCTGAGTGGGGGTCGCGAGGAGTCTGGAACATTCGTTCAGTGCAACGCAACCATCGCCATGAAGCTGAGTTTCCTGAAGAACTTGCTAGTCGCGTAATCAAGCTATTCTCGCCAGCCAAAGGGGTTGTAATGGATCCTTTTGTCGGCTCTGGCACAACAACTACCGTAGCAAGACAACTCGGCAGACGGTGGCTCGGTATTGAGCTAAACGATCATTACGCCGAAGTAGCCCGGAAGCGCACGAATGTCACCTGAACAAATGGAGACACTGGAACAGACGTCATTTTCGATGGTAACACAGGCGCTAACGGATTATGCTTCTCAAGCAGTTAGTATTTTTAAGGAAGAAGTGGATCAGCCTCAAGATATAGCGGAAGATGTTACAAGAGAGGCAATTGAACTAATGGGATTGCCTCAAATACATATGCGGCTGTACGGGAAGGTTGATATAAAGAAAGCTGTTTATGTGTTTTTGCCTGAAGCTATTCCTGTAGCGCTCATGCTTGATGCAAAAGCAGAGAAGACCAGCGGTAGCGCTACAGCGACGATTCAGATGTCTCAAACGTCGATGCGTGTGAAAATGCTGCGCCAAGACGAAGTTATTGACGAGGCAGGTAAATTACCGTCGTTTATTCAACGTGACGGGCGTTCTCTATATGTTGTTACGGTATTTGCAAAATACATCTATGATGTCATCGATAATGCGCACATTCTTAAACGAATCATAGCGGCGTGTTTGCCCAATGGTCTTTTGCAAGACCGATACAACCCAAGCGAGAACGATACGATCTGGCGCGTCGGCCGAAACTCGCCTTCCCTAGGCGAAGATTTCCGAGTGCGTATCAGTTTTGCTGATCTTCGCGGCAAAGCCAGTTGGCGTGTCCAGGACATCAAGATTCCTCTAAAGAATTCATGATTTTTGACCGCTTTCATCTGTCAATGAAGGGCTAAGTTGAGACGATTTGAATTCGCCACCGCGGCGCGCATCATCTTCGGCGACGGCAGCGCCGGCCAACTGGCGTCGCTGGCGCGGGACCTCGGCGGCAACGCGCTGCTCTTCACCGACGACCAACCCGAACGCGTCGATGATCTGATTCACTCACTCAAGGGAGCGGGGCTGCGGCATACGCTCTTCCCGGTGGCGGGCGAGCCGAGCGTGGAGGTGGTCAATCGCGCGGTGGAAAGGGCGCTGTCCGCCGACTGTGACCTGGTCATCAGTATCGGCGGCGGCAGCGTCATTGATAGCGGCAAGGCGACAGCCGCGCTCATCCCCAACGGAGGAGACGCGCTGGACTACCTCGAGGTGATCGGTAAAGGACAGAAGTTGCAGGAGGCGCCTTTGCCATTCATCGCTTTACCGACCACGGCCGGCACCGGCGCCGAGGTGACCAAAAATGCCGTGCTCGCTTCGCAGGAGCATCGCGTCAAAGTGAGCTTGCGCGACAATCGCATGTTGGCTGATATCGCTCTGGTGGATCCGCTGCTGACGCATTCGATGCCGCCCTCGGTGACCGCCAGCACAGGCATGGACGCCCTGGCACAGGTGCTCGAACCCTACGTCTCCTGCCAGGCCAATCCACTCACCGACGGTCTCTGCGTCGAGGGACTGCGCCGCGCCGGACGTTCCTTGCGCCGGGTATATGCCCAACCGGATGAGGCCGCGGCGCGCGCCGATATGGCGTTGACCAGCTTGCTGGGCGGCTTGGCATTGGCCAATGCCAAGCTCGGCGCGGTGCATGGCTTCGCCGGCGTCCTGGGCGGCATGTACAACGCGCCGCATGGCGCCATCTGCGCCGCTTTGCTGCCGCCGGTTATCAAAGCCAATGTCAAAGCGCTGGAACAGCGCCAGCCGGATAACCCGATATTGCGGCGCTATGAGGATGCCGCGGGTTTCATCTTGTTCGATCGCGCCGCCACCGCGAACGAGTCAGGGTCTACGCGACCCAAGGACGCTATGGACTGGATCGAGGAAACCAGCGAGATCTTCGCTATCCCCGGGCTGGGCGCTTATGGCATCGAGGAAAAGGACTTCGACCTCATCGTCGAGAAATCGGCCGCTTCCAGCAGCATGAAGGGCAATCCCCTCCCGCTCACGCATGAGGAACTGAAAGCCATTCTGGTTGAGGCGCTCTAGCGCGCGAACAGGATCAACGATGTGCGGCAGCGCCAAGTTGCGTAAAGACATCGTCACGCTTTATTTGATCGTCGTGACATCGATCTTGTGGCTGGACCAAATCGGGACTGGCCCGCCGCGATCGGCCGAGGGCGAACTGCTGTTCATCTCGGATACCGATGCGATTGACGCCGGGCGCGAATCCAATTCCGTCTATCGCGTCGCTTTGGATGACGGCGGCATGAAACGCATCCTCGGCTCAATCCCGCATGGCGAGGGCTATCTTCGCATCTCGGACATAGATTGCCATGCGGAATCGGGTTCGCTCGTGATCGCCAGCGGGCGCCATGATCTCAACGGCTTTCACCATGCTTTGCTTGATGGTTCAATGCTGCACCTGGATCGACCGGCCAGCGGTCGGCTGCTCACTTCGCTCCAGCAGATCGCGCTCGCGCCGGACGGCATCGCCGTCATCGTATCGCGTCAATACCGCGAATATCCGCAGCTGCGCTACGGCTTGGTCAGCGGCGATCTTGCCAGCCGCGTATACAATAGTATCAAACCGCCGAGTCCGGAGCGCTCCTATCTTTCGCCGCTTTGGTCGCCCGCTGGCGGCAGCATCGCTTACATCGCGGTCAAGCACGCGCCTGATGCGCCTCCGTCCTATTCGCTCGTGATCGCGACGCCCGATGGGAGTGGCGAGCGAGTCATCTACGATACGCCTCTGGCGCTGACTGATATCGCTTGGTCGCCGGACGGCGGGTGGATCGCCGCAGTTGTCGGCGGGCAACTGCACAAGCTGCGCCCCGATGGAAACGATCTGACGCGGCTCAGCCATCATCCGGGCGGCATTGCAGGTCCGCGCTGGTCGCCCGACAGCCGGCGGATCAGCTATGTCGCGCCTTCGTCCTACCCGGGTTTCAATCAGTTGATGGTGATGGATGCCGATGGGGGCAATATCCGTCGATTGGCCAACATCCGCGGCGAGGTGGTCAATGGCTGCTGGGTGTCGGGAGCAAGCGGGTAACTTTGAAAACACTCATTCGACTTCCCAATCTTCAACATTCAGACCGGGAATGCGTTCAAACTCTCTTATGTTATGCGTCACGACGATTAGTCCGTTTGCCCTCGCAATCGCGGCGATCAACATGTCGTGCCGGCCTATGGGCGTACCGCGCCGTTCAAGGTAAGCGCGTATGCTCCCGTACTCATCAGCGGCCGCGTCATCAAAGGACAAACTTTCAAAGTGGTGCAAGAACTCATCTTGTTTAGCGCGTGACCGCTCTGGGGTTTGGCTCTTGGCGGAACCATAATACATTTCGCCTTTGGTGATCGCGCTAACAGCAATATCCGCATATGATTGAGTGTCTATGAAATCTCGCAACTGCGGCGCTCGCCCGTTGATGTAAGTAATGCAGGCGTTGGTATCGAGCAGATACCTCATTCCAAAGAGTCCCCGTATACATGTAACTCGATAGGGTTATCGGCCAGACTGCCATAAGTCTGTTCCACAAATTGCTTCCAGGGCAACTTTCGGTATGCTTCAGCTTCAGTCTCGGGCGGGGACGCATTGTCGGTATCTTTGCCGAGTTCATGAATCAGGGCTAAAGTGGCGTCGAAATCGGGATGATTTTTGTCTGTGTACCGCTCTATGCACATGCCTTCTTCGTATCGCGCCCCATCAGGCAGAATCGCTGACGCCAGATCCACATGATCCAGGCGAGCCCCCACCAGCCGTGCGCCCAGCAAGTTTGCTCGGTTCAGGTTGACCCGGCTTAGTTTAGTCTCTTCCAGGCAAGCCCGACGCAAATCTGACATGCCCAAGTTCGAGCCGCCGAGGTTCGCACCCTTTAGATCTGCTTCGTACAAGCTTGCTTTTCTCAGATTAGCGCCTTGCAGGTCACTCCCGCGCAAGTTTGCGCCATCTAGGATCGCCTCTGCCAGATTCGCGCGGTACAAACAGGCGCCTTCCAAGCCCGCACCGGTCAAATCCGCGCCCTGCAATCCACCGCCGCGATTGTAAATTTCTGAGTTTTCTCGTTGTTGCTTCATGCTAGTCAATGGTCCTATGAAAGTTTGTCTTGCCTATGATCACAGCATAGCATACCACAATCGAATCTGCATACATCTTCACCAAATCACCGATTTCAAGGCTCTGTGGCGATCCGCCGGCGCGGCAGATAGACAACCCAAATCACCAGCGCGCCCAGCGCCAGCGCCGCGCTCAAGCACAGCAAAGTGGCTTCGTATCCCAGCGCCTGAATCGCCAGCCCACCCAGGATCGGACCCGCCACCTTGCCAAAGTTCTGCATCATGCCAATCAAGCCCATGCCCGCGCCCAGGTGTTCGGGACTGATGCGGTGGGAGACCAGGGCAATCGCCGCCGGGAAGATCAGCGCTTGCGCCAAACCCATCATCAGCGCGGGCGCCAGGAAGGCCGCGCCGGCATCCAGCGCATCGACCAACGGTAATGACGCCGACAATACCAGCATGCCCAAACTGATGACGGGCAAGTATCCATAGCGGTCGCCCAAGCGTCCACAGTAGGGTTTGGAGATCACATGCGCCGCCTCCTGCAAGCTGAAGAAACTGCCAACCAGCGCGGCGCTCACGCCGGCGTCCAGCGCGTAAATCGGCAAAAAAGCTTTGAGCGTGTACAGGGCGATAAAGGTGATGGCCTCCAGGGAACCGGTCAACCAGATGGCCGGCATGCGTCCCCCGTCGCGAATGGCGTTGCGGATGTGCTGCAGCAGGGGCTTCCGCTTCTGCTTTTTCTCGGGACGGGTATTCGGCAGTGCCAGCACTGGTAGAAAGACGGCACAACTGATCAACCCGATCACCGTGAAGACAGCCGCCGGATCCATCACCGTCAGCAGCCCGCCCGCCAGCGCCGGACCAACGATGTAACCGCCGCTGCGCGCCATCTGGAACCAGCCGATGTCTTCGGCGACTGAAGGGTCAGCGTCAATGTCGCCGGGTCTGTGTCGCCGGTCAGTGTCCACGCGACCTAGCGACCCCACGCGACCCCGCTCCCAGCGCGAGATCTCAGCGATGTAGGCCAAGGTTACCGGTCCATAGATCGCTGTCGCCAAGCCATGTACCAGGCGGACGACGAGCAGTTGCTCAGTATTGCTGATGAAGCCGTAGGTAAAGGGCATGAAGGCGAAAAAGCAGGCGCCGATCAAAAGCCAGGCGCGCCGTCCGCCGCGATCGGACAAGATGCCGAAGAAGGGCTTCAGCACCAGTCCGGTGATAGTGGATACGGATACGATCGCGCCCAGGAAGGCGCCTGAGGCGCCCAGCGCGTTGGCGAAAATCGGCAGCAGCGGCGTCTTGCCCATCTGATAGCCGGACCTCGCGATGAAATCCGCCAGCATGAGATTGAGGAAGGGTTTGCTACGGCGCATGTTTTTTCACCACAGCCGCTCGGCGTGTAACCGGCGAATCGTCCTGCCGCGCTCACACAAAATAACAAGCTCGCTCCTTGCATGAGCAGGAGGGTTCATAAAATAGAGGCACAAAGATCACGAAGACTAAACGTGTTTTGCCTTTTACTCTTCGTGTTTTTGCGGTTATCTCTTTAGTCTAGACTCTCGCGCGCTACTCCACCTTGAGCGCGACCACCCCAAAGCCGGCGTTGCCTAGCATGGTGTTGAATTCCGCCAGGTTGCCCGCGACGATGTCATTGAATTTGCCGGCCACACCGTCAATGTCCCCCGCGATTTCTTCATAGGCCTCGTATTCATAGTCGGTCGGCTTGTAATCGCCCAGCGCCACGTTGAAGGTCAGGTTCTTCAACTGTTCCGCCAGTCGGTCGCCATTGTTCATCGCGTCGGGCCAGCCCGGCCGCGTGTCCGGAATCATCAATTCCTTTTCGACTTCGAGAACCTGCTCTTCCAGTGCTTTGGCGCCCTCGATGATGCCGGCCGCCGACTCCAGCCCGGCCAGGCGCTCGCGCCAACCCTTGAGCTGCGCTCGCACATCGCGCATTTGGTTGATGAGCTTGTGCGTCGCAGAGACCTTGTCGCGGATCCTCAGGAGCAGATCGAACTGCTCTTTGAGCTCGGCCCTGGATGCCGGCACGCCCGCTTCCTTGCTGACTTCAAAGGACGCGCTTTGTTCTTCATCGCCGACGCAGAGCGTCGCCCGATAGCTGCCGGGCGCGGCATGGGGTCCCTTGATGAAACCCTGCTGATTATCGTTGTGCGGGATGACCTTGCGCGCATCGGGATAGCGCAGATCCCAGACGAAGCGATTCCAGCCGGCCTTCGCGGGAATGCGCAGTTCCTTTGGTGTTTCGTCACCGGGGGCAGGGTCAGCGAGGCCATCGCGCTTCCCGGCCGCTTTCTCTTCCTCGTCAGCTTGCAAGCTCTTGAAGGTCTTGACCTCCTTGCCCTCGGCGTCCTCGATGCGCAGGCTGATCGTCGATTCCGGTTTTTCCCGCAGATAGTAGGTGATCACCGCGCCCTTGGGCGGGTTGACGCCGCTATCCAGCCAGGTCTCCTTCCGACCGTGTTCCGGCGTCTCCTCAACCAGATAAGGCGCGACCGCGCCCAATGTGCTCATGTACTGTTTGCCGCCGCCGCTTTCGAAGAGGCCCTCGAAGACCTTGGGCAAGTGCCGTTCCACCGCGCGGGGTTTGAGGAGCTTTACCCCCACCCCATACCCCTCCCCCATAACGAGGGAGGGGCTTTCGTCGTCGCCCATAGCGCGCTTGTCAATCTCTATCTCCCCTTCCCTCCTTGTGGGGGAAGGGGCTGGGGGATGGGGGGGATAAAGTTGATGCAGAACGGTCAAATCGTCCAGTATCCAAAAGGAGCGGCCGTGCGTCGCGATGACCAGATCGGTTCCCTTGACTTTCAAGTCGTAAATCGGGCTGATGGGCAGGTTGAGTTGGAAGCGCTGCCAGGCGTCGCCGCCATCAAATGAAATGTACAAGCCGAATTCCGTGCCCAGGTAGAGTAAACCCTCGCGGTTGGGATCTTCGCGGATGGCGCGGCAGAAATGATCGTCGGCGATGCCGGCGGTTATCAGCGTCCAGCTCTCCCCGTAGTCTGTCGTCTTGAACACGTATGGCGCATAGTCATCGTTCTTGTAGCGCGTGGCGGTGACATAGGCGGTGGCCGCATCGTGCGGCGAGGGTTCGATCATGTTGAACATGACCCCCACCCCAGACCCCTCCCCCATAGAGAGGGAGGGGCTTTTTTCTCCCCTTCCCTCCTCAGTGGGGGAAGGGGCCGGGGGATGGGGGGTAATCTCAGTCCACTCCCCGCCGCCATCCCGCGTGATATGCAGCAAGCCATCGTCCGAGCCAGCCCAGATGACGCCGGCTTCGTGGGGAGATTCCGCCAGCGCATAAACCGTGGCGAAGTGCTCGGCCCCAACGGCATCGCGATTGATGGGACCGCCCGAGGGCTTGAGCGTCTCGGGATCGGCTTTGGTCAGGTCGGGACTGATCTCCTGCCAGCTTTGGCCCTCATCGGTCGTCTTCAATATCTGATTGCCGCCGATGTAGATAATGCCGCTGTCGTGGGGGGAAAAGACGATGGGGTAGGTCCAGGCGAAACGATACTTGTCCGCACCCGCGCCCAAACCGGTGGACGAGCGGGGCCAGGTGGCAATCAGGCGGATCTGCTGTGTCCGGTGATCGTAGCGCTGCAAGCTGTTGCCGCCGCCGGGCGAGCTGCCAATGGCGCCGACATAAACGATGTTCGGGTCGTCGGGGTGGACGGCGATATAACCGCTCTCGCCGGAGCCGGTGATATCGCAATCGTCCCACATGATCGACGCGTAGCGGCTGCGGCTGGGCACGCGCAAGCTGGAATTGTCCTGCTGCGTCCCGTAAACATAATAGGGCTTGTTGCTGTCGACATCGAGGTGATAGAACTGCGCCGTGGGCTGATTGTAGATGCTGGAAAAGGTCAAGCCGCCATTGAGCGAGACGCAAGCGCCGCCGTCATTGCCGTGGATCATGATCTGATTGTTGTCGGGATGAATCCACAGGTCATGGTCATCGCCATGCGGCGTGGTGATCTCGCTGAAATGATGCCCGCCGTCGGTCGATTTCCAAAAGTTGAGGTTGTTGACATAGATGGTATTGGCGTCAAGTGGATCGGCGGTCAGGTGCATATAATACCAGGCGCGTGAGATCAGGCGGTTGTCCTTGCTGCCCAGGACCCAGGTCTCGCCGTAGTCGTCGCTGCGATAGACGCCGCCGTCGGGCTGGTTCTCGATGATAGCCCAGACGCGCCCGCTGCGCGCCGGCGACGCCGCCACGCCGATCTTGCCCAGCAGGGGCGATTCGCCGAATTGCCCGCCGGGCAGCCCCTTCTTGCGGCTGATGTTCTCCCAACTGTCGCCGCCGTCCATGCTGCGCCAAAGGCCGCTGTCCTCGCCGCCGGATGAAATCTGCCAGAAATTGCGATAGGCTTCCCAAAACGCGGCATAGATGATGCGCGGATTGTTCTTGTCAATGCTCAGGTCGATGGCGCCGGCTTTATCGCTGACATGCAGCACTTGCTCCCAGCTGTCGCCGCCGTCCTTCGAACGGTAGACGCCGCGCTCGGCGTTCCGACCAAATGCGTGGCCAAAAGCCGCCATGTAAACCAGATCGGCATTTTGCGGGTGAGTCCGAATCTTGGCGATTTGCCGCGTCTCTTTCATGCCCAGATGCTTCCAACTGCGCCCGGCGTCGGTGGACTTATAGAGTCCATCGCCGATGGAAACATCAATGCGGATGGTGGTTTCGCCCGTGCCGGCATAGATGACATTGGGATCGGCCGGCGCCACTTCCAGCGCGCCCACCGATGAAGCCGTGAAATAGCCGTCGCTGATGTTCTGCCAGTATTGGCCGGCGTCGGTGGTCTTCCAGACGCCGCCGCAGACGCCGCCGAAATAGAAGACGTTGCTGTCGCGCGGGTCGCCGGACACGGCCACCACCCGCCCGCCGCGGAAGGGCCCGATGCAGCGGAATTCGGCCAGTCCGTCGTATTTGGATGGGGTCATGGGGATTTCCTTTGTTAGTGCTTGCGACTTAGCGGGATATTGTAAATGATTTCGCCACCGAGGCACAGAGGCTGCCGGTGGCTTGTTTTTTTCATAAGTGCTATACTCGGCTTGAATTACATCATAATTCTCACTAAATTACATTAAGGAGAATTCACATGCGGATTAAATTCTTGTTGGTATTGATGGCGCTGTTCGCCTTGAGCAGCCTGGGTGGCATCGCATTCGCGCAGACCTCGGATATCAAGGCTGAAATTGCGGAAACCAAGGCTTATATCCAGAAGCTCAGGACGGAAAAGGACGAGATCAGAAACCAGCTTGAGGCGGCGCGGTCCATCCTTGCCGACCTAAGAATGCGCAGGGACCAAGCCAGAAATAAAGAGGAACGACAGTCGCTCAAAGCGAAATTACAGCACGAGCGGGCGCAGAAGGAAGCTTTGAAGGCGCGGCGGGATGAGATACTAGCGCAGCTCGAAGAAGCTCGGGAGCATCTGGAGTACTTGAGGCAGATAAAGGCAAACTCTTAGCCAGCCAGCGTAAACATACACAGTGGCAGCCCGGCCTGTGCTGTTGGGCTGCTTTTTACCTGCGCCGCTCGCAATAGCTTTTGCGTATCAAGAAGAGTGCGTTTACCCTGCTATCAACGCCTGACACGCCGCGCTCTCGAAATTGTCCCGAACCCAGTCCGCCCGCTCCCGCGCGTACTCCCGCGCCAACTGCGCCAAACCCTCGTCCTTCATCCAACCGACCTGCTTGTTCTCTCGCAGCAAGCCGCGCAGCGTCAGATACTGGGCTTTGCGGCCATTGCAGGGGCGGCAAAGCAAAATGCGGTTGCGAATGTAATTCTCGCCGCCGTCCGCCCGCGGATGGATATGATCCAATTCCATAAACTCGCGTTCCAGTTCGCGTCCGCAACCTGCGCAGATGACATTGCCATTGCTGCGCTGTGCGGTTTCCAGGATCCGCTTCATCTGGCGGTGACTCAGCTTCTGCCAGGCTTCCACCGCCCGCGGCGTCTTGAGCTTGAGGCTGGGCGCGGCCAATTCGTTGTCGTCCGTGCGTCGCGGCGGCGCGGTTTCGTAGTGGACTTCCTTCGTCCAAAATTGCAGCGGCTTTTCTTCGGCGGTAAGCATGCCCTCTGACGCCAGGCGGTTCAAGACGGTCTCATGCGCTTTGTCCCAGATGTCTATGCCGACCCACTGCCGCCCAAGCTGCTCGGCGGCGACGGGCGTGGTGGCGCAGCCGCAGAAGGGGTCAAGCACGATGTCGCCGGGGTTGCTGCTGGCTTCAATGATGCGACGGTATAGCGCGAGCGGTTTCTGAGTGGGGTAGCCAGTAATCTCGCCCCTGTTGTTTGGAAACCAGCCCGACGAGCCATAGAGCGATTTTATATCTGTCCAGGTATCCGATAGGGGAACGCCCGGGCTTTCATCAAGATACTGTCTGATTATTTTTCCTTTACGTTTTCGGGTGCGGTATTTTCTGCCATCCGCGTCCGCGTGTCTAAACCACTTCGTCTTGTAGTTTTCCGAGTACGGCGTGTACTGCTTATTATAGGTATGCGCGCTGT
Organism: Chloroflexota bacterium; assembly: GCA_028873975.1. Classification (GTDB taxonomy): domain Bacteria; phylum Chloroflexota; class Anaerolineae; order Aggregatilineales; family Phototrophicaceae; genus UBA6055. The sequence continues at coordinate 82,462 of JAPPMO010000119.1, forward strand.
ATTTCTTCGCGTAAACGAGTAAGGTTTCGTGCGCTTTGACTGGCTTTTTTCCGCCGGCTCTGCCTCCAGACGGCGTCCCGTAATTCCAGATGATCTCGTTTATGAAATTTTTATGACCAAATATGCCGTCTAACAAGCATTTGACATAAGCGATGGCGGTGCGATCCAGATGCAGGTAAAGCGTTCCATCCCTGCGAAGTACGCGATGCATCTCCATCAGTCGCACTCCCAGCCAACACATAAACGCGCCCATATCATCGCCGTAGGATAAGCGCGCGCCCGCTATGACGCCATGGACCGCGGGCCAGTCGTCTTGGATGCTGTCCGTCCATTCTTCGCGCACATCGTCGTCCCAGCGCCAGCGGTCTTTGAAGCGCGCGCCAGCCGCCAGACTGTCGGGCGTGGCGTGAAAATCGCGGTTCTTGTTGAAGGGCGGGTCGGTGGCGATGAGATGAACGGTCTCGCTGTTGATGCCGCGCAGGAACTCGAGATTGTCGCCGTGATAGAGTGTCCGATTCTTGAAGTTGCGCTGCGCCAAGGTTTGTCCGCTCCATGATTCGCTTCGCTAAATATAGCGATAGTTCCTTATAATAACAACTGAAGCCTTCGCGCCATCCGCGCCCCTGCGGTGAATCGAATCCCCCGACCACTTGACATCCCCGCCCTGCATCCTCTAACCTAGCCCACACGCCAAACCAAGGAAAATCCACATGGCACGGGTCAAATTCACACCCAACTTGCAGCGCTTCTTCCCCGACCTGACCGAGCTCGAGGTCGAAGCCGCCACCGTCGCCGAAGCTGTCGCCGCTGTCGACCAGCGCTGGCGCGGCCTGGGCGACTACATCATCGACGAACAAGGCGCGCTGCGCAAACACGTCAATATCTTCATCGGCGACGAACTCATCCGCGACAAACGGACGCTCTCCGATCCCGTTTCCGCCGACACCCGCATCACCATCATGCAAGCCTTGTCGGGCGGCTAATTCATTAAGAAAGCACTTTCAAATCACCTTATACAACATAGAGTCACCCCTCTCTGAAGCTTCGGGGAGGGGCTAGGGGATGGGGGTAATCAATGCGCGACAAACTACTCGTCGGCACTCGCAAAGGGCTGCTTATACTGAACAGAAACGGCGCGGCCCGTACAGAATGGGCTATCGAATCGGCGCACTTCGAGGGCATCCCCGTGCCCTATGCCGTGCATGACCCGCGCAGCGACACGCTCTGGGTCTCGCTCGATCACGGCCATTGGGGCGGCAAGCTGCACCGCTCGCGCGATCTGGGCGCCAGCTGGGAAGAGGTCGAAGCGCCCAAATATCCCGAAGGCGACACCGTCCCGCCCGATTTCACCGCCCCCGCGGCTACCAGCTATATCTGGCTGATCGAGCCCGGCGGCGCCGACGAGCCGAACCGTCTTTACGTCGGCACCGAACCCGGCGGGCTCTTCGTCAGCAATGACGGCGGCGACAGTTTTCAGTTGATGGAGACGCTCTGGTACCACCCGACCAACAAGCACTGGTTCGGCGCAGGGCGCGATCATCCCGGCTGCTGTTCCATCGTGGTCGATCCCCGCGACAGCCGCCATTTGATCGCCGGCATCAGCGTCGGCGGCGTCTACGTCAGCCATGACGCCGGCGAAACCTGGGAGGCGCGCAATCGCGGTCTTTACGCCGACTACCTGCCCGACCCGCACCACGACTACGGCCACGATCCCCATATCATCCTCGCCAGCCCATCCAATCCCGATGTGCTCTGGCAGCAGAACCATTGCGGCATCTACCGCAGCGAGAACGGCGGACTACAATGGCAGGATATCTCGGAGAATGACGGTCCCGCCGGCTTCGGTTTCGCGCTGGCGCTGGACGCGGAGGACGAGCGCGTGGCTTGGGTGGCGCCGGCGGTCAGCGCCGAGTATCGCGTGCCGGTGGATCGCGCCCTTCGCATCTGCCGCACCGAAGACGGCGGGCGGACCTGGCAGGACCTGCGCCAAGGCTTGCCGCAAAAAAACGCTTACGATCTCATCTTCCGCCACGCTATGGACGCGCGCGGCGATAGCCTGGTGTTCGGCACCACGGCCGGCAATTTCTACGTCTCCGATGACCGCGGCGATCACTGGCGCTGCCTGGCGCACAATCTGGCGGTGATCTACTCCGTGCGGTTTATGTGATTGACATGAGGATTGTGATCAGCGCAGGATCTTGAAGTCATGCGGTTCAGCTAGTTGCCAGCCAGAGCGCCTCTTTATGGCAAGGCCGCCAACTGAAATGGTCTTCCAGTCGATGTGAGCTTTATGTGCGGCAACATAATCTTCCTTACCGAGATTGATCCAAAGTTTTCGACCTGGTCCGTTACGGTCGGTCCGCAAGACAACGATAGATCGCTCATTATTGTCAACGTCGTCGCTCTGCGGGTCAACTGAAGAACTCAAGCCAATAACACGCCCCTCTATCCTTTGATAGTTTGGCTTTTGCTCCTTGAGCTTGTGGCAGGCTCTTTTCAAGAATTCGATATGCGGACGCTCAATAAGTATGCTTTTGAAGTCCGTCACTGCTGGCGAGACGGGGACTTTTCTAGACCAATTTACGCTGTATTGAACTGGTCTAGACGAGTGCTTTGAGATCTCCAAGATCGCATTGCACATGTTGGCGTTGAAACCGTCAGCGTAGCCTGAAATGAGTGCCTGCGGGTTTCGATCAGCTGTTGCATTTTGCAAATCTATAAGACCGGTTGCTATGCGCTCCATGACACGCCTTTGCAAAGGCAACCTTTGCCCCGGATCTTCTTTATCGTCGAAGAGCAGCGTTTGATAAGGTTCTATTTCTCCGACCTGTGATTCAACGTGATAGCTAACATTGTCATTACAAGTTTGATGTATTTCAAAGTGCTTGAGCATTTTCCTTGCTTCTAAGTAATACTGATTGAAATATGGCTTTAGGCTGCGTTCCATGTTAGCCGAATGTCCAATAAGTCTTTTGATTGGGAGCATCTGCATGGCGGCATTGTCTACGGACCTTGACTCCACTTCTATCGTTAGCATATCTCGGTCAAAATGAATCATTTCATTGGCAACGGAATTAGGAGACTTGTCTGACAACGCTGACAAGATGCGGACAGTATGTTCAACATAGACAGGATAATCAGGAGCGTCTTTGTTTACTGGCAAGACAATCTCAAATGGATTCCCATCGACGTCTTCAAAGCCCTCAAAAACGTAACAACGGTTGTTTTGGCTGACGAGGTTCCAACCCGAAAGTCTAAGATAGAACGAGATATTCTCCGCAGGCAATGCATACAAAGCGGAATTCATCATTCTGCCTCTTCATTCCTGTATGCGTCCATTCTGTCTAACTCTAGCAATCTAGCGACGGCATTGCGATCAAACAATTGCGTTCTGGGGATCTTGATGGTTATCGAGCTAGTATTAAGTGTCGGTTCGCGCGGTATATGATACCAATAACAACACTTTCTTAACTGGAGACAACTTTCATCAACCGTAAGAGGGCTGATTCCATGTTGCGGAAGGGCATATACGATAAGTATTCCAAGACCTTTCTCCAGTTCAGCTAGTTTATTGTAAGCATCTGCCTCTACCGCATAGACCACGTCATCGCCGCGAATCGTCCAGTCAATGGTCGACTTGAGTTGACAGAAAAACGATAATCCGGTCGGCGCATACTTGGTTTCGTTGCGAATGCGAGCACCAGACACGATGAAATCTATGCCGATGTCCGGCGTAGGTGTTGCTGCTGTTGCCCCAGCATCAGCAACAACGGCACGAAAATATGCAAAATGCAATTCCTGTTTTACTAAGCTTGGAGGTAAAGGCATTCATGCAGTCCGCATGCGACAGTGAATAAACGCATTTGAATTATAACATTTGTTCCAGCTATAGTCTAATATGAGTGGTCTATTCGATTTTTCACTACGAGACCAACGACAGAGCCGTATCCGCAGCGGCAACGATCCATTCATCAAACCCGCGACCATACAGTCGCCACCCACTGCCCAACCCCAGCTACTATGAACCCCAGCGCGCCTTAACAATCAAATCCCCCCCGCCAAATGGCCAAACTGCCAAATTGCCGAAAAAACTTTTTCCCCGGCATTTGCCGCCGAGCGGCTCTGTGTCCTCGGCGCGCTTGGTGGTAAAACAAAGAAAAACCGAAAGCCACTCCCATGACCCAATCCCGCTCCCAAACCTTCTTCAACGAGGACGGCGTCGCCGGCTTGACCCACCGCGCCTTCACCGCCGCCATGGGCTACGACGCCGCCGACATGTCCCGACCCCTGATCGGCATCGGCAACACCTACAGCGAACTCAACAACTGCAACGCCCACCTGCGCCAGCTCGCCGAAGCGGTCAAGCGCGGCGTCCTGCAAGCCGGTGGGCTGCCGCTGGAATTCCCCACCATTTCCCTGGGCGAAATCTACCTCAGCCCGACATCGATGCTTTACCGCAACCTGGCGGCTATGGATACCGAAGAGATGATCCGCGGCAATCCTCTGGATGGCGTCGTCCTGCTGACCAATTGTGACAAAACCACGCCGGCCGCGCTTATGGGCGCCGCCAGCGCCGACATCCCGACCATCATGCTCAGCGGCGGACCCATGCTCAACGGACATTACAATGGCGAGATCCTCGGCGCTTGCACCGACTGCCGCCGCTACACCGCCGAATTCCAAGCCGGCGCCATCACGGCGGAGACATACCGGGCTGTCGAGGAGAATCTGGTGCGCAGCGCCGGGCACTGCATGGTCATGGGCACCGCCTCGACCATGAATTCGCTGATGGAAGCGCTGGGCATGGCGCTGCCGGGCAATGGCGCCATCCCGGCCGCCGATTCGCGCCGAACCCGCTTGGCGCAAGCCGCGGGCCGCCAGATCATCGAATTGGTCAAAGCCGATATTCGTCCGTCGCGGATTCTGACGCTCGAAGCATTTGACAACGCGATAAGACTGCTGCACGCGCTGGGCGGCAGCACCAACGCCGTCGTGCATTTGCCCGCCATCGCCGGACGAGCCGGCGTCGATCTGCCGCTGTCGCGCTTTGATGAGCTGAGCCGGTCGACGCCGCTGATCGCGAATATGCGCCCGACGGGTCAGTACCAGATGGAAGACCTCTTCTATGCCGGCGGGATTCCCGCCGTCCTCAAAGCTTTGCTGCCGCTGCTCAACGGCGATGCGCTGACCGTGACCGGGCTAACACTGGCGGAAAATGTCGCTTCGGCGGAAATCCGCAATCCCGCTGTCATCCGCTCGCTGGACGATCCGCTGGCTGCCGAAGGCGGGCTGAGCATCTTGCGCGGCAATCTGGCGCCCGCTGGCGCGGTCATCAAACATGCCGCCGCGACTCCGGAATTGCTGACGCACAGCGGTCCCGCGCTAGTATTCAAGGATGTGGAGGATCTCAAGACGCGGGTGCGCGATCCCGCGCTTGATGTCACGCCCGAACATGTGCTGGTGCTGCAGAACGCCGGTCCCGTCGGCGGACCCGGCATGCCCGAAGTCGGCAATCTGCCCATCCCGCAGAAGCTGCTCAAACAGGGAATACGCGATATGGTTCGCATTTCCGATGCCCGCATGAGCGGCACGTCATACGGCACGATTGTCTTGCATGTCGCGCCGGAAGCCGCGCTGGGCGGTCCGCTGGCGCTGGTCCAGGATGGCGACATCATCGAGCTCAATGTGCCGCAGCGCCGCCTGCGCCTGCGCGTCAGCGAGGACGAGTTGGCAAGCCGCCGGGCAAAGTGGTCAGCGCCGCCGCCGGCCTTCGGGCGCGGCTACGGACAGATGTACCTGCGCCATGTGCAGCAAGCGCCGCTGGGCTGCGATTTTGACTTTTTGCGAGGGCGTGATCCGGTCGAGTCGGCCGAGCAGCCGAAGTTCTAGCGCGGGAAAAGCCGCTGTAATTCCAACGCGAAGCCGGGCAATACAGGCTCGCCCGTCAAGCTGCCGTCGCGAGCGATGAACTCGCTGGCCGGTATGCCATTGTCTCCCAGGCGGCCAGACTTCGACGCCAGCCCGCTTAGGCAGGACGAGCCAGACAATCTCCGTCCCATGCCGCAGATAGACCGCCGCTTTGCGGCGCAGTTCAGCAAGCCTATCGCTGGGGGACTGAATCTCCACTGCTAAATCGGGCATCCGCGCGACAAATTGCTCGTGATCTGCCGGCGGCAGGTTTTCCTTGCGAATGAAGGCAACATCGGGACTGAGCAGCGTGTGGCGATCATCGGCGGGAAAATAGCCAGTTTCGACGGTCGGTTTTCCCAGATCATGTTTCTCCGCAAACATTAAGAAGTAGTGAAAGATAAGCCCCGCAATATGTCCATGTAAAAAACCTGGCGGCATGTTCCAAAACAGCTCCCCATCAATGAGATAATAATGTTTGCCTTCGTTTTCCGGCTGCTGCGCCAACTGCCAGACATCTTCGACCGTGTATAGTCTTTCCTGGATAGCCATCGTTGCCTCGCGAGGGTCTTCTATCTATCACGAGTATAGCGCATTCTCAATCAATTCCACCTAGACGCTGGATCGGATTGCTCCGGGTCGCTAGGCTGCGATTTTGACTTTTTGCGAGGGAATGATCCGGTCGGGTCGGCCGAGCAGCCGAAGTTCTAGCGCGGGAAAAGCCGCTGTAATTCCAACGCGAAGCCGGGCAATACGGGCTCGCCAGTCAGGCTGTCGTCGCGAGCGATGAACTCGCTGGCCGGTATGCCATTGTCGCCCAGACGCCAGACTTCGACGCCAGCCCGCTTAGGCAGGACGAGCCAGACAATCTCTGTCCCATGCCGCAGATAGATCGCTGCTTTGCGACGCAGTTCAGCGAGACTGTTGCTGGGGGATTGGACTTCCACTGCCAAATCGGGCATACGCGCGACGAATTTCTCGTGATTGGCTGGCGGGACATTTTCTTTGCGGAAGAATGCGACATCGGGTCCGAGCAGTGTGTGACGGTCATCGGCGGGAAAATAGCCGGTATCCACACTGCCGTCGCCTAAGTCATGCGCTTCTGCATAGTTCATTAGGTAGCGAAAAATGTGCCCGGCAATGCGTCCATGCGTATATCCTGGCGGCATGTCCCAATACAACTCCCCATCAATGAGAAAATAATGCTTGAGTTCGTTTTCCGGCTGCTGGGCCAACTGCCAGACATCGTCAACTGTGTAGAGCCGCTCCTGAATCGCCATACCTGCCTCTGGGACATATCCTGTCTAGCCTGAGTATACAGAATCCCCGCCGCCGCGACAATCAGCCCAAGATTTAACAAGGGCGAAGCTAAGCATCAAATTCCCCATCCGCCAAGCCAGCTGGCAGCGCCGACGGCTGCGCGAGCGTGCTCTCCACCGCAACATGCTCTCCCCGCGCAGCCGATTCTTCCAGCGCGCACATGATATCGAGCGCGTGCAAAGCGAGATCGCCGCTGGCGCGATGCGGACGTCCCGACTGGATGGCGTAAGCCATATCCGCCACGCCAGCCCCGCGCCCGATGTTGGTGCTATGACTGTGCGGAATTTCTACCCATTCACGCGTCCCGCCTTTCACGATGTGTATCGCGCCATGAAAATGATTGGGATCGCCCACGCTCATGGAACCCGCTTCGCCGTGGATCTCGATCGGGGGCAGGTGATGCCCCCAGATGTCGAAGCTGGTGATGGCAGTGGCAATGGCGCCGCTTTCAAACTCCAGCGTGCCGGCGATATGCGTGTTCACCTCGACTGGCAGCCGCTGCCCCATCAGCGCGTCACTGGTGGCGATGCGTTCCGGGAAGCTGATGCGCGCCGAGCCAGCTACGCGGGCCACCGGTCCCATCAGGTGTACTAAGGCAGTCAGGTAATAAGGACCCATATCAAAAAGAGGACCGCCGCCCTTGAGATAGAAGATGCCCGCGTTTGGATGCCAAGCCTCGGGTCCATGAGCCATGAAGACGGCGGTCGCGGCAATTGGCCGGCCGATAATGCCGTCATCAATCACTTTGCGGGCGGTTTGCAAGCCGCCGCCGAGGAAGGTATCCGGCGCGCAGCCGACGCGAACGCGGGCATCTTCTGCCGCCGCGATGACTTCCGCGCCATCGGCGCGGTTGATCGCCAGGGGCTTTTCGCTGTAAACGTGTTTGCCGGCATCGATAATCTGCAGCGAGACATCGGCATGTGCTGACGGAATGGTCAAATTGACGACGATATCGATGTCATCGCGCGCCAGCAGATCGTCCACGCTGTGAGCGGTCAGCCCGTGTTCAGCGGCGAATGCCCGCGCGCGGTCCACCAGAATATCGGCGCAAGCTGTTATCCTGATGATGTCAAAATGTTCGCAGCCACGGATATATGCCGGCGCAATGTTGCCGGTTCCGATCAGTCCAAGTTTCAATGTCCGCACACTCGCTCCTTTTGCGCATAAATCAATCGGCATTGTGTCTTAGCTATGAACTTACATTACATGTCCAGTACGCCGTCGGGCAAGCCTGCGGGCAGCGCTTGCGGCTGATCCAGCGTGCTTTTGATCTCGATGTGCCGACCCTGCTCCGAGGATTCTTCCAGCGCGCACATGATATCCAACACGTGGAAAGCGAGGTCGCCGCTGACGCGGTGGGGGCGCCCCGACTGGATGGCGTAAGCCATATCAGCAAGGCCTGCGCCGCGACCGATATTGGGGGTATGCGTCGACGGGATATCGATCCATTCGCGCGTCCCGCCTTTGATCGCCGCTGCCTCGCCATCAAATCGATTTGGGTCGGGTACGCTTAGCGAACCCTCGGCGCCGTGGATCTCTATGTGTGGCAGATGATTCCCCCAGACGTCGAAACTCAGGATGACGGAGGCGATCGCGCCGCTCTCAAATTCGAGTGTGCCTGCGACATGCGTGTTGACCTCGACCGGCAGGATTTGACCCTTAAGCGCTTCACTGGTAGCGATGCGCTCGGGGAAGGTCATCTGTGCCAGCCCGGCGACTCGCGCGACCGGACCCATCAAATTGACCAGTGCCGTCAGGTAATACGGTCCCATATCGAAGAGCGGTCCACCACCTTTGAGATAATAGAAGCCGGCGTTGGGATGCCAGTACTCGTGCCCGTGCGACATCCAGGTCGCGGTCGCGGCGACGGGCGCGCCGATCTTGCCGTCGTCGATCGCTTTGCGCGCTGTCTGCCCCCCGCCGCCGAGAAAGGTATCGGGCGCGCAGCCCATGCGCAGGCTCTTGGCGGCCGCGGCTTTAATGATCGCCGCGCCGTCAGCGCGGTTCAGCGCCAGCGGCTTTTCGCTGTAGGCATGTTTGCCCGCCTCGATGATTTGCAACGAGACCTCGGCATGCGCCGCCGGGATAGTGAGGTTAAGGACGATATCGATATCATCATTCGCGAGCAAATCGTCTACACTGTGCGCGCTCAGTCCGTGTTCCGCGGCGAAAGCCACCGCGCGGTCAACCAGAATGTCGGCGCAGGCCACGACATTGATGACCTCAAAGGGCTTGCAGCCGCGTATATAGGCCGGGGCGATATTGCCAGTTCCGATAATGCCAATTTTCAGTATGTCCACTGCATCTCCTAGTCTTTTCTCATTTGACTTCGTCCCTTGCTCGCGCAAGGAGAAGTCTTGTGATTTTCTGCGAGCGCGGATGTTCTTTACGCCGGTTGCGCGCCGAGCGGCTGTAGAATGTTTCCAAACGGATCAACGTATGCAGTTCAGCCTGACAGTTTATTGCATAAACTCCGGTATGTTGCCGCGGACCATGGGCGGGTTGGCAACCGGCTTCGCCCAATTGATGGCGTTGGCGATGACCTTGCGAATGTCATCGCGATAGTACATGGGATAGGTCTCGTGACCGGGCCGGAAGTAAAAGATCTTGCCCTGCCCGCGCTGATAACAACAGCCGCTGCGGAAGACCTCGCCGCCTTCAAACCAACTGATAAAGACCAGATTGTCGGGCGCCGGGATGTCAAAGTGTTCGCCGTACATTTCCGCTTCGGGGATTTCGATGTACTCGGGCAAGCCGTCGCAAATCGGGTGGGATGGATCGACCACCCATATCCGCTCTTTTTCGTCGGCTTCGCGCCACTTGAGCATGCAGCCGGTGCCCATCAAGCGGCGGAAAATCTTCGACAGATGCCCGGAATGCAGCACGATCAATCCCATGCCGTGCAGCACCCGCTCTTGCACGCGATCGACAATCTCGTCGCATACCTCGTCATGCGCGGTATGGCCCCACCAGGTCAAGACATCGGTATTGTCCAGCACATCTTGCGTCAAGCCATGTTCCGGCTCATCGAGCGTCGCGGTTCGCAGCTCGAAGCCATAAGGCGCCAAGCCTTCTTTCAGCGCGTTGTGCATGCCGTCGGGGTAGATTTTGGCAATCGCCTTGCTGTGCCTTTCGTGGCGGTATTCGCTCCAGACTGTCACTCGTATTGGGTTCATGTTGTCCTCTCAATACAATGGAATCAATTAGCGCGAATTATGCCCCGCGGACTGGCAATTTACAATTGAAAAGTCGGGAGGGCGCAGAGATATTGCGCTTTAATCGTCCTCAAAGTTGACGCGGCGATAAACTTCGCGTAGCGGAATCTCGCAATCGAGCGCCGGGATGGCCAAGCTGGCGTCCATGCCCGAGCAGATGCGAAAGCCCCAGTCATCGGCTTTGCGGGTGTGAGCTTCGATCAGCGGTCTATCTTGTGAAATCAGAATGTAAGTTTGTAGCGATTCCAGTTGCAGGTAAAGTTCTTTCTTTCTCCCGCGATCCATATTTTCGGTGCTTGGCGATAGAATTTCGAAGACGACCGTTGGATCTTTGAAGAAGCACTGATTGAAGCGGAAATGCTCCTGCGGCATTCCAGCAAACAGCATGAAGTCCGGATAGACGAAGGTCGACTCGGGGTCGATTTGGAGGCATGCCCGGCTCCCGAGCGCGGTAAAGTCCCGCTCCTCGAAGATGTTATGGGAGATAAGTATCAAGTTGACGCTGATGCTGGCGTGCCGCAGGCCCGCGCCCAGCATCAGCCAGACTCGCTTGTCAATTAGCTCGTTCTTGAACTCTTGCGCGCTTTCCCAAGCGAGATATTCGTCCGCGCTCCACAGCTTGTCGGGCGAATATCGCTTCACAAACATTTTGCTAACTCCCTGGCAGTTGCGCTGCCCGAGCTAAAGCCGCGCTTGGATGCCCGCCATGGCTTCAAGCGCCTTGATGATGCTGTGGTTGCCGTCTCCGCCGAGTCCATGCGCTTGCAGCGTCCGATAGAGATTGAAACACAGCGCGGTCGCGATCACCGGCACGCCCATCTTGTCGGCCGCGCCTAGCACCAGCCGCAGGTCTTTCTGTTGCAAATCAATCGAGAAGCCCGGCTCCCAATAATCGCTGATGACTTGCGGTCCGCGATTGGCCAGCATCCAACTGCCGGCCGCGCCGCCGGTCACCGCCGCCAGCATCTTTTCCAGATTGACGCCGCCAGCCTGGGCGAAGAGCAGCGCTTCACTGGCCGCCAGCATATTGACCACGCAGAGGATCTGGTTCGCGAGCTTGACCGTCTGCCCGGCGCCCTGTTCGCCGACATGGGTGATGGTGCTGCCCATGGCTTCGAAGTATGGGTTGGCGCGGGCGACATCCGCTTCGTCCCCGCCGATCATGATGCTAAGCGTGCCATTGGCCGCGCCTTCGCTGCCGCCGCTGATGGGCGCGTCCAGCATGGAGACGCCCTTGGCCTTGAGCTGCCGCGCGATCTCCACCGTGTTGACGGGATTGATGGTGCTCATGTCGATGACCAGATCGCCTGCCGACGCGCCGTGGATGACGCCGTCTTCGCCCAGGATGACCGCTTCCACATCGGGCGTGTCGCTGACGCAGATGATGATGATATCGCAGGTTTCAGCCGCCGCTTTGGGCGAGGCCGCGGCGGACGCGCCGCGCTCGACGAAGGGCGCCATGCGGCTGGCGGTGCGGTTCCAGACGGTGACATCGAATCCGGCTTTCATCAGGTTGTCGACCATGCCGCGCCCCATGATGCCCAAGCCGATGAATCCAATTTTTTCGCTCATGTGAAAACCTCATTATGCGTGAAATGGATGCGGGCAATGGTAACGCGAAAGTGAAGCCTGGTACAGGTAGAGAGGATGAAAGAAGCGTGCTGTTGTGACGTACAGGGCGCTGGACTACGCTAGCGGTTAGTGCTATTGTTAGCGTCCTGAAACTTGCGGTAGGAATATGGAGCTGGATCATGCCCGATTTAGGGTTGAACGCATTGCTTATAGTTGCGCAAATCATGCTCGGATTGCTTTTGCCTTTGGCCGTCCTGTATCTGATCATCCGCCAGGCAGTGCTATCCGCCCTCCGCAAGTTTTATCGCGAGCTTGATGAGGCCGGTGGCAAGAAGAAGGCGAATCTCATGATTTGATTGAAGGCAACGGCTTATGGTAACGTTGCCACAGCGTCAAAGTTATTCTAAGGTCACATCATGCCAAACGAAGACTTCCCCGTCGGGCGCATTGAACTTGAAAAGCGGCCCCTGCAAAGCACCCTAAACTTCATCAGCGACCGGCATGCCGTCGCGGAAAACCGTGAGGCGATTGCTGAACTGCGCCAAATGCTGCAAGCCATTATCGACCATCTGGGTGTGTCTTATCCGCCGAACGATTTCAGAGCGGAAGAATAAGCGGATCAGCCCTGGTCATCAGTTCGGGAATACCCTAAGTCCCGCACAGCCTCCCAAAAGCGCTCGACATTCCGCAGCTTGACCTCGTCGAAGCCGCGGATTATGTCGGGTAGTTGCGCCAGTTGCGCCGCTCGCCCATAGTTGTCTTCGCTCAGCTCGTCGACGGCGGCGAAAATCAAGTGGCGGTACTGGACAATCAAGTCGCGCTCGACGCGCCGCACCTGGTCGTAGCCGAAGATGTCGAAAGGCGTTCCGCGCAATCCTTTTAGCGCGCAGAGGGCGCGATAAACCCACTCGAACCAGGGCCCGAATTGCAGCTTGCGCTTGAGCCCAAAGGCTTTCAAGATGGGCGGGTGCAGGTGATAGCGCAGGCGGCCATACTCGCCAAATTGCTCGCGCATGGCTGCTCGCGCATCGCCTTTGAGGCTCAGCCTGGCCACCTCGTATTCGTCTTTGTATGCCATCAATTTGAAAAGATAGCGCGCTACGGCTTCGCTGAGCTCGCAGCTGTCCGGGCAAAGCGCTCGTTCTTTGTCATAGACGCGCTTGACATCCTCGACATAGCGTCGGGCATAGGACGCGTTCTGATAGGCGATCAGTTCCGGTACGCGGACTTCCAGCAGGCGCTTAAGCTCGCCGCTCGCGCCGACAGAATCCACCAGCGCCTTCGCTGTCGGGGATAGCGCGACTTGTTCAGCGAAACCACCCTTGCGTCCCAAATCGAGTTCGGCCAGCCAGGCGGGGTCAGCCACCGCTAGTCTGCCGGCGCGGAAAGCCTGCTGGTTTTCCGCCGCCTTGACGCCGTTGAGCTCAATTGCAGCTTCGATCGCGGAAGCGGACATCGGCAGCAAACCTGCCTGATAAGCGGCGCCGATGACGATCATATTCGCCATCATGTGATTGTCGAATAAGGCTTCCGCCATGCCGATGGCATCAAAGAAGACGTTAGCGCCCGCCCGCGTCTGTCGATTGATGACCTCCAATACGCGATCGGCTTCCGGGAACTCGACAGTCGTATCGCGGACCATGGCGCCAGTCGGCACTTGGCTGGTGCTGACGATGGCGACGCTGCGCTGTGGGTGGGCGCGCATCAGGTTTTTGCTTTCCGTCGCCGTCAGCACGTCAAAGACCAGGAAGGCGTCCGCCGCGCCATTGCCGACCTTCGCGGCGATGTCAACCGGCTCGGTGGTGATTTTTAGGTTGGAGACGACGGGTCCGCCTTTTTGGCTGAGGCCCGTCTGATCAAGCGACCTCACATGTAGCCCGTCCAAAGCCGCGGCTGTGCCCAGGACCTGGTTGGCGGTGACGACGCCCGTCCCGCCGATGCCCATCAGCAGGATGTTGGCGGCGCCATTGAGCTGGCGTTCCGGTTCGGCGATTGTCCGCTCCACCTTGAAAGCCGGCTTTGACTGCGCGCGCGGTTTTTCAGCCGGGATCACGCTCATGAAGGCGGGACAATTGCCGTCCAGGCAGGTGTAATCCTTATTGCAAGACGATTGATGGATCTGTGTCTTGCGGCCGAATTCGGTCTCGACAGGCTGTACGCTTAAGCAATTGGAAACGCTGCCGCAATCGCCGCAGCCTTCACAGACAGCCTCGTTGATGACGATGCGCAAGCTGGGATCGGCCGCGTAGCCGCGCCTGCGCTTGCGGCGCAGATTCGCCGCGCATTCCTGGTCATAGATCAGCACGGTCACGCCGGGGGTATCGCGCAGATGCAGCTGCGCCTCTTCCATGCGGTCGCGATCCCAAACCTCTGCGCCCGGCGCCCAATAGGTATCGGGCGCGAACTCGCCCGGGTCCGAGGAAACGACGATGGTCTTCGCCACGCCTTCGGCATAGAGAAAATGCGTGAGTTCGGGCACCGGCATCAATCCATCGGCTTGCTGTCCGCCGGTCATCGCGACTGCCGAGTTGTAAAGGATTTTGAAGGTGATATGCGTGCCGGCAGCACAGGCTTGCCGTATTGACAGCGAACCGCTATGGGCGAAGGTGCCATCGCCGATGTTTTGAAAGATATGATCAATATCGGAAAATAATGAAGCGCCGACCCAGTTGGCGCCTTCGCCGCCCATCTGCGTGACGCCGGCGGTATTGCGATCCATCAGGATCGCCAGGGTATGACAGCCGATGCCAGCCGCTGCCATGGAGCCCTCCGGCACTTTGGTCGAGCGATTGTGCGGGCAGCCCGAACAGAAATAGGGCTGCCGCGCCAGGATCGGAATCGTGCCCATATCGGGCAAGGCCTTGATCTGATCGAGGCGTCGCTCCAGCGACGGAACATCGACGCGTCCGATCAAGCGGCGCGCCAGCACCCGTACGATTTCGTCAGCGTCCAATTCGTTATCGGCTTTGACCAGGCGCTCGCCCCGCTCGTCCTTTTTGCCGACGATGCGCGGGGCGTCCGGCATGGCATATAGCGTCTCCTTGCAGAACATTTCGATGAAGGAGCGCTTCTCCTCAATGACCAGGATCTCTTCCAAGCCATGGGCGAATTGATGCAAGATATCGGGTTCAAGCGGGAAGATCATGCCGAGTTTCAACAGACGTATGCCGCATCTTTCCAGCTCCGCGTCGTCCAGCCCGATGTCCAGCAACGCTTGACGCAAGTCATAATAGGTCTTGCCCGCGGCGGCGATCCCCAACCAGGCATCCGGAGCCGCCACGGTGATCTTGTTGATCTTGTTGGCTTTGGCGAAGGCCAGGGCGGCGTCCAGCCTCACGTCGTGGATCTGCTGTTCCAATTGCAGACTGTAGGGCGAAATCAAGGCGGTGTTCTGCGTATGGCGCCAGGGCTTGCCGTCCACCATGAATTGCGGCTCGACGATCCGGATGCGCTCGCTCGATACTTCCGCGCTGCTGTATTCGTCGGCGACATCAGTGACGATCTTGAAGCCCACCCACAACCCGCAGAAGCGCGACAACTCGAAACCGACCCGGCCCATATCGAGGATTTCTTGCACATTGCCGGGGAAAAGCGTCGGCATCAAGGCGTCGTAAAGCGCGACTTCGGAATGAGAGGGGATGGTTGAGGACTTGCAAGAGGGGTCGTCGCCCGCCAGCGCCAGCACGCCGCCATATCGACCGACGCCGGTCAAGTTGCCGTGTTTGAAGGCATCGCCGCTGCGATCGACGCCGGGACCCTTGCCGTACCACATGCCCAAAACGCCGTCGTATTTGGGATCGGGCAGGAGGTTGGCGGTCTGGCTGCCCAGGATGGCGGTGGCGGCGAGTTCCTCATTGACCGCCGGAATGAAGCGGATATGATGTTCTTCCAGCAACCCGGGGATTTGCTCCAGCACCATATCGATGATGCCCATGGGCGAGCCGCGGTAGCCGGTGATCAAACTGCCGGTATGCAATCCGCGACCTTTGTCCGCCCGATGCTGATCCATCGGCAAGCGCGCCAATGCCTGTGTCCCGTTCAGGATAACGCGCCCGTTTTCTACCGTGTAGCGGTCTTGCAAGCTAAAGTCTTGCAAACCCTGTTTCGTTTTGACCGATGAAGGCGGAGCCTTTGCTTCTATCATGCGAGACCTTTTGTAATTTTACCGCTATGGTCCTCATCTTCATTTATAACAGAAAAGGATAGGCAAAACACTTTAGATCGAGACAAGCCAGGCGCTCGTCGCCAGAATCAACAGGGCGAGCAGCGCAATAATTAGGCTCAGACGCCGTTCCTTCCGGCGCAAGCGCCGCCACTCGCTATGCCCATCCTTTCCATGTTGAAGGAGCAAGCTGACGCGCTCCAGCGCCGGCGCGACGCTCAATTGCAGAGCCAGGCCGAGTAGCGCCATGACCGCAATCAACAAGTGCTTCAGAAGCAAGACGCGGCTCCATGGATTGTCGAGCCGCAGCAAGCCGTCGTAATTGGGGTCGGCTGTCATCTGCAGCAAGCCGGTGACAATCAAGACGACGAGCGCCAGGTTGCTGACCTGGGCAAAGCGTCCCCGGATGCGGAGCAAGATTTGATGCAGAGCGGCCTCACCCTCTAGCGCATTGTTAACTTGCGGGATGACCAGGAACGTGATCAGCAGAAGGCCGCCGATCCAGACGACTGTCGCCAGGATGTGGAAGAAGAGGCTGATCGCCAGGGCAGCTTGCGACATAAGCTTAGGATAACCGCTTCAGCCAAGCCTCATATTCCGCCCGGGCTTCGTCGTTGAGCGGGTAGTATTTCTCCAGCGCGCCGCCTGCTTCCAGTTTCATGCGCGAGAAGACTTCCCATTCGGCTTTGGCCGAGGCTTTGTCAGCGATATCCGAGGCCATCGCCGCCGGCACGACCACGGCGCCGTCGTCGTCGGCGACAATGACATCGCCAGGCACGACAAATACACCGGCGCAGGCGATCGGCACATTGACCGCGTGAGGGAAGATATCGGTCTGCGTGTGAAAATTGGGCGTGACGCCGCGCAGCCACAAACCCAGATCAAGCTGTTGCACTTCGGGAAAGTCGCGAATGCAGCCGTCGATGATCAAGCCCTCGCCGCCGCCCGCTTTGTAGGAGGTTAGCATCATCTCGCCGAAGACGCCGCTGGACCTGTTGCCGCGGGCGTCGACCACGACGACATCGCCGGGCGCGGCCGCCACGATGGCTTTGCGGTGCAGTTCGCGCTCGGGCGCGTAGGCGTACTCATCGCCCCAGTGCAAGTCTTCGCGCTTGGGCATAAATTGCAAGGTGACGGCTTGGCCAGCCAGCGACTTGCCCGGGTTGAAAGGGAGCAGACCGACCATGTGCGGGTTGCGTATGCCCTCCCGCGCCAGCGCGCCAGCGATGGTGGCTGTGCCGATGTCTCGCAGCTGGTCTAATGTCTCTTGCGGGAGGCGCGCGAAGCTCGGATTCTCTAGCATATTTTCCTTTGTCCTACACAATTTGACGAATGCTTGTATGATTATAACAGCTTTGCCGCAATCACCTTGCGGGGCAGGCGCCTTGCTTCAATTTATTCTTTCTAAATCTTTTCTCTGTGTCCTCTTATTTAATAAACCGCGTATTGCGGTAGCCGAGCAGGTTTATTATTTTGTGTGAGCGAGGTAGCCCAATTTCGCTGCCGCCGAGCGGCTGTGTCTTTGCGGTTAATTGAAAGACAAAGGCATGAGCCTCAGCATCGGCATCGTCGGCTTGCCCAATGTCGGCAAAAGCACCCTCTTCAACGCCTTGACGCGGGCGCAGAACGCCGCTGCGGAAAACTACCCGTTCTGCACCATTGAGGCCAACCAGGCGGTGGCGCCCCTGCCCGATGCCCGCTTGACCCAACTGCAAGACTGGGCCGGCGTCCCGCAAGCGATTCCCGCCCGGGTCGATTTTGTTGATGTGGCGGGCTTGGTGAAAGGCGCCAGCCAAGGCGAAGGATTGGGCAATCGCTTCCTGGGGCATATCCGCGATGTCGACGCCATCGTGCATGTTGTGCGCTGCTTTGATGACGACAATGTCGTGCATGTCAGCGCCTCGCCCGACCCGGCCGATGATATCGCCGTCATCAATACCGAATTGGCGCTGGCGGACCTGCAGCAACTGGAACGACGGCTGGAAAAACTGGAACGCGAAGTCAAGGGCGATCGCGCGCTCTTGCCTATCCTGGAGATGGCGCGGAAAGTCGAAGCGCATGTCGGCGCAGGACAGCCTCTGCGTGATTTCCCGGAAAGTGACGATTTCGCTTTTGCGGCGCTCAATCAAGAGATGCGTTTTCTGACGGCGAAACCGATGATTTACCTGGCCAATGTCGACGAAGACGGCCTGCAAGGCGACAGCGCCTATCTCGCGGGGGCGCGACAGATCGCCGCGGTCGCGGGCGCGGAGGTGATCGCGGTCTGCGCCAGCCTGGAGGCTGAGATCGGCAGCTTGAGCGACGAGGAGCGGATGGAATACCTGAGCCTGTATGATATTAGCGAAAGCAGCCTGGAGCGCTTGATCCGCGAATGCTATCGCAGCCTCGGCTTAATCAGCTATTTCACCTTCAATGAGACCGAGACGCGGGCCTGGACCATTCGCGGCGGCTGGACGGCGCCGCAGGCGGCCGGCGTGATCCACAGCGATTTCGAGCGCGGTTTCATCCGCGCCGAGGTCATCCCGTTTTCGGTCTTTGCGGAATATCAAGACCGCAACCTCATTAAGTCAGCGGGCTTGATGCAGGTCGAGGGACGGGACTACGTTGTGCAAGACGGCGATGTCATATTGTTCCGCTTCAATGTCTGAGCGCTCCTCAGCGACAGAAATCCGCGATCAGCGCCGTATAAATTTCCTGGCAGCTTTGGACCGATGCCAAATCGACCCATTCGACGCGGGCGTGGGCGCCAGCGCCGGCCGGACCCAAAACGACGGTGGGAACCCCGCGGTCGCCGAATAAAGCGGCATCCATCCACCAACTGCTGCCGATGATAGGCGCATCGCTCTCCAGACAAGCGTCCGCGTGCCGCTTGAGCGCGCGCGCCAGCGCATGATCGGCGGCGATGCCATAAGGGCTTCGGGAAAAAGTCGCTCGTACCCCTGCTTTGAAGTCGGGGTCCGCCGCGGCGATTTCGTCGAGCAGCGCCCCCGCTTCCGCTTCTACGCTTTGGGCGCTTTCGCCGGGGATGGTGCGACGTTCAGCCAGTAGTTTGCAGCGGGCCGGGATCATCGAGATTTCTTCGCCGCCTTCAATGAAAGAGGCATGCAGGGAACCGCTTCCCAAGAGGTCGTGCCTTGGGCGGGCGCGCAGTTTTTGATCCAGGGCGTCGAGCGCGGCCAGGACCTTGCCCATTTTGACGATGGCGTCTACGCCGAGCTCGGGGCGGGATCCGTGCGCGGCGACGCCATTGACCTCAAATTCCAGCCAGACGAAGCCGCGATGCGCGATGCTGATCGCCAGTTCCGTTGGTTCGGCGATCAGCACAGCATCGGCGGGCCAGCGTTGCCATTCCGCCAGCAGAGCCTCCGTGCCGATGCTGCCGTATTCTTCGTCGGCGACCGCGCTGACGATGACATCGCCAGAGAGCGCCATGCTCCGCGCCGCTTTTGCAGCCAGCATGCAGGCGGCCAGTCCGCTCTTCATATCGTAAGCGCCGCGCCCATACAGTCGCCCATCCTCGATTACCGGCTGGAAGGGCGCGTCCATGCCCGATACGCCGACGACATCTGTATGCGCGTTGAGCATCAGGGACTTGCCGCGGCCGCTGCCGCGGGCGATCAGCACGGCGTTTGGGCGCCCGGGAGCGGCTTCCTGGAGATGTGTCTCCAAGCCGTTTCGTCGTCCCCATTCGGCGACGAATTCAGCCATGGCGGCTTCGCCGGCGCCACCTGGCACGAGATCGGGATTGACAGAATCGATGGCGACGAGCTTGGACAACAAAGCAACAAGTTCGTTCATCTTTGTGTATTGCCTCAAAAGCGTTGACTAGCTATGAGTTATGGTAATGGAATGAGATGCAAAATAACACGCTGGAACAAAAATACTCGCTGTTCAAAAACGGCAAAATAAAGCACAATCTCTTAGAACATAATTACTAAAGGACGGGGGATGTCTGTTTTCGACACCAAGACTAAATTCGCAGATTACAAGGAAGAGGGAGCGAATTGGATCACTTTATCATCCGGTGAATATTATCCGGATATTTTGTTTGACGCTTGCCTACTATATGAACCCGTATTACGACTTTTTGCTCGACTGCTTAAATCCTCTGAGACATCAAAACGACTATTCTTGCAGATTGCCGAAGTAAATGAAGTTTGGATGAGAATACAACTATGCCGCGTATTTCGAAAATACGTTAGCCCCGAAACACCTGTTGAAATGCTGAAACGAAAAACAAAAGCACAGGAAATTGTACATGACTTTGGGGATGGTTTCAGGCAAATTCATGAAGTTCAAGCGAGATTTGACCAGCGTCCTATGCCCGACGAAGCCCTGTGCGCATTGCTATGGGAGTACAAAAGTAGAGGTGCCAAAGGATACGACTTAACAGAGCGATTTTTCGATTTGTTTAGGTCTCAGTTTCCCGAACTTATACTTCTGGGGCCAAAACGTGCTGGGCAAGACATAAGATTGGGAACAGTTTTTGAAGACTATCCGAATCCTGATAGGCCTGTGGACTTCTTAGTCTGTACCAAAGATGGGAAATCTGTTTTAGCGATTGGATTTGCGCGATATGATGGCGATCGGGGTGGCGCACAAGAAGACGATCGAACCGGTGGATATAAAAACGCTGCTAATGAGATTCTGAATTACACCGAAACCAGAGCGCCTTCTACAAAAGTAATCTTTGTCAACGACGGCCCCGGTCTATTGCTCGGCTCAATGTGGGACGATTACGCTACAATTGAAGAAAGCTGGAGGGGCAACAAAATCATAGTTACTACGCTTCGTATGATTCCTACTAGACTTACAAAATCTTGGCTTCTGGGCACTGCAGATTAAGAAGGCGCATTCATGGCTACAGGCGAAACCAAATCAAAGTGGTCGGGAGAACTGTCGGAAAGCCATTCGGGTAAACCAAATATCGTTCGCTTGACCTATGGGGGCAAAGCTGAGGAGTCAGCTATTCTAACGCTTGCTCCCGCAACCATAACCGGTGTGTGGAACTCCGATCAGAATAAGATGGATAATAGATTGTATTATGGGGATAATGCCGGAATTTTGGCAACGCTGTTGTATGATAGGACAGTGAACGGAAACGTTGATCTGGTGTATATTGATCCTCCGTTTGCTACGAACAGCGTGTTCAAATCACGTTCCCGCAATGATGCATACGAAGATCTAAAAACTGGCGCACTTTACGTTGAGTTTTTACGAACAAGGCTCATTTTGCTACGTGAGCTTCTGTCGGACCAAGGCTCAATCTATGTTCATCTTGATAGCAACATGGTTTTCCAGATAAAACTTGTTATGGATGAAGTGTTTGGCCCGACAAATTTCAGAGCATTTATTACACGCCGGAAGTCTAATCCGAAGAACTATACACGAAATACGTACGGTAATATTTCCGACTATATTCTATTTTATACAAAGTCCAACAATTACATATGGAATCGCGCCTATCGAGAATGGACGAGTAAACGTGCGGAGGACGAATACCCTTATGTTGAAGTAGAAACTGGAAGGCGATTCAAAAAAGTGCCCATTCATGCTCCAGGCGAGCGAAACGGTGACACGGGCAAGCCTTGGAAGGGAATGAATCCGCCTAAAGGCAAGCATTGGCAATATCGCAGAGAAACACTTGACGAAATGGACGCGCGCGGAGAGATCTATTGGTCACCTACCGGGAATCCTCGACGCAAAGTGTATTTTGATCAGAGCAAGGGTATTCCTGTACAAGATATTTGGTTAGATGTTAAGGATGCACACAATCAGAACATCAAAATAACCGGTTATCCTACTGAAAAGCCTGTTGAACTCTTACAGCGTATTATTCGTGCCTCATCTCACACAGACAGCCTTGTATTAGACTGCTTCAGCGGGTCTGGAACAACTCTTGATGTCGCGTCGCAAATTGGAAGACGCTGGATTGGAATTGACAAGAGTACGGAAGCCATTGAAACGACTCTCGACAGATTTCGTAGCGGTCTTAAGCCTATGGGTGATTTTGTCAAAACAAAGAATTCAGGAATGCAACAACCTCTGCCGTTAGGTTATAAAGATTCGGGAGATACACCCTTG
Organism: Chloroflexota bacterium; assembly: GCA_028873975.1. Lineage (GTDB taxonomy): Bacteria > Chloroflexota > Anaerolineae > Aggregatilineales > Phototrophicaceae > UBA6055. The sequence goes on from JAPPMO010000119.1 coordinate 104,722, forward strand.
AAGTTTATTCATCAGTTTAGCCTTTATGCTACCTCTCCATATAAGGGAGACTTGGACGAAATAGTCTTGGGATGGACTAGATTCGCGCCAGATCATTGACAAGCATGTTCAAACCAAACTGTCACCCGGAACGTATCTGCCCCTTCACATCGAGCAGACCCAGCAGAAACTGACGAGGATCATCAACATCGGGCAAGGGTTGCTGCCGCAGCGGTTCCATAAACGGGACATCGAAATAGCCCTCGCTGATGATGCGGTTGATCAACTTGGCGATATCGTTGTATTGCATGATGATGGCGTTGAGATAATGGTCGTTGCCGGTGACTTTCCACAGTTCCACTGCCGAGAGCAAGGCTTCCAGGTTGTGTATCAGCATACCAATCTTGTAGCGGTATTCCGGCTCGTGGGTAGCGCCGCGCGCTTGAATGGCATTGATGATCTGCCGGCTGGTCTTGATCGGCTTCGAGGCGTCGAGGGCGACGGGCAGTTGGCAGCGTTTGACATAATCGGCGTAATCGAAGAAGGGCGGATGACGCGTCTCGCGACTGTTGTTGAGGATTTGCTTGCCCTCCAGCGGGATGTAGGCATTGTCCCGCAGGGCAGCCATGCGTTCGGCGATGTCGCCCTGGTTCGCCGCGTCCAGGTAACGCCGCGCATGTTTATAGGTGAGCAGGGTATTAAGCGTATAATGCCCGTCGAATACCGGGTAGACGAAGGAGTCGATGGCATTGCCGCCAATGTTGGATTCCTTGAGGAATCCCTTGGACCCCGTGACCAGCAGATTTTGCGAGAGGATCTCGTTGCATTTGAGCAGCAGCCAGGACTTGAGCATGATGCCGTGAAACTGCAGGAAAGGACTGTCGCTGAAAGCCAGGGCGCGGAAAAACGTGAAATTGATATGCGCCGCTTGTTGAACGAGATTGTACAGCTGGCGGAAGACATTGCTGAAGCGAATGGGATTGTCGCCGAAGATATTCTTGCTCGAGAGATGATCGATAGCGGCGGGTAAGGAATCCGCGACCATGGATACGCCCATATAGGCGCAGTGGTATTTTGAGGGCAGAGCCATACGCTGCAAAATTTCCAAGCCGCGCCCGACCTGGCCGATCAAGATGCCCGGTCCGTCAATCTCGAATTTGGTCAGCACCATGCTGCGCAGGACATGGGTTTCCAGCCGTTCCCAGTTCCTGGTGCTGCTGTGCGGCACGGCGAAGATGGACAGCGAGCGTGGTCCGTCCGCGGCGGGATCCACTTTGGCGATGACCGAGTGATAGTCGGCGTGGTAGGAATTATTGATCAGCCACTTCTGCCCCCGGATGTGGAAATGCTTTTCATTTGGATCGTCGCTTGTCGGCGTCGCTTGGGTCCTGACGCTTAGCAAGTCGGTACCCGTGTGCTCTTCGGTCCAGCTGAGGGTGAAGATCTGTCCCTTGAGTTTTGCCGCCAGCTCGTATTCTTCGCCGGCTACCAGCATCATATACGCCAGGCCGCTGGCGGCGCAGGCGGTCATGTAACTGGGATTGTTGCGGAAGAGACGTGTGGCTTCCAGCATGGAGCCCATTAAGTTGAAGGTAGGATAGACGTTATCCAGCACCGCCTTCATGCCTCTGCGCAAGCGCTGGTAATCAATGATGTCGCCGAAGTTGCGGTCTTTTACGATATCCATGGTTCCTGGCAGAATCCTAATGCAATCCAGTTATGCGCTTGACGAACCGACTTTGCAGCATACGATCCCCGCAGGCGCCCTCAACTTGCTGATCTGCCTCGCTTGCCTTGGCAGTCATTCCACAACAAGCGCTTCTTGACGAACGGAAAACTGTTCGACCAGATGATACAAGCGCAGCAAAAACTCGCGCGGCTTTTCAAACCGGCGCATGGGGCGCTGCCGCATCAATGTCAGGAATGGCGTCTTCAAGGCGCTCTCGCTGATTACGGAATTGAATTGATTGACGAAGGCGTTGTATTGCATGATCACGGCATTCAGATACTCGTCCTCTTCTGTGGCTCGCCACATTTCGCAGGCGGCCAGCAAGGCCTCCATCCAATGGATCATGGTGCCCAATTTATATCGATGTTCTGGATCTGTGGTCAACTCGCGCGAGCTAAGTTCGTCAAAGAGCGATTGCATGGCCGCGACCACAGCGCGGGCATCAAGATTGATGGGCAGGTCCAGGTCCTCGATATATCCGGCGTAATCGAAGAAGTCGGGGTTGCGCAGCTTGCGCGAGGGCGCGCGGATTGGGTCGCCGGTCCCCGACATGGCGCCGCCCCCGCGCAAGATGGACAGGCGTTTCTCTACGTTGGCGCGGCGGGTCGCCCCCAAGTAACGTCTCATGTGTTTGGCGGTCATCAAGGTGTTGATGGTGTAGTGACCGTCAAATACGGGCAGCACAAATGAATCGATGGTGTTGCGCCCGATGACGGATTCCGCCAGGAATCCCTTGGAGCCGACCACCAGCAGGTTCTGCCCCAACAGTTCATTGGCGCGCAGCAATAACCAGGACTTGAGCATCACGCCGTGGAATTGCAAGAAGCTGCCCGCGCTGAAGGCCAGGGCGCGATAATAGATGAAATTGAGCACTGCGCCTTGCAGCACCAGGTTGTACATCTGCCGCAGGACGTTGCTGAAGTTGATCGGGTTTTCGTTGAAAATGCGTTTTTTGGACAGATGCTCAATGCCGGCGGGTATGGCTTCGTTGATCAGATTGATGCCGACGTAGGCGCACTGGTACTTGCTGGGCATCGCCATCCGCTGCAGGATTTGCAAGCCGTGTCCGGCTTTGCCCAAGAGCCGTCCGGGACCGTCAATATCGAAGGTGGTCAGCACCATTCTGCGCAAAACGTGGGTCTCCAGGCGTTCCCAGTTCTTGCAGCTGCTTTGCGGCACCAGGAAGATCGAAAGCGAACGCGGTCCGCCCGAATCCGGGTCGATCTTGGCGACGATCGTGTGATAGTCGGCATGGTAGGAGTTGTTGATCAGCCATTTTCTGCCCTTGATGTGATAATCGACGCAGTCGGGATCATCGTTGAGCGGCGTGGCGACGGTCCTCGCGCTTAAGAGGTCGGATCCGATCTCTTCTTCGGTCCAGCCCAGGGTGAACAAGCTGTCCTTCAGGTCTTCGGCGATCGCGTCTTCGCCAGCCGCGATCACCGTCATCCAGGCCAGCATGCTTGCGCCGGCGGCGATCATCAAGTCCGGTTCGTCGCCGTAAAGCTCGGTACCGACTTGCAGCGACTTGTGCATGTCGAAGTCTGGCAACAGCGCATCGTACAAGTGGCGGATCGACTCGCGCAGCTTGTCGAAATCCACGATATCGCCGAATCTCGAATCGTTTATGAACATATAAATTCCAACTGATCGTTACCAGCGGGCTAGTATACGGTCATTTCCATTTCATAACAAGTTAGCGCCTGTCCGGCGCCATAAAGGAAAATTTTCACAAGCGTCTATGGCTTAGAACACTTTGAAACTTGGCAAGCTACGCATTAAGCCTCGCGCACTGTTTTGACGATTTCGCGCAGTTGACGATCAAAGTTGGGATCGGCCGCTTTGAATTCCTGCCCGCTGATCACCAGGGGCGCGCCAAAGACGACGATTTCCGCGCCCATCCGCAGCGTTTCTATGGCCTGCGGAACGCTCAAGCCGCCGACTGCTTGCACGGGGATATCAACCGCGTCCAGGATAGCGGGCAGGTCGTCGAGTGGGCTGAGGCCCGGGATCATATTGCGCTCGTCGAAGCCGGTGTGCACGATGATATAGTCCACGCCCAGCGCTTGCGCTTCTCGCGCGCGGAGCGCTTTATCGGGGCAGAGCATGACATCGCACATCACTTGTTTGCCGTAGCGCTTTGCCATGTTGACTTGCTCAATGATGCTGGCGTCGTGCGCCTGACCCATGACGACCACCATATCGCCGCCGGCTTTGAACATCATCTCCGCTTCCAGCCCGGCGCCATCCATGGTCTTGAGATCCACAACAATCGGCGTATCGGGGAAGGCTGCGCGGAAAGCGCGCACGGCGTGCAGACCTTCCGCCAGCAATAGCGGCGTGCCGACTTCGAGCCAATCAACGCCCGCTTTCACCGAAGCTCGCGCCAATGCCAGCGCCTCTTCGAGGTCAATGACATCGATTGAAATCTGGATCTTGGCATCCATAGCTATTCCTTCGTTTGCGTTGTCTAGGCGGGCAAAAGAACCGACTTGACATTGCTGCCGGCTTCCATCTCTTCAAAGGCTTCGACCCAGTCGCCCAGGGGATAAACGCCGCCGATGATCAATTCCAGATCAATCTGCCCGGAAGACAGCAAGCCAAGCGCGCGTTCCCAGGTCGAATAGAGGTGGCTGAAGCTGCCTTGCAGCGTCACGGCTTTTTGCACCAGCGGGTCCAGGTTGAAGCTTAGCGGCTGCGGTCCCCAGCCGATCTTGGTGATGACGCCATTGGGGCGGACCATTTCCAGAGCCGATTGCAAGGCGATGCTGACGCCGGTGCAGTCGACGATCAAGTCGGCGCCGTAACCGTCGCCCAGCGAACGGACTAATTCGACCGGGTCGTCTTCGTCAATGTTGAGCGTCTTGGTCGCGCCAATCTGTTCCGCGATGCCCAAGCGCTGTTTGTCAAGATCCGTGCCGAGCATGATGATCTCGCTGGCGCCGCGCAGCTTGGCCACGAAGAGCGCCATCATGCCGATCGGTCCCGGACCCTGGATCACGACCGTGTCGCCGGGACGCAGCGCAGGCGTCTTTTCCACCAGCGCGTTGTAGGCGACGCAAATCGGTTCGGTGAGCGCGGCATATTCAAAGGGCACATTGGTCGGGATGTGATGCAGGATCCCTTGCCGGGCGGTGACAAAGCGGGTGAAAGCGCCGTCGTAAAGAGCGCCGTAACCCAAGCGATGCGGACATTGATTGTAGTCCCCCGCGTGGCAGAAAACACAATCGCCGCAGATCTCGGCCGCTGTCTCGACGGCGACGCGGTCGCCGATCTGGAAGCCTGTCACTTCGGCGCCGACAGCCGCGACTGTGCCGCAGAATTCGTGCCCCAACACCAGAGGCAGCTTGATCGTCCAGCTCTGATGATCGCGCCACATGTGCAGGTCGCTGCCACAGACCCCCGCCGCCCGCACTTCCACCACGACCTCGCCGGGAACGGGATCCGGCGGCTGCGGGATATCGCGGATCTCGACATTTTTGTCCTCACGTCCGAACTTGACTAGGGCTTCCATGTCGCCATCCTCCGCTAAACTTGGGCTGCTCGCCACTCTGCCATAGTCTTGCTGCCTTTGCTTTTATTGCAGTGCGTGCATAGCAGCTGCAAGTTCTCGCTACGACAGTATTTTGAGAATCGGACAAATTGATTATAATTCTTGCTAGTTGCCGGGGCATTGGATTCCTAATCATAACAATGAATTCATTTTCAACTGTTGGTATTGATCGCCAAGCAATTGCACAGCGCCAGCTAAATATTAAGAATAAGATTAGAAGTAACCCGCTAAAATGGAATGGGCAATTTTCGCCACAATTGGTAGAAGTGTTGCTAGGCAAGTTTGCAAGAAGCACCGACATTGTGCTGGATCCATTTGTTGGCAGTGGTACGGTTCTCCTTGAAGCCTCAAAACGCGGGAATACTGCATTCGGAAGCGAAATCAATCCTGCCGCATATATTCTGTCTAATCTCTATTCTTTTGTAAACTTGCCGCAGAATCTTCGAAAATCATCAATCTCCAACATAGAAAAGTCAATAAACGAGATATTTCCATCTCCGCTTTTTGCGACAATGAAGCGACCTATAGAAGACAAGAATGGACTGAAAAGGTCTTTACGCCACCTATTGGAGCAAGATAATAACAAAAGAGAAGTTGATCTTATCAACGCCTTGATTATCTTACTGGATTTGTACCAAAAAAATATCAGTGAGCAAAAGGTATTCGCGACTTGGGGACGCATCAAACATTTGGTCAATACATTGCCATATTCGTCCTCATTGGCAAAAGTTTTTCATACTGACGCTCGTCGCATTCCACTACCACGTCAATCAGTTGACCTAGTTATTACTTCACCACCGTACATCAATGTATTCAATTATCATCAGCAATATCGCGCCTCCGCTGAGTTCTTAAACTGGAATATTTTGAACGCCGCGAAATCTGAAATCGGCTCCAATCGAAAACATCGTGGAAATAGATTTCTTACTGTAATTCAATATTGCCTTGATTTAGCTCAGTGTCTTGCCGAGCTGCAAAGGCTTTGTAAGCAAGATTCAAAATTGATATTCGTGATCGGCCGGCTCTCCACAGTCCGCGGAACGCCATTCTATAACGGCGAGATATTAGCGGAAGTGTTTTTGCGTTCTTTTGAAGTTAGCCTGGATATGCGACAAGAGCGAGTATTCAAGAATCGCTTTGGTCAAGAAATTTTTGAAGATATATTACACTTTTCATTTCGAGATTTGCGACAGCATGTAAATGCGAATCAGCTTGATTCTGCTAGACAAGTTGCGGAAGAGGTTTTGATATCTGCTTTGCCTCAATCCACTGCTGATACCCGCAAGGATATCGAAAGCGCTTTGATGAAACTTAGGCTTGTCAAACCGTCTCCCATTTACCATACGCTTGGTAACTTAGAAGCATCATGATAGATTACCCGAGACCTCATGGGGATAAACTAGCTGCGCTTATGGCGAATGCGAAATTGCCAGGTTCTGACGCGCAGCGGATCCGAGAAGCTTTAGAACGCTATGAACAATGGCGATATGAGTTAATTCATCTTGAGGATGGACTGAGTGAGTGTCTGCCAAAGGCTGTGAATCTGCTTAATGCTTATAAATATTTTATGGACAAAGAGTTGATATTCGATAGTCCGAATGATTTCCTGTATCGGCAAAAAGGACAGCTAAAGTTGGACAATACAGTTATAGAAGAGTTCTTGCCCATATTCATCCCTAAGATTTTGCAATCAGATTTGGAGGGGACGAGTCTACAATTTGGCTCATATTCATGCTTTGCAGGCGTTTATTTCACATCTACTTTACCGCACATCGAGAAAGGCGGTGGTCTAAAAATAAGACAGAAAAATCAAGATTTCGTTGTTAGCAGACCGCTGTTTGTTCGCGCATCGCATCATAAAGATTTTGCGGATGCAATAACTACACAGACAAACCTTGCCTATATGGCGGCGGAATGCAAGACCAATTTGGACAAGACTATGTTTCAGGAAGCGGCCGCAACCGCGCTTGATTTGAAAGCAAGCGTACCATCTGCGAAGTATTTCTTGCTGTGCGAATGGCTCGATATGACACCGATTAGCAGCAGCTTAACCGCAATTGATGAAATCATTGTGTTGCGCAAGGCTAAACGAATCTCTTCTGATGTTCGGAGACTTTTCTCCACTGCGGCTGGTCGCGAAAGTAATCGCAATTACTTCGAGCGATACTTGCGTTCTAATCCTTTTCGAGAAGATACACTGGCGCGATTTGCTAATCATATAAACCGTCTGATAAGAGACACACCCGAGGACGAAGTTCTTAAGCGCGGACATTTTTAGCGGACAGTGGTAGCTGCAACGTCGACCCGAAAACATCAGCCCGACAAGTTACTCGCCGATGGGCGCGGCGTAGTCTTCGTTGGAATTGAAGGGCGGGTCGAGGTAGATGAGGTCGACGCAGCCGCTATTGATGCCGCGCATGACGGGTAGATTGTCGCCCGTCCAGACGGTGCCGCTGGCGAAGTTGGCTTGGGTCATTTGCTTCGCGTTTCTTCTGCATTCTCTGCAGTTCAAAAATACTTCTCGCGCATCGTTTTGAGAAAGTCAATCGACGCGCGCATCTCGTCCATGCCGTTCATGCCATCCTCAATGCTGACCCAGCCCGTGTAGCCGACATCGCTGAGGATCTGAAAGATCATGTCGTAGTCGTTCAAGCCCCGGCCCGTGACGCCGTGCTGCAAGCCTTCAAAATAGCCGACGCTGCCATCACTCTCGCGCAGGTCTTCCAAGCTGTAGCCTTCCAGCAGATAGCGGTCGCTGGCGTGCATGCTGACCACGCGGTCGGCGACGGCGCGCAGCAATGCGATGGGATCATCGCCGGCGACGATGGCGTTGGACGGGTCGTACTGGACGCCGAAATGCTCGCGCTCGGGGATGGCGTTCAGCAATTCCAGGAAGACGTCCATCTTCTGCGCGAACTCCGGATATGCCCAGAATCCGTCCTTATAGTGGTTCTCCAAGCCGAGAACGACATTGTGCTCCCGCGCCACCGGCAGCACTGCTTCAATACATTCGACCACCCATTGCAAACCTTGTTCGCGGCTGACATCGGGGTAACGCTGCCCGCTGAGCACGCGGCAGACCGCGCCGTCGCCGCCCAGCAGTTGGGTAATGCGGATCATGCGCGCTTCTTTGTCCACAGCTTTGGCGCGTTCCCCGGCGTCGGGGTGGGTGAAGTTGGGCGAGCAGCAGAGCATGGGCATGGCGAAGCCGGCGCCGGCGATGGCCTCGCCCAATTGCCGGATATAGCTGTCATCGAGACTGGTGAAGAAGCCCTCGTACATTTCCAGCCCCTCTGCGCCCAGGTTCTTCGCCATTTCGATCCAGTCGAAGACGGTCATGCCGCCGTCGCTCGAGATTTCCTCCAGGTAGCATTTGGGAAAAGCCGATATCTTCATCACCGGTCCTTGATTTGCGGGTTTTTGAGATCAGGTGCCGCAAGCGCTCGAGATAATGATGCGGCTGCCCGCGCTGTTTTCCAGCGGCTGCACAAAGGATTCGGTCCAAGCCAGGCCGCGCGTCTTGCCAGCATCGAGCGTCTCCAGGCGCTTGTTTCGATAGAATTGTTTCACCGTCTCGACATCATCTGTCGATTCCATGATCCACATGGTCTCGCCCAGGGCGCGGGGACGGAACAGGGCGTACTCGACTGAAACGGTCTCGCCGTTGGGATAGAGCGGCGCCCACCAATTTTCGATATCGTAACCGCACTTGATATCGGCGAGCAGGATGATTGCAGCGATGAACAGGACTGCGGTTCCGACCATGATGATTGCGGTCTTCAAGCAGCCGGCTTGGTTGCGGGTGGCTTCCACGTATCTTCTCCTATTGCCTTTCCAATCGTATTGGGCTGGGGACCGCTACGTTCAGCGGCGGGAGCATGATAACACAGCGCAGGGCGATTGAAGCGCGCTACTTTGATCGTCCATCGCCATATTGCCCAAGGCGAAATTCGCATTTTTTGCTCTATTGCATCATGGCGCAGTCCATGATAAAGTCACCAATTGTACATACATTTATGTACAATTCAAAAGAACTATACACTTAGATAATCGCTTTCTATGCACGACAAACTCAGCGAAATTCGGCTCGACCATAGCAGTTACATCTCCTTGCACGCGCAGCTGCACAATCAATTGCGCCGCTTGATCTTGTCCGAGCGCTGGCGGGATGGCGAGCGGATCCCCACAGAGACGCAGTTGTCCCGGCATTTGGATATCAGCCGCACGACGGTGCGCATCGCCCTGCAGCGCATCGAAGTTGAAGGGCTGATCGAACGGACAGCGGGCCGCGGCACATTTGTCCGCTGCCAGCCCCAAGCCCAGCTCGCCAATCGCTCCATCGGTTACCTCACCTGCAGTTTCCACAACGAGATCCACACAAACATCCTCAACAGCGCCCAGACCGAATTGCGCTCGGCCGGCTATCAGGTGATATTCAGCAATTCACAAGACCGTGATGACGAAGCGCGTATTTTGCAACAATTGTTAGATGACAACGTGGCCGGCTTGATGCTCTGGGCCAATGCCAAACCGACGGATGTTACCAGATCCATTCTGTTGGAATACGAACGCCGCAAGATTCCCATCGTCTTTATCGATCGTCCGGTAGCGGGTATCCGGGCGGATTATGTATCGAGTGATAATTTCGGCGGTTCCTACGATCTGGTTCAGCATCTGATTGAGTTGGGACATCAGCAAATTGTGCCGTTAATGCCAAATATCGACGATCTCCATCCAGTCAATGAACGGCATCGCGGCTATGCGGCCGCTATTGAAGAGCGTGGCATGGTTGCCCATGCCCCTTGGAAGATCAACCCGCCGGCGCGCCACGAATTCCACGAAACAGATATTTATCATCTGGTAGGTCCGCAGAGTCAACTGATCACCGAGCAAGTCATGCGCTTGATGAACGACGGTCCCCATAATTATGGGGGAGAACCGCCGACAGCGATTGTCTGCATCAATGACATCCTTGCCATCATCGCTATCAGCGCCTTGCAGAAGATAGGTTATCAGGTGCCCGACAATATCTCGGTGGTCGGTTTTGACGATATTGGCATGGCTTCTCATATTGGCGTGCCGCTAACAACCGTAGCTCAAAATGCCTATGAGTTGGGCAAGGTCGCGTCTCGGATGCTGATAGAGCGTTTGCGGGGCGGGGAAATGCCGCCTCGCTCTCACGAGGCGCCGACTCAGTTGCGAATCCGCAGCTCCACCGCAGCGCCATTGTTGGTCATGCGGCAATAGAAGTGGATTTGTGGAGAGGAGGCTGCATCGGAAGAAACAGAACGAAGCAATCTTTGGTTAGTCCAGGGCGCCGTCAACGCGCCCGTCATTCACAGGCGCGCCTCTAGGCCGCCCCCGAATGACAAACCGATTCCGGAGTTGGCAAACGCATATCTTTTAGTGATTAGTTGTAGGAGTACAACCCATGAAAGCAAGATCAATTCTCTTCGTACTTCTCGTCGTCATGTTTGCCGCGATCAGCTTTACCGCTGTCGGGCAAGATGTCGCGCGCGAAGACACCGTCATCTTCGATATTGACGGTCCCGCCGGCGCTGTCGCCAACTTCGACCAGATGAACTACATGCTGCCCAACAATCACCGCAACAAGGGTTTGCATCAAGCCGTGGCCGAGCCGCTTTTCATTCTTAACTACGAAACTGGCGAGATTATGCCCTGGCTGGCCGAGAGCATGGAAAGCAATGACAGCCTCGATGTTTGGACCCTGAACCTGCGCGAAGGCGCGGAATGGGCCGACGGCCATCCCTTCGATTCGGGCGATGTCGTGTTCAGTATTGGGCTGTTGCTGAACGACGAGACCGCGTCGCTCAGCTACGCCGGCAACGTTCAGACCTGGATTGAGAGCGTCGAGGCTGTAGACGACTTGACGGTGCAGTTCAACTTGACGCAACCCAACCCGCGCTTCCAGCTGGACTTCTTCTCGGTCCGCATTTGGGGCGGCATCAACATGCTTCCCGAGCACGTTTGGGCGGACAAGGATCCCTACACCTTCAATAACTTCGATCCGGATCAAGGTTGGCCAATGGGCACGGGTCCCTACGTTTTGACCTCCGCCAACGAGACCACCTGGGTCTACGACCGCAACGACGATTGGTGGGGCGCCAAGACCGGCGTCTTCAAGCTGCCTGAACCGCAACGCGCCCTCTGGGTCGTGACCGGTAACGACCAGATCCGCACCACCATGGCTGTTGCCAACGAGTTGGACAGCATCATGGATGTCACCCTGGGCGCATTCGAAGCCATGCAGGCGCAAAACGACAACATTTTCGCCTGGGTAGAGGGCATGCCCTTCGTATGGTTGGATCCCTGCCCGCGCCAACTGTCCTTCCAGACACAGCGCGCGCCCTGGGACAACCCGGAAATGCGCTGGGCGATCAACCACGCCATCAGCCGCGACCAGGTCATCGAAATCGCTTATGAAGGCGTCACCATTCCGTCGCGTACCCTGTACGTCGAGTACGGCGCCATGTTCCCCTTCATTGATGCGATTGAAGATGCCGGTATGGCTTTCGACAGCGGTTCCGATCTGGATGCCGCGGCGGCATTGCTCGAGAACAACGGCTATTCGCGCAATGACGACGGCCGCTGGGTCGATGGTGATGGCAACGCGCTGAGCCTGGAAATCCAGGTACACGAGGGCTTCATCGAGAAACGCCGCATCACCACCAACCTGGTGGAGCAGTTGCAGCGCTTCGGCATTGATGCCCGGGCTGCGGTCATCGCTGGACCCACCTGGGGCGACAACAAGCGCTTCGGCAACTACGAAGCCACCACCGACTGGGACGCTTGCGGTTCCATCAACGAGCCCTGGGCGTCGCTGGATCGCTACACCTCCCGCTGGTGGGTAGCCTTGGGCGAGCGTTCCTCCGGCAACAACCACGTCCGCTGGGACGGCATGAACAACGAAGCCTACAGCGAACTCATTGGCCAACTCGGCTCGCTGCCTTTGGGCCATCCGGATGCCATTGACCTGGTTGTAGAAGCCTATCGCTATCTCTACGAAGATCTGCCCTTCATCCCGTTGAATCAGGCGACCAAGCTGATTCCCTTCAACAGCACCTACTGGGATGGCTGGCCGACTTCGGATAACAACTGGAACCACCCGGCTACCTGGTGGCAATCGACCCATCAATTCTTCCAGGAAATCACCAAAGCTGGCATGTAATTGATGCGATTTCGTATGAGGTTGGGGCTTGCCCCAGCCTCATGCTCGCCTTGCGCCCTGTTCCCGGCCATGTTCAGCCTCGGCGCATGTAAATAAACATTGCTTAAGAATCTTGATAGGTATTTCTTTTACGGTGCGTTCACCGCGATCGACGGTTTAGGAGAAAGAAGCTTTTCAATGGGAGGCCTATCGCTCAACTATATTATGCGCCGACTATTGGTCTTTTTCCTGACCTTGTGGGTGGCGGCGACTTTGATTTTTATCATTCCACGCCTGGCGCCTGGCGATCCGATCACCGCCATGGTTGCGCGCATGTCGCAGCAGGCCGGTTTTGTGGAAAACGCGGATCTGATCATTGAAGGCTGGAAAGAGCGTTTTGGCTTAAACGATCCGGTTTACGTGCAGTATCTTCGTTACATGGGCAATCTACTGCGCTTCGACCTTGGTTTGGCCATGGCCAGGTTCCCCTCGCCGGTATCCCAGCTGGTGTCGCGCGCCTTGCCTTGGACGATTGGCCTGGTCGGGATAGCGACATTGATCTTCTTCACCGTGGGCAATTTGTTTGGCGCGCTGCTGGCATGGACCAAGACGCCAAAGCTGGTCAAAGTCTTGATTCCAATGTCGATGATCTTCACCTCCATCCCGCCCTTGTTAGCCGGTCTGTTATTGGTCTACATATTCGGCTTTTTGCTAGACATATTCCCCCAAGCATATGCCTATCACCACTCCTTTCGACAACCGGAGTTTACGCTCAAGTTCATAGGCAGCGTACTCCATCACGGTTTCTTGCCGGCCATGGCGATCGTGCTGGTGACATTTGGCTATTGGGCGCTTGGCATGCGAGGGATGATGGTGACGATCGAGGGCGAAGATTACATGATCCTGGCGCAAGCCAAGGGCTTGAAGCCCTTTTATGTCTTGTACCGCTATATGATTCGCAATGCAATTCTGCCGCAGATGACGGCTTTGGCCGTCTCTATCGGCACGCTTGTGGGCGGCTCTGTTCTGGTCGAGGTCATATTCAATTACAACGGTATGGGCACCTTGATCTTCACCGCGATTCGCGAACAAGACTTCAACCTGATCCAAGGCACCTCCTTCATCTTGATTGTCACCAGCGCCTTGGCGGTCTTGATCATCGACTTGAGCTACCCGCTTATCGACCCGCGCATTAGCCTGGAAGGGAAATAGCGATGGCTGCAGAAGCGAAGACCAAGGCTGCGGTCGTTGCCGGCGGCACCAAAAAAGCCGGTGCTTTCAACCGCTTTGACAATCCCTGGCTCAATTGGAAGTTCCTCGCGGGTGTATCAATCCTTGGCATCATCTTCTTCTTGATCTTCCTCGGCAATACATTTTGGGATACCAGCCTGGCGCTAAACGCGAGCGCGCCGCTGAATTTACCGCCCTATGGGATGGAATATCAGAAGGGCAAGAACAATATACTGGTCGGTGTCCCGGAACATCCCCTGGGTACAGAGAACAGCGGACGCGACATGCTGGCGCTCTTGATAGTCGGTACGCCGCGCACGCTTGGCGTAGGCGCGATCGCTGCATCGGTTGGTATGCTCGTCGGCATCTTCCTGGGCTTTCTGGCTGGTTTTCTCGGCGGCTGGATCGATGACGTGATTCGATTAGCCACCGACATCACAATCACCATCCCCTCGCTGCTCGTCTTGATCGTGATCCAATCGGTCTTGGGCAGTGTGGACCTGATTACCATGGCTCTGCTAATTTCCATGTTCGCCTGGGCGACGCCAACGCGATATATCCGCGCTCAAGTGCTCACCATGCGCGAGAGCGGTTACGTGCAGATGGCGCGCCTCTCTGGGGTGCCCACGCGCAACATCATGTTCAGGGAAATTATGCCCAATCTGCTGCCCTATCTGGCGGCGAGTTATATCGGCAATATGACCGGCGCGATCATTTCGGCCGTGGGTCTGGAAGTGCTTGGCTTTGGTCCCCAGCGCATTCCCTCGCTCGGGGTCGCGATTTTCTTCTCGATCGAGGCGGCTGCCTTGCTGCGCAACATGTGGTGGTGGTGGGGCATCCCGACCGTCATCCTGGCGATCGTCTTCATCGCGCTCTTGCTCATCAACCTGGGTCTGGACGAAATTGCCAATCCACGCCTGCGCAAAGCGAACTAGAGCCGGAAGGAACAATATAGCATGTCCGAGCAGAGAGAAACCGGCAGCGAACGCGTTGTGCTTGATGTAGACAACCTGCGCATTCATTACGCGACCCCACAGGGTGATGTCATCGCCGTCAGCGATATTAGTTTCGAGTTGTACGAGGGCGAGACCCTCGGTTTGGTCGGGGAATCCGGCTGTGGCAAATCAACCACAGCCTACGGCATCTTGCAGTTGGTGCAGCCCCCCGGCTACATCGTGCATGGCAGCATCGAGGTTGATGGCACGGAAGTGCTCAACCTGACCGAAGAGGAATTGCGCAAATTCCGTTGGACTGGCTTGTCGCTGATCCCGCAAGGCGCGATGAATTCGCTGAATCCGACCATGCGCGTCAAAGCCCAGATCGTTGACGTGATCGAATCGCACGAAGGCAAAGCGAATTATGAATCGTTCCGAGAACGCCTCAGCGTATTCTTGCGGAAGATCAGGCGGCCCCGGCGAGGAGAGCCGCTCAAGAAGTACCTCGGCGAATGGCTACGGAATTTGACCTTGCTCCTGCGCTATGAGCCGCTCAAAGAACGCATCTTCGATTTGTTCCAGGCTGTCGGTCTGCCCAATCGCATCTACAATATGTACCCGCACGAGCTCAGCGGCGGAATGAAGCAGCGCGTTTGCATCGCCATGGGCGTGGCGCTGCATCCCACGGTCGTCATCGCCGACGAGGCGACCAGCGCGCTGGACGTTGTGGTGCAGCGGATCGTGGCGCAAACGCTGGTGGAGGTGAAAGACGAGATCGGCGTTTCCCTGATCGTCATCGGCCACGACATGGGCTTGCTGGCGCAGATTGTCGATCGCATCGCGGTGATGTACGCCGGCAAGATCGTCGAGATTGCGCCCGTCGAAAATGTCTACGCCAATCCGCTGCATCCCTATACGCAACTGCTCATCGATTCCATCCCCTCGATCAAAGAGCGCAAACCGCTCAAGATCACCGAAGGCATCACGCACGACCCGCGCAACCCGCCCTCGGGCTGCATCTTCCGGCTGCGCTGCCCCTTCGCCTGGGAACATTGCGCCCTGGAGGAGCCGCCGCAGATCAATGTAGAGGCAAAGCACGAAGTTGCTTGTCACTTGTTCGACGAGCAATTCGAAGAGAGGAGGTCCAATGCCTTCGCCGCTATTGCAAATTCGTGACGCGACCAAGATCTATTCTTCGGGCGGTTTTATAGGCGGCAGCAAGAAATCGGTTGTCGCGCTCGATAATTTTAATATGACCATTGCCGAGTCCCCGGCGACCATCACGACCATCGCGGGCGAAAGCGGCAGCGGCAAAACGACCCTGGCGAACCTGGTGCTCGGCTTCATCAAGCTCAGCTCGGGCAAAATCATCTTCGACGGTGAAGACATCACCGACATGACGGACGAGCAACTGAAAGAATACCGCCGCAACGTGCAGGCGGTCTTTCAAGATCCTTTTGGGGTCTATAATCCTTTCTATCGCATCGACCACGTTTTTGACCTTGTCAACAAGCATTTCAGCCTGTCGGACAATCAGAGCGAATATCGTGATATGGTGGAAGCCGGGCTGAATGTTGTCGGCTTGTACGGCGAGGACGTGCTGCGCAAGTACCCGCACCAGTTAAGCGGCGGACAGCGGCAGCGCATCATGATGGCCCGCGCTTATATGATCAAGCCGCGCCTGATCGTGGCGGACGAACCCGTCTCTATGGTGGACGCCTCGCTGCGCGCCTCCATTCTGGATGCCATGCTGCGCCTGCGCGACGATCACAACATCTCTTTCCTCTATATCACGCACGACTTGAGTACCGCCTACCAAATCGGCGACCAGATCTACATGCTCTATCAAGGCACGACTGCCGAACGCGGCAGCGCTATGGATGTCATCGACGCGCCGCAGCACCCTTATGTGCAGCTCTTGATTGATTCCGTGCCAGTGCCCGACCCGACCGACAAATGGGATGTCAATATCTCGCTGCCGAGCGAAGAGGAGATGCGCACAGCCGCCTCGAAAGGCTGCCGCTATTATCCGCGCTGCCCGCATCGCATGGACAAATGTCTGGAAGAACAGCCGCCGCTGTTCAAGATGGACAAGCCAAAGCACGAAGCCGCTTGCTACTTGTACGAAGAGAACGATGTCGCGCCGATTGAAGCGCCTATCTTTTACAGCAAGCCCAAAACGGATGAGGTATTGCGGCCGGCGCGCCGGTCGCGGGTGCCGCTGGCAGCGGCGGCAATCGTGCTGATTGTGGCTGCGGCAGCCGCTGTTTACGCAATCAACCAGAATAATGCTGCCATCGCCGCCGAAGCAACGGCTGCAGCGCGCGCTGCCGAAGCGACTGATGCAGCTATCGCTGCCGCGACCGCCTCGGCTGCCGCCGAAGAAATCACCGCCGCGACCGCTCAAGCCGAAGCTGAAGCCTCAGAACCGACGCCGATCCCCGAGCAGGATTTCAAGCTGCCCCCCGACGGAGCAAGCGACAAGGGCGCTCTCGCGCTCAATGTGGTGACGATGGCCGAAATCGCCGGCGAGGGTGACATACACCGGTACAGCTTTGAAGGACTTGACGGTCAAGAGGTCACAGTCAAGATACGGACGGGCGGCGGCGGTTTGAGCGGCGGCAACCTCAACTCGCCCTACGGCACCATCTATGGACCTGACGGCGAGTTTGTGGCGCCGCTTGGGGACACGGCAGTGCGCCCCAGACGCAGCTACAACGCGCAACTCACGCTGCGGTCGGGGACCTACACGATTATCGTCGGACCCGCCGAAGTGGACCGCTACGGTCTGGTAGGCGACGCGCCTTATCAGGTGGAAGTCGAAGGCGACGCGCCTGAAATAGAACCGACGCCCGAGCCGACGCCGATCCCCGAGCAGGATTTCAAGCTGCCCCCCGACGGGGCAAGCGACAAGGGCGCTCTCGCGCTCAATCTGGTGACGATGGACGAAATCGCCGGTGAGTCTGATAGGCACCGGTACAGCTTTGAAGGACTTGACGGTCAAGAGGTCACAGTCAAGATACGGACGGGCGGCGGCGGTTTGAGCGGCGGCAACCTCAACTCGCCCTACGGCACCATCTATGGACCTGACGGCGAGTTTGTGGCGCCGCTTGGGGACACGGCAGTGCGCCCCAGACGCAGCTATAACGCGCCGCTCATCTTGCGGGCGGGGATATATACAGTCATCGTCGGGGCGGCCGAAGTGGATCGCTATGGTCTGGTAGGCGACGCGCCTTATCAGGTGGAAGTTGAAGGCGACGAGCCGGCGCCCGCGCCAGAGCCGACAGCCTTGCCGGAAATCGATCCTACGCCCCTGCCGCGGCCAGATTTCATCCTGTCGTCCGCCGGCGCGCAGGACAAAGGCTCGCTGACCATTGAAGAGTTGACGAAGGATGAAATCACCGATGCTGATGATAAACACAGTTACCGCTTTACAGCGACTGCCGGGCAGGATGTATCAGTCAAAATCCGCACCGGCGGCAGTGGCTTAAGCGGCGGCAATCTCAACTCGCCCTATGCTACGATCTATGGACCCGATGGCGAATTCGTGGCGGCGCTGGGCGATACGGCCGTCCGGCCCAGACGCAGCTACAACGCACAATTAACATTAAAGACGGGGGATTACAGCATCATCGTTGGCTCGGCGCAAGTGGACCGTTATGGACTAGTTGGCGATGCGCCTTATCAACTGATAGTGGAGAGCGCGGGCAGCTAGACGGCGCATGACAATCGTCGTGGATAATGCCATCCAGGCGCCCCTGCGCGATCTTTCGCGGAGGGGCAACTTTTTTCCGACGCCGTTGAACGGGATCTATTGAAAGAACAGGGGCAAAAGCTTGACACCGCCAGCAATAGGGTTAAACTTTTCCTGCGTCCATATCAGATCATGGTCTAAGCGACGCGGATTTGAAAGCGTTTCTGTCTAGCTGTAGAGGGAGTTGTGATGTTAAGTCAAGAACAGATTGATTTCTTTCACGAGAATGGATTCCTGCGGATCCCGCAAGTCTATTCCGAAGACGAAATCAATGAGATGTCGGATAGCCTTGACCGTTTGATCGATGACTGGGCTTTGACCAGCCCGGGCTGGTCGGGTCCCTGGCGCGATGTTTATTTGGACGCGGAAGTCGAAAAGCAGGTCAAGCTAACCGCCATGCACGACTTGCACCTGTACTCCGACGCCTGGATGCGCGCGGCCACCAATCCCAAGCTGGCGACGGCGCTATCCCAACTATTGGATTCGAGCGTCGAATTGCACCACACAACCATGCACATCAAGCCGCCGCAGACCGGCCATCCCTTCCCTATGCACCAGGATTCTCCTTTCTACGAACATACCGATGGACGTTTTATCGATACGCTGGCGCACCTGGACGACACCTTCCACGAAAACGGCGAGATCCGCTTCCTGGCCGGTTCTCATAAAAGCGGGAAGCTCCCCCACATTCTTAAGAATCCGGATGGGACCTCCTGCTCGCCCCACCTCAATACCGACGCATACAAACTGGAAGATACCGTGCCCGTGCCAGCCAAACGCGGCGACGTCGTTGTCTTCCACATTTACTGCATTCATGGCTCCTACATCAACCAGACCACAGAGCCGCGCCGAATGGTGCGCATGGGTTATCGCGATCCGCATAATGATCAACTGGCGGGCCAGAGCAATGGACGCCCCGGCTTGATCGTTAAAGGCTATCGTGAACGACGTGGCGACGAAGAATTGTTGAAACTAACGTAGCTGGCAAGGTCATAGGTGAGCGACTGGGTTTCCGCGTGCGTCGTCGGCGTCGATATCGGCGGCAGCAAGATCAGCGCAGGTTTGGTCACGTCAACGGGCGAGATCTTGCGGCGGCGCTCAGTCGCTACTCCCGCTACACCATCAGCGATCCTGGCTGAAGTTAAGCGACTGTGTCATGAGTTGATCGCCGGTTTCCAGGGCGAGATCGTCGCTATCGGGGTCGGCAGCGCCGGCATGGTTGACAGCAAGAGCGGACAAGTGATCCACGCCAATGACAACCTGCCCGGCTGGACCGGCACATGTCTGTCCGCGCTTGATATTGGCGGCGGGCTTCCCGTCTTGGCCGAGAACGACGCGCGCGCGTTTGCCTATGGCGAGGCGAAGATGGGCGCGGGCCGGGACTATAGGTCCTTGCTCTGTGTCACGGTTGGAACCGGCGTCGGCGGCGGCATCATCCTTGATGGCGAGATCTGGCGCGGTCCCAACTACAGCGCCGGCGAAATCGGCTATCTGGTAGTCGGCTGGGAAGGGGATAGCCCGATCATCCTCGATCAATTCGTCTCGGGACCCGGCATCGAAGGCGCGTACCAAGCCTCCACGGGAACGGAAGATCATATACCGCTCACCGAAATCGCTCGCCGCGCCTATGGGGGCGAGCTTGTCGCGGCGCAGACCATACAAGACAAAGCGCGACAACTTGGCATCATACTGGGCGGATTCGCCGCGTCGATCAATCCGGCCGCGCTGGTGATCGGCGGCGGCGTAGCGCAAATCGGCGAGCTTTGGTGGGAGGCGCTGGAAAGTTCCTTCCGAGAGAGCGCGCCATCGCTGCTGCGTTCGACGCCGATACTGCCGGCGAAGCTGGGCCTGGAAGCCGTGCTGCTGGGCGCGGCCATGCTGGCTTGGGACAAGGCGACCTCATGAAGCTCGGCTTGATCCCGCTGGACGAGCGCCCGGCCTGCGCGCGTTATCCGCAAATGATTGGCGACATCGCGGGCCTGAAACTGCTGGCGCCGCCGGCCGCTGCGCTCAGTCGAATGCGTGAACCCGGCAATTGCTTGGCGATCGCCGGCTGGTTGCGCGAAAACGCGAGCGAACTTGACGCCCTGATTGTATCGATTGATATGCTGGTCTACGGCGGGTTGACAGCGTCGCGCATTACCGACGACGCAACGGCCGCGCTCCTCAGCCGCCTGGATATCCTGCGCGAGCTGAAGCGGGGACATCCTCGCCTGCGTATCTATGGCTTCAATCTCATCACACGGATTTCCGGCAATCCCGATAGCGTCGCCGAACCCGAGTATTGGAGCGAATCGGGCCCGCAGATCTATCAATACTCTCAAGCCTACGACGCGCGCCGCTGGGGAGCTGGACCCGCGCCACAGCGAGAGCAGTTGCAGGAAAGCCATTTGCTGGATGTGCTGCGCCGACGGCTGCGCAATCATATCGTTAATCTGGCCGTTCTGGATTTATTGGCGGAGAATGTCTTTGACCTCTTGGTGATCAGCTCGGACGATACCAGCGAATATGGCTTTGGCACGCGCGAAAAAGTCTGGATTCAAGAATGGGTCGATCGGCGCGGCGGCGACGAAAGCTTGCTCGTGTACCCGGGCGCGGATGAGGTCGCCTGTGCGTTGCTGGCGCGCACCTTTGTCGATATCCTCGAGCAAGCGCCGCGTTTTTTCACGCATTATGCCATCGAGGCCGATAAAGATCGCACCGCCCCTTTTGAGGACGGACCGGTATGCTTGACCTTGCAGCGGCAGATCCGCGCTGTTGGCGGAACACAAGTTGACGACATCGCTGAAGCCGATATGATCGTCGCCGTCAATCCACCGGCGCCGAGCGCTCGATCATTCTTCCAGCCCGAGCAAGCGGAGAGTGATCGACGCTATCGCCAAGGCGCTCTCATAGACCTTGCCGAACAGATCGGGCGCTGGATTAACGAAGGGCGCCGTGTCATCGTCTGTGACCTGGCCTATCCCAATGGCAGCGACCCGGTCTTGATCGAGGCGCTGCAGCAGAAGATTCGGCTCCGGGATCTAGCAGCCTACGGCGGCTGGAATACCGCGGGCAATACAATCGGAGTGGCGCTCGCGCAGGGCATTGCGCAACTGCGCGACTTCAATCAAGAAGAGGCGCTGCGATTCTTGACGCATCGTTTTGCAGAGGACTTCTGCTTTATGCATCAGCTGCGCCCGACCATGAACGCCGACATGCCCCGCTACGATGATACGACCGAGGCGGCAATGATCGAACTTGTCAGCCGCGGATTGAATGACCGAATCCGGCATTTGTCCGGTCTTGGCGCTTGGCGGGTGAGTAATGTTCGCTTGCCCATGAAGCGCCGCTTTGAAATCGACTTCGATCTGGAGCGCTTGTGAACGCCGATGCTTTCCTCGCCGCCGTCAAAGGCAAGCTGATCGTATCTTGTCAGGCGCTGGAAGATGAGCCGCTGCATGGCTCGTCAATCATGGCGAAGATGGCGACGGCGGCGGAAATCGGCGGCGCGGCCGCCATCCGCGCCAACAGCCCGGCCGATATCCGCGCCATCAAAGAAGCGGTCGATTTGCCGGTGATCGGCTTGTACAAACGCGGCGACAGCGGCGTTTACATCACACCGACATTTGACGACGCGGCGGCTATCGCCGCGGCCGGCGCCGATATCATCGCTCTCGATTGCACGGCGCGTCCGCGCCCCGACGGCGCGCGTCTGCGCGATCTGCTGGCGCGCATTCACGCCGAGCTGGGCAAACCTGTTTTCGCCGATATATCGACGCTGGAGGAAGCGCAGGCGGCTGCTGAATACGGCGTTGCCATGGCGGGACCGACGCTGTCCGGCTATACCGATGCGCGCTCGATTTCTACCGCGACTGCCGAGCCCGACTATGCGTTGTTGGGAGCGATGATCGCGGCGCTGCCCGTCCCGGTGATCGCCGAAGGGCGGATTCATAGTCCGCGGCAGGCGCGACAGGCGCTGGATATGGGCGCGTGGGCGGTGGTGGTTGGCTCTGCCATCACGAGACCTCGTACAATCACCGCTCGCTTTGCGTCGGCGCTGCGGGATGACGATGGATATTGACACAATGTTTTGATTGATCGAATGCGGGAGCAAGGTATGAAAACGCTTGGTTTCCTCGGTGTGGCGCATATCCACACGCCGGGCTTTGTCAACAGAATCAATGAACGACCCGACGAGTTCCGTGTCAAAGCGCTTTGGGATAATCAGCCGGACCGGGCGCGGATCGCCGCGGCTCATCTAAAGGACTGCGCCGTCAAGGATATCGATGCGATCGTGGGGGACGACGAAATCGATGCCGTCGTCGTCTGTTCGGAGACGGCGCTGCACCGCGAACTGGTAGAAGCTGCGGCGGCGGCCGGCAAAGATATGTTCGTGGAAAAACCGCTGGGCATCACAGCTTGCGACGCTTATGCCATGCAAAAGGCGATCGACGATGCCGGGCTGATCTTCCAGATCGGGCATTTCATGCGCGGTTACCCCTTCTTGCGCGTCATCAAACGCTTGATCGACGACGGCGCCTTGGGGACGATTACCCGAATCCGCCACAGCAACGTGCATCATGGCGCCATCGGCGGGTGGTTTGATGCCGGCAATGGCTGGTACGACGATGGCTGGCTGTGGATGACGGACTTGGAGAAATCGGGTATGGGCGGTTTTGGCGACTTGGGCGCGCATTCGCTGGACGTGTTGATGTGGCTCATGGGTGATGTCTTGTCCGTCACGGCGCAGATGGATTCGCTGCTGGGCAAGTACCCCTGCGACGAATACGGCGAAGGCATGCTGCGCTTTGCCAATGGCGCGATTGGGACGCTGGCGGCGGGCTGGGTCGATCTGGCGCGCACGATGCCCATCCATGTCAGCGGCACGGAGGGCGTCGCCTATGTCGATGATGACAAATTGTATGTAAAATCTGATAAGCTGCCGGGGGCGGAGCTGCGCGAATGGACGGACCTGCCCGAGGCGTTGCCCCATGCCTTCGACTTGTTCCTCGATGCGCTCGTTGGGCAAGACGCGCCGCTGATTTCGGCGAAAGAAGCGGCTGACCGCACAGCCGTGATGGAAGCGTTTTATCAAGCTGCGGAATCGAATACTTGGGTTCAGCCTCAAAGATCATAAAAGGAGCGATAGAACATGAGCACATTGAAAGTGGGTGTGATTGGCGTCGGCGGGATCGCCCGCACGCATATGCCGGGTTGGGAAGCGTCGCCCCATGCCGAAGTGGTGGCCGGCGCCGATCTGGCGCCCGAGGCGCTGGAGCGCTGGAGCCGCGATTGGAATGTCAGCAAGCTGGAGACAGACTCCGCCGCCGTCATCAACGACCCGGATATCGACATTATCGATGTCTGCACCCCCAATATGTATCACGCCCCTTTGTCCATCGCCGCGCTGGAAGCGGGCAAGCACGTCATCTGTGAAAAGCCGCTGGCGCCCACCCCCGCCGATGTCCAGCGCATGATTGAGGCTCGCGACAAATCCGGCAAGCTGCTGATGACCGCGCAGCATTTTCGCTTTGCAGGCACATCTAAAGCGCTGAAAGCGGAGATTGACGGGGGCGCGCTGGGCGAGATCTATCACGCCCGCAGTTGGATGCTGCGCCGGTCTGGCATCCCTACCAGCCTCGCCTTCCTCTCCAGCGAGCATAGCGGCGGCGGCGCCTGCATCGATATCGGCGTGCACATACTCGATTTGACGCTCTGGATGATGGGCAATCCAGAGCCGGTCTCGGTTACCGGCGTCGCGCGCCGAGAGCTGGCCAGCAACCCCATGGCTTTCGGGCGCTGGCCCCGCTATGGGCGCATTCCTGAAGGAATGGATGTCGAAGAGATGGCCATGGCTTTTGTTCGCTTCGCAACTGGCGCGACATTGGTATTCGAAATATCCTGGCTGCTGCATCACGACATTGAAGGCGAAGATATGCAGATGTGGCTCTATGGCAGCGACGGCGGCTCGCATTGGCCCAAGTGCGAGGTTTACGACACCAATTACGACGACATGCAACTCTACAATCGTAAACTGAAATTGACGCAGAATTTTTCCGAGCCGCACGCGCAGGAATGCGTCGAATTCGCGCAGGCCATCGTCGATGGCGCGCCATCGCCGGTGCCGGCCGAGCAGTCGCTGCAGGTGATGAAGATCCTCAACGGCATCTATGAAAGCCAGAAGACGGGCCGTGAGGTCATGCTGTAAACGAGACTGGCATCCATCGAGTTTGGCATTGTCGAAAATGCGATTTCGATTCGCTTGTCTGACGCTCGTCGCGTTCTGGCTGTCCAGTTGCGGCACGATGGCGATTCCGGTCACAACACCTTTGGAAAAGTCTCCCCCCATCGCGGTGGGGGGAGATTTAGAGGGAGGTAGACCAGGCTCCTGGACGCTGGAGTACACCGGCGAATGCGCCGGGCGCGGATCGGAGACGATCCAGGTTACCGGCCTGGGCGATGCCGAATTGCTCTTCGACGACTTTCACTTGCGTCGTAACACTGAGGGCGTCTTCGAAGGGAGCGCTGATTTCATCGCGCCCATGCCCGCCGACGGCCGCGATGTGGTTTATACAATCGACTATGCGCTGCGCCTGACAGATGACGGCAAGTTTGCCGGCAGCGAGACGATCACAGAAGGCGGCGGGCACTCGCTGGGCTGCTCGGTGGAATTGTATTATGTTGGAGAGTGATCCACGCAATTTGTCTCACGCTGTGGCTGCGCGGCAACCTCGGTCTTCTCGCCACAGCGACGGTACTTATTCCGCTTGATTCAGTTTTTATCGTCATTTTCTTTATATGGCGTCCCGCCTTGCAGTCTTACAAGCCATTCCACGTCTTTGCCAATTTCTGTCATGCGCACTCTAAGCGTACATAACTGGTCGCGTATATCCTTGTGAGCATCAGAAGATGCCTTCCAAATGAAAAACCCGGTCGCCAAGACACTTGCAGCTATCGCAAGCGCGCCTTCAAAGCTGATTACAAGGGGGGGCGTCTCGATCATGTAAGCCTCAAAATAAGTTCGCCTAAATCAGACAAAATCCACCGTTTACGTTGGTGAATTATAGTATTCTACTAATTCAATTCAAAGCCAAACATGAAATCCCATATTCCCTCAGCCGACGCCAAGCGAAGCTTCACTCCAGCCCGGTGCCGGTAATCGCTTGCACATAATAGCGCTGGAAGGGGATCACCAGCAGAATCGGCACGATGGCCGCGATCATCGAGCCGGCTAGCAATTCGTTCCAGATCGTGCCGTATTGCCCAATCGCCAGCGAAATCTCGACCTGCACCACGCGCATCTCCTTGGTGGGCGCGACCAGCAGGGGCCAGAAGAAAGCATTCCACTGGCTGATGAACATCAGCAAGGCGGCCGCCACCAGAACCGGCTTGGAGATCGGCAAGATGATGCTGACCAGCACCCGCAGCCAGGTAGCGCCGTCTACCCGCGCGGCGTCGATTAGCTCCTGCGGTATCTCGGCGAAGAACTGACGAAAGAGGAAGATCACCAGACTGTTCGCTAAACCGGGTATGAGCAGCCCCTGCCAGGTGTTGATCCAGTCGAAGCTGTTGACCAGGATGTAACGGGGGATGGCGGTCAGATCGACCGGCACCATAAACGTGAGCATGACAATCGCCAGAAAGAGCGCGTTCTTGCCGCGGAATTCAAAGCGCCCAAAGGCGAAACCAGCCAGGGCGTTGACCCCGCCGCCGATGATGACGGTAGCGATCGCGAGGAAAAAAGTATTCCCAACCGCGCGTCCGAAGCCGCGTTCAAACAGGTTGTCATAGGCTTCCAGCGTGAAATCGACCGGGAAGAGCGCGCGCCAGGAGAAGGGATAGGCGTATTCAAAGACTTTGTGATTGGGCGTGAAAGACGCGGCCGCTGCCCACATCAGCGGCACGATGACGAAGACCACGCCCAGGATCAGCAAGGCATAGACGACAATCGGCTGCGCCTGGGAGCGCCAAGGCTTTCTGGCTGGGGATGCTGTTGGCATCGCGCGATTGGACATGTTTTGAACCAGCCTTCGCTTCAATCGTTACAATCGTTATTCAATCGCTGCCCCGCAGCGCGTAGAGTTCGATCCCCACGATGATGAATACGATAAGCAACATGACGGACAGCATGGCGGCGGAAGCGCCCAGATCGCCGTAAAGGAAGCCGCGCCGATAGGTCTCGTACATGATCAGATTGGTCGAAAGCCGCGGACCGCCGGAGGTGAGTAGCAAGATAGGCGCGAACATCAAGAAATTGGCGACGGTATCGGCGACCAGCACAAAAGCCAGCACGCGGCGCAATAGCGGCAAGGTGATCTTGGTGAAGGACTGCCAGGCGTTGGCGCCGTCGATCTTCGCCGCTTCCAAAACGGGCGGCGGGATGTTCTGCAAACCCGCCAGGATGAACAGACTCCATAACGGGACGCCGATCCAGGAAGCGATCAATATGATGGACCAGAGCGCTTGATCCACCGAATGCAGGAAGGGTTGCCGCGCGATGCCCAATTGCCACAGAATCCCGTTGACCATGCCCGAATTCTGGTCCAGCATCAGCCCCCAGACAATGGCGGTGACGTTGAGCGAAACGGCGATCGGCAACAGATAGATGCTCCTGAAAAGGCCGATACCGCGGACGCGCTGGTTAATCAAAACAGCCAGTCCCAGCGCCAGGGCAATCTGAATCGGGTTGACCAACAAGCTGAAAACAACGGTCACCTGGAAGGACTTCCAGAAAATGGGATCGTTGAAGATGCGGTTGTAATTGGCGAATCCTGCAAAAACACGTTCGCCGCTGCGTAGTGAAATGACAAACATGCTTTCAAAGAGGGTGGCGATCGTGGGCATCAAATTGAAGACAACCAGCAAAAGCAGCGCGGGCAAGAGGAATAGATAGGGAATGATTTGCTGTCGCGCTCGCATCATTCACTTCCGGCGCAGTGTGGACTTTGAATGGTTCAAACGATTGTGCGGGGCAGAGCTGTAGCTGTCTGCCGACCGAATGGAAAGCAAGAGCCGCGTCTGAGGCAGCCCTTGCTCGGTTTACCGGATATCTAGCGATATTTGGCCATTTCACTTTCGATGCGCTGAACAGCCAGATTCAGCGATTCCTCGACATCGGCGCCATTGCGGATATCCTGGAAGGTATTCTGCAAGATCTGCTCGTATTCCAGGAAGCCGACAGTCACAGCGCGAGGTCTCGGGTTGACCGTCGCTTCGTCAGCCGCCGTGCGCATGTAGGACATCGGCAGTTCGTCGAACTCTTCTTCGGTCGCGAACATTGCCAGTACCGATTGCTGCGCCGGGA
This sequence comes from Chloroflexota bacterium, assembly GCA_028873975.1. Taxonomy (GTDB): domain Bacteria; phylum Chloroflexota; class Anaerolineae; order Aggregatilineales; family Phototrophicaceae; genus UBA6055. Next base: position 132,356 of record JAPPMO010000119.1, read on the forward strand.
AGTCCCCGCCGCCGGGTCGACGCCACCACAATTCAGCGCCCTCTCCGGTGGAGATGAAGTGGACGAAGCGCGTCGCCGCATCGACGTTTTCGGTGTTGGCGTTCACGCCGATATGCCAACTGCCGGTGGGCGTCGCCGGTACGCCGTCCGCGAAGTAGGGATGCCGGGAAACGCCCCAGTCGATGTCGAGATCGGCATTATTCGCGAAGCGCCCGATATTCCAGGGACCGCCGACGAACATGCAGATATTGCCCGTTTCGAAGATATCGGCGGGCCAGAATTCCTCGCCTTGCGGCGCCGCGTTCCAGACGTTAAACATGTTGAAGTAGTAGGTATAGGCTTCAATCCACTCGGGCGAATTGATCACGCCGTCCACCGTCAAGCCGTCCTCGCCAATCGCGGACCCGCCCAGCGATTCCGGCAATGCCTGCAACTGGTAGATGCGCACCATTTGCTCCCAGATAAAGCCCCAAACATCAGGCGTGCCGTCGCTGTCGTCGTCAAAGGTCAACTGCGGCGCGATTTCCGCGATCTCTTCCCAAGTCAGGCGATCATCCGCGCCCGGCGGCATCAGCCCGGCTCGGTCGAAGCAGCCCTTGTTGTAAAACAGCAGTTGCGTAGAGGTGCTGACGGGCGCGGCATAGAGCGTTCCCTCGTAGGAACCGGCGTTGACAGCCGCGGGCAGCCAGTCTTCCACCTCGTCGCCGGTGAACACCGGGTCCAGCGGCAGCAGCCAATTGCGCAGCGCATAGCCGGATACCAGCGGCACATCGACCGAAATGACATCGGGCACTTCCGACCCGGCGCCCAAACGTACTTGTATCTGGGCGAACAAATCGTTGAAGCCGACTTGTTCCGCTTCTACGTTGATATCCGGATTGCGCGCTTCAAATTCCTCGATGATATAATCTGCGGGCCAGCCCAGCGTCAACCAGGTGATGGTCGTGGGGTCATCCTGGGCGCTGGCCGGCGCTAACAGAATTACGAATATGCCAAGCAGCGTCGTCAAAAACATTATCTTGCGTCCTAACATGGTACATCCTCCTTGAACTAGATACATTATGTGGTCTAGCGACAACACATCCGACGGCTCGGCATCTGAATGGGCGACATTCGCCATCGCGATATATTGACGGGAGTTTAGCGCTTTTGATGGCGTCGCACAAATCTCAAGTCGTGTAAGTCAGGGCAACCGCATCAAAATGATAGCGGCTAAAGTGGCGGGAATCTAAACTGAATATTAACCACAGAGAACACAGAGGGCACAGAGCAAAACATAAAATGTCTTATTTCAACTGTGCTTTCGAGTGAAAAATCACGTTTCGCTTATCACTCTTTCTTATGCTTCGTCTCGGATTTTAGAAGAAATGTCGTCTGAATACCTAACCAACTCTGTGCGCTCTGCGCTCTCTGTGTTGAAAAAAATTTGATGCAATTGCCTTGTCGTGTAAGTGGCAGTTGTGAAAATATTGCAATATCCACAGAACCAACCCGCCAGCGGCTTTTGCGGATTTTCGCAAAGTCGCTAAACTTCCTGAAAATTACAAGCCTGCCATGCGGGGACAAGCGCGAAGCTTAGGAGCACTTCAATGAATAACCGGATTGTGAACGTCGGCCTCATCGGCACGGGTATGATTGGCAGCTTGCACGCCGGGATCTTGACGAGCTGTACAAATGGCGCCCGGGTCGCCGCGGTGATGGACGTTGACGGCGAGCGCGCTGCGGCGGCAGCGGCGGATTGCGGCGGCGCGCGCGTCTATTCTGATGCGGAGGCGCTCATTAAAGCCGCGGATGTCGACGCTGTCCTGATCGCCAGCCCAGACATCTTTCATGCCGAGCAGGCGCTGGCTTGCATCGCCGCTGGCAAGCCGGTGCTTTGCGAGAAACCGATGGCGACCACGCGCGCCGATGCCGAGCGTATACTTCGCGCCGAGATGGCGTCGGGGCGCCGGCTGCTGCAAGTCGGTTTCATGCGTGAATATGACCGCGCGCACAAGGATCTGCTGGCGCTGTCGCGAAGCGGCGCTATCGGCGGCGCGCTGCGCTTCCGCGGCATTCACATGAATCCCAGCCGTTCAAGCCACACGAGCATCGATACCGCAATCGTCAACTCCCTGATTCACGACATCCATTCGGCGCGCTTCATGATGGACGCGGAAATCGCCGAAGTCTTCCTGCGCTGGGCGCCAGCGAACCCGAAAGACGCGCGATCCGCCCGTTACACGATCATTCACATCAGCTTTGACGGCGGCGCCATCGGCACGCTGGAATGGAGCGGCGACTCCGGCTACGGCTATGAAGTCGAGGTCGAGATCACTGGCGAAAGAGGCACGGCGGGGACCACCGGCGTTCACAGCCCGATATTGCGACAGGGTGGTACGCGGTCTCAAGCGATCAGCCCCGACTGGCCCCAGCGTTTCTATGACGCCTATGTAGACGAACTGGCGGCTTGGATAGGCTCGGTTATGACGGGACAAGCGACAGGTCCTTCAGCCTGGGATGGCTATATGTCCCTCGCTGTGGCTGAAGCCTGCGTCAAGTCAGCCGAGTCGGGCCAGCCGGAGCGGGTCATGGGCAGGGAGCGCCCGGCCATGTATTGACTGCGTCTCTTCGATGTTGCGATTTTTCTTGGTTTTATGACGAAATCTGTCTAAAATTTGAATTGCCGCGGCCGACGCGCTATAGTTGGGCGCAGGCGGAATTGTCATCCGACTGACGCTATGCGCAAGCGGCGGCGTTGTGACTTGGCGCGGCTAAATTATGTTGGTTTGACCAATAAAGGAGACCGAAAGCAAAATGAACAAGAGAGGACTTTCCAGAAGACAGTTCTTACAGACTACGGGAGCGGGACTTGCGTCCCTGGCTCTCGGCGGCGTATCGGCGGGCAGCGTGTTGGGGCAGGGCGATGCGCTTCAATTCTATGGCTGGGATTTCCAGCCCGATACCATCCGCCAGCACCTCGATAATTACACGGCTCAGTCCGGCACCCCGGTCGAGCTCAACATCATCCCCAACGTCGGCTATTCCACCGGCCTGCAGACCAAGATCCTCGGTGGCGTGCACATGGACGTCTATTACAACTTCAAGTACAACTCAACGCGCTTTTTCAACGCCGGCTGGGCGCGGCGCATGGACGACCTGCCCGATGCCGATGCCGTCATGGGCGAGATGTTCGCCAGTTCCGTGCCTTCCTATACCACGCCGGATGGTCAGTTGATCAGCATGCCCTACTTCAGCGCGGTGCATGTGCTGCATTACAACGAACGCCTGCTCAGCGAATCCGGCTTTGACGCGCCGCCGCAGACCAAGCAGGACCTCTATGACCAATGCGCGAAGCTGAAGGCTGATGGGGTCGAGGCGCCTTACCTGGCCTACTGGATCAAGGAATTCTGCGAGGAATACTTGCAGGTCTATCTCTTGTCGGAAGGCATCACGCCCTTCTCGCCCGCTGGCGAACCGAGTTTTGCCGATGATTCCAGGACGGCGGACGTCTTTGAATGGTGGCAGGCCATGTTCCAGGACGGCATGACTTCGCCGACCCAGTTGACCGACCAGCCCGGCGAACAGATGACCGCCATGCAAAATGGCACGGCGGCATTTTATGTCTTGCATCACTACTTCCTCAAGCTGATGAACAGCGGCGGCGGTCCGGAAGTGGATCACTTGCGTATCGCCGGGCGCATGCCCGGTTCGGACGGCAAGACCTTCCAGATGGGCGAGGTCGTGCAAATGTCCGATGGTCCCAATGTCGACAAGTCTTGGGACCTGGTCAAGTTCTATACCTGGAAGGACGCCAACGGCGAACGTTCCGTACACAAGTCATGGGCGGCGGCCGCTGCTTTGGGCGCGCCATATCCCGATTTCTACGACGATCCGGAAGTACAAGCCAACTACGGCAGCTACTACGACTTCGATCAGATCAAGGATATGTTCGCCAACAACTCCGATGTGGTCCAGGCGCGCAATCAGCCTTGGTACAGCGAATTCCAGACGCATGTCGGCGACGAAATCCAACGCATGCTCCAGGGCAATCTGGCGCCGGCGGACGCCGTCGCCAGCCTGGCGGACAAAGTGGTGGAATTGCGGGAGCAATATTCCTAGTTTGTCATCCATTCAGCATCAAGCCCACAGACAGGATTGCGATTGCGTACGGTTTGGGAAGCAGCTTCCCAAGCTGTACGCGCGTATTCCGGGGGCATAGCGGCGCCTATCGTGTAACAGGTCTATTCCCATGGCAGCGGTTCGGGCGAGAAAGACAAGCGCGCAAGAGCGCCAACATTGGGATCGCAAATGGATCCCCTATGTCTTGCTGGCGCCCGCTATCATCACAATCGTTGTGGTCATTCTCAGTCCTTTGGTCACCACCATCTACTACAGCTTTTCCAATATCGATCTCATCCGCGATCGCACGACCTTTATTGGCTTCGACAACTACGTTGAGTTGTTCACCAGCCGCCTGTTCTGGAAAGCGGTCGAGATCAATCTGAAGTTCGCGGCCATCGTCGTCGTCGTCCCGACCCTGATGGGTCTCTTCTTCGCTGTGCTGCTGGTGGAAGACTTTGTGGGACGCGGCCTGGGCCGAACATTGCTGATCTTGCCCTGGGCCCTGCCCTGGATTGTGATTGGCTTGCTCTGGAACTGGGTCGTCCACTCGCAGTTCGGCGCGCTGAACGGATTGCTCTACAGCTTGGGTTTGATCGACAAGTACATACCCTTCATGGCGGACGAGAACTGGGCGCTGGTTTTCACCGCGATGGCTTCGGCCTGGCGGCAGACTTCCTTCAGCGCCATCTTGCTGCTGGCGGCGCTGCAGACCATCCCCGAAGATCTCTACGATGCCGCCAAGGTGGATGGCGCGGGCATGCGCGCGCGCTTCCGTTTTATCACCATCGCCTGGATTCGCCCGACGCTCACCATTGTCCTGCTCTACAACATCGTCCTGGGTTTCCTGCAATTCGACGCTGTCTGGATCATGACCCAGGGCGGGCCCGGGGATGCCACCATGCTGATCTCTGTGCTGCTCTATCGTTATACTTTCATCAATTTTGATCTGGGCATGGGCGCGGCGGTCTCGAACGTGCTGGGCTTGATCACCATGGGCGTCGGCTTGATCTTCGTTCGCTTGACTTATCGCTCGCAGTCGACCTATAGCTAGGCCAATACGATGAGCGCTTCGACTCATAGCAACTGGCGGGTTGCCGCGCGCAGGGTTGCGACCTATGCGGCCTTCTGCTGTCTACTCTTTTGGGTCGGCTTTCCAGTCTATTATATGCTCATCACCAGCTTCATGGATCCGCCCGAACTCGGCCTCAAGCCGCCGCACTGGATTCCTCAAGAGCCGACGATAGAAAATTACCGCGAGGTCATCATCGGCCAGACCGGTCAACGCGGCGACTATGGCACGACAACCGAGTTCTCTCGCATGATGCCGGCCTTGCTCAACAGTACCTTCGTCTCGGTATCAGTCGTCTTGCTCAATCTGCTTATTGGCGGGATGGCCGCCTACGCCTTTTCCCGCTTCGATTTTCGTTTTTCGCGCTTCGCTTACCTTGGCGTTCTGATGACGCGGGTGCTGCCAGCTTTGAGCTTGATTGTGCCTCTATTCATTATTCTGCGAAAACTGAAACTGATTAACACGCTCTGGGCGCTCATTTTCACGTATACGATTTTCATCCTGCCCTTGACCATTTGGATCCTGCGCGAATATTTCGATACGCTGGCGCGCGATATCGAAGAGATGGCGCTGATTGACGGCGCGACGCGTTGGCAAGCCTTCCGCATGGTGGTCGCGCCCTTGGCCATCCCGGGGCTGATTGCGGTCGGCGTCATGTCCTTCATGGAAGCCTGGAGCGAATTCTTCTTCGCGCTGACGCTGACCAATTCGCTGACCTATCCGCCACTGCTGATGTCCTTTCGCAATTTGCATCAGGTCAATTGGAATGCCCTGGCCGCGGCGACGACCATCGGAGTGCTCCCGCCGGTTATTGTGGCTTTTGTCTTCCAACGATATCTGGTACGCGGCTTGAGCGAAGGCGCGGTGAAAGGATAGGGACAATGCCGGCCAAGTTTGGCGCCCTGGGCGCAGCTATCGCGCGCAAGACAGCTACTTACATCGCCTTCTTCTGCTTGCTGTTCTGGGTCGGCTTCCCGGTCTACTATATGCTGATCACCAGCTTTATGGATTCGCCCGAACTGGGTGTGAAACCGCCGCACTGGATACCGCAAAAGCCGACGATAGAGAATTATCGCGAGGTCGTGATTGGCGAAACCGGTCAGCGCGGGTCTTATGGCTCGACGACCGAGTTCTCTCGCATGATGCCCGCCCTGCTCAACAGCACCTTTGTCTCGGTGGCTGTGGTCTTGTCGAATCTGCTCATTGGCGGGATGGCCGCCTATGGTTTTTCCCGTTTTGACTTTCGGTTTTCGCGCTTTGCCTACCTCGGGATTCTGATGACGCGGGTACTGCCGGCGCTGAGCCTGATTGTGCCGCTCTTCATCATTCTGCGAAAACTGAAACTGATCAATACGCTCTGGGCGCTCATCTTCACCTATACGATTTTCATTCTGCCGCTGACGATTTGGATCCTGCGCGAATACTTCGATACCTTGGCTCGCGATATCGAGGAGATGGCGCTGATCGACGGGGCGACGCGCTGGCAGGCTTTCCGCATGGTGGTGGCGCCGCTGGCCGTCCCGGGATTGATCGCCGTCGGCGTCATGTCCTTCATGGAAGCCTGGAGCGAATTCTTCTTCGCGCTGACCCTGACCAATTCATTGACTTATCCGCCATTGCTGATGTCCTTCCGCAATCTGGCGCAGGTCAATTGGAATGCCCTGGCAGCGGCGACCACCGTCGGCGTTTTGCCCCCGGTGATTGTGGCGTTTGTCTTCCAGCGGTATCTGGTGCGCGGTTTGAGCGAAGGCGCGGTGAAAGGATAAGGTCAATGTCGGTTAAGCTGGGCGTCCTGGGCGCCGGGATCATCGCGGGATCTTTCATGGAAGCCGCGCCGGATGTGCCGGAGCTGGAGGTGGCCGTCATCTGCGATGTGGTCGAAGCCTCCGCCCGCGCGCTGGCAAAACCGCGCGGAATCGCTTGGCAGAGGGATTACCGGGCGGTCCTGGAAGACGAAGCGATCGACGCCGTTTACATCGCCTTGCCGCATCATCTGCACGCCGACGTTGCGGTCGCGTCCGCGCGCGCCGGCAAACATATCCTGCTGGAAAAGCCGATGGCCAATTCGTTGGAAGAAGCCGATCGCATTCTGGAGGCGCAGAAGCAATCCGGTGTCAAGCTCATGCTCGGTTTCACGCATCGCTTTCATGCCGAGTTGGAAACAGCCAAGCGGTTGATCGACGCCGGCGAACTCGGACAGGTGACCCTAGCGCTTGACATCATGACCACGGGCGGGCAGATTCCGGGCTGGTTCTGGCAAAAAGAGCGGGCCGGCGGCGGCGTCTTGCACGTCAATGGCGCCCACAGCTTTGATCGATTGCGCTGGCTGGTCGGCTCGGAGATCGTCGAGGTCTTCGCCTATGCCGAGACCTACGACGCGCGCAAGACCGTGGAAGACAGCACCGTGGTGGCGATCCGCTTCGAGAACGGCGCCATGGGCTCGACCATACACAACTGGGTGGTCGATTTTGCCCTGCCCTTCAAATGTGATCTGGATCTCTACGGCAGCGCCGGGGCGATCCGCATTGATACCTGGAACGCGCTCGAGTTCTCCAATGCCCGTCATACCTGGACGCAACGCCGCGATCGGGATGACATGTTCCAGAAAGAAATCGGCGAGTTCGTCGGCGCGATCCTGGAAGACCGCGATCCCTGCGTGACCGGCGAGGACGGCAGACGCAGCCTGGCCTGTGTGGCCGCCGCTTACGAATCGGCGCGGACGGGCAAACCTGTGCGAATAAACCATTGATTTGGAGGTGATGACTATGAGCAAAAAAGTACGCGCGATTACCGGCGATGTCGCGCCGGAGGAGTTGGGTCGCACGCTGATCCACGAGCACCTGTGCGTGGATTGGGGAGACCTGCTGGGGCGTCCCAAATATATCGACTTCGACCGCGACGACATGGCCGACCGCATGGTCGCCAAGATGGATGAGCTTTATGCCTCCGGCATCGGCGCCATGACCGAATGCACGCCCATCGGCACCGGGCGCTATCTCGATCTCTTTCACGACGTCGCCCGCCGCAGCAAGGTCAAGATCATCTGCTCGACCGGTTTCTTTCACGAATCCTGGGCGCCTATGCATCTGTACGCGCAATTGATGGATATCGACCAGATGGCGGCGCTCTTTGTCCGCGAGATCACCGAAGGCATGGGCGAGACGCTGCTGAAAGCCGGTTTGATCAAATGCGCCACCGGCGAAGGTCAGATCTCCGCCAAGGAAGAAGAAGTCTTGCGCGCCGCTTCGCGCGCTCACCGAGCCACCGGCTGTCCCATCATCACCCACACCACCGATGGCTTGGGTCCCGAACAGCTTGACATTTTTGAGTCGGAAGGCGTCATGCCCGAAGAAGTCATCCTCAGTCATATCGGCTGTCAGCCGGACCCAATCACCGGCTCCGAGCTGGTCTTGAAACGGGGCGCCAACGTTAGCATGGACCGCATCGGCATGGTCGGCGCGTTTTACGAAGATGATCACTGGCTCGAAGTGGTGGGCAACGCAATCAAGAAGGGCTATGTTGACCAAATCATGCTCAGCCATGATGCCGCCGTCTTTGCCCACGGTTACGAAGCCGCCTCCGGCGACGACGTCTGGGACGATTACACCTACGTTTATTCGCAATTCGTGCCCAAGCTGCAAAAGGCGCATGGCGTCACCGACAGCCAGGTTGAAACCATGTTCGTGACCAACCCACAGCGGGTATTGGCTTTCTGATGGCGACGCGGAAGGACGATCTCGATACGCCAGCGCTGATCGTCGATATCGACAAACTTCGCTTCAACATCGACGATATGGCTGCCTTCGCGGAAGCGAACGGCATAGTCCTGCGTCCGCATGCCAAGACTCATAAAACGCCGCAAATCGCCAAGCTGCAAATGGAAGCGGGCGCGGTTGGCTTGACCGTCGCCAAACTCAGCGAAGCCGAAGTCTTCATCGACGCCGGCTGCAGCGAAATCCTGGTGGCTTATCCGCTGGTCGGCCCGGCCAAGCATCGGCGCTTGCTTGAGCTTTGCCAGCGCGCGGCGATCACCACTGTCGCCGATCATAGCGACATCGCCGAGGCGCTTTCGACGTCAATGAGCGCTGAGGGCATCGAATTGGCGGTGATGGTCGAAGTTGATACCGGCTTGAGCCGCTGCGGCGTCGCGCCCGGCGAGCCGGCGCGCGATTTGGCGCAACTTATCGACCGGCTGCCGGGTTTGCGCTTTGCCGGTTTGTTAACGCACGAAGGCCATGCGCAGCTGGCCGGCGCCCCCGATCAAGTCCGCGCGACCGGACTTTCCGCCGGCGAGATGATGGCGGAAAGTGCCGAGTTAATCCGCAAGTCCGGTCTTGAAGTGCCGATCATCTCCGTCGGTTTGACAGCCACCGCCAAAATCACGGCGACGGTTGATGGCGTCACCGAGACGCGACCGGGCATCTATGTCTTTTATGATCGCAGCGAAGTGCTGCATCAGGTGGTCGAGCCCGAGCGCTGCGCCGCCCGCGTCTTGGCGACGGTGGCGACGCGCCCGGCCGCCGACCGCATCATTCTCGATGCCGGCACGAAGGCGCTAACCAGCGATCGCGCGGGTATTGCGCCGCCGGTGGCTGGCCATGGCATCGTCGTCGGTCATCCGGATTGGGAAATCCGAAGTTTGAGCGAGGAACATGGCGCCACGGCCGTACCGCCAGAAGATCCCGCCCGAATCGGCGAACGGGTCGAGATCATTCCCAATCATATCTGCCCGGTGGTCAATCTCTTCGACAGCATGACCATCACGCAGGGCGATCGCGTGATTGATCGCTGGACGGTGGCCGCGCGCGGGAAGTCGCAGTAAAGGCGGGAGCTATGAGCAAACATCGCTTGGGCATCATCGGTTGCGGCTGGATCGCGCCTTTTCATGTGGGGGCGCTCAACCGGCTTTCCGATCGCGCCGAGGTCATCTGGACCGCCGACCCGGACCGGGAACGCGCGGCGCATATCGCATCGACCTTGGAAGGCGCGGGCAGTATCGATGTGCTCGGCGATTATCGCGATGGCTTGGAACGCGTCGACGCCGCGATCATTCTGACGCCGCATCACCTGCATCATCCCATCACCATGGACGCGCTGCGCGCCGGCTGTCACGTGCTTTTGGAAAAGCCCTTCGCCCTCACGCTAGAGGAAGCGGATGACATGATTGCCGAAGCCGACAGGCAGGGGAAAACCTTGATGATCGCGCTGCCCCATCGCTATCGGGTGAGTACCCAGGCTTTCAAGGGGGCGATCGACAGCGGCGACTATGGTCGGCTTTTTATGTTGGACGCCTTCATGGACGAAGACAATCGCGAATATATCACCGGCGGCTGGTTCGTGAAGAAGGCGACCTTGGGCGGCGGCGTATTCTTCTCCGCTTCGGCGCACATGCTGGATGTCATGCTTTGGATCGCCGGCGACGCGCAATCGGTATCGATGGCCGGCGCCCATGCCGGCATCCCGATGGAGGGGGAAGATACGGCTATTTCCATCATCAAGTTCAAGAACGGCGTGGTTGGCACAACGCGGCATACCTGGTTTTCACCTGCGCCGGCGCACTGGTACGTCATGCGCGCTTATTGCGAGCGAGCGGTCATCACCTTGACGGTCAATCCGCTGGGCAAACTGGCGGTTGAGGGCTTTAGCTGTCCCTGGCAATCGCGGATCACGGTCTCTCAATCCGGTTGCGAAGAGAAAGTATTGCTCGACAGCGGCGAAGGGCTGGACCTGACGGAAGAAGTGCGGCATTTCTTCGACTGCGTCGACAGCGGCGCGCGGCCGCAGACCGATGGCCAGGTGGCGCGCGCGCTGATGAAAGTCGTCCTCGATGCCTATCAAGAGTCGGAAATTAAGGGAGCGAATTGATGCACGATCTGCTGATTGAAGGCGGACGAGTTATTGACGGCGCCGGATCGCCCTGGTTCTGGGCGGATGTCGCCGTCGCCGGCGATCAAATCGTGGCTGTAGGGAATTTGGCGGGCGAAGCGGCGCAAGTCACGGTCAAAGCCGATGGCCGTTTCGTCAGCCCGGGTTTCATTGACATGCACACGCATTCCGACTTGCAGCCCCTGGTCAATCCCCGGCAGGAATGCAAGATTTATCAAGGCGTGACAACCGATGTCATTGGACACGATGGCTTGGGCTTGGCGCCGGCCAGTCCGGAGACGGCGGCTATCCTGCGCGATCAACTGTCCGCATGGAACGGCCTGCCGGAAATAGATCGCGATTGGCGCACGCTTACGGACTATCTCGACCGCTTCGATGACGCTTGCGCCGTGAATGTCGCTACCTTCGCCTCGCAAGGCACGATTCGCATGGCTGTGGTCGGCATGGAAAACCGGGCGCCGAGCGCGGCCGAGATGACGCGCATGAAGGCGATCCTCGATCAGTGCATGCGCGAAGGCGCGATCGGCTTGTCGACCGGCTTGACCTATGCGCCTTGCATGTTTGCCAGCGACGACGAACTGGTGGAACTCTGCGAAGTCATCCGTCCTTATCAGGGAGTTTACTGTCCGCATCACCGCAACTACGGCGTTGAAGCGCTCAAGGGTTATTGGGATTCGATTGAAATCGGCCGGCGCGCGGGCGTTCCGGTTCATCTGACGCATTGTCACCTGAGCTTTCCCATCAACCAGGGACGCGTCGGCGAATTGATCGACATGATCGACGGAGCGCGCGCCGATGGCTTGGAAGTGACTCTGGACGCCTATCCTTATTTGGCGGGCCAAACCTACCTGCACGCCATGCTGCCCAGTTGGGCGCACGAGGGCGGCGTGGATGCCATTTTGGCGCATCTGACTTCTCCGGAGAGCCGCGCGAAACTGCAGCATGAGTTGGAAGTGACCGGCTCGGACGGCATGCAAGGCGTGCCGCTCGGCTGGGAGATGCTGCGTATCGGCGGCATCCTGGGGGAGCATGACCCGGCTATCATCGGCATGTCCTTGCCGGACGCGGCAGAGCGAGCCGGCAAGCCGCCCTTTGACTTCTTCGCTGATCTCCTGCTGGAAACGCGACTGGGCGTATCCTGCCTCGCTTTCTTCGGCATTGAAGCGCATGTGCAGACCATCATGCAGCACCCGGCTTATGTTGTCGGCAGCGATGGCATCCTCGTCGGCGGCCAGCCGCACCCGCGCGCATGGGGCGCTCACGCGCGATTTTTGTCGCACTATGCGCGCGACCTGGGGCTGATGAGCTGGGAAGAAGGCATTCGCAAAATCACTTCCGCCCCCGCCCGGCGCATCGGCAGCCTTGACCGCGGCCTCCTCCGTCCCGGCTGCAAAGCGGACTTGACCGTGTTCGATCCTGATAGCCTGCAAGCGACCTCGACCTACGAGAACCCGCGCAGTCTGGCCGAGGGCGTCAGCGAGGTCATTGTCAACGGCGTGCGGGCGCTGGCGGATGGACAGCCGACCGGCGCGACGCCCGGTCGCGCCCTGCGCGATCCCTTCGGCCGGATACACGAGCGCCATGATGCCTTTTAGGCTATTGAGGAGGACCGCCAGATGAAACGCGCGAGGATCGTCGACGTTCGCGCCTACGTCAACGACGCCAGCAGCGGGGCGGACTATCACTTTCAGCCGCGGGGCCACTGGATCATCGATACGCCCATTGCCAACCCCATGTCCATATATGAAAGGTACAAGGGCTCCCGCGTCAGCTGGGGCATCAACGCGCTGGGCGGCGTGATCGTCGAGGTGGAACTGGCGGACGGCAGGACCGGCGTCGGCATCAGCACCGGCGGCGAACCAGCCTGCTTCATTATCGAGCGTCACCTCAAGCGCTTTCTCGTGGGCCAGTCCCCTCGCGATGTCGAAGTCATTTGGGATCAAATGTGGCGCGCCACCTTGCCTTACGGGCGCAAGGGCTTGGCCATCCACGCCATCAGCGCGGTCGATCTGGCGCTCTGGGATCTGCTGGGCAAGCTGCGCGACGAGCCTGTCTATGCCCTCTTGGGCGGGGCGACCAAAGACAAACTGCCGATGTACGCGACCACGATTCGCCCCGACCTGGCGCAAGAGCTGGGCTTTCACGCCGCCAAGCTGCCCTTGATGTACGGTCCCGCGGAGGGAATCGAGGGCTTGAAGAAAAACGTCGCGCTGATGGAAAAATCGCGCGCGCGCGTCGGTCCCGATTTTCGCCTCATGTTCGATTGTTATATGTCGCTGACCGTGCCTTATGCGATTGAATTGGCAAAAGCGCTTGAGCTCTACGATGTCTATTGGCTGGAGGAATGCCTGCCGCCGGACGACACCGACGGCTGCGCCGAATTGAAGGCGAGCGTATCGTCTTGCTTGTTCGCGGGCGGCGAACACGAATATACCCGTTACGGCTATCGCGAGTTGATCGCGCGCGCATGTTTCGATATTTTACAGCCGGATCTGACCTGGGTCGGCGGCATGACCGAAGCGCGGCGCATCGTCGCCATGGCCTCGGCTTACGATATTCCCGTCATACCGCATGGCTCGGGCATCTTCGCTTATCACCTGCAATACGCGTTCACCAATTGCCCGATGGCCGAATTCTTGATGATGAGCCCGGCCGCCGATGAAATGGTACCGATCTTCGGCGATATCTTCATCGACGAGCCTCTGCCGCAGGACGGCTATCTGCGCCTGCCGGACAAACCGGGCTGGGGAGTCGAGCTGAATCGCGCTGGATTGAACCTGCGCAGGCTCTACGCCGAAGATTAGTCGGGTTCTCCCTTAGCGCAATCCGTAATTGACCGCCATTTCCTTCAATACTTCTTCCGCGACAGCGAGCGTATGGTCGACATCGGCTTCGCTATGCGCCGCGGAAATATGATTGCGCTTCATCGCCGTGGGCAGCATGAAGATGCCGCGCGCTGCCATCTCCGAGCGGAACTGGACATCGGCTTCGCTATTGTTGCGCAGCAGGTCCTGGTAGCGCCTGATGGGTCCGCTCATAAAATAGGGTACAAAGACCGATCCATAACCCGCCACTGTCATGTTGATATCGAGCCGATCCGCGATCTGCTGCAGGCCGCGCCGGGCTTTGTCGCCCAGGCGGAAGAGCCTTTCATAGACAGCGTCGTCTTCCAGCTCGTTGATGGTGGCCAGCGCTGCTGAAGTGGCGACGGGGTGTCCATTGTAAGTGCCGCCCACGAAGACATCGCCGCCGGCGCTGGAAAAGCGCATCATCAGGTCTGCCCGCCCGGCCAGCGCGGCGCAGGGGTAGCCGTTGGCGATGGCTTTTGCCAGGGTCGTCAAATCCGGCAGGATGCCCAGTTTTTCCTGATAGCCGCCGAGTCCATGCCGGAAGCCGGTGATCACTTCGTCAAAGATCAAGATGATGCCGCGCTCGTCGCACAGGCGGCGCAAGGTCTCCATGAACTCGACTTGTGGCAGGACGCAGCCGATATTATGCGGAATCGGTTCCAGGATGATGGCGGCGATCTCATGCCCCTGCGCATTCACGGCATTTTCTAGCGCTCCGCTGTCATTGAATGGCAGGACAATCGTGTTTTCGATCGCCTCCGGCAGCATGCCGGCCGAGGCGGGATCTTTCATGCCGATTTTCTCCGGCGGGCTGATGATGTTCATCAGCAGATAATCATGCCAACCGTGGAAGCAGCCCTGGAACTTGATCAGCTTCGTCCGCCCGGTGACCGCCCGCGCCAGGCGTTGCGCCATATACGTCGCTTCAGTCCCGGCGCCGAAGATCAGCGCCATTTCCGCCGAGGGCACATGCTCAACAATTTTTTCCGCCAAACGGATTTCCAGCTCGGTGGTGCCGACGCCGGTGAGATCGACGCCTGCCATGGCTTGGGCGACAGCCTCGTTGACCGCGGGATGGTTATGCCCGAGGATGATGGGACCGAAGGCGGCGTGATAATCCAGGTAGCGTTTGCCCTCGGCATCAACCAGATAAGCGCCTTCGCCGGCTTCCCAGACGATGGGTTCTGGCAGCCCGCGCGTACCCGAGTTGACGCCGCCCGGCGTGACGGCGACGGCTCTTTCAAAGAGAGATGCGTTTGTCATCTTAGCTCAACCCCAAAAGCGCTAGCGAATCGCGATAAATGATCGCTTCCAGTTTGTCTTCCGGAACTCTGGGAAAGTTCGTTCCGTCGACAATTCTGTTGACCGTGTATAAAGCTTCAAAAGTTTCTGCTGCGGTGGTTACAGGATAGTCGCTGGCGAAGAGCAGCTTGTCAAGAACGTTCCACTCTGTCGCCTTGATCATGGCTTCGTAGAAGCCAAAAGCTCGGTAAAACAAGCCGGAAACATCGGCATAGACATTGGGATGTTTGCGGATGACAACGGCGGTGTCCACCGTCCAGGGATGGCCCAGGTGCGCCATGATGATCTTGAGATCGGGATAGCGCATGGCGACTTCGTCCATCAGCAGAGGGTGGGCATAGCGTATCGGCGCCATGCGCACGGGCGATGTGCCTTGATGAAACAGAATCGGCAAGCCGTATTTCTGCGCCCGTTCATAGATGGCCAGCGCGCGCGCTTCCAGCGGATGAAAGATCTGATAATTCGCGCCCAGTTTGATGCCGCGCAAACCGAGATCGCCTTTACACCGTTCCAATTCTTCGAGCGCGCGTGGGTCCTGCGGGTGCAGCGACATGAAGCCGATCAATCGCTCTGGATAGGCTTTTGCGAAGGCAGCGGTTTTGTCATTGACGTTGCCGGGCATATCGGATGCTTCGTCGACGCCGTTCACGCCGCCAGTGCTGTCGCCCGGATGCCAGGCGACGCCGAAGACGATGGTGATGTCGGCCGGCGCCTGTTCCCCCAGGTATTCCTCCCAGTTGTACACCGAGCTGACCGCCCGGTCGGGCCGCCAGGCCGGGTTGATTTTGCGGCGCTCCGGCGGCACCTGGCCGCGATATTGGGGACTGTGCGAATGCACATCAATGATCATGAGTCATCCCGTTCGATGGCTTCGAGCGCTTTGATTTTACCTCGGCGCAATGAGCCAATCATAGTAGCCATTTTTGGGGAACTCCCGTATTTTGCGTTGGCGCTACAAGATACCCGCGAGGTTTTTTCCCATGACCTTGTCCATATCTTGTGAAGGGATAAAGCGACAATGATGACGGACGATCTCGATGGCCTGGCGATGGCTGTAAAACCAGCGGCAGACGGGATAATCCGAGCCCCAAAGCAGGCGATCCGCCCCGTAGCGCCGGTAAATCCCCTGCAGGACAGGCTGCACGTCCGCGAGAGGATAATCCCACTTGGGCTGTGTTGTGCCATTGTAAAAGCCGGATACCTTGATATAGACATTGTCGCATGACGCGCTGGCCAGCACTTCCGCCTGCGTCTCCGGCTCGATGACCTTGGGATGGCCCAGGTGGTGAATCAGGATCCTCAGTTGGGGGAATAGCGCCGCAAGCTTGCGGATATGTGCTTGATGCCCCGGCAGGCAATGGATGCTGGCGATCAAGCCATGGCTCGCCGCGACCTCAAAAAAAGCCATTCCAGCTTCGGAATGCAGCCAAACGCCTTCGGCGTCGTCGTCCAGCAGATAATGCGTGAAAGCGACCGGATGCCAGCGTGTGACCGCGCGCTCCAGACGATCCGCGGCGCCAGCGCTGTGATAGCTGTCTTTCCAGCGGCTGTCGACATCGACGGCGTAGACGAAGCGATCGCCGCAGGCTTTTGTTTTCTCGTGGACATACTGATTGTTGTCGGGGTTGCCCTCGATCTCGGCGCAGACGATGAGCGCTTTGTCCACGCCGTTGCTATCCATCTCATAGACCAACTGCTCGATGCTGCCGCGGGTTCCGCGGTCGGGCACGGACCGGTCGTAGGGCCAGGTCTGCCAGGCGTGACAATGGGCGTCAAAGATCATGATTCAACATCCTCATATAGTTCGTCCAGTGTAACCGCGCCGCCCGCCCGCGCCGCCGAGCGGTAGGCGGCCTCCAGCAATTCCACCGCGCGCCAGCCGACCAGGCCGGAACAGTGGTTTTCGGCTAGCCCCGTGATGACATCGGCGAAATTGTGAATAGGACCGTAGAAGTAGCGCTTTTCAGCTTCACCGGCGTCCGAACCGGAATCTACGAACTCTTTTGCGCCATCTTCGCGTTCCACATGCAGGGTGCCGGCGGTATCGTCGATATCCAGCCAGCCCTTCTCGCAGAAGATGGTCAGGCGCGTACTCTGTCCGCCGCCGCTGACATGCCCGGTGCCGCCGACGGCGCCGAGGGCGCCGTTCTCGAATTCGACCGTACAAGCGACAACGAGATCGACTGCCAGCCCGTGATGCGCCATGCGCGCCTGCACCTGACGGACGCGCGTCTCGGTCGTGTAAAAGAGCATGCCGGCCATGTGCGTCAACTGCAATTGCCCGTGCCCGCCGCCCGAACGGACGGGATCGCCGTAAACATCGCCCGGACGATGCAAGTTGCCAATGTTTACGTTGTCGATGCCGGCCAGCAATTTTGAAACGGGTCGCGAGAATTGCGCGTCCAAGTATTGAATGGCCCCGAGTTCGCCGCTTTGGATGAGTTCGCGGGCGCGCGCGGTGCAGGGCTTGTAGGTGTGGTTGTAACCCATGACGATTTGCTTGCCTTGCTCTTCGGCAAGCCGCAGCAGATGCCGCGCTTCGGCGGCAAGCAGGGTCATGGGTTTCTCGATGAAGACATGCAGCCCCGCTTCCAGGCATTGGCGCGCGGCGTCGTAATGAGCGGCGTGGTTGGTGGCCACCACAGCCCCGTCAAGCTGAACTTCGCGCAGCATGCTGCCGAGGTCGCTATAGGTTGCGTTCACGTCGAAGTAATCCGCCGCTTGTCGGGCTTTGGCTTCGTTGATGTCGCAGATGGCCGCGACCTGGATATCGGCGCGTTTGACCAGGGCCGGCAGGTGATTGGCGGTCGCCCACCAGCCGCTTCCGACGATCGCAACGCTGGCTCTATCGCTCATCATCATCTCCCCTGGCGACGTCTCTAGCCGTAGGTCCGCAAGGTGACGTCGATGTCGGCTGGACCGGAATAGGGGCGGATCCAATCGGCTTTGATATCCATGCCAAAGCCGGGCGCGTCGTTGGGTATCAGTTGGCCCCCCGCCGGCATGGCCATGCCCGGGATGGGCTGAAGTTCCGCCAGCGGTATGCCCGGGTCGGTACCCAGCCAGTACTCGGCGAAGGGCGATTCCGGCATGGCAAACGAGAAATGCTGCCCGAAGGGCGAATTGCATCCGCCGTGCAGTATGGTGGGAATGCCCGCCGCTTCCGCGATCGTGTAAATCTTGAGGGCTTCGCTTAATCCGCCGCACCAACTGATATCGGGCTGCACGACATCGACGGCGCGGTTTTCGATCAGTTGGCGGAAGGCGTGGCGCCCGTGATGATCTTCGCCGGTGGCGATGGGCATCCAGGGCACAGCCCGTTTGAGGGCGATATGGCCCTCCAGGTCAGGTGGAATCAGGGGCTCTTCCATCCAGCGTAAATGATAGGGGCGCAGCCGCTCGGCCATTTGCACGGCGAAGCTCAAGTTGTAAGCCATGACCGGGTTGATCATCAGCTCGGCTTCGGCGCCGATTTGTTCGCGGGTCGCGGCGACTTTGTCTTCCATCAGGTTGAGCGCGGTGATGCCCATTTCGTAGTGCGCCTGATTGGTGAGCTTGAAGCGCTGGAAGCCGAGCTCCTGCGCCCAGTCAATGTCATCGCCGGTGGCGTAAAGCGGGATGGCGTCGCGGCTGGGCCCGCCGATAAGTCGATAAACGGGCTGATCCAGCAACTTGCCCTTCAGATCCCAAAGCGCCAGATCGACGGCGCTGCGCGCGACATCGGCATGTCCCGCGCTGCCGACGCGCTGCGTAGCGCGCCACATCAGGTCGTTCAGGTATTCGATTGCGAAGGGGTCGCGGCCCTGCAACAAAGGCGCGTAAATGTCGTCGATGATGGCGGCGGTGGGTCGGCCAAAATAACTGCGCCCCAAGCCCCAGGCGCCATCTTCCGCCGTCACCTGCGCCCAGACCGCGCCGCCTTGGTTGCCGGGGTAGGCGCCGGGCTGGCCATAAAACTCTTCGCGATATTTGCTGATGGGCATGGCGACGGGAGTCGTCTTGCTCCAGGACGGTCGGCGCGCTTTGGTCTTGGGCGCGGGCTTTGGCAAATCGACATTAACCGCTCGCAGTTCCGTGATCTTCATACTATTTCCTCAGAATTCTGTGCTGATAAAGAGATGGCTCGCCGCCGCCAGCGCAGCTTCAAGTTCGCGATGATCGGCTTGGTCCAGCGAAGGAAGACCTGGCTGTCGCAGGACGCCGTTCGTCAAGATGCCGCGCCGTACTAGAATCTCTTTAACGAGCGGCAGGCGCAATTGCTGTGTCAACAAGATCAGCGGCGCGATCTGGTTGAAGATTTCGCGCGCCCGCTCCTTGTCGCCGGCTTGATAGGCGCGCCAGATCTGCACGTGGATGTCGACGATCTCGACCGCGGGCATGAAGCCGGTCGCGCCGCGATCAAGCTCCGACATCATCCAGCGGCAGAAGCCGCCGCCGAATATGCCCCAGCAGCCGGGAATCCGCGCCTCGACAAGTTCGCTGATGTGATGGGCGCTGGGCTCCATTTCTTCTTTGATGTAATTGATATGCGCAACTTCGGCAAGCAGGCGCTTGAGGAAGGCGATATTCATGCCCGGTCCCAAGGGCGCGTGCTGGATGATAACGGGGATCCGAGCCGCCTCGGCAATGCGCTTGAAATAAGCGAAGATTTGATCCGGCGTCGCGACGGCGACATAGGGCGGCATGGCGATGACGGCGTTGGCGCCGGCATGCGCGGCATGCGCGGCTTGCTCAACCGCAATCGCCGCCGAAGCGCCGGCCACGCCGGCGATGATCGGGATGCGCCCAGCCCCATGCTTGACGACGAAAGCCACCAGATCCCGCCTTTCCTTGTCGGAAAGGAACATGAACTCGCTGCCCAAAACCGGGAAGACAAGCCCGTCCGCGCCGGCTCGTATGCAGAATTCGATCTGCCGTTCCATGCTCGGCAAATCAAAGTCGCCGTCGTCGGCGAGCGCTGTCTGTAGCACCGGCAGGATGCCGGCCAATCGATCAGTCATCTTGTTTTGGCTCCTCGCTTAAGCTGCGGACGATCCTTGTCATTGACCAAAAGCCGCCGAAGATACTCTATCGGAGTATTGTTCATCGTACAAAATACAGCGGGCGCGGTGGTCCTTGTCTATGTCTATCTCCTTGGGCGAAACCAGATCGCAGACGCCGGGCTGAAAACTGTCGCAGCGCGGATGGAACAGGCAGCCGGAAGGGCGGTGCAGGGGATTGGGGATGGAGCCGGCGATCGATTGCAGTCGCTGCCCGCGCCCGGCGCCGGTCTGCGGTATCGAATTCAGCAGCGCGCGCGTATAGGGATGTTTTGGGTCCTCGAAGAGCCTGATGACGTCAGTCGATTCCACCACTTCGCCCAAGTACATGACTTCGACCCGATCGGCGAATTGCGAGACCACGCTCAAGTCGTGGGTGATGAAGAGAATCGCCATATTGAATTCGCGCTGCAGGTCATAGAGCAGGCGCAGGATCTGCGCTTGCGTCGTCACATCCAAGGCGGTGGTCGGCTCATCGGCGATCAGCAATTGCGGCCGGCAGGAGAGCGCCATGGCGATCATGGCGCGCTGCAGCATGCCGCCGCTCAATTGATGAGGGTAGCGGTGGATGATGCGCGACGGGCGCGGCATGCCAACCCGATTGAGAATGTCGAGCGTTTGCGCTGTCGCGCCGGCGTGGTCAATGCTTTGGTGCAAGATGATGGCTTCGTTGATTTGATTGCCGATGGTATGCACCGGGCTGAATGTGGCCATCGGTTCCTGGAAGATCATGGCGATGTCCGCGCCGCGGATCGCGCGGATCTCGGCGCCTTTTGCCTCCAGCGCGGTCAATTCGATTGCCCGCCCGTCGCGATAATAGTTGATCTGTCCCTCGACGATGTTGCCCGGCGCGGGAACGATGCGCAGGATGGCCCGCGCCATGACGGACTTGCCGCAGCCGCTTTCGCCGACGATGGCGACCGTCTCGCCGCGCTTGATCTCGAAGGAGACATCGCGAACCGCCTCGATGGGTCCTTCATCGGTAGAGAAGCGCACCTTGAGATTCTTGACTTCGAGCAAGGGTTCCATAATCATCCCGGTCAGGTGCTCGCCGCCGGCTGCGACAGTCCCGAAAGATTCAGTTCGCCGGCGAAATGGCAGCGGGCATGGTGGCGCGGCGCGGTCAGCGTCATTGCCGGCGTCTCGCGGCGGCAGCGATCCTCGGCGAAGCGACAGCGCGGGTGAAAGACGCATCCGGATGGCGTATTGGCAGGGTCGGCGACATCGCCTTCCAGCGGCACCGGAAGTTGCCGCAAGCGCGGATTCAATTGCGGGATCGCCGAGCGCAGCGCCGCTGTGTAGGGATGCTGCGGGTCCTTGAAAATGGTAGCGGTATCGGCCGTTTCGACGATTTTGCCGACGTACATGACGGCGACGCGCTCGCAGATATAATCGACCACGCTGAGGTCGTGGGCGATAAAGAGATAGCTGTAGCGGAACTCCGCCTGCAGGTCGCGCAGCAGGTTGAGGATCTGCGCCTGCACCGATACATCGAGCGCGGACACCGGCTCGTCGCAGATGATCAAACGCGGGTTGAGCGCCAGCGCGCGGGCAATGCCGATGCGTTGCCGCTGACCGCCACTGAAGGCATGTGGATAGCGCGACATGTGCTCGGGCCGCAGCCCGACGGATTCCAGCAGATAGGCGACGCGATCTTCCAGTTCCTTGCCGCGGCAGATCTGATAGTTGCGCATCGGTTCGCCGATAATCTGGCGCAAGGTCATGCGCGGGTTCAGTGATGAGAAGGGGTCTTGAAAGATCATCTGGATATCGCGGCGATAGGGCAGCATGTCCGGTTCGGGAATGTTGGCCAGGTCCACGGCGCGGCCTTTGGCATCGTATAGCAGGATTTGGCCTGCTGTCGGCCTGTAGGCGCGGACGATGCAGCGAGAAACGGTCGATTTGCCGCAGCCGCTTTCGCCGACCAGCCCCACAACTTCGCCTTCGCCGATGGTCAGGCTGACGTCGTCAACGGCTTTGACATAACCAACCGTGCGCCCCATGATGCCCCGCTTGATGGGAAAGTGCATCTTGAGATTCTTGATTTCCAGCAGAGGTTTTGGCTCGGACATGGTTTTGCTCGTCCCGCTTAGGCGTAGGGATCGGCGGCATCGCGCAAGCCATCGCCGACAAAGTTGAAAGCCAGTACCGTGATTATAATGGGCAGCACCGGCAGCAGCAGCCAGGGCGTCAAAGCGATGGCGTTGAGATTCTGTGTGCCGTCGAGCAGGGTGCCCCAACTGATGGTGGGCGGGCGTAAGCCCAAGCCCAGAAAGCTAAGCGCTGTTTCGCTGAGAATCATGATTGGCAGCGCCAGGGTCAGCGCGGCGATGAGATGGCTCATGAAGGACGGCACCATGTGCCGGTAAATGATGCGGAAGCGCGGCGTGCCGATGGTGCGCGCGGCCAGGATAAAATCTTCGTTGCGCAGCGACATGAACTTGCCGCGGACGACGCGAGCCACCTCGGTCCAGCCGATGAAGGACAAGATGATCGTGATGCCAAAGTACATCTGTAGTTGGGTCAAATTGCGCGGCAGCGCGGCGCTGAGCGTGAGCCAGAGCGGAATGGTCGGGATGGAACGCAATACCTCGATCAGGCGTTGAATCGCGACATCCAGCCAGCCGCCGTAATAGCCCGAGACGCCGCCGAGCAAGATGCCCAGTATCAAACTCAGGAAGACGCCGACCAAGCCCACGGTCAGCGAGATTTGCCCGCCGTAAATGATGCGCGAGAGCATGTCGCGCCCAAGCAAGTCCGTTCCCAAAAGGAAAAGCGGCAGATCCGGCTCGGCGGCGCCGATAAAATGAATATCGCTTTCGATAAAACCAAGGATCAAATAAGGGTCCCCGCGGACGAAGAAGCGCAGTTGATAGCGGTCGTCGGCGCTGACGCGGTAGAACTTGCGCAGAGTCTTGGGATCGCGCTCGCCGACGTAACCATAGACGACGGGCGGAAAATGGAAGCCCGCCTCATCCAGGAAGACCAGCGGCTGCGGGGGCGCCTGGGCGAATTGCGCGTCGACGCGGGCGGGATCGCGCGGGGCGAAGAAACCGGCGAAGAGCGCGACAAAGTAAAACAGCAGCAAAACAGCCAGGCTGATCATGGCGGCGCGGTGCTTGCGAAAGCGCCACCAGATCAACTGCCACTGCGAAGCGGTCAGTTGGCGCTCGTCGGCTTTCTGCAGCGCTTCTTCGTTCACAGGGCGAGATCCTAACAAGATCAATTTTCCCCTCAATCGAGGCGGATGCGCGGATCCACCAGCACCAGCAAAATATCGGAGATCAAGGTGCTCACGAGGGTGAACAAGCTCAGCATCAGCAAGAAACTGCCAGCCAGGAACATGTCTTGTTGCAGCAGGGCGTCCAGCATGAGCGGTCCCGTCGTCGGCAAGTTGAGCACGACCGAAACGATGGTCGCGCCGGAGATCATCCCGGGCAAGATCGTCGCCAGCGAACTGATGAAGGGGTTCAGCGCCACGCGCACCGGGTACTTCCAGATCAGGCGGCGCTCGCGCAGGCCCTTTGCCCGCGCCGCTTCGACGTAGGGCTTGTTCAATTCATCCAGCAGGTTGGCGCGCATGGTGCGGATCAAACCGGCTGTTCCCGCTGTGCCCAGCACGACGATCGGCACCCACAAGTGCGACAGGAAGTCGATGAACTTCTCTATGCTCCAGGGGGCGTCGCGGAACTCGCTGGAAAACAAGCCGCCCATCGACACCCCGAATACCGAAAAGCCGATCCACATCAAGACCAGCGCCAGCAGAAAATTGGGGATCGCCAGCCCGATAAAGCCGATAAAGCTGAAAAAATAATCGAAAAGCGAATACTGATTGGTGGCGGAATAAATAGCGATAGGGAAAGCCAGCGCCCAGGTGAAAAGCAGCGAACCGAGGGAAATGGCAAGCGTCCAGCCCAACCGGCTCCAGATCAGTTCGGAGACCGGCCGGTTCCAGTTGAAGGAGCGTCCGAAGTCGCCCTCGGTCACAATATTGCTTATCCAGCGCGTGTATTGCGCCAGAAAGGGTTGATCCAGCGCATAACGCTCGCGCAGGAGGGCTTCGGTTTCCGCATCGACCGACGAGCCACTTTCCTGCATCCGCAGGATCAGCGTATCGAGATAATCACCCGGCGGCAACTGGATCAAGAAAAACACCAGGATCGAGATGAAGAGCAGGGTCGGTATGAAGAGCAGGATGCGCCGAAGGATAAAGCCCAGCATAAGGCAAATTACACTAGCCAGCTATGGATGCGCAAAAGTGGAGAGTCCGAGGGAGCGTCTACTGTCGTGGGTATTTCTTTTCTAACCCCATCCCCGGCCCTTCCCCATTGCAATGGGGAAGGGTGACTCGACGATGAATTTGAGCGATATTTTTCAGAATCGAACAATAATGAGCATGAAAACCCATCTTCAGTGATCGCGCGCCCCCTCTCCGATGCTTCGGGGAGGGGGTTGGGGGGTGGGGTAGGTGTTGAGACCTGTACGATTTCCACAGGAGTCCGCTCCTCAGCAAGGCATAGGAGAAGGTGGTCTTCTAAGGAAGTTGAGTTCGTGTTGTCTACAGCATATCTCCATGATATTAGACACTACCCGAGTCCGCGCAGTTTGGAAAGCCTGCGCGGACTCGTCGCGTTGGTCTATTCAGCGAAGTACCATTGCTCGGGATGGTGCGGTCCCCAAACCCAGAATTCGACGCTGACGATGTCCTCTGGTCCCGGGACGTTGCGCAGATCCTTGTCGAAGACGATGGGCCGCGGCATCAAGCCCACCGTGCCGATGACCCACAGGTTTTCGGCATTGGTGCGCATAATCTCCCGGCCGAGCTCCAGATAGCGCTCGGCGCCGCGCGGCACTTGCATCCATTCATCCACCGCTTCATAAAGCCGGCGAACGACCTCGGGCGGTTCATCGCCCTGTTCCCCGCCGGATTCGTACCACTGGTACCAGCGGAAACCGCCGATGGGCGTTGTCGGCCAGTGGAAGGGCGGGCGATAGCGAATCGGCGCGTTGTTGCGGCTGAAGACTTCGGAAGAGCCGCCGATTGCCCAGGAGCCCATATCAATGTCATTGGCGCGCAGACGTTCGCGGAAGAGCGTGCCGTCAATGGGATCCAGCAAGAGATCCACGCCGATCTCCGCCCAATAAGTTTTGATCAGCTCGACCAACTCCGTGCGCCAGGGTCCGCTGCCGAAGGGCGCGCTGAAGGTGATCTGGAGCGGCGCGCCGTCTGGGCGCATACGCCAGCCATCGTCGCCGCGCTCCAAGCCCATTTCGTCCAGCAGGGCGTTGGCGCCAGCGACATCGTATTCAATCGCGTTCTCGTCGATGCCTTCTTCGTAGAATGTGGCTGATGGATCGAAGATCGGCTGCCGCGGCTTGCCCTGGCCCAGGAAGACCAATTCTTGTACTTCGGCGCGGTTGATGGCGATGGAAAGCGCCCGGCGGAAGCGAATATCGTTGAAGATCTCGCGCAGAACCGGATCCGTATGCGTGAAGTTGAGGACCATGCCGAACTCCGACGCCCGCAGATCGGGGTGCAAGTTCACCACATAGCCATTGGCTTCGGCGTTTTCCGCCAGCAGCGGAAACTCGGAAATGTTGCGCCCGAAGCCCGCGTGCGTGATGTCCCCGGATACGATCCGGGCCACCATGACCTCGGTGCTGGGCGCGGTGAGCCGCAGGAAGTAATCGGCATAAGGCAACTGATTGCCTTCGGGATCGACCACGTGATAGTAGGGATTCCGGACGAAAGTATAGTTGTTTTCCGAATCCGTGCTCTCGTAGATCCAGGCGCTCAGCACCGGCAAATCGGGGTCCTGAACCGAGAAGTAAGGATCGGCCGCCGTCCCGCCCAGCAGCTTGGCTTCGAAGAGCTCGTGCCAGAAGTCGTAGCCCGCCGCCTGCGCCAGCTCATCCGCGCCGTCGTTGTAATCAATGTGGAACTGGCTCAAGTAGTGCTCCGGCAAGAAGGGACGGAAATCGGTGATGGTATCCAAAACGCGCACGAAAGGTTCGGGATAATGGAAGACGAAATTGTAGTCATCGATGACTTCCAGCTCGGCGTGCTGCCCGCTGGCCAGGATGCCGTTGTCGGTATTCGCCAGGAAGACATCGTCGTTCTTGACCACGGCATCATACCAGAATTGCACGTCCTCGGTTGTCAACGGCGCGCCATCGGACCAGCGATGCCCTTCGCGCAGTTTCACGGCGAAGGTCAGGGCGTCGTCGCTGAGCGCGTAGGATTCCACGATATCGGGCACGATATTGAAGTTGAAGTCGAATTGCGCGACATTGGCGTTCAAGACCGAGCAAGTTTCCGGATCACAAGCGACTTCGTCGTTCCAGATGCCGACGATCGTGCCGCCGTAGACGCCGATCTCGTTGCGCGCCTCCTGGATATAGGGTTGGGCGGGCAAGCGCTCGTCAACCGGGGGCAATTCGCCCGCGGCGACCTGTTCCGCCAGCATCGGCGCTTCTTTGTACATGTCTTGGCTCGCAACGGCGCCGACAGCCAACAGCAGGCACAGCGAAGCAAGAAGAACTATCAATCGCCTGAACATGATTATCTCCTCATTATAATTTTGTCGAAAAGCAAGCAGTATCTAGTGTAGCGCGTGAGAATAGATTGTCGCAAAAAATTCGCGACGAACTGCAGGGCAATCGCATCAAAATGATAACGGCTGAAATGTTGGGAATCTAAACTGAATATTAACCACAGCCGCTCGGCGGCAGCGAAATTGGGCTACCGCGCTCACAGAAAATAATAAACTTGCTCGGCTACCGCAGATCGCGGTTCATTAAATAAGAGAACACAGAGGGCACAGAGAAAAACAGAAAATGTCTTATTTCAACTGTGTTTTCGAGTGAAAAATCACGTTTCGCTTATAACTCTTTCTTATGCTTAGTCTCGGATTTTAGAAGAAATGCCGTCTGAACACTAGCGAACTCTGTGCGCTCTGCGCTCTCTGTGTTGAAAAAATTTGACGCAATTGCCCTGGGACGAACTGCAGGGCAATCGCTTCAAAATCAATTTGTGTCAGTTGTGCCGAATAATACGGCTAGGCAGGGGTGGCTCAGGGTCAGTGTCGATGGTCAGTGTCCACGCGACCTGTCATTGTGCCATCTGCGGGTGTTTCTGCGCTGTCCGCTGGCGAGAGCTTTGCGGACATCACGCCACCGGATAGGCCATGGTCGTGATCAAGCTGTCAATTTTTCCGCCGCTGGCGTACATGCGCGAATACTGCACGGTGATCGGCACATCGCTGCGGATGCGGACGCCGTAGGGCACATCAAAGGGAATCTGGTATCCGGCGATTTGCTCGGGTTTGTCGAGGCGGATATGCGGGCAGCGTTTGGCCGGCACCGTCACCTTGATCCCCTCAACCGCGTCGCGATCTTCGAAATAGAAATCGAATATCAGGTTGGCGTCGTCAACGGTGGTATTAAGCACGCAGATAGATTCGTGATTCTTGTTGACGGGGTCATCGTCCGCCGGCGCCGCCAAGTAGGCATCGGGGATGAGCCAAGTTAAAGCGCCATGGGTCGGCATGGTTTCTCCTTTACTGAATGTCTATGGATAGCAGGGGATATTCTAGTGGGTCTTGCTGTCTTCGACAAACAGTTGCCGCCGGTAAATCTCGTCCGGCCGCTTGTACAAATGCTGGATTTCCTCGTCCGGCAGGCGGGTCGGCTTGCCTGCCAGCAAGGCGCCGTGGAAGATGCGCGCGGCTTTCACCGCCATCGCGGTAATATTCAGAATTTCGCTGGCTGTATCGCCCAGGGCGATCATGCCGTGATTCTCCAGCAGGATTACCTTGGGCGCTTCGCCCTGTTCCTCTATGTAGGCGCGCACGCGCTCTCGCATGATGACCGCTAGCGGCAAGCCCGGGTCGGCATAAGGCACGAGGGCGGAGGACGGTCCGCAGAGCACCACTTCGTCGGGGAAGCGGCGCTGAAGCGCGAAAGCGGCGGCGTATTCCGTGCACAAGACCTGGTTGATCGCGGTCGGATGCGTATGACCGATGTATTTGACGCCGCATTCATGCAGCAGCATGGCATGGAAGCTGACCTCGATAGACGGGTTTCGCTCGCCGCTTTGATCGAGTCGCGCCGACTGCGTGATCGCCTTCTCTTCGCTCATGCTGCTCGGCGGATGATCAAGCAGCCCCAGGATCGGTTCCAGATAAACGCTGACGAAGCCGCCGGCGTCGATATTATGCATCTGCTGTCCGCTGGCTTTGACGGCGAAGGATTCGGTGTCGAGCCGCAGGGACGTATTGCCTTCGCCGATGACGACGTAGTCCTTTTGCGGATCGCCGAGCGCGCGCGTCATGTTGATGAGGCTGTCGAGTGGCTTGGTCATTGAATGCCTACCCCTCCCCCGGCCCCCTCCCCAAAGCATTGGAGAGAGGGAGCACAGAGGCCGTTACGTTGTTCGGA
This sequence comes from Chloroflexota bacterium, assembly GCA_028873975.1. Taxonomy (GTDB): domain Bacteria; phylum Chloroflexota; class Anaerolineae; order Aggregatilineales; family Phototrophicaceae; genus UBA6055. Next base: position 161,044 of record JAPPMO010000119.1, read on the forward strand.
AAGTACGACACAAGTCTCCCCCCATAGCTATGGGGGGAGATTTAGAGGGGGGTTGACCGCAATGCTAGAAATCGAAGTCGTTGATATTGTCCGCCGTGAAGGTGAAGGGGGGACCAAGCAAGACTTCGCTGCCATTAACGACCACAAGATCGCCCAGGCGCCCGGCCGAGACCGACGCATCGCCGGGCTGGAACTCGCCATCGACGACCGCGCGCATGACATAAACCGCGGCATAACCCAGGTCGACCGGGTTCCACAGAATCACATCGCGGACGCAGCCACTGTTGACATAAGGCTTCATGCCATTAGGCGTCGCCAGACCAACGACCGCGACATCTTCACAGACGCCAGCCTGCTGAACCGCATCAGCGCCGTTGGGCGTGGCGACCGAGGTCATGGCGAAGATGCCATCCAGGTCCTCGCCGTATTTGTTGATCAGCGTCTGCGCCTGCTGGAAGCTCAAGACGGCGTCTTCCTGCGCCTCGAGGGTTTCCAGCCAGGTCAGGTCGGGATAGCACTCGGCAGCGTAAGCCCACATTTCGGCGATCCAACGCGCCTGATTGGGCGTGGTAAAGGTCGAGGTGACGATGCCGAAGGAAGCGTCCGCGCCCATCTGGTCGGCGAGGCTGTCTACCAGCGCCTTGGCGATGCCGTTGAATTCCGCCTGGTTGACGAACCATTCGCGGGCGTCCGGCTCGCTATTGGCGTCATAACCGACGACATGGATGCCGGCTTCCAGCGCCTTGCGCAAGACCGGCGCGATGGCGACCGGGTCGTTGGCGGCGAAGAGGATGCCGTCAACGCCGGCCGTGATATAGCTGTCGATGACCTGGATCTGGTCGTCGATATTGGCTTCGGTCGGCGCGTCGGTGGTGACGGAGACGTTGCCCAGCTCTTCGGCGGCTTGCTGCTGACCCAGCGTGGTGGCGGCGAAGTAACCGATGCCGACCAGTTTGGGCACGTCAACCAGCGTGATGTCCATGCCAGCCATGTCATCGCCCATAGCCACCATGCCGCCGTCGTATTCCATCATCTCCATGTCTTCTTCCATGTCCTCGCCCTCGTCCATCATCTCATCGCCCATGCCGCAGGCGAGGGGATTGACAGCGAGGTCGTCGGCGCCGTCCCAGCGGTCTTGCGCGCCGACGGGTACAGCGACTAGCGCCAGCAATAGCGCCAGGATAAAAGTAATTGCGAGTGTCCTTTTCATGAGTTTGACTCCAGAAACTAGATGGGTAAACGAAATTGCGGAACGGTTATGATGTTGTGCGCATATTCACCTCCTTTCATGTTTAGATATTGCTACCAAGTGTTTTCCAAAATCTATCCTTATAAGATACTCATCGGGAGAGAAAAGCAGAGGGTTAGGTTTCCTCTTCTTCCGTAACTTCATCACCATTTAGAGTTGCAAGCCAAGACAACATATCCATATCGGCACATTCCCCAAATGCCTCATACAGATGACCAACGAAATCATTCATTTCTTCATATTGTGGCGTATCATACGTAGCAGCAGTCAGTGCGAATCCCAGCACAGCCCACAATGGCATTGTTTCTTCTCCGTCATGGATCATTGGAGACATGAGCACTGCGCAATCGACGGTGTAGATGTCGGGCTCGCTATCATTGCTAAAGTCGATGTTTACGTACTGTAGGTCATCCTCCGCAACGGTAAGTGACAAGAATAGTAGTAGCGAACATAACGCGTATAGAATTTTTGACATGATAAGTCCTCTCAAATGCAACCGCGAGCCCACTTTTCCAAAACAGTGTGAGAGACTTGAGAAAAGATCGCTAGGTTGAAATCTCAGGTCCCCTTCTTCCTCAAAAATGGACACCGCAGGAAAAAAGGAAGCATCTAGTTAATTCTCCCGCCGCCGACTTTGGATGAAATTATTCACCAGTATAGCAAATATCAGCACGCTGCCGATCACGACTATCGTCGCATCGCTGGTCACGCCCGACAGCGTCAAGCCATTCTTCAACAGTTGGATCAAAACGACGCCGACGATCGTCCCCGGAATGGACCCAGTGCCCCCGAAGATGCTGGTGCCGCCCAATACAACCGCCGCGATCACATCCAGCTCAATGCCCGTTCCCATATCCGAGCGCGTCGTGCTCACCCGGGAGACGAAAATATAACCCGCCACCCCTGACATAAAACCGGAAAAGGTATAGATAAAGAGCAAATAGCGGTTGACTGTCAACCCGCTGAAGCGGGCGCCGGTTTCATTGTTGCCGATGGCATAAAGCGCGCGTCCCAAGCGCGTGCGCGCCAAGACGATGCCGAAGATGACGACGGCGATGATAAGCAGCCAGAGCTGCGTCGGGATGCCCAGGAACTCGCCTTGCCCCAGTTGGAAGAACCACTCCGGGTAGCCGCGGGCCGAGCGCGCCTCGCTGATGCCTTCGGCCAAGCCGCGGTATAGCGCCAGCGTCGCCAGGGTCATGATCAAGGGCGGCACGCCGACTCGCACGATGAAAAGCCCGTTGACGAAGCCGGCGACTGTGCCGCTGAGTATGCCGGTGATGATCGCCAGTTCCAACGGGAAGCCAAGCTCCTGCCAGGTCCAGCCCAAAACGATGGCGGTGAGACCAAGGATAGAACCAACCGAGAGGTCAATGCCGCCGGTGATGATGATATAGGTCATGGGAATCGCGATCAAACCGACCTCGGTCATGAAGCGGCCCTGCTGCAAGAGGTTGTCAACGGTGAGGAATTTGTCGGTGCGCGTCGCCAGGAAGAGCACAGAGACCAACATGATGACGAAGAGTACGCCTTCCTGGCTGATGAGCAAGTGGCGCAGCTTTTCGCCAACTGTTTGATTGCGCGGGTTTGGCATCCGTTCTTGCACCCCTGCCTCCTACAGCCGCTGTCGCCGGCGCCGGATCAAATCCGCCAGCACCGTCGCCAGGATCAATAATCCTTGCACGGCTTTCAGCCAGAAGGGCGATACATTGATAAAGATCATCGCCGAACGGATGAAATTCAGCAAGAGCGTCGCCATGGTTGATCCAATTGCCGTGCCCGTGCCGCCCAGGATGCTGACGCCGCCGACCACCGAAGCCGTAATGACAGAAAGCTCCAGCGCGGGCGGCGGCGTCGCTTGTATGATATTGAATTGGGTCGAATACATCACACTGGCGACGCCGATGAATATGCCGTTCAAAATGAAGACAGTCATCAACAGCCGCTTCTGTGACAAGCCGGAAAGACGCGCCGCTTCCGCATTGCCGCCCAGCGCGTAAAAAGCGCGTCCTGTGGCGCTGTACTTCATCCACAATACCACCACGACTGTCAGCGTGACCATGATGATAATCGGCATGGGAATGCCCAGCGGACGCATCTGCGAGAGAAAATAGTCGGCTGGCATGTCCCGCACGCGTTCGCCCCCCGCCCAAATGATCAAAATGCCCTTGATGATGCTCAACATGCCCAAGGTGACCACGATTGACGGTATGCGCAGGTAGGCGACCAGGAAGCCAATCAGGGCGCCAACGCCGGCGCCGACAATTAGCGGCGCCAGCCAGGCCAGCGGCGCCGGCAGGCCCGAGACCACCAGACGTCCGCTGATCACCGCCAGCAAGCCCACCAGCGAGCCGACCGAGATATCAATGTTGCCGGTGACGATGACCATCGTCATGCCCAGCGCGGCCACGGCGATATAAGCGTTGCCCTGCAATATGTCGGAGATATTGCGTTCCTGCAAAAAGCGCGGATTGGCGATGCCCACCAGGAAGATCAAGAGCAGCAGTCCGAAGAGAATGATGCTTTCCTGATTGCCGAAGAGTTTGGTGATGCGATAACGTCCTTCGCCAGCGCCGCGCGGGACAAGGATTTGCAAGACGCACAAGATCCCGGCGGCCAGCATGATCCAAAATGCGCCCCCCATGCTGCTGATATAGGTCGCCTCTGTGGCGGCATAATCGCGCGTGAAATTGATGTAATACACCAGCGCCAGCAAACCGGTCACGCTCATCAGCAGTGAAATGGCGCGGCCCGCGCCCGGCGCAAGCGCGTTCCAGGCCCCCAGCAGCAGCACCCCCAGCCCGGCCAGCGGAATAAGCTCGACGCCGGTTTTGAAAATCTTCAGTTCGTTGGCTTTTTTGCTTGCGGTGACGACCGCGACCGTCGACGGACCCCTTTCCGGTTGGATGACAAAAGGCAGCAGGAAGTACGCGCCGATGATCACAAGCGCCAGGGCAATGCCGATAAACTGCGCGGGACCGCGCTTCACGGGCGATGTCTTGCTCTTGCTCATGCGCTGGCTCCCGTGGCGCGGCGCGCTTCTTCGCTCATCATGGCGTGGGCGATCAACTCTTGCGTGGCTTCCGCGCGACTGAATTCGCCCACCAAATGGCCTTCGCGCATGACCAGGATGCGGTCGCTCATGCCCAGGATCTCCGGCAGTTCGCTGGAAATCATCAGAATCGCCAAGCCCTCTTCCGCCGCCAACTGGCTCATCAGGCGGTGAATTTCTGATTTGGCGCCGACATCGACGCCACGCGTCGGTTCGTCCATGATCAGCAATTTGGGCTCGCTCGCCAGCCACTTGCTGACGACCACCTTTTGCTGATTCCCGCCGGACAGTTTGTTGACAATCTGCTCGGGCCCGGTGGCGCGAATGCTCAACTGCTGAATCGAGTGATTAGCCAGCCGGCGTTCTTCAGCGCGGTTGACAAAGGTATTCTGCGATACCGATTCCAGCACGGCCATCGAGGTGTTTTCGCGCAGGGTCATTTCTCGTACCAAGCCCTGCCGTCCGCGGTCTTCCGGCACATAACCGATGCCATGCCGCACCGCCTCGGAAGGTCGATGAATCTCAACCGCTTCGCCATTCAGCAGGATCGTGCCCGACTCCGCTGGCAAGACGCCAAAAATCACTTGCGCTGTCTCACTGCGCCCGGAGCCGACCAAACCCGCCAGACCGACGATTTCCCCCGCCCGCACCGAGAACGAGATGTCGCGCGTCAACGGCGGACGGTTGAGATTGCGAACTTCCAGCACCACATCGCCGATCTTGGCCGCCTGTTTGGGGAAGAGATTCTCGATCGTGCGGCCGACCATCATGCTGATCAGTTGGGATTCGCTGGTGTCCCCCACGTCATTGGCGCCAATGTATTCGCCGTCGCGCAAGACCGTCACTCGGTCCGCCAATTCAAAGACCTCGTTCAGGCGGTGGCTGATGTAAATGATGCTGACGCCGCGCTGGCGCAGCAAACGGACAATGCTGAACAACTGCTCGACATCGCTTTCGGTCAGGGCGGCGGTTGGCTCGTCCATGATGAGGATGCGGGCGTCAAGCGACAAGGCTTTGGCGATCTCGACGCGCTGCCGGTTGCCGACGTTGAGCGTGCCGACCTTCGCCTGTACATCGAGGTTGAAGATATTCAGTTCCGCCAGCAGGGCTTCCGCCTCTCGCTCCATCCGCTCCCAGTCAATGGTTTGGAAGAAGCCTCGTTTCCGGGTCGGCGCATGTCCCATGAAGATGTTTTCCGCCACCGATAACTCCGGGTACAAGCCGAGCTCCTGATAGATGGTGGCGATGCCGGCGCGCTGCGCCTCGCGCGGGTTGGCGAAGTGAACGCGCTGCCCTTCCAATTGGATTTCCCCGGTTTCGGGCTGGTACACGCCGGAGACGATCTTGATCATGGTTGATTTGCCGGCGCCGTTTTCGCCGATCAGGGCGTGGACCTCGCCACGGCGCACGTCAAAATGGACATCTTTGAGCGCGTGCACGCCGGGGAAGTGCTTGTTGATCTCTCGCAATTGCAGCAGTGGCGCTTCGGTCATGAAAATCCCTGAACGTTCGTCCGATTGACGCCCATGGCGGCAGTTTATGGCAGCAAGGCGCGGAAGCGCTCGTAGTTCGCGTCCCAAGCCGCCCGGTCAACTGGCTCGAAAAGGACAAGCTCCGCCGACTCGCTCAACATGGCTCGCGCCTCGGCGACATCCCGCAGCTCTCCCAGGGCGATCAACTGAACGATAGCATTGCCGGTAGCCGTCGCTTCGGCCGGACCCGCCAGAACCGGACGACCGATGGCGTTGGCCGTCATCTGATTCAGCAGGGCATTCTTCGATCCGCCGCCGATGATATGCAGTCGATCAACGCTGTGGCCCGAAACAGCGATCAATTGCTCCAAAACGAATCGATACTTGAAGGCCAGGCTGACGTAGACCGCGGCGATCAACTCGGCATCGCTTTCCGGCAAAGCCTGTCCATGTCGCCGACAATAGTCGATGACGCGCCCGGGCATATCGCCGGGCGCCAAAAAACTCGGATCATCCGGCTCAATCAAGGTCTTGAAGGGATCGACGCTCTGTACCCTCTGTACCATTGCCGCAAGCTGATCGAAACTGTAGTCCTTGCCTTCCGCTTTCCAGGCTGCCCGGCACTGATCCACCACCCACAAGCCCATAATGTTTTTCAGGAAGCGGTAGGTATTTTCGTAGCCGCCTTCGTTGGTGACATTTGCGGCATAGGCGGCATGGCCGAGGATGGGCGCTTTTAACTCCATGCCCAGCAGGCTCCAGGTGCCGCTGCTCAGGTAGGCGACATTCGCGCCGGTGGCCGGTACGGCGACCACGGCGCTGCCGGTATCGTGACAGGCTGGCGCGATAACGTCCCGGCCCCGGTAACTGCCGAGTTTTGCGCCCGGCGGCACAATCGGCGCAAAAATATCGGGGATGCCGATGGCCGCGGCGATTTCGCGATCCCAATCGCCGCTATGGGCGTTGCATAGCTGCAGGGTGGTGGCTTCGGTGTATTCGCAGGTCTTCGAGCCCGTCAACCAATAGTTGAAGAGATCGGCAATGGTCAAAAGGGTCCTGGCTTGCTCCAGCAGCGGGCTGCCGTCGCGGATGCTGGCCGCGAGCTGAAACAAGCCGTTGAATTGCAGGAACTGGATGCCGGTGCGGTCGAAGATTTCGCGGCGCGGCATGCGCTCGAATGCCCACTCCATGGCGCCGTTTGTGCGCGGGTCGCGATAGTGGACCGGGTTTGCGAGCAATTCCCCGGCGCTATCCAGCAGGGCATAGTCGACCCCCCAACAATCCACGCCAATCGCAGCGGCGGCGTCAACCTTCTCGATGCCGACTGTAATTTCCCGCCAAAGCCGCAAAACATCCCAATGGAGCCTTTGCGGGGTTTGCACCGGGATATTGGGAAAACGATGGACTTCGCGCAGCGCTATGGCGCGGCCATCAAAGGACAGATCCATCACCCGTCCCGATGTTGCGCCCAAGTCTACCGCCGCGACGTGTTGTTTGGCCATGAATTGATTTAGTTAGCGTGCGGGCAATTGAGATCGCCCGGTATCCGCCGGTCATTTGCCAGGTTGCGCATTCGACCGATTTTATCCCGCGTCATTTTCACTGTCAATTGCGCCAGGGAACATGCCCAGGGCAATCGCTTCTAAATGATAGCGGCTGAAATGGCGAGAATCTAAACTGAATATGAACTACAGAGAACACAGAAGTAATTCCAAGTAAGTCATGCAACTAAAGCGAGCCTTGTAAGGCTTGTCCGATACTGCTTCGTTTTGCCAAAAATGGGGATATTTCCAGCGGGCGTTTCAGCGAAACGCCCCTACAACCCTCTTTTTTG
>JAPPMO010000069.1 GCA_028873975.1 Chloroflexota bacterium
TCGTCCTTTTGCTCATTGGAAACAGTGCCATTATAATCCAGGACTATACACCTAGCCAATGCAATCCGTCAAACGCATGCTTTCAGTCTTGACCAGATGTTTTCTATCCATATAATGCTGAATTGCTTCACAACCATATAGCGACGTTTGCCGTAGACAGCCGGTGGGCAGATGCCCTTAATTTCCTGCCGAGGGGAACGCAAAAGACCCTAATCGGTCCTTTCGATTGAATTTTTTGCGACCTCCAACTGCGGGTCGCTTTTTTTGTTCGGTCGGGTCAGTTGGCTTGCTATGTATAGGTAGCGCCAGCGATGTAGAAAGGAGCGACACTTGCCAGTTTCAAGAGCACGCAAGGAAGAGCTTGTCGCGCAGTATGTTGAAATCCTCAACGATTGCGATGGCCTGGTCATCGTGCAAACCCAGGGGCTCAGCGTTCCCCAAATCGAGGGAATGCGGGCCGCTGTACGCGAGCAAAACGGACAGTACATCGTCGCCAAAAACACCTTGATCCGCAACGCGCTTGAGCAAGCCAACTGGGTTGTTCCGGAGGATCTGCTGGAGGGGCCCGTCGCAATCATCTTTGGCCGCGACAATATGCCCGGGGTCGCCAAGGCTGTTTTCAAGCACATTGAAGACGCGGATTTCGACGAAAAAATGCGAGTGACCGGCGGGATCATGAGCGGAGACCTTCTCGACGCCGGGCAGGTAGAGGCGGTATCCAAACTGCCAACACTTGAAGAACTGCGCACGCAAATCGCAGGTTTGATGATGTCCCCGTCGCAAAGCCTGGTCAACGTATTGCAGCAAGCGACAGGCGGGGTCGTCAACGTTCTTCAGGCTTACGTGGACAAGCATGAAGAAGGCGGCAACTCATGAATCACCCGGATGATAATTCCGAGTGACGAATCAATCTGTATCTAGTAGCAAATGAAGCGCCCGTGCGGGTATGCAAATGAAAGGGATGAACAATGGCAGATCTCGACAAAATCGTGGAAGAACTTAGTGGGCTGACGATCCTGGAAGCCGCAGGTCTCAAGAAGCGCCTGGAAGAAGCCTGGGGCGTTGAAGCGGCAGTCGGCGGCGGCATGATGATGATGGCGCCGGGCGCTGGCGGAGCGGTCGCGGATGCCGAGCCCGAAGAAGAAAAGACCGAATTCGATGTGATCCTCAAGGAAATTGGACCCAAGAAGATCAACGTCATCAAGGCGATCCGCGGCATCACGCCCCTTGGACTCAAAGAGGCCAAGGAACTGGTGGAATCCGCCCCCGCGACAGTCCTTGAAGAAGTCAGCAAAGACACCGCTGAAGAGGGCAAATCCAAGCTGGAGGAAGCGGGCGCTGTCGTAGAACTCAAGTAGCGGCCTACTGGCAATACAAGTCTGGACGCGCTTCCTCTGCAGAATAACCGCTCCTTAGTTCTTGGGGCGGCGCATATCACACGCATAAACGGTGACAGCCGGTGAGACGCCGGCTGTTTCTGATTCTTTTTCGCACTCCAACGCATCGCAGTCTATCAGCGCTTTCCAAGCCCTGGTTGGCGTGCCTGCGGATATTATGTCATTATCAATGTGACGATCGAGAAGGTATCCGGCCTCAAGCAATGGCAAGCATCTCCTACAGTAAACTCCTGGAGCCAGTCAGCGACGTGATATCCTGTATGGAATCCATGCTTTCAGGCGCCAGTGGCGCAACTTCGGGCGATCAACGGGAATGCTACAAGCGCATCCATGCCTACTCATGGGGCCTGCACACCTTGGTCATGGATGTGATTACCGCCATCGGCATCGAGAACGCGGCGACGAGGCCCGCGGTGCTGGAACGCTTTAACAGCCTTGCGCAGCCAATCAAAACCAACCTCAACAACCTGGAGGCCGGCTTTGATGGCGAGTTGACCGACGAGCAATACCAGATCATCGCCTATGTCATGGCGACGATTGCTTCTATCGAGCGTATGATGAACAATATCTGGCAGTTTTCGCTTATCAAGCACGACCGCCTTAAGTTTTCCCTCTCTGCGGTCGACAGCGCGCTATTGATGCGGAAAGTTGTTTCAGTTCTCGGCAAGCCCACGCTTCGAGCCTCTGGCGCTACGGCAATGGTAGCCGGCGACGAGACCTGGCTAAGTTATGCTTTTTGCGAGATCGCGAGCAATATCTGTTCCCATGGCGATCCCGCAAGCGTCAGTTTCGACGGACAGCGCCAGGGCAATCGCCTGCAAATCACCATATTCGACGCGGGCAGAGGATTCGCCTACTCTGATGTCGAAGACCCATTCCTGCCCTATTGGCAGGCAAGCGAGCGCAATCAAGGGCTTGGTTTGGGTTTATACCTAGCCAGGACTTTCATCGAATTGAGCGGCGGAACGGTCGCCATTAACAGCGAAACGGGCTTCGGCACTACCCTCAATATATCGCTTCCCCTGGCGCTTTGAGATCGGCAATTCGCCTTGTCTCCTCTGGGATATATCGGTAGTTTTTCTTGTCCGTGCAACTGCGCTATAATCGCGCGTACTCAAGCCGATGGAGCATAGACATGGGTAAAGCAAAGGTATTTGTCACGCGTCGCTTGCCGGAGGCCACACTAGATCGCCTGGCCCCGCATTGCGAACTGGAAGTATGGGAAGATTTTTTGCCGCCGGATTACACGACGATTAAGGAGAAAATCCGCCATCGCGATGGATTGCTAAGTTTGCTGACAGACCGTGTAGACGCCCGGCTGATGGATGCCGCCCCAAATCTTCGGGTCATCAGCAACTTGGCTGTTGGATATGACAATATTGACGTCGACGCGGCGACAGAACGCCGGATTCCGGTTGGCAACACACCGGGCGTACTGACGGAAACCACTGCCGACTTCGCCTTCGCGCTTCTGATGGCGGTGGCTCGCCGCATTCCCGAAGCCCAAACTTACATCCGGGATGGCAACTGGCGAACCTGGCATCCTACGGTGCTTTCCGGCCAAGACATCTTCGGCGCGACGCTGGGGATCATCGGTTTCGGTCGTATCGGGCAAGCGGTCGCCAGACGCGCCAAGGGCTTTAATATGACGATTTTGGTCAACACCGAGGAGAATAAAGACAAAATCCAAGAGATCGGCGCGGAAGAAGCATCATTTGAAAAAGTCCTGAGCGAAAGTGATTTTGTCAGTATGCATGTTCCGCTTACCGAGACAACGCAGCACATGATCGGAGAACGGGAACTGGCGTTAATGAAATCGACGGCGATTCTAATCAATACAGCGCGCGGCAGCGTCGTCGATGGCGCGGCGCTTCACAAGGCTTTGCATCGGGGAGACATTCTTGCGGCAGGCTTGGACGTCACCGACCCCGAGCCGATTCCGCTTGATGATCCGCTGCTTTCCCTGGACAACTGCCTTGTCGTGCCGCATATCGCCAGCGCCAGCGTCGCTACCCGCGCCAAGATGGCCGACATGGCCGCCGACAACCTTATCGCCGGCCTCGCGGGCAGTCATCTTCCGAATTGCGTCAATCCGGAGGTATACGCCTGAACGTGAGCCGCCTGAGGCCTGACTGGCGAAAAGATTCCAGGAATGTCGCGCTCAGGCAAAATAATTAGCCTTCTCGTCGTATGAGCGCCGCGGTTGATATAACAGCGCTTTCCAGCGGGGTGCATTTCAATATTTTGGCAGATGTCCACAGGGCAATCGCTTCAAAAATGGTATCTTGTGGAGCAATGCAACGAACAAACTAAAAATTCACCACAGAGCCACAGAGCGCACAGAGAAATACAAAAGATCATTTCTGTTTGCGGGCGTTTCAGCGGGTCGCGTAGACACTGACCGTCAAACGCCCCTGCATCGCCTCCTTTTTGGCAGGCAAGAGCTTAAATCTCGGTGCTTTCGGTGTCCTCGGTGGTTATTTGCCAATAATCTGAAATACACCCTTTCCAGCGAAACCATTTGACAATTCGCCTAAACTGTATCAAAATAGTCATCATAAAATGCTCCAACGCTAGCCTGTTTGCTTGGGGCGACAGTCGAAAAGAGCAGAATAGCCTTAAATTCCTAAGGAAATCGGAGCAAGACCTACACGTTAACGTAATTCTTTCAAAGTTAACCATAAGATAGCTATTATGCGTCCTGTCCTTTGGGCAGGGCGCTTCGTCTACTATTCGCGGCATTTAGTTCATTGCTCGAAGTAGATGATACTTTTTGCGAATGTCACCGTATAGTCTGTGGTGACTGCACCCAGAAAGGAACAAGTCATGGCAGAACGACGCATCAAATTGACGCGACAGGGATACCAGAAGCTGCAACGCGAACTCAATGTCCTAACCAGCGAAGAAAATTCCAAGGTGGCGGAAATGCTCGCCGAAGCGCGCGAAGACGACCAGGGTGAAGAAGCCGTTTTCTTTGACGCGATGGTTTCCAAGGAACGGCTTGACGAACGTGTATCGCACTTGCAAAACGTACTGGCTCGCGCCGAAATCATAGATGCCGACGAAGACCCGGACACGATCACGCCCGGTAATCGAGTCACAGTATACGACGCTTCAGAGAAAGAAGAGTTCACGATGGACTTGCTCGATACCGAGGAAATCACGCATGGTCGTCGCGGGGTATCCCTGGATTCGCCTGTGGGGCAGGCGCTATTGGGCAAACAAGTTGGGGATCGCGTCAAAGTCGAGGTTCCGGACGGACTGGTTACTTACAAAGTTCGCAAGATCGAGATGATCCCGGACGACGGCGCCTGATCGCCGCTATAACTGGTGAACAAAAAGAGCGTCGCCAATGGCGGCGCTCTTTTTTAGTTCCGCATTGAGCCTCCGCGTCCAGACTCTCGGCTTTGTGCGTTGTTCTTTGACAATTCCGCTTATCTTGGCTGGTAGGCTTCATCCAGATGATCCAAGATACTGCCCAGCATATAGGGCGCCAGCGCCAGCGTCGCCGTCGCCAATTCGGGTTGCGTCCTCGCCAGATCTTCAGCGCCCTCCAAGAGCAGGATCAGCGCCTCGGTAACCAGGGACATCCAACCAATTGTCCGCAGCATGACCTCGCTCAACACTTCCGGATCACGTTGCGCATGGAGTACCAGCCAGCTAGCAGCTTCCATCATGGGCATCGTCGCCATCATCGAAGCCGTCAAACTCCACATCATCAGCTTCTGCGTTTCCGGAGATAGATCGGACAAAGCGGTTTCCGCCTGCATACGCTGCGCGAGCCGCGCCATAATCGTCGCCGCCAGCCGCGCAGGCGCGCGCTGTTGAGGAGCCCGTTTCAACAGCGTGTCCACACGTTGCAAGCGGTCGTATTCCTTGGCGGCGGCCTGATCTCTTCCCAGGATATCAAGAAGTTTCTGCGCCATTTCATCCGGAAGCTGGCCGTCTAGCGCCTCTTGCATCATGTCCAGCGGTTGCGGGTTGAACTCTTCGGACATCCTAGTTTCCTTTCGGTTTTGGGGCGGCCAGCCGGTTAAACCTGTCGTCTTCGCCGTCTTTCACATCGTTGGCGCGCGCGTCGCGATCTGAAAGCAAATCCGCCAAGGTTCGCCGGGCGCGGAACAGACGACTCTTGATCGCGCTTTCCGTTGTGTCCATCAATTGAGCAATTTCCGCATAGGAATAGTCGTACCAATAGCGCAAGACCAAAGGCAACCGGTAACTCTCTTCGAGCTTCATCAAGAGGCTTTGCAGCAACTCGCTCTGCTCCGCGCTCAACGCAGCCTGTTCGGGAAGCGGGTCGCTGCTGCTCAAGGCGAGGGCCGCGGCGGTGGGTTCGTCATCAAGCGAAACCAATTGCATCCGCCGCTTGCGCCAGCGATCAATGCAGTGATTGGAGGCGATTGACATCAGCCAGGTTTTGAAGGATCGCTTGGTATCGTAACGCCGAAGATTGAGAAAGGCGCGCAGGAACGCTTCTTGAGTCGCGTCCTCCGCTTCGCCCGCGTCGCCCAGCATGCGGTAGCAAAGATTGTAGACGGGGTCTTGAAACAAGTAGACCAATTCCGCGAAGGCATCCTGGTCCTCCGCCAGCGCGGCCTCCACCCACTCAACAATCTTTGGATCAGGTTTCGCCACCGTCTCCCCTCAATTGCATTTGGACGCAAGAACTCGTTGACCGAATAAAAATGCCTCTACCGGGAATACGTCTGCAAGACGACTGCGTTGCTTGTCAGGCGCTCGTCCGCGAGCCGCCCAGCCCTCGGATCTCGACCAACACGCGAGCGCGATCGTTTCCGTCAGGCCTTGATCAGCAGGGCGGCTGTGGCAATGTTAGTCGCCAAAGGCACGTTGTGTACATTGCAAATGCGGAGGAGGCTTTGGATATCGGGATCATGTGGATGTTTGCCCAGCGGATCGAGAAAGAAGAAAAGCGCCCGGACCTGCCCTGTCGCCACCTCCGCCGCGATCTGCGCATCGCCGCCAAGCGGACCGGAAAGCATTTGCCTTACTTTTAGCCCGGTTTTGTCTTCGATTAGCGCGCCCGTCGTGGCAGTTGCCAGCAGATCAAATTCAGTCAGACGCTCTTTGTGGTCCATAACAAATGCGACCATATCGGCTTTCTTGCCGTCATGAGCAATAAGCGCGAGCGTCGGCTTGCTAGATTCTTCGGTCATCAATTGTCGCGTCAAGCGCTAGGCCGCTACGATACGCTGCGAGGGCGGCGCGCCAACTGCGCCGGTATTGACAGCGGCAAATGGTAGCGGGTGGAACCGAATAAACTGATGAAACGCTGGTTCATGCAATAGGCTTCATCATAGAATCCCTCGAGCTGTGCCATCAAAGCCGCCCAGGGCCGGCGTTCCGCTGCCAGCCGGGCCTGACGACTCATCTCCAGGCGAATTTCGGGGTGATCGCGCAAGTACGCAATGACAGTCGCGAAATCGGCCTCGGTCGGATTTACGGACAATCCGGTGACGCCATCCTCGATGACCTCCGGGGCGCCCCCAGAGTTTACAACCACTGATGGCAAGCCAGAAGCCATCGCTTCTTGTATCACTTGGCCGAAGGTCTCGTTCTCGCCGGTGAAGGCAAAGACATCAGCGCTGGCGAAGGCTTGCGCCAGTTCGTCGCCGATCAGATATCCCGTGAAATGAACATCGGTTTCTGAAAATCTGGCTTCCAACTCCTCGCGCAAGGCGCCGTCCCCGACTATCGTCAAGGCGACGCGCTCCATTTTGGCGACTTCAAAGAGCAACTCAACACGCTTTTCATGCGCCAGCCGACCGACGAAGATGCAAAGCAGCGAATCGTCGTCGCGCCCATTGAGCAGGCGACGGCGCATCTCTTGCCGAGCATGGTCGGGATGAAAACGCTCGGTGTTGACGCCACGCCCCCAATGCCGCACGCGGCGATAGCCTTCATCGCGCAAGCGGCGAATGATGGTTTGCGTCGGCGCTAAAGTGAGGTGGCAGCCATTGTGGATGTAGCGCAACCAGCGATTGACCGGTCCCGACAACATGGGGAGCCCGTAATGTTCCGTGTATCCCGGCAAGTCCGTCTGATAATTGGCGATAACCGGCAAGTTGAGATGACGGCCCACAGCCATCCCGTTGACCGCCATCGCGGCCGGGCTAAAGAGGTGAATCAGGTCTGGCTGGAATTCCTCCAAGTGGCGCGCGACAACGGGATTCGGCAATGCCATCCGCGTTTCCGGCGCCTGCGGCAAGCTGATTGATCGCAGCGGAATCACCCGGGACGAGCCAACATGATCGACAGCGATATCCGGAGCGAAAATCAAAACCTCGCGCCCGGTCTCTTGCAGATAGCGAATGGTCAAATAGGTCGTTTTCACAACGCCATCGACCTTGGGCAGAAAGGACTCCGTCAGGACGGCGACCCGATTCACGCGCTCGGACGGCGGCGTTGAATGAAAGTCGTCGAGCAATACGGGATTGCCGAAGAACTCGTCAAGCGACGTCTTCTGCTGGGCATGCAGATTGTCGAGTAAGCGCTGCGCCTGCATTGCTGGCTCTTCTTGATATCCTGCGAACGGACCGGTCGCCTCATATTTTCGTATAAACGGGAACGACGCGCAATATCATCATTGAAAACACGCGCGAGTCGAGAAAGATTCTCCTCGCCTTGGGCGACCGATACTTATATCTGATTGTTATACAGCTAGCTATACGAAATCGTTCTGTCGCCGGTACTAATTGGCGCCATATAGCTCACGATAAATGCTATAGTTGCGGTAGATGAACTGAACGTATTTTCTGGTCGAATCGATGGTGATCGTGGTCATGAACAGATCGGGGTCGCCGCCGGAGAGCTCATTCCACTCGTAGGCGCGTCCAGGTCCCGCATTATATGCTGCCAACGCCACAACGGCATTCTGGTTGAAGAAATCCAATTGCTCGTCAATATAATAGGCGCCGAAAGCGATGCCCGCGTGAGGGCGAAACAAGTCGCTATGCTGATAGTCGCGCCAATCCAGACGTTCGGCGATATATTTGGCGGTGCTGGGGATGACTTGCATCAAGCCCTTCTCGCCGGCCGCGGCTGTAGCGTAGGTATCAAAGAGACTTTCCTGGCGAATCAAGGACAGCATAAGCAGGGGATCAATATCCCGCGCTTCCCCTTCCCGGCGAACCAGATCGCCGTAGTAATCTGGAAAACGAAGACGAGCCAGGAAACGCGGCGCCCCCAATGTACCTGTTTTGGAGGCGATGATGACGTCGGCAGCGGCGATGATGGATTCGCGGAAGGCGCCCAGGCCTCGCAAGTGGATCGCCAGACGATAACTGCCGAGCGCATCTCCGCTCTCGCGCAGCGCTTCCGCCAGATCCTCGAATTCAATTGAGGCTTCGTCGAAGGCGCCGACAGCGAAAAGCTCGCGCCCGCGCACCAGATGAGGGTCGCTGTTCAGTTCTTCAGTCATCCGCCACAGATCGCCCTCTTCTTCCAGCGCGAAAACTTGCCGCAGCCAGGATTCCGCATGTTGAACTTCAGCATTGATGTCGAAAGAGAATTCATAAGATGTTGGCGGGTCAAAGGGCTGTCGGCCGATGCGGAAATCGCCGGCGCGCGCGGCGAAGTAACTATCCGGCGCAGCCGCAACTGCCAGATCAAAGGCTTCGTTAGCCGTTTGCTGGTTGCCTCGCATGGCGGCGAGCCGTCCGACCCACAAGTAAGCAGCCGCTTGATCTGCGCCGTCTGTGAGAGAAGCGATGCGTCCATACAAATTCTCAGCGATTGACCACGCCTCATCTCGAACCGCAGCCGAAGCTGCGATAAACAATCCATTGGTCGTCAGTTCATGACTCGGGTAAGAGTCGGCAAGCCTCGTAAACACCTGCCGCGACAGACCGCTGTCGCCATTAGTGCCATACAGATAACCCGCCCGCCAAAGCGCCTCGCCGGCGGCATCCCCCAGATAATCAAAATTGTCGGCAATAGAAAGATAGATCTCAATCGCCGTTGGGATATCACCAGCCAAAAAGCGCGTTCTTCCACGCTCCAGCAGCGCATCGCCAAACAGCGGATCCTGCGGATACTGATCAACAACGGTCTGGAATGCGATCATGGCGGCATTCGCATTGCCGATCTGCCGGTAGGCGCGTCCGAGCAACAAGTGCAGTTCCGCCGGGATTGCCTCCAACTGCTGCGACGTGGTGAAAGCGTTGAAAGCGTCGATTGCGGTCTGATAGTCGCCGGCATAAAAGGCGCTCTTGCCGCGAGTCAGCCCATCGTACTGGATACCGGCAGCCTCGAGGATCTTCAAGGCGTCGTATGACGCGGCGGCGCCCGCATAGCTCTCGAAAACGCCCCGCATCCGATTCAAACCGGCATCCGTGAGATCCGCGTCGAGCAGAGCTTGCGCAGCGCTAAACGAGATATTCGCCCGATAGGGTACATTACGCGCAACCGACAAAATCGCATCGTACTGTGCGACGGCCTCCGTCCCCCGCGACAAGCTGATATAGATCCCAGCCAGCTTCTCGCGCAGGATCAAGAGCGGCACCTTTGATCGCTTGGCGGCGGTCGCTTTTTCATAGTTTTGCAGCGCCGGGTCGGTCTGCCCCAAGGCAATCTGCGCGTCCGCTATACGCTCATACACGTAGCTGTCGATCAAGCCCGGGCGCGCCCCCAAATACTGTTCAAAGTCCGCGATTGCCAACGCCCAATTGGAGACGCCCATATAGGCGTCTCCACGCATCAAATAGGCTTGTGGACTATGAACGCTGCCAGGAAATTCCCTGATCAACAGATTGAAAGCATCCAGCGCCTGCTGGAAATAACCGTCGCGCAAGGCAACCTTGCCCAAGCGAAAAGCAGCCGGCGCGCGAAACTCCGCCCCGACCGCCTCGCCATAATTGAGCAAGGTACGGTAAATGCCCGCCGCGTCCTCCAGATAGCCATCCCGCATGAACTGGTCGCCCAATTTCAGCAGCAGGGACGGTTCGATTGTGGATACAGGTTCTGACGTCGGCGGCGCGTCTGTCGCTAGAGTCGTCGGCGCTGCTTGCGCCTGCAAGTCACGAGGCGTCGCGGTCACATAAATGATATTGTCCTTGTCCGGCGTAGCTTCCGGCGTCGAGCCTTTGCCAAAACTGCAAGCGGTCATCAAGCAAGCAAGAGCGAGCGACAGCGCGCGGAATGTCTGCATATTCATAAACCTATTGAGATATGTGACCCCGCTCATGGTACGGAGGCAGCCCTCGGTTGTCAAGCAGGTCTGGCGACTTCTCATGCCGAAGGAGGCGACAGCTCTCCGGCAAGCCAGGGCATGCCGTAGCCCACGATCAAATGCCCCGCCTCGGCCAATGCCCCCGCCAAAGAATCCGTATTGTGGTATTTCCACCAATGATCTTCCGCTGGCAAGATCTTGACGCCGAAGTCGCGGACAACGAGCTGGCTCAGGCTGCGGATGGAAAAGTACGCAGCGTCGTTCTTTCCAGCGCCTCGACTGCCTGTTCGACCAAGTTGAACGTTGAAGCGCGATGGTTGTTCCCCGGACCAAGCGTTGTCGCTGTAAACCAAAACCTGAAATTCAATCAGCCCTGTACAGCCGTCTTCAAAGGCTTTGACAAAGCGATATCTACCGCCTGCCCACTGCAAGGGCTTTCGTTCCAGGTTGTAGCCAGCGGCGTCCAGAGCCTGGCCTAACACAGTTTGCAGCAAGCTAAGAAAATAGTCTTGCGACGCCTGTCTTTCACCCAAGATCACTTATGCCTTTTGATTAGATCCAAGCCATGCCACTGGATCGCTGGCGGCTTCAGATCCCAACGAGCTGCTTCAATGTCAGCACAAAAACGCGGTCGCTGCGAATTGTCATCCTATCGCTTGTTCTTGGAGCAGCGCGTCAAGCGCAGCGGCTGTGCTTACCGGCAGACGGCAAGCGAAATGTCGGCAAACATAGACCGTTGTCCGATCCTCAAGCATCTTGCGATGACTGAGCAAGGGTATGCTGCCGTGTTCATCCACATCCCCGCGCGCCGAAGCCCGGACCATATTCGGGCGAAAGGGTCGGTTGAGCAGCGCAAAAATAGCGCGCGCTTCTTCCGTTTCCCTATCCCCGGCAACGGCGACTTCGATGATGCCGCTTGCCAAAGCATCCGTCGCGTTGAGAGACTCGGCGAAGGCTTGCGGATATTGTCGCATAGCGTCTGTCAAGATCTTAAGCACAGCCCGCGCGGCGTCATCATAGCGCGCATCGCCGGTATATGCCGCCAGCCGCAAGAGTTGCTTGGCCATCATGGCGTTGCCGGAGGGCGTAACGTTATCCTGCAAATTGCGCGGGCGCACAATCAAATCTTCGTGATCGTCGCTGGTGTCGTAAAAGCCGCCGTCCGGAGCCGCAAAGTGATCGAGAGCAAGATCCGCCAGTCGCCTCGCCTCGATGAACCAATGTTCTTCAAATGTCAATTGGTACAACTCCAACAGACCATCGATCACATTTGCATAGTCTTCGAGATAGGCGTTCAGCTTGCTGCGACCCGCCTTATGCGTTCGGTACAAGCGGCCGCGCTCATCGACCATATTCTCCAGCAGGAACGTCCCGGCGGTTTTCGCGGCATCCCGATAATCTTCTCGCGCGAGCGCGCGCGCGGCCTCGGCCAAACTGGCGAGCATTAAACCGTTCCATGAGCTCAGAATCTTGTCGTCAAGCGCGGGCGGAATCCGTTGGCTGCGAACATCGTAGAGCCTGGTCCTGATTCGGGCAATCGCATCTTGCAACTCCTGGGATGACAAGCCCAAAGCCTCCGCGACCTCAAGCGGCTCTTCTGGCATGGTGAGGATATTTGCGCCTTCGAAGTTTCCCGATTCCGAAAGGCCGAAATACGCGATGGCGATTTCAAACGCGCGCGGCAATGACTCGGCCAAGGGCGCCAGCGCCTCGCGGACTTCTTCCAAGGTCCAGACAAAGAATTTACCCTCTTCGCCCTCGCTGTCAGCGTCGGTCGCGCTGAAAAAGCCGCCCTCGGGCGCAGTCATTTCCCGCAAGATGTAATCGTAGATATCTTCGGCAATCGCCCGGAAAAAACTGTCGTCCGTGATTTGCCAGGCGTACAAGTAAACACGGCTGAGTTGCGCATTGTCATAGAGCATCTTCTCGAAGTGCGGGACCAGCCAATGCGCGTCGACGCTGTAGCGGGCGAATCCGCCGCCCACTTGGTCATAAATGCCGCCGCGCGCCATATTGCACAAAGTAAGACAGACCAGATCCAGCGCCTCCTTGTCTTTGCTGCGCGCGTAATGTCGCAGCAGGAACTCCAGGTTTATCGGATTGGGAAACTTGGGCGCAGTGCCAAAACCGCCCTTGTCTCTGTCCATGCCGCCCAGCATTTTGCGCGCCGCGTCCATAAGCAGCTCGGCATTCAAGCCGCTGTCGTCTTCGCGACCGATGCCGATTAGGTCCCGCCGCAGCGCCTGGTGCAGATTCTCCGCTTGCTCTTCCAGCAAATCTCGTTTATTGCGATAGGCGTCGCTGATGGCGCCCATCAACTGCGCGAAAGAAGGCAGACCGCCGCGCGGCAGCGGCGGAAAATACGTGCCGCCGTAGAAGGGCCGCCCATCCGGCAGCAAGAACACTGTCATGGGCCATCCGCCCTGTCCAGCGATCGCTTGCACGGCTTGCATATATATATCGTCGACGTCCGGACGCTCTTCCCGGTCAACTTTGACATTGACAAAAAGCTCGTTCATGATCCGGGCGGTCGCTTCGTCTTCAAAGCTTTCATGCGCCATCACATGGCACCAGTGACAAGCGCTATAACCCACGCTCAGCAGAACCGGCACATCGCGCTGTCGCGCGCTTTGAAACGCTTCATTGCCCCAAGGATACCAGTCCACCGGATTGTCGGCATGCTGCAGCAGGTACGGGCTGTCTTCGTGCTTTAGACGATTCATCATTAGTCCTGGTATTTCGCTAACGCAATTGGATAGTCACCGTATTCAAGGATAGCTGACAATCGCCTGATGAGAAGTTGAATTTAATCGCGTTTCATCAGATGTCGCCTGCCTGGAACATGACCTTTGGATAGATCGGCGAAATCGCCACACGCAATTCGACAACTTTCGTGCTATGATGGTGCGGCTAGCCTTGAATCGTGCCCCGCTGCGCTCCTTTCTAAGATAATTTTTGCACAATTCTCGGTTGCAATAGGCTATAATTCAGGCATAAACCAAGTTGTCGAAAGTCAGATCGCTAGATGCAATTTTGGGAAAACAACGATAACGAAGAGAGTCAGGGTGGCGACGGACCCAGTCGCCCCCCGCAGCGCCCCCCCAATTGGCGAAAATGGGTTTCACCCGGATTGTTGGTTCTGGTTATGCTGCTGGCGTTGCTCAGTTCGCCGGGCTTGTTCGGCGGGTTGACTTCCACGCCGGAAGTTTCCTACTCGGTTGTTTACGAGCAGGTGCGGCAAAAGAACGTTGCCCTGCTGGACTTCCAGGGCGAAACGGGCGTCAATGGCCGATTCACACGGAGCGTGATCGTGACCAGTCCCTCCGGCCGGTCGCAGAACATTAGCCGCTTCAACGCGAACTTGCCCCCTGGCGGCGCCGACGAGTTGCGCCAATTGGCAAACGAGAATCGCGTCAACATTCATGCCACGCCAAATGAACCGTCGCTCTTGCTTTCGCTGATTATCAACTTCTTGCCGCTTGTGCTAATCATCGGTTTTTTCGTCTGGATGGGCAGACGCGCGCAGGGCCAGATGAACGGTATTTTTTCCTTCGGCCAATCGCAAGCGCGGGAAAAAACGCCGGAGATGCCGACAATCCGTTTTGAGGATGTGGCCGGGCAAGACGCCGCCAAGATGGAACTGGAAGAAGTTGTCGATTTCCTCAAACAGCCCGAAAAATATGTCAAGGTCGGCGCGAAAGTGCCGCGCGGCGTCCTGCTGATAGGACCGCCAGGCACGGGCAAGACATTGATGGCGCGCGCCGTGGCCGGTGAAGCCAATGTCGCCTTCTTCAGCATCGCAGCCTCGGAATTTGTAGAAATGTTCGTCGGCGTCGGGGCTTCCCGCGTCCGCGATCTTTTCAAACGCGCCAAGGAAAACGCGCCGGCCATCATCTTTGTTGATGAGATTGATGCCGTAGGTCGACGGCGCGGCACCGGTTTGGGCGGCGGACACGACGAACGCGAGCAAACCTTGAATCAGTTGCTTTCAGAGATGGACGGCTTTGACAATGACAGCAACATCGTCATGATCGCTGCCACGAATCGCCCGGATGTGCTGGATCCCGCTCTGCTTCGTCCCGGCCGTTTTGATCGACAGATCACTGCCGACCTGCCCGACGTCAAGGGCCGTCACGATATCCTCAAGATTCATACCAAGAACAAGCCGATGGCGAACAACGTCGAGTTGGAATCGATGGCCCGCGCCACAATCGGCTTCTCGGGGGCGGACATCGCCAATCTCGCCAACGAAGCCGCCATGAACGCGGCGCGTTTTGATCGTCGTTTGATCACCATGTCGGATTTCACAACCGCTTACGAGCGTATCCGTCTGGGCACCAAGCGGCCGCCGCTGTCCAACGAGAAGGATCGCAAAATCACCGCCTACCACGAGGCCGGGCATGCTCTCGTCTCCTTCCTGATCCCGGATGCGATGGCTCTGCTAAAGACCACGATCATCCCGCGCGGTCGCGCCCTCGGCGTCGCATTTTATATGCCCAAGGACGACTCGCTCCATCAATCGCGCAAGCAACTGGAAGCCTTTATCCGCGTCGGTTTGGCCGGACGCGTTGCCGAAGAGATCGTCTTCGATGACGTCACGACAGGCGCCGCCAACGATATCCAGCAAGTGACGCAGATCGCCCGCAATATGGTGAAAATGTTTGGCATGAGCGATTCGGTGGGCATGGTCAATTACGGCGACGACTCCGAACAACCTTTCCTGGGCTATTCGATCGCCAGCGGCCGAGATTACAGCGACGATACCGCCTCGAAACTCGACGCGGAGATCAAACGCATCATTGACGTCGCCTATCAAGAAACGCGGGGGATGATTGAAGACCACCGCGAAGAACTCGACCAACTCGCGGTGGCGCTACTGGAGAAGGAAACGGTGGAGCGCGAAGAGATTCTGCGCATCCTCGATATAGAGGACGACGCAGCTGACATACTGCCGGATACAGTCGCTCAACACCTGCGTGAACCGCAGACCGCCGAGCATAACGGCTCCGACACAGCGGAGGAAGACTTGGAAGTTGAGCCATGAGGAAGCGGGCGAGATCTGTTGATCCCGCCCGAATATGGACGACTTATTGTTCAGCCGCCGCTACTGCCTCTGCGACAATCTCATCCTGGACATACGCAGGCACGCGGTCATAACGATTGAAATCCATCGTGTAAATGCCGCGTCCGCCGGTCATTGAGCGCAAGTCGTTTCCGTAACGCAGCATCTCCGCCAGCGGCACCTCGGCAGTAACCACGCTCTTGAACCCGACCGTATCCATCCCTTGCACGCGACCCCGACGCGTGTTGAGATCGCTCATGATGTCGCCCATCATCGCCTCGGGAACAGTGATGCGGACGTCCATGATCGGCTCCAACAATACTGGCTTGGCTTTGCGGAAAGCCGCGCGAAACGCTTCGCGACCCGCTATTTGAAAGGCGATGTCTTTCGAATCCACCGGATGCTCTTTGCCGTCAAACACGTTCACCTTGATGCGTTCTACAGGATAGCCGGCGATAACGCCGTCGGACAGCACGCCTCGAATGCCCTTTTCCGTCGACGACACAAACTGTTGCGAAATCGCGCCACCGAAAACGGAAGACTCGAACTCGAAGGCTTCTCCCGAAGGTTCCACTTTGAGATCGACGCGGCCATATTGTCCCGCGCCACCGGTCTGTTTCTTATGCGTATAACTGGATTCGGCATTGCCCGTGATCGTTTCGCGATATGGCACCTTGGGCATATCCGTATCAATGTTGACGCCGAGAGATGCAGCGCGCTTCAATGTCACGTCGAGGTGGATTTGGCCCATGCCCTCGAGTACAGTCTGGCGGGTATCTCGGTCTTGTCGCCAACGCAAGGTGGGATCCGCATCGCAGAGATTGCTGAGCGTCGGACCCATCTTCGCGCTGTCGGCTTGCGCTCGCGGCGCGACAGCCACCATGTACAAGGGCGCCGGGAACTCCGGCGGCGCGATTCGCAGGTCGCTTCCGTTATCGGCAAAGGTATCCCCGGTCTTGGTATCGGTCAGCTTGGCAACCACGCCAATATCGCCGGCATGAAGCGTTTGCACGGGCATCTGTTCTTTTCCGCGCATCACAAACAGCGAGTTGAAGCGTTCATCTTCACCGCTGTTGGCATTGTGATAGCGCCCATCGTTCGACATAGTTCCAGAGAATATGCGGAAATAATTGAGCGTTCCCACAAAGCGATCGTTAAGCGTCTTGAAGACATAAGCGGCAAGCGGTCCATCATCACTATGCGGGCTTTGCAGCACATCAAGTTCGTCCCCGCGGGTGATCCTGACCGATCGTTCCGTCGGCGCCGTCGTATACGCGACAAGCGCTTCCAACAGGGGGATGGTGCCGATGTTCTCTGTTGAAGAGGCAGCGAAGACAGGAACCGTCTTGAGCTCGGGCGAACGCGAGGCTTTGCGCATGCCCTCGCGGATCTCGTCGAAGGACAAAGTCTCCTCTTCAAAATACTTTTCCAAGAGCGCGTCATCGGCTTCCGCGGCTGCTTCCATCAATTCCATGTGCGCTTCTTCCAAAGCGTCGACGTAGTCTTCCGGCAGATCGGAGCGTTCGGCGCCCGCCTCATAATAGGCCTTTTGCGTCAGCGCATTTGCGACGCCCTTGAAGTCCGCCTGTTGACCGATGGGCAACATGATCGGCACAAATTTATAATCATCAAACTGATTGCGCAATTGCTCCAGCACTTCTTCATAGTTGGCGTTATCGCGATCCATTTTATTGATCACGACGATGATCGGCTGCTCATAGGCTCGCGCGTATTCCCATGCCAACTCTGTGCCGACCTCGACGCCGGAGACGGCATCCACGACCACAATCACCGCATCGGCGACGCGGATCGCGTTTTTCAGTTCACCCTGAAAATCGGTAAAGCCGGGTGTATCCAACACATTTATCTTTGTTTCGTCAAACTCAACGGGCACCAAAGATGTGGAAAGCGACAGCCCACGGTCTTTTTCCTCGTCGTCCCAATCCGAAACCATATTGCCTTCGGATATGTTGCCAAGACGCGTCGTAGCGCCGCAACTGAACAAAAACGCCTCGACCAGTGAGGTCTTGCCACAACTTTGATGCCCGACAAGAGCGACATTTCTAATTTTCTCCGATTGATATTCATTCATGGTGGGCTCGCCTCCAAATAGAGTGCCTTTGAGATTTGATCGCTGACAGAATGCGGCTCGATAACGAGCCGCGACTGGGTGGGATTTTAATGGTCTGTCGCGGGATTGTCAAAGTCATTTATTCTGCCGGTCATCCCTCGCAACACTTGACTGCACCCGACGATCCCAGCGTAACGTGAGAGCGATGCATCGACTTTCTCGTAGCGCCGCCACCCGGGGCATGATACGATAATTCCTAGTCAATTTGCCCTTCATTCATGCTCAGGTTTTGAAATGCGAATGACTGTCTCGGGACAGGCTTAATGTGATGAAACGTCGATTCGCTAACGCTTCGCTAGGATGCCTGGGCCTGGTTGTCGCCTTGGTACTGTTGGAAATCATTATCCGAGTCGGCGGCGCTACAGACGCCGACGGTCAATTCTCCTTCCTGGGTTACACGCTCGAGCCCCACGTATTGCCGATAAATCGTCTTAAAGAGGGGATCGACGCTTATCTCCAAAACGTGGACACAGCGACTATTCTCTTCGACGCGCGGACCGGATGGGCTTATCGCCCGAATTCGCTGCGCCATCAAGGCACGTTCACGGTCAATAGCGCAGGCATGCGCTCACAACGCGAGTTCAGCAAAGAACCACTCCCCAACACCCTGCGTATCGCCGCCTTTGGCGATTCCTTTACCGCGGGGGACGACGTCAATGATGCGCAAGTATGGACCAATCAACTCGAGCTAAACTTAATCGAGCAAGGCATTCGCGCGGAAGTGCTGAACTTCGGCGTTGGCGGTTACGATATGGGCCAAGCACTCCTGCGCTGGCGAGCCATCGGTCAGAAGTTTCAGCCCGATATCGTCATCTTTGGCTTTCAGTCGGAAAACCTCGACCGCAATGTAAATGTGTTTCGGATTCTTTACATACACGGACCCAGCATCCCCTTTTCCAAGCCGCGGTTTATCATCAGCGACGGCAAGCTGGAACTAATAAACCTGCCTGCTTTGCCGCCCGAGCGGATGGTCGCCACATTCGAAGCCTTCTCCAATCACCCCTTGGCGGCTTACGAAGACTATTATCGCAGTCGGGACGTTGTCTCGAAATGGTGGCTGAGCAGCCGACTGGGCGCATTCATCTACGAAGTGACAAAAGCGCAAGAGAGGGCCAGCCAGGCCGACTATGGACCCGCTTCCGAACGGGGCATGCTGGGCAAAGCCATTGTAGATGCCTTCGCGGCCGATGTGGCTGAGCGCGCTGCGGATTTCTTCGTCGTACATCTTCCCTTGCCTCAACACATGGCGCATATCCACAATGGCGGACAGTCGCCTTACCGTTACTTGCTGGACTACCTGCGCGAGACCTATCGCTATATCCCTTTCGACGAGTCGCTGGGACCGGAATACATGGATGAGAGCTATTGGGGACCGACCGGGCACTATGGCGCCGAGGTCGAGACGCTGCTGGGACAAACCGTCGCCCGGGCGCTCTCAGCTTGTATTGAAGAGCGAAGCTGCCGCCCCCAACGCTTTGATAATCCGGCGCAATTCGCCATCGACAAATGAAGCGTGAAAGTCGCATAAGCGGCTGACGCTTGATCCCGATTCCGTATAGTACCGCCCCGACGCACATGATAGAATCGCAGCCACTGAAGGACGAGCGAGGCGCTGCATCACCCATGCCAAATCACGATTTTCTGTTTCGCGGAGATATCGAGGGATTAGATCCGGAGGTAGCCGAGCTGATTCGCCACGAGACGGCGCGCCAGCAGCAGAAATTGATCTTGATCCCGTCAGAAAGTACGGCGCCCTTCGCCGTTCGTCACGCCCTGAGTTCTTCCTTCCATAATATCTATGCGGAAGGGTATCCCCTCGAAAAGACGCGCGGCATGAGCCAAGAGGAGATTCTCGACTACGGCGAACGCTTGCCGGAGTTTCGCCGGGACGCGGACCAGCGCTATTACAAAGGCACTGAATACGCCAATATCTTGGAGTCCCTGGCGCGGCGGCGGGCGGCGGAAGTCTTCGCCGCCAACGGTTTGAAGCCCGAAGAGCTCTACGTCAACGTGCAGCCGCTTTCCGGCGCGCCCGCCAATAACGCGGTATATACAGCGCTGCTTGATGTCGGCGATACTGTGATGGGCATGGATCTGATCATGGGCGGTCACCTGACGCACGGCAGCCCGGTCAACCGCAGCGGCAAATATTACAACATCGTCAGTTACACCATCAATGAGGAGACCGAAGTTCTCGATTACGATCAGATGATGGACCTGGCGCGGGAACACAAACCTCGCCTGATAATCGGCGGCTTCAGCAGTTATCCCTTCGCCCCCGACTGGCAGGCTTATCGCAAGATCGCTGACGAGGTTGGCGCCTATCTGCTGGCGGATGTGGCGCATGTCGCCGGCTTGATCGCCGCGGGCTTTTACCCGAACCCAGTGGGCATCGCCGACGTGGTCAGTTTTACCACCCACAAGACTTTGAACGGTCCGCGCGGCGCCGTGCTAATCACGCATCGCAAGCCATTGTCAAACCTGATTGATCGCGCTGTATTCCCTGGCGAGCAAGGCGGACCGCATATCAATGCCATGGCCGCGCTCGCGGTCGCCCTGCGTTTGGCGCAAAGCGAGCAGTTCCAGCAACTGCAGCGGCAGACCGTGGTCAATGCCAAGCGCCTGGCGGACAAGCTGAAGTCGCGCGGCTTTCGTTTGCCGCACGACGGCACCGATACCCACTTGATGGTGCTGGATTGCAGTTCCGTCGTCGGTCCGGACGGTACGCGATTGAGCGGTGACATGGCTGCGCGCGTCTTGGACCTGGCTGGCATCGTCACCAACCGCCAGACTATTCCCGGCGATACCTCCGCCTTGCGCCCCACTGGCATCCGCCTCGGGACGCCATGGGTAACCCAGCGCGGAATGAAAGAGGCGGAGATCAACCTGCTAGGCGACATCATCGCCGATGTCTTGAGAGCCTGCATCCCATTCAGCCTGACCGGGCGCGTCCGGCCGCTGCCGCGCGCCAAAGTCGATTTCGATATCCTGCAATCCGCCAAGGTAAAAACGCGCGACCTGGCCGAGAGCATCGGCATCGACAATATGGCGAAAGCTGATGATTACCCGCACTTCTATTACCCCGCCGCCGAAGGCGAGGACAGTTGCCTTGAAATAAGCGTGGGGGGCGAGGCGGCCAAGGACTTCCTGCACATCGCCTTGACCGGCGACGTAGAAGCGCTGAAAGACGGCGAAAGCCAAGCGACGAATATCCTGGAAATGGACGGATCGACCATGGCCAGCGGCATGGTAGCCCGATTCTCGGCCACTGAATATCGTCTTACGTTAGCGGGACGCGCCAGGCGAGCCGTCGCCTGGCTGCGTAGTTTGAGCGACGGCTACGTTCTCTTTGATGAAAGCGACATCCACGCCAAACTGCCGGGACCCGTAACCGTCGGCGTTATCGGCGCGGCCGAGCCGTCCATGTTGGCTGGCACAGCCGGCTACGCGCGCAAAGCATATTCTGTCGGCTGCAATGGCGAGCATTTCTATTCACCCGCGTCCGAAGCGTTGCCAAAATTCGAGCCTGAGATTGCCGCAGTCGATATGCTTCTGGAAACGCCTCTGCATAGTTTGCATATCGAGTTGGGCGCAAAAATGGCGCCTTTCGCCGGTTACGATATGCCGCTCTGGTACAAGTCTGTCAGCGACGAGCATGCGGCTGTACGCAAAGACGCCGGCATCTTCGACGTGGCGCACATGGGCGTCTTTGACGTCAAGGGCTGCGGCGCCGAGTTATTCCTCGATACGGTGACGACAAATGATGTCAAGCGACTGAAAGTGGGGGCTTCGCACTATACCTATTTTCTCGATGTCGACGGCATTCCGCTGGACGACCTGATGATCTACCGCCTGTCAGCGGATCATTTCCTGGTGGTAGTCAATGCCTCCAACAATGACAAGAACTGGCAGTGGCTGAACGCGGTGATGGCCGGCGAGGTGATGATCGACCCAAGCGCCCCAACCCGCCGCATTGAAGGTGCGGGCCGTTTTGAGTTGCGCGATCTGCGCACCCGTCAATGGGGGGAGGAGCGCCGTGTCGATATCGCCCTGCAGGGTCCCAAGAGTCGCGACTACTTGCTGCGGCTTGGAGGCAGCGACGCCGACCAAGCCCTGGTCAAGGGCTTGAAATGGGCTGGCGTGGCGCAGGTGACGCTCGGCGGCATGGACCTGATCCTGTCCCGGACTGGCTATACCGGCGAGCGCGTCGCCTACGAACTTTTTGCCCAGCCTGATCAAGCCGCGGAGCTTTTCCGCAAATTGGTCGACTTGGGCGTGACTCCCTGTGGCTTGGCGGCTCGCGACAGCCTGCGCACGGAGGCGGGTTTGCCCCTTTATGGATTCGAATTGTCCGGGGATCTCAACATGAACCCCGCCGATGCCGGGTTCGGCGCCTATGTCAAACTGTACAAGCCTTTCTTCATCGGCAAACGCGCCTTCATCGAGTACGAATCGCGGCGTGATGTTCAGCTCAGCCGCTTTCGGATGGACAACAAGGGAACGCGCCCGGCGCACAACGGCGATCCCATTGTCAATGCCCGCGGGCGCGTCGTCGGCGTCGTGACCAGTTGCAACATCGATTCCGAGGGTTTTCAACTGGGACAAGCCCTGATGGGTAAAGAATTCCGCAAGCCTGGGACCAAGCTTTCCGTCTTCGCGGGTTCCGCCCGAGCCAAGGTCGCCAATCTGGGCAATCTGTCCATTGGCAAGCGCGTCCCCATTCCGGAGCCGGTGACGATACTCTTCCGCTTCCCGAAGCGCAAATAGCGCGTCCGCAACTTCAGATTACGCCGTTTTGCAGCAAATAGATTAACAGCGACAAGGTGAAGGGGCAAATAAAGGAACTTGTCAGGATGATGCTCAGCGCAAGATCGCGGTCGGTGTCAAACTCTGTCGCCAGCACAATCGTCATCACCGCGGTCGGCATCCCAGCTTGGGTGATGAAAGCCAAGCGCGCAGCCCCGCTCAAGTCCAACAGCGACGCAAATACGATTGCCACTGCCGGCGCCAGCAGCAGGCGTACCGCCGCGCTGAACGCGACCAGCGGCGGTCGCTTCAACTCCCCGAATCCCCCAAGTTGCAAGCCAAGCAAGACCAACATCATCGGTATGGCTGCATCCGCCAGCAATTGCGACGTCCGCGCGGCGGCCGGCGGCAACTCCGTGATGCCGATGCCCTTGAGCGCAAAAACCAGAACCAGCGCATAGACCGACGGCGTCCGCAGCACATTGGCAAGCGACTGTAGTACCGACGCTTTGCCGTTGGAAGAAATGTAAACGCCCAGGGTATAGCCCGTTGTCGTTCCCGCCACGAATATGATCGCGGCATAACTCAGCGCCTCGGCGCCAAAGGCGAAACTGACTATCGAGAGGCCGAAGTTGCCGCCGTTGAAGGCGAATGTGGACACCAGGGTCGCGGCTTTTTCCGAGGCTTCGATCTTTCGCCAGCGCAGAGCCAGCAGGGAGACGCCGGCAATCGTCCACAGCAGCAGCAAGGTACCGCCGTAGACGCGGAGGAAATCGGCGCCGCTGATGTCGCGCGTGTAGAGGGCGTTGAAGATCAAAGCCGGCGAGAAGACGTTGTACATCATGCGCGATATCATGCCCGCGTCGACAGCGAAGCGCCGGCGCAGGAAGAAGCCAACCCCGGCGATTGCCAGCACGGGAATCATGTTGTCGATGAATATGTTGATCAGTTCTTGCACACTGAGGCCGTCGGCGAATTGCTTTTCAGCTCGACAGTCATCATATATTCGCCGCCCGTCTCGCTCAAGCCTTTAGCCGATGAATTCCCCGCAAACAGACACAATGAAGCGACTCGCCGAGCCGCCCCGATATGCTAACCGCTTCGATAACTCGTTTAGCGCATTGAGCGCTATGGTCTCAATCCCCCGCCGCTGGCAGCGCCGGCGCGCAACACAGAATCAACTCCTTGACCGCGCGCACCTCATCCAAGCGCCGGACCGGCGCTGTATGCGGCGCGTTGAGCAGCAGTTCCGGCTGCGTCCGGGCTTCTTCGGCGATGCTCTCCATCGCCTCGACGAAAGCGTCAAGGTCTTCCTTAACCTCGGTCTCGGTGGGCTCAATTAGAAGGGCTTCCGGCACGATCAAGGGGAAATAGTTGGTCGGCGGATGAAAGCCGTAATCCATCAAACGCTTGGAAATATCCAGGGCGTGCACCTCTTCGACATCATCGAAATGACCCTCCAGGACAAATTCGTGCCCGCAGTAGCGCGGGTATGGCAGTTTGTAAGTCTTCATCAGTTTCGCGCGCAGGTAATTGGCGTTGAGCACGGCGTAGCGCGTGACATCGCGGATGCCAGTATCGCCGTAGACGCGGATGTAGGCGAAGGCGCGCAAGTGCATGCCGAAATTGCCCTGGAAGGCTTTGATGCGGCCGATGCTCTTTTCCGGCATGACGTATCCGTAGAGCGGCGCGCCGGAATCATCTTCTCCTTCGATGATATCAACAACCGGACCCGGCAGATAATCCTTGAGCTTGTCGTTGACCCCGACTGCCCCGCTGCCAGGGCCGCCACCGCCGTGCGGCGTGGAAAAGGTCTTGTGCAGATTGTAGTGCATGACGTCGAAGTCGAGCTCGCCCGGTTTGACCACCGCCATCAGCGCATTCATATTGGCGCCGTCCATGTACATCAGTCCGCCCGCCTCATGTACGATATCGATGACATCGTGAATCGTCGATTCGAAGAGCCCCAGCGTGCTCGGCACTGTGATCATCATCCCGGCGATTTGATCGCGCAGTTCACCCTGGCAGGCTGCGCGCAGGGAATCCAAATCGACGTTGCCCTGATCATTGGACGGCAATTCGCGCACGCGCATGCCGGCCATGGTCACCGTCGCCGGATTGGTGCCATGGGCGCTATTGGGCACCAGAATGATGTCGCGCTGACCTTCTCCCCGGTCGAGGTGATAGTTGCGGATCATCAGTATGCCTGCGAATTCGCCCTGCGCGCCGGCGGCCGGCGTCAAGCTGACCGCTTCAAAACCGCTGATTTCGCCCAGCCAGCGCTGCAACTGGTACATCAAATGAAGGGCGCCTTGCGCGCCCGCCTCTTCGATCAGCGGGTGCAATTGCGCGAAGCCGGGCAGGCGCGCCGCGTCTTCGTTGACTTTCGGGTTGTACTTCATCGTGCAAGAGCCAAGTGGGTAGAAGCCCTTGTCAATCGAAAAATTGAGCTGGCTCAATTTGACAAAATGCCGCACCACCTGCAACTCGCCGACTTCCGGCAGCGGCAAGTCGTCGCGCAATAGTTCGGTCGGCAACTCAGCTTCCGGCACATCGGGCTCCGGCAGGTTGACGCCGATTCGGCCAGGGGCGCCGATATCATAAATCAGTGGCTGTAACCCATCCATCAGCTTAATCCCCCCAGCACTTCGACCAGCCGGTCGATTTCATCTTTGCTATTGGTTTCCGTGACGCAAACCAGCATGTGATCCTCTAAATGGAAATAGTTCTGCCCCAAGTCGTACCCGCCGATGATGCCCTGCAGCAAGAGCGCTTGGTTGATTTCGGCAACCGGGCGCGGGCAGGACACGACAAATTCGTTGAAGAAGGTCTTGCTGGCATCAACCGCGTATCCACCCAACTGATTGATCCGGTCGGCGGCGTAATGCGCCTTGTGATAATTCAGCTCGCCGACCCGCCGCAAGCCATTCTTGCCCATCAGTGCCATATAGACCGAGGCTGAAAGCGCCATCAAGCCCTGATTGGTGCAAATATTGCTGGTGGCGCGTTCGCGCTTGATGTCTTGTTCGCGCGGGCGCAAGGTCATCACGAATGCGCGCTTGCCGTCGGCGTCGAGCGTTTCGCCGATGATGCGCCCGGCGATCTTGCGCACGTATTTCTGCCGAATGGCAAAATAACCCAGGTAGGGACCGCCATAACTGAGCGGGACGCCCATCGGCTGTCCCTCCCCCACAACGATATCCGCGCCCAGCTCGCCCGGGCTGCGGAACAGCGAGAGCGCCATGGGATTGGCCACGATCACCAGCAAGGCGCCCACCTCGTGCACGGCATCGGCGAGCGCGGCGATATTGTCAATCTGCCCAAAGAAGTTGGGATACTGAATAGCCAGCATGGCCGTGTTTTCATCCAGCATTTCGACCAAATCAATGACATCGCCGCGTCCGCGATCGCCGATGATGCGGATATCGCGTCCCTGATGATAAGTTCGCACGACCTCACGGTATTGGGGGTGGATCGCGTGGCTGAGGATGATCTTCCTGCGCTTGTGCCGGGTGATCTCCAAAGCGACTGTCACGGCTTCCGCCAAGCTGGTCGCGCCGTCATAGTGACTGGCATTGGCGGCGTCCATGCCGGTTAAGGCGCACATCATGCTCTGGTATTCGTAGGTCGCTTGCAAGGTCCCTTGCGAGACCTCCGGCTGATATGGCGTGTACGCGGTGTAAAACTCGCCGCGCAGCAAAATGTGATTGACCACGGATGGAATAAAATGGTGATAGGCGCCCGCGCCGCGGAAGATCGCATAATCCCCGGCGTGATCGTTCGCCTCGCTGATCGCCAGCATCGCGGAGGCGACTTCCATTTCGCTCATCGGCGGCGGCAATTCCAGGCGCGGGAAGCGATAAGCCGCCGGCACAGCGTCAAAAAGATCGTCAATACTGCCAACACCGATCTCCGCCAGCATCTGCTCCGTCTCGAATGGGGTATGAGGAATGTAGCTCACGTCTTGTCTCCCCTCTCACTTGTTCTCACTTGTTCTCGCTGCTAATGCCTGTGGACAAGATAGACCCTTCGGCATCAACGACTGTCGCAATAGGCGTCGTATGCCGCCGCGTCCATCAGCGCTTGCAAAGCTGACAGATCCTCCGCGCGGATCTTCACCATCCAGCCCGCGCCAAAGGGATCAGCGTTGACAATCTCCGGAGAATCCTCCAGAGCCGCATTGACCTCGATGATCTCGCCATCAACCGCGCTGTACAGCTCGGAGGCCGCCTTGACGGATTCCACTTCGCCAAAAGAGTCGCCCGCGTCAATGCTATCGCCCGGGTCCCTAAACTCGACGTAGACGATATCGTTGAGTTGATCCTGCGCGTAGTCGGTTATGCCGATGGTCACGACATCTCCGTCAACGGCAAACCACTCATCTGTCTCGGCGTATCTTAATTCCGCGGGAACTTTCCATTCGCCCATTGTCGGCCTCCTTCTGCCATGCGCAAACAAAAAAGGCGCACCTCTTGCCGAGACTGCGCCCTGTCGGTCAAATACCTTCAGAGATCTTGAACCCAAGAATCCTTTTGCCTGAGAGTTTCACGCAGGCTGGCAATCCTGTCGCTTGCCCCTTCGGCGTTTCGTCCCTCGACGAAATCTCTCTTCTTTAGGTATGGTCATTGTAGCGCGATTGGCGTCGCGCTGCAATGCAGGCGCCAACTCGGGGCGCATTTCAATATTTTGGCAGGTGTCCACAGGGCAATCGCTTCAAAAATGGCATCTAGTGGAATGGCGCAAGGAACAAACTGGAAATTCACCACAGAGCCACAGAAGTAAATCCAATTAAGTCGTGCAACGAAAATTAACCACAGAGAACACAGAGAGCACAGAGAAAATCGGGGGAAGATCAGACTGATTATTCGGGCGTTTCGGCGGAGACCATTGAAATTCTACCCCACCCCCCGGCCCCCTCTCCGAAGCATCGGAGAGGGGGGCTTAGTGAGCTGTTTTGAGCCATTATGGTCATAAGGTTTTCTGCGGTAGTAACAGGGCCTGGACGTAAATCGTGATTTTCAACAGAGTCCGGCGAAACGCCCCTACATCGCCTCCTTTTTGGCAGGCAAGAGCTTAAATCTCGGTGTCCTCGGTGGTTAATTGTCAAAATATTGAAATGCAGGCGCC
Source organism: Chloroflexota bacterium (assembly GCA_028873975.1). GTDB lineage: Bacteria > Chloroflexota > Anaerolineae > Aggregatilineales > Phototrophicaceae > UBA6055. The sequence continues at coordinate 27,654 of JAPPMO010000069.1, forward strand.
AACTCGGGTAGTGTATCCTTTTCGGTTGAAATGCTTTTGGCTGGTCCTCGACATGAGATCCTGAAGCGAAAAAAGGCCGACGTTGCTCGGAACGCGCGCTCTGTGAAGCGCAATGTGTCCTCAAATGCTCGGAAGATGTCCTGATTTGCTCTCATTTTAGCCTGATTTTGGCCTCTCGTTGCACCCTTTTTGGGTAACAGTATAGATACAGTATGTAAACGTGAAGGGAGGGGTACCCCCCGGATCTGACCGGCCGCCCCAGCAATTTTCGCCATAAGAGGCGCCTGGCCATGGGCGCAGGTTTCGCTTTGAAGTTCCTTCGGTTTTGTCCATTTGCGGATCCGGCAAAACGTTTTCGGCGATTTGCGCCTCATTTTGGACAATGTCGCTTGGTTTGGACTGGGCGCCGGGTTTGAAGAGCGGGGTCCCGGGCAGGGCGGCTCCGTGTGTTGCAAGATTGAAGTATCGAGCAAGTCGGGAAGAAAAGGGCGACTATATGGTCGCGGATTCGGGCGGGAGGGCGAGCTGCGCGCCCCCGCGGAGACAGTTTCTATGTTTCAAGCGAAAGGGATGCGCTACGCTAATTCGCGCCGTCTTTTAACCATCTATTTTCTCCGGTCGGCTGTTGCTATAATCTTATTGATTTCGTCAAGATCCTAACCCTAGCAGCGGGCTGAAGAGATCGGTTCAAACGCTTGACTGAAGCACAGCGGACAAATATCAGCATCAGCAGCTACATGATCCGACGCATCCTGCTCGGCGTCATTTCCGTGCTGCTCCTTGGCATTGCCGCCCTGGCGATGGCCATTGCCTACGGCCGGATTTACCCCGGCGCCAACTCCCAAGCAGACAGTTCCCATAGGGGGGACGGCCTGGAGTTCGACGGGTCTATCATCATTGATCCGCCGCTAGCGATGCCGGATTTCACCCTGCGGGACCAATTCAACAAGTCCGTGAGCCTCAGCGACCTGCGAGGCAATTATGTCTTGATAACTTTCGGCTATACAAACTGCCCCGACATCTGTCCATTGACGCTTGGCGAATTGCACAGCGCGCGCAAGGCGCTGGGTTCATCAAGTGAAGAGGTCGCTTTTCTGTTCATCAGCGTGGACGGCGAGCGCGATAGTCCCGAGGCTTTGCGAAACTATTTTGCGCTGCGGGGATTGGACGGCATCATCGGATTATCGGGCGGGGAAGACGCGGTCCGGGCGCTGGGCATTGACTATGGCTTGTCTTTTGAAATGACTAAACCGGACAAGCGCGGCGGCTATCTGGTGAATCATACCGCGGGTTCATTCCTGCTGGACCGGAACGGACGCTGGATCAGGCGCTACCAGTTTGGTGTAGCGCCCAGCAGGATCGTCGCCGACCTGCGGGGGCTGCTCGCTTCTTGATTGGGGCAGATCAGATACGAGGAACGCGGGGCAAAATCGTGGAAAGCACCTCATAGTTAATGCTGCCGATCCAAGCCGCAACCTCGTCCGCGCTGATCTCATCGTCGCCCTGCCTGCCCAGCAAGACAACTTCGTCGCCGGCGAACACGTCTGGAATATGGCTGACGTTGATGGCGGTTTTCTCCATGCTAACGCGGCCTACCAAGGGCGCTCGTTTCCCATGCACCAGCACCTCTCGCCAAGAACGCGGCGATCGGCGCAAACCGTCGGCGTATCCCACCGGCAGAACCGCGATCTTTTCCGCGCCGCGGGTCCGATAGCTGTTGCCATAACCGACTGGCGAGCCGGGCGGCAAGGTCTTGACCTGAGCAATGACCGTCTTCCAAGACATTACCGGCTGGAGTCCCTCTAAAGAAGTCGCGGACCCGCAGGGTTTCAAACCATAAAGCAGCAAGCCGGGGCGAACCAGGTTAAAGCCGCCGGCGCCGGGGTTGACGGTCGCGGCGGAGTTGGCGGCGTGGGTATAGCGGAATACGCAGCCAGCCTCGCGCATCGTTGCTAGCACATTCTCGAAGGTCGCGCGCTGTTGAGCGGTATAGCGCGGGTCTTCGCCGGCGACGGAAAAATGCGTGTATATGCCTTCAACCTGGATGGCGTCGCAAGAGCGCAAGGTCGTCATTAGTTCCTTGACTTCGCGGGGCAATATGCCGAGCCGTCCCATTCCTGAATCAACCTTGATATGCGCCTTTAGGGCGCCGCAGGTTGCCCGCGCGATGTTTTGAAATCGCGCCATCTGCCCTATGTCAAACAGCGACACGGTAATGTCATGTTCGACTGCCAAGGGGATGGAGTCGCTCGGGACGTAACTCAAGACCAAAATCGGCGCGGCGATGCCGGCGCGGCGCAATTGAACCGCCTCAGCCATATTGGCGACTGCCAGGCAACTGGCGCCATTCCGCAAGGCGATACGCGCGACGGCGACGGCGCCGTGGCCGTAGGCATTTGCCTTGACCACCGCCATGATTCCAGTGCCCGCGCCGACCTTGGCTTTGATCAGTCGCACATTGGATGCCAGCGCCTCGAGATCTATATCAACGCGGCTCGGCCGCAGCGACTGCATATCAAGTTCGCTATCCTTCCAAGCAGCAGTTATCGGAGTTGCAAGTTCGCTTGTTCTTTGAAGCCTCTCAACCATTCCATTAGCGCCCGTGGAACTCGCGGATACAAACCGCCGCTTGTTTTTTGACGGCTCTTGCAGCAACGGCCTTGGCAAGCAGTATAGCAGTGGCATTTGAAGCCTGCTATCAATTACGTGGGCTAAATGACCGCTGGCGCGCGCGGAATCGGACCTGATCGCCTTGTGCTATAATGCTCGCGTTTTGGGGGAGAAAATATGTCCTTTGAATTCGAAATCATCGCCAGGGACGGAAAGGCCCGCGCCGGCATCCTCCATACGCCGCATGGCGATATCCCCACGCCGGTCTTTGCGCCGGTGGGCACAGCCGCCACGGTTAAGGCTGTGCCGCCAAAGGACCTCGAAGCGCTCGACGTCAGCCTGATCCTTTCCAATACCTACCACCTCTTTCTAAGGCCGGGCGATGAACTCATCCGCGACCTGGGCGGTTTGCACGCTTTCATGCGCTGGCAGGGGCCGATCTTGACCGATTCCGGCGGCTTCCAGATCTTTAGCCTGGCCGAGATTAACTCCATTGACGAAGAAGGCGTCACTTTCCGCAGCCACCTCGATGGCAGCCGCAAGCGTCTGGACCCGCGCCGATCCATGCGGATCCAGCAGAACCTGGGCGCGGACATCATCATGGCTTTCGATCAATGCCCGGCGCCCAAAGATCGGGCGGAAGTCGAGGGGGCGCTCAAGCGCACCCATCGCTGGCTGGTCGAATGCCGGCAGGCGCATCCCGACGATGAGGAGCAGGCTTTGTTCGGCATCGTTCAAGGCGGGATCTTCCCCGAGCTGCGCGCGCGTTCAGCGGAGTTCGCGACGGCGCTTGATCTGAAGGGCTATGCCATTGGGGGCTTGGCCGTCGGCGAATCAAAATCCGAGATGTACCAAACTTTGGACCATACGATTCCCTGCTTGCCGGCTGACCGTCCGCGTTATTTGATGGGAGTTGGGGAACCCGATGATCTGGTCGAAGGCATCATGCGCGGCGTCGACATCTTTGACTGCGTCATACCGACTCGGCTGGCGAGACACGCGGCAGCCTTCACGCACAGCGGCCGCATTAACCTGCGCAATGCTCGCTACAAGATGGATGAATCACCCATTGATCCAAGGCTGGACAATTATGCCAGCGGGTTCTCGCGCGCCTATCTGCGCCACCTCGTCGCCGCCAAAGAGCTGCTGGCGCATTACCTGATTAGCTTGCACAACATCGATTTTCTCGTCAGTCACGTGGCAAAAATGCGGGGGGCGATCATCGACGGTCGACTTGAAAGTTACGCATCGCAGTTTCTGGCTGATTACCTTCAACCGATGCGGGACGATTGATTCATAGACTAACGCCGTGGAAGAGGTCATCTTCGTCGGCGCGACTGTGATTCGGCTTGGGAAAAGCCCGCGTGAAGCCCTGCCTGCTATACAAGATTCGCCGCAGCCAGCGCGCCGTGCGCGTGATGCGCCCACCCCCCTGGCTGGCGTGACAACGACTGGCGCGCTCCCAAATATCCAGGTAATCGGCGATCGGGATGCGCGCGTGGCTTGGTTCGACGTGGTCGAGGATTTTGACAACATCAATGTCCTGGTTCATGCCCATCCGGCGCGGATCTTGCCCCTTTAGCCTGGCGCTCAGTATCCGCGCCCAAAGCAGAGCCGTCGGGAAGGCGGCGTAGTAGAGCTTTTGCGGCTTGCAAGCGGCGGGAATATCGCCGTTCCGCAAGCGATGAAACGCGGCTTCGGTGGCCCGTTGAATCGCTATGTGATCGGGATGCCCATAGCCGCCATACCGGTTGAAGGTGACCACCACTTGAGGGCGGATCTGACGCATCACCTCGGCAACATGCCCCGTCACGCGCTCCGGATCATGTTCCCACTGAAAGCAGAGCGAATCGGGATGCCGCGACGTTTCGCTGCCTGTCATGCCGCTGTCGCGATAACCCAGCAGAAAGACCTCTTTGAAATCGAGATATTGACGGGCGCATGACAACTCGCTCAAGCGCAGCTCCGCGACTGTTTTGTGTACCCCCTGCAAATGCAGCGGCACTGTTCCTACATCGCCGTTTGTGGCGCAAATAAGATAGACGTCGACGCCGTCATCAATCCATTTGGGGATGGCCGCGCCCAAGCCGAAACTCTCGTCATCGGGATGCGCGAAGCTAATCAGCAGGCGGCGCTTTTCCATGTCGTCTCCGCTGTGTTTTTGACAAAGCTGCACAATCTCCCTATTATACTGACTGTCCCTTGCCGAAGTGAGTATTACTTCCTTATACTGTCCCCTGTTTTGAAGCTAGCCATTCGAGAGGACTACATGGGCTTGACCGGTCAAAGACGCTTGGTATTGATAGCTGTACTCGCCGCTGCGGTCGCGCTGGCGGGCATCGGAACCAAAGCCCAGAACAAGGCCGCGACCCAGACGGGTCAGGTTTTTGCGACTTCGACGCCTGCTGCGCTTGTCAGGGCGCAACCTGCAGTCGTAATCGGTCCCTACGAATATCCGGACGGCTACAATCCGATGACCGGATTGCCCTATCCAAATAACGAAGTGCGCGCCCGTCGCAATCTGATCGTCAAGATCTCCAATCACCCGCCCATCGTGCGGCCGCAGCACGGGGTGAACGCGGCGGACCTCGTCTTTGAATACGAGGCTGAAGGCAAGGTCACGCGCTTTGCGGCGGTCTATCGAACCAACGCGCCGGAACGCGTCGGTTCAATACGCAGCGGGCGTCTTCTCGATATCGAGTTGCTAACCATGTATTCGGCGCTCTTGACATATTCCGGCGCCAGTGAGCCCATACGCAAGATCTATCTCAATTCCGACTACCGTTACCGACTGATATCGCCTTCATTTGGCGACAATTGCGATAATGCCGGCATTTGCCGCGACGCCACATTGATAGAGCGCGGCTATGAGCACACGCTTTTTGGCGATACCCGCCGCATGTGGGATCTAGCCACGCGCCGCAACGTGAATACGGGTTTCCGCGCGGTGGGCTTCGCCTTCAGCGAGAGCGCCGATATCGGTGGCATTGCCGCGCGCGATATCTACATTCACTGGTCCTCCCGGACCAACGCCCGCTGGCAATACGACGAGGCGAGCCGGACTTACCTGCGCTATACGGACCACGAGCCGCATTTCGATGCCGCTGATGGCCAGCAACTCTGGGCGGACAACCTGGTGATTCTCGAGGTCCCGCATCACCGCCGACCCGATCTCTTCCCGCCGGGCTCCACGAACGAATCGCTCGAAGTTGCCTTGTGGGACAGCGGCCGCGCCTACGTATTCCGTGACGGCGTCATCTATGTTGGATTCTGGAAACGTCTGGGAAGACGCCCCGGGGAAGCCTTGCAATTGATGCTTGGCAATAGCGAGGCGATTCCATTACGCCCGGGCCGGACCTGGATAAGCGTCACGCGTTCGCTGGGCTCGACAATTGTAAATGCGGAACACCAGCCAATTCCGACCCTGACGCCAGAACCATAGACGAGCGTTTTTTTCAAAGGGCGTCGCTTGTCCATGTTTAGCATCGTCAAGACCGGCGAGTATCGAGGGATTGCCAAGGATTGCAATCACAGCGCGCGCTTCAAGGCTTTGTTTTAGGAGCCGTCTTTCTGGCGATTGGCTTAGTCGTCGCCTTCGCTGCGGCTTATGCCGTCACTGATGGGCAAATCGTCGAACTCGCGCAAGTGGCATTATTGCACCTGCAACTGAGAGAACATCAAAGCGAACTTTTCGCGCCCTACGGCCAGGGCGAGGGCAGGATTCGCTTCAGGATTCCACCCGGCGCCGACGCCGCCGCAATCGCCGCCTCCCTTTTCGACGCAAACTTAATCCGAGACAGGCAACTTTTCCTGGATTACGCGCGCGTCGAAGGTTTGGACCGCAGGTTCGAGGCGGGCGTGTATTTCCTGAACCAGACATTGTCCATCGCCGAAATTGCTCCCTTGCTTACCGATTCAAGCTCAAGCCACATCCTTTTCCGCACCATTGAAGGCGCCCGCATTGAAGAGATCGCGGCCCTGATCGACAGCAAGGGTCTATTCGGATTCACCGGCCCCGATTTTCTGGAGACGGTTCAGGCGGGCGCGGACTTGCCCTCCGACTTCGCCGGCTGGGCGGGCATAGCCGAGGGCGCGTCTCTGGAAGGTTTCTTGTTTCCCGATACTTATCAGTTGCCGCCCGATATCAGCCCGGTCGCCTTGCGCAATTTCCTGCTGGGTACGTTTCGCGATCGGCTGGGCGATCAATTGCGGGCGGATGCCCTGGCGCAGGGATTTACGATTCATCAGATCGTGACGCTGGCCTCAATAGTTGAACGAGAAGCGGTCTGGCGGGAAGAACACGACGACATTGCCGCTGTCTATCGCAATCGCCTGGCGATCAACATGAAGCTGGAAGCCGACCCCACCGTGCAATACGGCCTTCAAGGCGCGCGCAATGGCTGGTGGCCCAATATCACGCGAGCCGACTACCGGCAGGTCCTTTCTCCCTACAACACGTATCTCTATGCCGGTTTGCCGCCGGGGCCGATCGCAAGCCCGAGCCTTTCCGCCATTCAAGCCGCCATCTATCCAGCCGAATCCAACTATTTCTTTTTCCGCGCCGCTTGCGACGGCTCTTTTTTCCATAATTTTGCCGTCACCTTTGACGAGCATCTGGCAAATGGCTGTTGAAGGGGAGCGTCCCCGCCGCCCTTCCCCAGCCATGCGCCTGGGCGCCTGGATCCTGCTGACAATAGCGATGACCGCCTGCGGCGCCCTGCAGCCGCTGGAGATCCGCAAGATCGCCCTGCTGGCGCCCTTTGAAGGACAGTACCGCGCGCTCGGCTACAACGCGCTCTACGCCATGGGTTTGGCGCTGTCCGAGGCCGATCTCGATAACGTGCAGCTGCTGCCGGTAGATGACGGCGGAGACGTCAGTTCGGCAAGCTCGCGCATCCGGGCGCTCAATCTCGACAGCGCGGTTGTCGCGATCATCGCGCTGGGCGAAGCGGCGACGCATCCGGCGACGCAGCAGGCAAACGACAAAGCCCTGATTCTCATCGGCAATTGGGGGCACGAGCGCGCCGACGAGGACAGTCTGTACGCGACTGATCGAGGGCGAGCGGAATCGAGCGCGCGGGACGACCTGCTGATCGCAAGGCAAATGATCCGCGGCGGCGGGAGTCCGCAAGATATCTTCAGGAGCAACGGAGCACTGGCGGACGCGCGGTTTTCGGCGCGCTATGCCGACGGGGGCCAAGAAATTCCGCGCCCCAATTGGCTGGCCACGTTGACTTATGACCTGGCTCGACTGGCGCTTGCCTCGATTGCCGATGGCAGCGAGCTGAGCGACATTGCCCTTGATGGTCTTAATGGCAAGATCAGTTTCGCCGACGGCTACTGGCAAGAGGCGCCGATTCATCGCTATCAGTTCCTGGGGGGCGAGCTCGCGCCGCTATCCGCCTAGACGTCTTCGCCAGCGACGACGCCATGGAACAGCGGCAGCGGATCGACCGGCGCATCGCTGTAGACGACAGCCCCGTCGAGCAGCGCAAGCGCCCCCCGCAGCGTGTCCTGCCCATTGGCGTGTATCGTCATCAGCAGATCATTGCGGGAGACGGCATCGCCCACATTAGCGTGTACCTCGATGCCAACCGCGTGATCAATTGCGTCGGCTTTGGCAGCCCTGCCCGCCCCCAGCGCCAGGGTGGCCAAACCGACCTTATCCGCACGAATGCAGCCGATGCAGCCATCTTCCGCAGAGCGCAGTTCCCGTTTGATTTGGGCCTGGGGCAGCTTGCGGAGATCGTCGATCTGCGCGAGATCGCCACCCTGCGCCGCGACCATGCGGCGGAAATAGTCCAGGGCGGCGGCGCCGCGCAATTTCCGGCGCAGCTCGGCGCATGTCTCGTCCCGGTCAAGCCAGCGTTCGCCCTGGCCCGCCAGGCGGAGCATATAGCCCGCGACCTCGATGCAATGCGCTTCAAAATCAGCCGGACCCTGACCGCGCAGCGTCTTTACCGCCTCGGCAACTTCCAGGGCGTTGCCAACTGCGACGCCCAGCGGCTGATTCATATCCGACAAAAGCGCTATCATGTCGCGGCCGGCGTCGACGCCAATCCGCACCATGATGGTCGCCAGCTGCCGGGCTTCATCCAGGGTTTTCATGAAGGCGCCTTGCCCGGACTTGACATCGAGCACGATGCCATTTGCGCCGGCCGCCAGTTTTTTGCTCATGATGCTGCTGGCCATCAGCGGCAAGCTGGCGACCGTGCCGGTGACATCGCGCAGCGCGTATAATTTTCCGTCAGCCGGCGCCAGGGATTTGCTCTGACCGGCGAGGACCAGCCCGGTATCACGGGCGATCTGCCGAAACTGATGCTCGGAGAGGTTGACATTGAAGCCAGCGATCGACTCCAGCTTGTCCAATGTTCCGCCCGTGAAGCCAAGTCCGCGGCCGCTCATCTTCGCGATTGGCAGTCCAAAAGCCGCTACCAAGGGCAATACCACCAAGCTGGTCTTGTCGCCGACGCCGCCGGAGGAATGCTTGTCCAGCGCGTAGTCGAGGATGTCGGACAGATCCAGCATGTCGCCGGATTCGGCCATGGCAATCGTCAAGGCGACGATTTCGCCGCGATCCATGCCTTGGAAGACAATCGCCATCAACAAAGCCGATACCTGATAATCCGGGATCGTTCCCGCCGTATAGGCTTCGACGAAATGCCGTATCTCGTCCGCGCTCAAAGCCTCGCCATCGCGTTTCTTGCTGATAATATCGATCATGCGCATATCCAGGTCGCTCCTTCATTGTCGTGCGGAGGATGCAATTCCATTATAAGGCTTGTCCGTTATTTTGGCGCGAGCGCTCTGCGAAGCGGAATTGCGCCTTTGATTTCCGAAGTTGCCCTGTTTTCGGGCAACAGTATAGATAGCGTATGTATACGGGGGGTATCTCCTCCCTGCCAGTGGTGTTTTTTCACCACGAATGTAGAAATATAAGTGCAGGTAAGTTGTGCAACAAAATCTAAACACAGAGGACGCAGAGAGCGCAGAGATTTTGATGGTGGGGCGACCCACCGGGTCGCCCCTACCGATTCGGCCAGGTTTTGCGGGCGAGCCGGCGTCGCGCGAAGACACTGCGGGTCGGTCGCCCCCGTCCGGTATTTGCAGACCGGCGCTCGCCTTCGGTCTACCCCCCTCAATCCCCCCATAGCAATAGGGGGAAGCTTGATTCGACGTTGCATCAACTGGTGTTTTCTGATGATGAAAGTATCGATAACAGCGGTTTTCAAGCGCGTACATGCTACGTTTGCTCCCCGGCGGTCAGGCGAAGTCGAGGATGTTGCGGCTTGTGTGTTGGGCGCCGTACCAAGCCAGGGCGGCGGCGATGACGGTGTCGTCGTGGCTGCCGGGCGGCGCGCCGTAGCGATAGCTTCCGTTGGGCAGGCGATCGAAGCGGTAGTCGGCCAGTTCGCCCAGCAGGACGGGGTCGTCGAGGAGGGTTATATCGTTGCGTTCGATGGCCAGGGACAGGGCTTCGATGAGCGGGGATTTGCTTTTGGCGCTGGTGTAGAAGCGGCGCACTGGCAAGCCCTCGCGGAGCAGGGCGTCGATATTGGGTTCGCCGATGCTGTTGGCTTCCGCCCAGATGACTTGCGGGCGCCATTTGGCCGCGATTTGCGCGAGGCGGTCGCGCTGGAGTTCCCAGCCGACCTGATTGAAGCGTTCCAGCGCCACCATTTTGCCATTTGCCGCGTCAATCACGGCGATGGCGGTGTAGTCTTTGCTGCGCCCCCAATCGACCCCGGCCACATAGGCATGACCCGGCCGGGGCTCGTCATAGGGCGCGGGCGCGGCGGCTTCGGCAACGCGGCGGAAGACCTGACCGCGGTCATCGCTGAATTTAGCTTCGTATTCGGTCTCCCAGATATGTTCGGCGGTGTTCTGCCGGATGCTTTCCAATTCGGCGGGGTCGACCAGGTCGGACTGGGCGGTGCTGAAATCGAAAGCCGCCCAGTCTGCTTGCAGCGGGTCATGCCCGTCGCGATGGCGTTCCCAGAACCAGTTGCGGCCCTTGGGCGTGCTGAGGAAGCGGGCGGCGCCGCGTGATGTGGCCAGCATGGGCCGGATGACATCGTGCCAGATTTGGGCGGGCATGCGGGCGGCTTCGTCGAGGATGACGAAATCGAGACCGGCGCCGCGCAGCTTGTCGGGATTATGGGCGCTGCGGATGGCGATCTCGCCGCCTTTTGGCAGCTCGATGCGCCTTTGGCTTTGGCTGATGACGACGTTTGTCAGGTGTTTGACGGACTTGACCAGATCGCGCCAGATCTGCCCCGCCATCTGGTAGGTGGGCGCGACCCACCAGCAGCGTTTGTGCTCCAGGTGGGCGGCTCTGAGGATGTCGATCAGCCCCAATTCCGATTTGCCCCAGCGCCGCCCGCAAGCCAGGACCTTGAAGCGGGCGGGGCTTTTGAGGATTTCCAGCTGCCCGGGGTGGGGCAGCCGGCAGGTGATCGTGGTCGACATATCGGATGCGGTTGGCTGGTTCTGTCTCCATTTGGGCGTTCGGCGCCAGATCTTCAAAGCTTTCCTCCAGTTGCTTGCTGTGACTGATCAGGGTGGACAGGGTGTAGGCGAGCTGGCTGACGGCGATGCCTTCGTGGTCGCCGCTCTTGATTTTCCGCATGATGTCGCAAGATGTCTCGAGCATGTCCTTGAGCAGTTCCAGTTTGAGGTTGGCGAAGTGGCGGTATTGCCGGTCCTCGAAACGCTGTCGGAGCCTGTCCTGGTCGGCGAGCCAGCCTCTTAGGGTTTTGAGCGGGATTTGGAGGCGGGATTTGACGAGGCGGAAGTCGTTGTCGTGCTGGTCGAGCAGGTTGAGCGCCTCGATTTTGGCATCGAGGCTGTAGCTGGCTGGCATGGCGGGAGGTCCTTTCGTTGTGTCTGCGGTGAAGGGAGATTAGCACAAATGTGCTAGCGCGGGGCGACTATAGGGTCGCGCGGGTACGGGGGGATTCGCCGCAGAGGCAGAAGTAAGTCCAAGTAAGTAATGCAACGAAAATCTAAACACAGAGTACACAGAGCGCACAGAGAAAACCCTAGTAGATGTCTCCATTTTGCGGGCGAGCCAAGGCTCGCCCCTACCGGCGACTTTTATTTTGGAGCGCATTAGCGTGACTTTGTTGGTTTTACTGAGAGCGCAGAGAAATACAAAAGATCATTTCTGTTTGCGGGCGTTTCAGCGAAACGCCCCTACATCGCCTCCTTTTTGGCAGGCAAGAGCTTAAATCTCGGCGCTGCCGGTCAGTGTCTACGCGACCCTCGGTGTCCTCGGTGGTTAATTGCCAATAATCTGAAACGCGCTATCCAAGTCGCAGGTGATTGACGGGGGCGTCATTCGATTGTACGATTTGACAGAATTGGCGCTGCAAGCCTGCTTTGGGGGCTTGAGCGATCAAAGACGCTGAACTAGCCTAAGAGAAGGAAAATGAAGAATTGGCGAGGGACTAAACGTGACAGTTGAATCGAAAAGCAAGAACTCCGTCAAACGGACAAGGCTCATCGTTGTCGCTGTCGTCGTTATCGCGGCGGCTGTGGCGGCGGCATTTGTCTTGATCTCCAACCAGAGCGCCGGCAGCACGGATGCCTATGACTACTCCCAGATCCCCCAGGAACGCCAGCCCGACGGCGGTTTTGTACTGGGCGATCCCGGCGCGCCAGTGACCATCGTGGCTTTTGAGGACTTCCTCTGCGGGCACTGCCAGCGCTACAAGGCACACGTTGAGAAGCTGATCTCGGAATACGTGGCGAAGGGATTGGCGCGCTTTGAGTATCGCTTCACCCCGGTTGTCGACCCCAGTTATTCCTGGCAGACGGCCAAACTGGCTGAATGCGCGGAAAGCCTGCGCCCCGGTTCCTTCTGGAACGCGCATGACGCTTTGTACGAAATCGCCAGCGCGCGCCAATTCAGCGACAACTCGTCGCGCATCTTCGCCGAGCGGATGGACATGTCCTACGCCGAACTGTTGACATGCACGCGCGACGCCGATCAGGTGAATAAGGATCTGCAGTTGGCGAACCAGCTAGGCGTGACGGGCACGCCCACGGTATTTGTGCGCTATGGCGATGGTTTTCCGCAGCCCTTCCCCTTCGGCAAGCAGCCCAATTTCGAGCAGTTGGCGACGATTATAGACGGGGCGAGCTAGCGAAACTGGCTTAGGCGCATGCGAACAGTAGAATGGGACGGCGACGCCGTCAAAATGATAGATCAGCGGGCGCTGCCCTGGGAATTGGCTTTTGTTCGGCTGAAAACGGCAGAAGCGGTCGCCGAAAGCATCCGGGATATGACTGTGCGCGGCGCGCCGGCCATCGGCGCCGCGGCCGGATTCGGCATGGCATTGGCAGCGCGTCAGAGCGCAGCGGCGACAGTTGAGGCTCTCATTGACGCGCTTCAAGTCCAGGCCGAGCTGCTAAAGGCGGCGCGGCCGACCGCGGTAAACCTGGCTTGGGCGGTGGACAAGCTGATGGAAATTGCCGTCAGCGGCGAGTTCAAGAGCGCGGATGACATGCGCGAGGTTTTACTGGGAGCCGCGCAGGGGATCGCGGACGATGACGTCGCGATAAACAGCCGCATGGGGAGCAATGGCGCGGCGCTGGTGCGGGACGGGGCGACCATTTTGCATCACTGCAATACCGGCGCCTTGGCGACTGTCGATTATGGCACTGCCCTGGGCGTGATACGCGCGGCATTTGAGCGGGGAAAACGGATTCACGTTCTGCTGGACGAGACCCGCCCCCGTTTGCAGGGATCGCGCTTGAGCGCCTGGGAGCTGGAGCAGCTTGGGATCAGCTATGACATTATTCCGGATACCGCGGCCGGCTATTATATGGGCAAGGGCGAGGTCGATATCATCCTGGTCGGCGCCGACCGCATCGCCGCCAATGGCGACTTCGCCAACAAGATCGGCACCTATCAGCTGGCGATATTGGCGAAGGAGCATGGCATCCCCTTTTACACCGTTGCCCCAACCTCCACCATCGATCTAAGTTTGAGCAGCGGGGCCGAAATTCCCATTGAGGAGCGCAGCCCGGACGAAGTCACGACGCCTTATGGCAATCCGATTGTGCCGGCGACTTTTCGCGCCCGCAATCCGGCTTTTGACGTCACGCCCCAGCGCTATCTGAGCGGCATCGTGACGGAAAACGGCATCGCAAGACCGCCGTATCACATTAGTTTGGCGCGCGCTGTCGCGGGAGAGCCGCTCTAATCGCATTCCGCCAGGTTGACCCGCCCCAGTTTCGCCATATCCAGCCAGTCCCCCGCCAGCATCACGCGAAGGATATCCATTGTGAAATTTGAGTTGGCGGGTTTGGTCATGCTTTCGACCGGGCAAAATCGCTTGGCTTGCCAATAATCTGAAATGCACCCCGAGTTCGGCGCTTCTAACCATGTGATTCGGAATTGCGTTATAATCCTTGCCTGCGATTTCTGCGTTACAGAAACGGGATACAGCCATGCAAATAGTCATTACCGGATCAATCGCTTACGACTATCTGATGCGCTTCCCGGGCCGCTTCAAAGAGTACTTCATTGCCGACGCTCTCGATCACATCAGTCTCAGCTTTCTGGTCGACGACATGAGCAAACATTGGGGAGGGGCGGCGGCTAATATCGCCTACACCATGGCCAAATTCGGCATGCGCCCGAAGCTGATGGGCACGGTCGGCGGCGATTTCGGCGAATACAGACAGTGGCTGGAAGGCAAGGGCGTCGATTGCAGCACGGTGGTCCAGATTGATGAAGTCTTAACCGCCTCGTTCTTTGGCAATACCGATGAGGACAACAATCAGTTGGCTTTCTTCTACGGCGGAGCCATGAACCTCGCCCGTAACTATTCTTTGGCTGATGTCACAAGCGAATGTCCCGATATGGTCGTCGTTTCTCCCAATGATCCTGTGGCCATGGTCAAGCTGACCGATGAATGCCGGGCGCGCGGGATTCCTTTTGTCTATGACCCCAGCCAGCAGGCGCCGCGCCTCGGCGGGGAAGCGCTGCGGCGCGGCATGCTCGGCGCGCGTCTGATGGTGGTGAATGCTTATGAGGCGAGCGTGATTTGCAGCAAAACCGGCTTGACGCTTGATGAACTGCGCGATCAGATCGAGATTCTGATCGTTACAGCGAGCGAAAATGGATCCACCGTTTATACCGCGGGCGAGGCAATGGAGATTCCAGCATTCGCGCCCAGTAAAATCATAGACCCGACCGGCGCCGGCGATGCCTATCGGGCCGGGCTGATGGCGGGTATCGCGCGCGGTCTTCCGCTGGAGGCCTCGGCCAAAGTTGGCGCCTTGTCCGCAACCTTTGCGCTGGAGCAAATTGGCACGCAGAATCATGATTTCACGGTTGCGGGATTTGTCGAGCGTTTCCGCAGTCTGACTGATGATGGCGGCGACCTGGATCGCTTGCTCGAGACTTGAGTGGCGCGCGGCCGTCTTGGGGCGCAGTCGCGTCATTTTTTTTGCCACAGAGGCACAGAAGTAGTTACAAGTAAGTCATGCAACGAAAATCTAAACACAGAGAACACAGAGCGCACAGAGAAAACCAACAGAGGAATATATTTTGCGGGCGTTTCGGCGAAACGCCCCTACAATTCGTAAATTATTCGGATTTCAATTACTTTGTTGAATCTACTGAGAAATACAAAAGGTCATTTCTGTTTGCGGGCGACCTACAAGGTCGCCCCTACAAGGCTTGTCCGCTACTGACGCGAGCCACTGCCGTATTCTACCCCA